>JASLBE010000052.1 GCA_030146705.1 Tissierellales bacterium | reverse complement strand
CTATGATACATTGGAGGACATTAAGGCATTGGGGCCTGAAAATTTAATAGAGTTAAATGAAAACTATAGGACCAATGAAAATATAATGGAGTTTATAAATGGACTTTTTGAAAAACTTATGGACCGAGAATACAGTAGTTTAAGGCCGAATTTAAAATCAGATAAAAATATAGAAGTTGAAATTCTAAACAAGGAAGACTTAGAAATTCCAGCTGGAGAAAGTCCAATAGACTATGCTAGGCTTTATGAAAGTGATTTAATTTCAAAAAGAATATTAGAGTTAGTTGGGTCTGGAGAGTTTGAATTTGGAGATATAGCCCTGTTGTTTAGGGCTAAAACTAGGGTCGGTATATATGAAGAAAGTTTAAGGAAATATAATATTCCCTACTATAACCTAGGAGCAACGGGACTTTTTAAAAGCCAAGAGATTATGGACCTAGTGAATGCTTTTAGGGCACTGGAAAACCCTAAGGACCTCCTAGCTAATACAGGTTTTTTAAGGTCTCCTATCCTAGGCTTGTCAGATGAGGAGATTTACCTCATAATGATGGAAGAGGGTAGGATAGACCAAAGGTTAAAACTATATGCTAGTAGGGACTATGTAAAAGATAGGGAACTAGTAGACTATGTTATAGGGGTCTATGACCACCTACTTACAAGGAAAAGGGACTTGAACAACTATGAGTTTTTAGAAGAACTATTGGAAATTACTAGGTATAAGGACCTGGTCCTGCTCTTGGAGAATGGTAGGCAAAAATATGGAAATATAGAAAAACTTTTAACCATATTTTTGGACTATGAAAACAATGGAGATTATGAAAACTATAATATATTTTCCTATATAGAAGAACTTGAAAAAAGGGAAATTGGTCAGGCAACTGTTGTATCTGAAAATGAAAATGCAGTAAGGATACTAACTATTCATAAGTCCAAAGGTTTGGAGTTTCCAGTAGTTATCCTGCCAGAATTAGCTAGTGGTGAAAACAATAGGCTGGATAGTATTTTATATGATAAGGCCCTGGGACTTGGCTTGAATATCCATAATAGGGATGGTTTTTATAAACTATTAAAGGAGAAAAATAGGACTAAGGATGAGGAAGAAAATTTAAGGATCCTTTATGTTGCTATGACTAGGGCTGAAAAACTATTAATACTTGGGAGCCAGGGTAAGGTCCAGGGCTTTAAAAAAACTCTTAAGGGCCAGTTTAATACTAGCCTAACTAAAACTATTGGAGAAATTCCTGGCGACCATAAGGACCAGGACCTTAGGGGCTATATTAGAGAAGACCTTAAGCTGGAAGGAGAATTTTATCCAAAGGGACTAATAGAAGATGAAGACTATAATAAGATTGTAGTTGATAAGTTTAGTATAAGCCAGTTTATGAAGTTTAAAAGATGTAGGAGGGAGTACTACCTTGATAGATTTTTAAATTTGGCTAATAAGTTAGATGTCCTAGCCCCTAAAGAGGAAGACCTAAGACTTAAACTAGCTGGTGGAAATCTTTCAAGCTTGGAAAAGGGAAACCTAGTCCACAAGTTTTGTGAACTTTATAGGACAGGACTAGATAGCAACTTGCTTTTAAGAAAACTAGTTAGGGAGGCAGGTTATGAAGAGGGCTTGATAAGAGAATTAGAGCCATATGTAACCAACTATATAAAAGATTATAGGGAAGATTATGATAAAATATATAGGGAGAAGGAGTTTAATATAGAAGTTGCTGGTGGCAGGTTTGTAGGAGTTATAGATAGGATTAATATATTAGATGGAGAAATAGAAATAGTGGACTATAAGACAAATAAGGTCTATAATAGGCAATCAATATATGATGACTATAAGGACCAAATAAGGTTTTATGCCTATATTTTAGAGGGGATTTTTAAAAGACCTACCACTTCTGGTAAACTTCATTTACTGGAGAAGGGCGAGTTTATAGAAATAGACCTAGACCAGGAAAAAATAAAAAATACAGTAGAGGAAGTTGAAGGTTTTGTAAACTTTGTAAAGAACAAGGACAAGATGGAAGATTATGACCTAAGTAGTAAGTGTAGTGAATATTGTAGATATTATAGTATTTGTAATAAGGCTAGCCTATAATTTACTTGCAAAAATGGAGAGTGGATATGCTAAAATTTAAGGAAATTTTCGACTCATCTTTTATAAAGGGGATAAACCTAATCTCAGGCTTTAATAGGATGGAAAATGAAATATTCAAGGTTGACCTAGTTGATATAAGGGGCGAAATAAATTTAAAACCTAACAGTTTTGCCCTAGTTAAATTTGACAGACCCTTGACCAGGGAAAAAATTAAGGAATATATTGAAAAGTTAAATGCTGACGAAAATATTTCAGCAGTGGGCTTTTTCATAGATAAGAATAAAAATATAGTCTTGGAAGAGGCGAGAAGGTTAAACAATGTAAAAAAGCCTATGGTTTTAATTCCAGCTAAATATACAGTAGAAAATATAAAGGACAATGTAGAGGAGACTAAATTTTTTAAATATATATATAAGAATATAGAGCTTAAGACTAGCGAGACAATTTCAACCAATCCCTTAGTTGATAGGGAGGTTGAAAGACTAGTAAGAAACTTAGGAAATACCTTTAAAAAAGAGGTCCATATAATTGATGTTATTAAAGAGCGGACCTATACATCTCAGGGAAGGGTTTTTAAAACTTTGGACCAGGACTATGAAGAGGTTTTAAATCCTAGCTATGAGCATGAGAAAGTTGAAATATACAATAGGATAAATATAGTTAGGCACACCTCCTATGAAGGCATTTATAAGGGGCGGTCATGGATTGTCTTACCAGTAGTTTATGAATCTATAACTATGTTTTACCTGGTTATTTGGTTGGATGAAATTAATGAAGAATTTGATGTAAATGACTATAAGTACCTTTATACTGCCTATATGTATTTAATCCTAAAATATGGTGAAGCCTATCTTGAAAATAGGTACAAGAGGCAAAAAGAGGAACAGTTAATAGCCAGGCTCTTATTTGATGAAAGCCTGGATAGGGATAGGATATATTATGATTTAAAGCAGGTTTTGGATTATGTTAAAAGGAGTTTTGTTGTTATTTCAATTGTAGATAGGTATAAGGACAACAATTTTTATAATGATAATTTTTATATTATGAGAGAGGCAATTGACATAATCCATTTAGTCCTAGGTAGGGGGAACATTTTAACTGGAATTTTAACTGGAGATAGGTTTGTAATGATTTATAACTTTGAAAAAGAGGAGGAAAGTAAGGAAACTTTTACAAAAAAGATAAGTGAAATTGTAACTAGGATGTCTAAGGTTAGAGACCAGCATGATTTCAAGGTTGGGATTGGTAGCTATACTGATGATATTGGCAAGATAAAAGACAGCTACAATGAAAGCTTAGAGGCCATAAATTTAAGCGAATATATTTTAAAAGACCGGCTTATAAATTTCTATGAGGACTTGGGGATATTTTCCATTATAAAGTTAGAGGATATTTACGACTTTATACTAAGGGAGAAAGATGGGGTCTTAAGTAAGCTTTTTAAAAAAGAGAGTCTAGACTTACTAGAAACTCTAGATGTATTTTTGAAGAATGATTGTAATTATAAGCTGGCTTCAGAAGAACTTTTCATCCACAGTAACACCCTTAGGTACAGGATAGGAAAAATAGAAGAATTACTAGGTGTGGATTTATCAGATAATGATGACAAGTTTAATATTAGCTTTATTCTCAAGTTTAAAAAAATAATATATAAAATAGGAAATAGGTAGCTAGTTTAACTAGCTATTTTTTTGTATATAAATACAAAAAAATTAAAAAAATGATAAAATAATACAAAAAGAATATTCAGAAAACTCTAACTTTAATTAAAACTTCTGATATTATAGCTGTAAGAATTAGACAGAATTATTATAAATCTGGAAAGGAGGAATTTTTATTAAAAAATTTTAACCTTACTCAATAAATTAAAAGGAGGAATTGTAAATGAGCTTAGAGAGTATTTTAGAGTCAGTAGCAGGTTTTATGTGGGGACTTCCACTGTTAGCCTTAATAACCATTACAGGAATTTATTTTACTATTATATCTGGAGGATTTCAATTTAGAAGGTTTGGCCACATTATTAAGGAAACTTTTGGAAAGATATTTAAGCAGGACAATGATGGAAAAGAAGGAACCCTAAACCCCTTCCAAGCCTTAACAGTTGCTATTGGTGGGTCAGTAGGGGTAGCAAATATTGCAGGGGTTGCAACGGCAATAGCTGCTGGAGGACCTGGTGCAGTATTTTGGATGTGGTTTTCAGCACTTTTTGGAATGATAATAAAGCTAGCAGAGGTTACCCTGGCAGTACATTATAGGACACATGATTTAGAAGGCCAAGTTATAGGTGGGCCAACAGTATACATAGAAAAGGGCTTAGGTGAAGAAAAGGGCTGGAAAATTTGGAGGGTTTTAGCTATTTTATTTGGTATAGGAATATTTTCCACATTCTTCTTAACAGTTCAAAACTACACAGTTTCAGAGGCGGTTGCTGGAACTTTTAATGTAAACCCAATAATAATAAGTATCTTATATGTAATTTTATCCTATGGGATGATAAGTGGAGGTGTAAAGGGACTTGGAGAAATAGCTTCAAAAATAGTTCCACCTATGTTACTCTTCTATGTTTTTGGTGGTTTGTTTATAGTTTTTAAAAATATAAGTTTGGTTCCAAGTATGTTTAAGCTAATTTTCACTTCAGCATTTAATGGTCATGCAGCCATAGGTGGATTTGCGGGAGTTGCAACTAAGGAAACCATAAGGCTAGGTATGGCAAGGGCAGTTTATAGTAATGAGGCTGGTTGGGGAACTTCTCCAATGGTTCATGCTACTGCTAAGACTGACCATCCTGTTAAACAAGGACTTTGGGGAGCTTTTGAGGTATTTATAGATACTTTAGTTGTATGTTCTGTATCTGCCTTTGTAGTATTAATTACTGGTGTTTGGGAAACAGGTGCAGATGGAGCTACTCTAGCCCTTATGGGATTTGAAGCTGGGGTTGGTAGTTTTGGTAGGTATCTAATAGCAATTTCAATTTTCCTTTTAGGACTTACAACAACAGGAGGTTGGTATGCCTACTATGAAACAGTTTTAAGGCATCTTTTAGGAAAACGCAAGGAGACTAGGCAGTGGATTCTTAAAATTTATAATCTCCTTTACCCTATTCCAGGTATGATAGTTGTAGTTTTAGCCTATACAATAGGTTTACCTGGACAGACTGTTTGGTTAATAGGTGATATTAGTAACGCCCTACCAACTTTTATAAATGTTTTTACAATTTTAATTTTAAGTCCTAAATTTATAGAATTAATGAAGGACTATAAGGCTAGGTATTTAGGAATTGGTGAAATTGATCCAAACTTCAAGATCTTTTATGAGGACAAGGATAAGGAATAATATTATAAGGAGGAAACTATGGAAAAAATATTATATAATGCTAAAGTTTATACAGCCAATAATAAGGATGATTTTGTAGAGGCAGTCTATATTAAGGGAAATAAAATTGAAAAAGTAGGAAATAATGAAGAAATTTTAAGCTTGAAAAGTGAAGCTACAGATCTAATAGACCTAGAAGGGAAGCTTGTTGTTCCTGGCTTTAATGATTCCCACCTTCATTATTTAAATTGTTCAGAAAACAAGAAAAATGTTGACTTAAGAGGGGTAAAGTCAATAGAGGAAATAATAGAAAGGTTTAAAAAACATATAGAAAAATATAAGCTAGCAGAAGGAGAGATTATAGAAGGAATTGGTTGGAACCAGGATTTTTTTACAGAAGGAGAAAAAAGGTTCCCAAATAAGGATGACCTAGATAAGATTTCAGACAAGCATTTGATAATTACCACTCGTGCTTGCTACCATATAATGGCAGTAAATAGTAAAACTTTAGAGGCAGCCGGGGTAGATAAGTCTGTTAAGCAGGTTGAAGGTGGAGAAGTCTATCTTGATAAGGACGGTAATCCAACAGGTGTTTTTAGTGAAGAGGCTAGGAACTATATTAAAGTTTTAAAGCAAAAGCCAAGCAAGGAGGACATAAAAGAAACTTTGAAATTAGCCATAGGAGACCTTCATAGCCAGGGAATAACTTCTATTCAAACTGATGATATACAAGAGAATATTGAAGAAGTATTAGGAGGCTATAAGCTTTTAGAAGATGAAGGAGGGCTAAATATAAGGGTTTACCAGCAATGTCTCCTACAAAGCAAGGAGTTGTTGGATAAGTTCCTAAGTCTTGGTTATAGGACCGGCCAGGGGACTAATAGGTTTAAAATTGGGCCACTTAAACTATTAACAGATGGGTCCCTTGGAGCGAGGACAGCCTACCTATCAGAGCCCTACCTAGGAACTGATACTTGCGGTATTCCAGTTTTTACAAATGAAGAGCTAAACTACCTAGTTAGGACAGCCCATAAAAATAATATGCAAATAGCAATCCATGCCATAGGTGATAGGGCAATTGATGAGGCGATAGAAAGCTTGGAGCTGGCCCTTAAGGAAGATCCAAAAGATGACCATAGACATGGGATTGTCCATTTTCAAATAACTACAAATGAACTTATGGATAGGTTAAAGGCCATAGACGGTGTGGCTTATGTCCAACCGATATTTTTAGATTATGATTGGAAGATGGTTAGGGAGAGGGTTAAGCCAGAATTAGAAAAAACTTCCTACAATTGGAGAACTATGTTAGATAAGGGTATAAAAACAGCTTTTTCATCGGATTCCCCTGTTGAACCATTTTCTGTAATCCAAGGAATTTACCATGGGGTTACAAGGAAGGGCAAGGAAGGAGAGCCAAAAGAGGGTTGGCTAAGTGATCAAAAAATATCCATGAAAGAAGCAATAAGAGGCTTTACTATAGATGGGGCCTACATTTCTTTTGAGGAGGATATTAAGGGGAGTATAGAGGAGGGAAAACTAGCAGATATAGTGGTACTATCCCAGGACTTATTTGAGATTCCAGAAGATAAGATATTAGATACCAAGGTAGATATGACAATATTTGATGGAGAGGTAGTTTATGAAAGATAAGGAGGGGGGAGCTACTATGTATTTAGACTTTTTTGATGAAGTAAAGGGTTTGACTAAGGCTTTGGTACAAATACCTAGTATTGTAAGGAAGGATAATGGTGGAGAGAGTAGGGTTGCAAAATATATTTATGATTTTTATGGAGAACTTGATTACTTTAAAGAAAATAAGGACCAACTAGTCTACCAAAAAACATTAAATGATGAAGTTGATAGGCATAATTGTATATCACTTCTTAGGGGGAAAAAAGGAACTAGCAACAAGACAATTATCCTAATGGGGCACATAGATACTGTTGGAATAGATGATTACAGAGAAGTTAAAGCTTATGCTACTGAACCAGATATTTTAGTTGAGAAATTAAAGGAGTTAAATATATCAGACAAGGTTAGGCAGGATATAGAAACAGGAGAGTATATGTTTGGCAGGGGGGCCTTGGATATGAAGGCTGGTGTTGCTGGACATATGGCAATTATGAAGTATTTTTCAGAAAACCTAGATGAATTAGATGGTAACTTAGTCCACCTGGCAGAATGTGATGAAGAAGATGGGTCTAGAGGGGTAATATCTGCCCTTAAAATTTTCAACCAGTGGAAGGATCAATATGGGCTTGAGTATATTGCTGCAATAAATGCAGACTATTCTACACCCCACTATGATACTGACATTAATAGGTATATTTATTTTGGAACCATAGGTAAACTTTTACCAGCCTATTATGCTTTTGGGGCAGAATCACATGTAGGTCATCCTTTTTCAGGCTTTGACCCAAATCTTTTAATAGCCGAAATAACCAGGATTATGGACTTAAACCCAGACTTAACAGATGAATTTCAGGGTGAGAGAACCCTTCCACCAATTAGCTTAAAGCAAAAGGATACCAAGGAAGGATATACAGTGCAGACAGCCTTATCAAGTCTTGCCTACTATAATTTTTTCACCCATAAAATGAGTCCTAGGGATGTTTCAAACATTGCTAAAGATGTTGGATTACAAGCCTTTAATAGGGTTGTTGAAGAACTTAATAAAAGGTATGAAAAATACTGTAAAATGGTAGGAGAAAAGTATGAAGTCTTGCCTTGGAAGCCTAGGGTTTTTACCTGGGAAGAATATATAAAACATATGGAAGCCAGGTATGGAGAAGAGTTTAATAGGTTTTTAGAAACTGAGACCTTAAAAATCCACGAATCTGACCCTAAAATGGATTTGAGGGATTTTTCTACAAGGGTTATAGAGGCTACATGGGATAGGTGGGAAGATGAAAAAGTTCCAACATTAATAATATTTTTTGGGTCTGTATATTCTGCGCCAATTGCCCTAACTGGTGAAGATGATAATGAAAGGAAGTTACTTGAAAGTGTGAAAGAATCAATTAATGAAGTTCAGGATCATTCAGATAGGCCACTTGTTGTAAAATATTTTTATCCTTATATATCAGACGCTAGTTTTATGGCTATTGACAGTGATATAGATAGCTTAAATGCTCTTAAGTGCAATATGCCAGCCTGGGGTGTTAAATATACCCATCCAATAGATGATATTTTAAAAATAAATGTTCCAGTTGTAAACATTGGTACATTTGGATATGATGGGCATAGTATAACAGAGAGAGTCCATATGAACCATACTTTTTCTGTTGTACCAAATATTACTTTAAAAACAATAAAAAAATTATTAGCTTAATATTAGACCAACTAGGGGAGAGGAATCTTTCCCCTTTTTTGTTTGCTTAAAAATAAAATAAAGTTTATAATATAAGGTCTTATGACTTTAGTGAATAGGAGTTGTTATGATATACTTAAGCTAAAC
>JASLBE010000063.1 GCA_030146705.1 Tissierellales bacterium | reverse complement strand
GGATATAACAGGATTTCTTGTTATGGGTGGGTATGCTTTATTGTCTATAATCTTCTATAAAGGCTTGGGAGATTTACCATATGGACTATTTGGCATAATAACCTTCCCTCTGTTCTACAATAGGTTTTATATTTGGAAGCTTTTAAATGAAGAATATGAAATAGTAGAGAACAATTTGACAAAAAACTTAAAAACACATATGGCAGCATAAAAAAATAAGGGGACTTACCCCTTATTTTTTTATTATTTTAGGAAAAGTATATTATAATGTAAAATAAATAGGAGAGTTTATAGGCTTTAAATAATGGAGGGAACTATGAAAAAAAAGGAAGATATAGAAATACTTATAGTGGAAGATGATGAGGATATAAATAATTTACTTAAGGAAATTTTACTAGCTGAGGGGTACAAGGTAAGGCAAAGTTTTTCTGGCACAGAGGGCAAGATGGTTTATAGTATGTCGGGGGCAGACTTGGTAATTTTGGACCTTATGATGCCAGGACTTACTGGTGAAGAGTTACTTATTGAACTTAGGAAGGAGGATACTATTCCTGTAATAGTGATTTCTGCCAAGCTAGATACTGAAACAAAGGTTAACCTACTAAAGATGGGGGCTGATGATTTTATAGAAAAACCCTTTGAAGTGGCTGAAGTCTTAGCAAGGGTAGAGGCCCAGCTTAGGAGGTTTTTCCAATTTTCTACTGGCAAGAATGCTAGGGAGGATATAATTAGCTTTAAGAACCTAGAGCTAAATAATACTGAAAGAAGGGTCCTGGTAGGAGGATCAGAGATAAAGCTAACGGTTAAGGAATATGATATTTTAAGACTTCTTTTGACCTATCCCAAGAAGGTTTTTACCAAGTCTAATATATATGAAAGTATTTGGGGGGAAGATGCCTTTATGGATGACAACACTCTAAATGTTCATATTAGTAACCTTAGGACTAAGATACAAAAGTTTGACCAAGAGGAGGAATATATAGAAACTATATGGGGTATAGGCTTTAAGTTGAAAAATTAATCCTTTCTTAAGATTTACTTTATAGATTCTTTTAGCTTGGATTATATTATATTAGTGAGGTGAAATATATGGAGAATGTTATTATTAAAACGGATAATTTAACAAAGGTATATAAAAGGCAAAAGGCTGTAGATAATGTGAATATACATTTAAAACAGGGGGATATTTATGGCCTAATTGGAGAAAATGGAAGTGGTAAGTCTACAATATTGAAGATGATAATAGGTATGGTTAACCCTACTAGTGGGGGAGTGGAAATTTTTAACAGTGGAGACAAGAAAAAGCTAGGGGATGGAAGAAAGAGGATTGGTTCTGTAGTAGAAACACCAAGCTTTTTCCCCTATATGTCTGCCAGGGAAAACCTGGACTACTATAGGATACAAAAAGGAATAGAGGATAAGAAGGTTGTTGATGAAGTTTTAGAACTTATTAAACTAGGGGAGCTTGGGAAGAAAAAATTTAAAAGTTTTTCCCTAGGTATGAAACAAAGGTTGGGCATTGGCCTAAGTTTACTTTCTGATCCAGATATTTTAATCCTAGATGAGCCTATAAATGGGCTAGATCCTGAGGGGATTGTTGACTTAAGGAAGCTGATTTTAAGGTTAAACAAGGAAAAGGGTGTAACAGTTTTAATCTCCAGTCATATTTTAGATGAGCTTTCACAAATTGCAACTCAGTATGGTTTTATGAAGAAGGGGCAACTTGTAAGAGAGATTAGTAAGGAGGAACTAGATAGGGAATGTAGGCAGATGTTAAAGATTAAGGTTAATGAGACAGAACTTGCTACTACTATCTTAGAAAGAGAACTTAAAAGCCTAGACTACAAGGTTAGTAATGACGGATACATTTACTTGTATGACTATATAAATGAGTCTGAAACTGTTGTTAAGATCTTGTATGAAAATGGAATAATAATTAGGTCTATAGTAGAAGAGGGAATGAAGCTAGAGGATTATTATATAGACTTAGTTGGAGGTGGCAAAAATGCGTAGGTATATTAAGGCAGAATTAAAGAGGAACTTTACCAGGAAGTATTATTTGAATATAGTGGCTATTCTATCAATCTTAGCCCTGGGTATGAATATACTTTTTTCGAGAAACACTTTTACCAATAACTACTTTACAACCCTTGAAAGTATTACGGGGCTTATGAGTTCAGGAGTATTTTTTATAATTATGTTTGTGGATATGGTAACGGCAGAGGAGTTTAGGAATAATACTATAAAGAATATAGTTTCATCAGGATTAGATAGGTGGAAAATAGTCCTAGCCAAGACAATAACCATAGCCATAACAGGGGTGGTTGCAGTTCTTGTTGTAATGGGAATAAGTTTAATTAGTGGCTACATTTTACTTGAGATTACAGATCCACTTCAAATTAGCCAGCAGTTTAAGGACTTGGCCTTTAAAATGCTAGGGATAATACCCCTTTGGATTGCAGCAGCATCTTTGGGAAATCTTGCAAGTATTATTACTGGAAGGTCCAATGTTTGGCTTTTAATTTATTATTTTGTTATGAGTATTATAAATAAAATCTTAGGTCTAGTTTTATTTTTAACTAAGAAGGAGTTTATAGGTACTATAATAAAGTATACAGACATTTCTAAGGCCATAGGAAATATATTGTCAAATGGAACTAGCCTTGGTTTTTTAAACTCAATGGCCTTAAATGATAGTGTTAAGCTGGGTCTTATTGTTGCAATTATAAATATAGTGGGCTACAACCTACTGGCTATTTTAATTTTTAATAAGAAGGATTTATAGGCTCAAGGGGGCAGGAAATGAAAACTTTAGTTGTAATATTACTAATGGCCTTGGTCTTTGTCCTGGCCAGGCTGGTCCTATACAAGAAGGACATAAGAAATTTAAAGGATGAATTAACCTTTATAAAAGATGGGGATTACAACAGTAGAAGGCTTATTGGTTCAGGGGACATAAAGGATATAAACAGGCTTAGGTCCTCTATAAATGATCTTTTGGAGGAGAAGTACCTAATTAAAAGTAGCTATATGGACCAGGAGGAAAAAAACAAGGAGATAATTGCCAGTATTTCCCACGACCTAAGGACTCCTCTTACTTCTATTAAAGGATATACAGAACTTTTAGATAGGCTAGTTGAGGATGAAAAGGGAAGGGAGTATTTGGACATCATAAGGAAAAGAAGTGAACTTTTAAGCAACCTAATAAATACTTTTTATGAACTTTCTAAGTTTGAAGCTAAGTCTACAAGTGAAAAACTAGAGTATGTTGACCTTAAGGAAATTCTTACTAGTACTATAGCTAGTAACTATGAAAGCTTTGTATCCAAGGGAATAGAACCTTCCATTGGGATTGAGGATGGAAAATTTAGTGTCCTGGGAGACTATAAGTCAATTGAAAGGATTTTTGGCAACCTTGTAGACAATGCTATTAAGTATAGTGATAGTCAAGTTGCAATTGATCTTTTCCAAGAGGATGGACGGATAAAAACTCGGTTTAAAAATGATAATAAGGACCTTAGGGAGGAGGATATTGAAAAATTATTTAATAAGTTTTTTATTATGGATACCTCCAGGCAAAGCGAATCTACAGGCTTGGGTCTTTTTATAACCAAGGAGCTAGTCACTAGGTTGGGGTATGATATAGTTGCCAGGCTAGATGGTAATAAGATAGAAATAACTATAGATTGGACAGGATAGGATAACCTATCCTGTTTTTTTTATATGAAAAGCTGGTTTTCTTTAGGAACTGAGCAAACTGGTCTAAGTTTTTCAGTAGATAGGTTGACTAGACCTTCGTCTAGGAACCTGGCTCCATAGGGGCAAAGCTTAATACACCTCATACAAGATATGCACAGGTCTTCCCTGGTCAAGCTAGGATTATCCTCAGGAATTGCCCCACTAGGACAGGCATCTTCACAAATACCACAGGAAATACAGGAAGAATTAGTTTTAGGCTTTAAGGGAATCCCCTTATAGTCCACATAGGGAAACTTGCCTGGAACTATAATAGGTTTTAAGGGGTCTTGGCCTCCTAGTTTATCCATAATTTTATGGGTGAAGTCCAGGATTTCCTTTTGGTCACTTATATTAGGCCTGCCTTTGGCAAACTCTCCCATAATTGAGTGCTGAGTAACCACTGCAAGGGCTCCAATACACTGAAAATTTCTAGCCTCCAAGAAGCTTTTAAGCTCCAGTAGACTGTCATCAAAGGACCGATTTCCATAAGTAACTACTAAAATGGCCTTGGTTTGGTCTCCTGAAAAATTTTCCATCCTATCTAGGGCAAGGCTTGGAACCCTGCCACCATAAGAAGGGACTCCAATTATACAAATATCCTTACTAGTAAAGTTATAGGTAAAGTTTAACTTTCTAGAACTTAGGTCAATATTTTCGTGCTCATAGGAATTAAATTCCTGGCTCATTAGCTTTACTACTTTTTCTGTAGCCTTAGTTGGACTAAAGTATACTCCATATGTACTCATAATAAACCTTCTTTCTTATATATTAGTTATATCGGTTAACTTAATTATAATGATAAAGGCGAGGATTTACAATATTCTAATAATTTTATTAAACTTAGGATAAATCATAGGACAAACAGATTGAAAAGAAAAATCCTATATACTATAATTTAGAGAGTTAAGGGAAATAATTTGAAAGAAGTGATATTATTTTTAAGTTAATATTTAATAATTTAATAAACAGGGTTACCCTAATAATAGGGATAGCATTTTTTATATCCCACATAGGTATGATCCAAAAAACCCTTTTTAAAAGTAGCTTGGCCCCTAAAGACTTGGCCCTACTTGCAAGTATTTTTGGAGGGATGGGCATACTGGGAACCTATACAGGACTTCCTGTAAAAGGAGCCCTTGTTAATGCTAGGGCCATAGGTGTTTTTGTAGGAGGTCTCCTAGGAGGACCCTTGGTTGGACTATTGTCAGGTTTAATAGCTGGTGGCCATAGGTACCTAATAGATATTGGGGGATTTACAGCCGTAGCCTGTTCACTTTCGACAGTTGCAGAAGGGGTTATGGCAGGCTTACTCAAGGAGAAAATTGAGGAAACCAACCACAAGGTCCTTTTTTCTATAATTGCTGGAATGTTAGCAGAGATTATGCAGATGGCCTTTATACTCCTAATAGCCAGGCCCTATCCTGCAGCCTTAGACCTTGTAAAAACCATAGCCATTCCAATGATCTTGGCCAATGGCTTAGGCATAGGGATCTTTGTAGCCATAGCTAAAAGCATATATAAGGAAATAGAAAAAGAAGGAGCCTACCAGGCCCAGGTAGCACTTAAAATTGCAGACAAGACCTTAAAGTATTTTAGGAGGGGTTATAATAAAGAAAATGCTGAAGCCATAGCCCACATAATAAAAGATACTGTTGATATTGATGCAGTTGCTTTTACAGATAGGGAGAAAATTTTAGCCCACGTGGGAGTGGGAGATGACCACCATAAGTATGGTAGTCCCTTGCAGACAGAAATCACTAAGCATGTTATAAATTCTGGTAGGTATAAGGTTTCTAGGAATAGGGAGGAAATAAATTGTAGCAAGCTTGATTGCCCCTTAAGGGCAGCAGTAATTGTTCCTTTAAAGGACAGGGACAGGGTGGTAGGGGCCCTAAAACTATATAAGGTTAGGGAAAATGCCATAAGTAAGATGGAGGTCGAGCTAGCCCTAGGCCTGGCCCAAGTTTTTTCAACCCAGGTAGAGCTTAGGAAGATAGACATACAAAATGAACTTTTGGCCAAGTCAGAATTAAAAGCCCTCCAGGCCCAAATAAATCCTCATTTTTTATTTAATGCCATAAATACTATAAGTTCCCTAATAAGGACCAGCCCAGAAGAGGCTAGGGAACTTTTAATCCACCTTGGCAACTACTTTAGGAATAATTTAAGCAGTAGTTTTTCTGATGTTAGCCTTAAGAAGGAGCTGGAAAATGTCAACTCATATGTATCGATAGAAAAGGCTAGGTTTGGGGATAAGCTAAGGATAGTTTATAATATTCCCAAGGACCTAGACTGCTACCTTCCAGCTCTGATTATCCAACCTATTGTAGAAAATGCCATAAAGCATGGCATATTTAACTCTTTGGAGGGGGGGACTGTTGAAATTCAAGCCCTAGATAGGGACAGGGTAACAGAAATTTATGTTAGGGATGATGGGATTGGTATGGACCAGGAATTAATTAACTATCTTTTAGCAAGTGGAAAGGATATGGACAAGATAGGGATTAGAAATGTAAATGAAAGGCTTAAAAATAAATATGGAGATGAATTTGGCCTAAGGATTAAAAGCAGGTTAGGAGATGGTACAGAAGTGAAGATTGTTATTCCTAAACAAGGAGTGATTCGTTGATTAAATGTATTGTTGTAGATGATGAAAAGCTAGCTAGGGATGAATTAGTCTATATGCTAGGAGACTATGGAGATATAAGGGTTGTGGGAGAGGCGGAAAATGCAATTGAAGCCCTTAAACTAAGTGAAGAAGAGGATATAGACCTAATGTTTCTAGACATTAAAATGCCACAAATATCTGGAATAGAACTGGCTAGGATTTTAATGGCTAGGAAAAATCCACCTATGATTATTTTTGTTACAGCCTATGACCAGTTTGCCCTGGAAGCCTTCCAGGTAAATGCTATAGACTACTTATTAAAACCCATAGACAAGGACCAGCTTAGGGAAACTATTGAAAATAAGGTTTATAAAAGTAGCTACAAGCTAAGGGAGAAGTATAGGGAGTTAGAAAAACTTTTATTCTATATTGATAGGGCTGGTGGGAGCAAGGATGTCCTTAGGAAATTAACAGTCCACCACAATGAAAAGATGATTCCCCTAAATTTTGAAGACATTATTTATATTACTGTTGAGGATAAAAATACCATAGTTCGAACCAGGGATAATAAGTTCAATATCAACCACACCTTAAATGATGTTTATGAAAAATTAGATGGAAACAAATTTTTTAGGTGCCACAAGTCCTTCATAATAAACCTAGACTATGTAGATGTAATTGAGCCCTGGTTTAACGCTACTTTAAACCTAAAGATGAAGTTTATAGATGAGCTTGTACCTGTTAGTAGGAGTAATGTTAAGGAGTTTAAAAGCATTATGAATATAGATTAGTGCATTTGGGACCTAGTTTTGTGTATTATATCTAAAAATCCAGTAAATTATACTAAAAACCTATATAATAAAGTTACAGAGATTGTGTGAAAAATCAATCTTATTAGCACAATTGTATGGAGTTATAAAATAATTTTAAAAGGAGGATTTTTAGATGTTACAATTTATTATCGGACTTATTGTATTAGTAATTGGTTACTTTACCTATGGTAAGGTAGTAGACCAACATTTTGGATCAGATGACAGTATAGTAACACCAGCCCACAGGCTAGAAGATGGGATTGACTTTGTGCCAATGTCAGGACCCAGGGTATTTTTAATTCAGCTTTTAAATATAGCTGGTTTAGGACCTATTTTCGGGGCTATTCAAGGGGCACTATTTGGGCCAATGGCCTTTATATGGATTGCACTTGGAAGTATTTTTGCAGGTGGAGTTCACGACTACTTCTCAGGTATGCTTTCTGTAAGGCATGATGGACAAAGTATATCAGAAATAGTGGGAAATTACTTAGGAGAACCAGCAAGAAAGGTAATGAGGGTTTTCTCAGTTGTACTTTTAGTTTTAGTTGGTACAGTATTTATGACAGGACCTGCAGGACTTTTAAAAGGTCTAGGCTTATTTGGTATAACAAGTTTTAATACTTGGTTGGCCATAATATTTGCCTACTACTTCTTGGCAACAATTCTACCAATAGATAAAATTATAGGTAAGATATATCCATTATTTGGACTTTCTTTACTAATAATGGCAGCAGGAATAGGGGTTAAGATAGTAACTGGAGGATATGCCCTACCAGCATTTACTGCCCATACACTGCATCCAAAAGGACTTCCAGTTTGGGCTATGTTATTTACAACAATAGCTTGTGGAGCCATAAGTGGTTTCCATGCAACCCAATCTCCAATGATGGCAAGGTGTTTAGATAGGGAATCCCAAGGTAGGGAAATTTTCTATGGAGCTATGATAGCAGAAGGTGTAATTGCTATGATTTGGGCAGCAGCAGCTATGGCTTTCTTTGGTGGAGTTGAAGGACTTGGAAAATTCTACTATAGTGACCTTGGTGGACCAGGAGGGGTTGTAAATGAAATTTCAATATCCCTACTTGGAAAAGTTGGAGGTATCCTAGCGATGATTGGTGTTATTGCAGCACCTATAACATCTGGAGATACAGCCTTTAGGTCAGCAAGACTTACAATAGCAGATGCTATGAACTTTAAGCAATCAGATGTAAAAAATAGGTTGGTCCTAGCAATTCCATTATTTGTGGTTTGCTTTGGTCTAACTAGGATAGACTTTGATATAATTTGGAGGTACTTTGCTTGGTCAAACCAAACCTTAGCAATGATAGTTCTTTGGGCAGCAGGAACATTTTTATATCAAAACAAAAAATCTCACTGGATGGCAAGTTTGCCAGCAACATTTATGACAGCTGTGTCTATAACCTACCTGCTACAAGCAGATGAAGGATTTAGACTTTCAACAAGCATAGCTTATCCAGTAGGGGTAGTGGCAGCAGTAGCAGCCCTAGTATTTTTCTTAAAAAAGGCAAAAGAATATAAGGCAGCATAGTAAAATATATAGTAAAAAGGGTTACTCAAAAGAGTAACCTTTTTTTATTAAAAATCTATATTACATTTAGGCTTATCAGAATAAAATCCTAGGTCTAGTGGGTTTAAAAACTTAAGGTCACTAATCTCTAAAAGACCTAAATTATATAGGCCCTTAAGACTAACGGCCCCCATAAACAAGGAGGAAAAGTCTGAAAGCTTTAACTCTAGGCTAACATCATAACCTTTATTAGCCAGGTCTACATACCCATCCTTAAAGTTAACAATATACTCTTTTTTTGAAGAGTCATAATCATCAACTAGGACAAACCTTACACCTAGGGTTAGGTCATTGTACCTCCTGTGGCTAGTATCTTCAAAGGCCTTGTAAACATCAACCACCTTATACATCATCCCAACAGCCTGGGTATTAGATTCTATATTTCCATACCTAATATAATTATTAGTATCATTTAAAGGGTTGGAAAAAAGGTAGTGGAAATTTTCATCCTTAGTGTTAAAAATTACAGTTTGAATTTCATCTTTTTGCCTGCTTAAAAAGCTTAAAAGTTTCTTTAAGACTAGGGGGGTTTTATACTTTAATTCAAGAACATATATATTGTTTTGAAAAAGATTATCAGCCTTAGTATTTTCAAATTCAATGGCCAGGTAACCCTCAACCTTATTTTCCCTATCATAAGAGGCTATGACTTGAATATTATTATCCTCCCTTAAGTCTCTTTTTTCGTCATAAATTTTCATAATCATTCCGTGGGTCGACTGGACTATTTCCTTGTGGCAGGCAAAGACTTTTTCAAAATCTTCCCTAGTTTCAACTAGCCTTAAGTCTGAAGCTAGGTCAAAATTTGGAATAAATTCACTTGCAATTCTATACTGGTTCATTTTAGTCCCAATGCCATAGCCCATAGGCTTATAAAAGTCAGGTCTAAAAGCTAGGAGGCTGGTTATATAAGTCCCCTTAGACTTATAAAGTTCTTCATAAAACTTAACCATCTCCAGGGCTATTTTTTCTTTTTTATGGAGGATATCTACCCCTAGATAGCCTAGGCCAGAACTTTTAACCATCTTATTATGGTAGTTCATTTCAAAGTCAAAAAGCCTCATAACTCCTAGGAGCTTATTTTCTTGAAACATCCCATAGAAATGAACATTTTTATCATTTTTTAAAGAGTCCTCAATTCCCGCCTGATATTCTTCTATACCAGGGTCTGAAAAATCCTTGAAGCTAGGATAGGCTAAATATGCAATTTTTGTGTAGGCCTCAATATCTTCAAGGCCTAGCTTTCTAATTTCTCTCATAAAAAAATCCCCTTTCTTAAGTCTAATTATAGTATATTGGAAAAATAATAGAAATAGGTTAGGTTGAAAACCTTTAAAAAGGCTAAAAAATAAGAAAAATCTAAATTTAAAGACTAATAGGGAATTTAAAAATCTTTTAACCAGGGAAGAATTTGATTTTATCATATTTAGCTAGGCTTAATAAAAGTAGGTCATAATAAAGAGTCTTGACATAAATATAACCTACTGTTACTATGAAGTTAGAAGAATAGTGTAGCTCATATAATTCCTAAAATAGGGTTAGGAAGTTTCTACGAATGGCCGTAAATCAT
Source organism: Tissierellales bacterium (assembly GCA_030146705.1). Taxonomy (GTDB): domain Bacteria; phylum Bacillota; class Clostridia; order Tissierellales; family Tissierellaceae; genus CAMIXG01. The sequence continues at coordinate 22,082 of JASLBE010000063.1, read as the reverse complement.
TCGCTATGGGGAAAGTGTACCTAGGGATCCGTCACTGACAGGACCGAGCGGTACAGATACTTTAAAAAAGTATTACACCGAAGGGAGAAAAGCCCAGACGGGTAGGTTTCGCTTGCCTACCCGTCTGGGCTTTTTTGAGTGTAAAGATAGTTTTAAGGAGGCTTAAGATGAATAACAAGAGAGTATTTATTGAAAAGAAAGAAGACTTTAATGTAGAAGCCAAATTACTTAAGGAAGACTTTATAGAGTATTTAAAGATCCATAGTTTAAATAAGCTTAGACTTATTAATGTTTATGACCTAATTGGTGGGACAGAAGTCCAAAGGCAAGAGGTAATAGATAAACTTTTATTTGAAAAACAAGTAGATAACTTATTTTATGATATAGATATTAAAGAGGGGGACCACTTCTTTAGGGTTAAGGAGGTAACAGGGCAATTTAACCAAAGGGAAGACTCAGCAAATGAAATAATAGATTTTGCTATGGGGATTGAGGGTCTTAAAATATCCCACAGTAAACTTTTTATCTTCACGGGAATTAATAGGGATGAGTTTGAAAAAATTAAGGCCTACTATATAAATCCTGTGGAATTAATGGAACTGGACCTAGGTGACCTAGTGGAAAAAAATTATATAGAAAATCCTAGGAAGGATGTAGAAATTATATCTGGTTTTATAGGGCTTGATAGGGAGGACCTACCAGGGGTTAAGGAGAAAGTTAGACTTGGCATGGACCTAGAGGATTTAGAATATTGCCAAAAATACTTCAAGTCTGAAAAAAGAGACCCAAGTATAACGGAGTTAATGTTAATTGACACTTATTGGTCTGACCATTGTAGGCATACGACTTTTATGACTGAACTTACTAGTATTGAAATAGAAGAGGGTAGGTATGAAAAACTTTTCCAAGATGCAATAGGAGAATATTTGGATTCTCGTAAGTTTGTATATGGACAAGAGGAAAGGGCGATTAGCCTAATGGACTTAGCCACAATTAACCAAAAGGAGATTGGTAAAAAGGGTCTTTTAAATGACAAAGAAAAAACCGACGAGGTAAATGCCTGTAGTATTGAAATAGGGGTTGATGTTGATGGCGAGGAAGAAAGATGGCTTTTAATGTTTAAAAATGAAACCCATAACCATCCAACTGAAATAGAACCTTTTGGAGGAGCAGCAACTTGCTTGGGTGGTGCAATAAGGGACCCCTTATCAGGTAGGTCTTATGTGTATCAGGCTATGAGAATTACAGGCTCTGGAGATCCTAGAAAAAGCTTTGAAGAAACCCTAGATGGTAAGCTTCCACAAAGAAAGATAACTAGGACAGCTAGGGACGGTTATAGTTCTTATGGATACGAAATTGGAGCTGGAACAGGTTATGTTAGAGAAATTTATGATGAAGGATATATGGCAAAAAGGATGGAAGTTGGTGCCCTTTTAGCTGCAGCGCCTAAGGAGAATGTTCAAAGAGGCCAGGCAGAACCAGGAGATGTAGTTGTTTTAGTTGGTGGAAGGACTGGTAGGGATGGTCTAGGTGGAGCAGTTGGGTCTTCTAAGGAGCATACAGAAGAGTCTTTAGAATCATCTGGTGCAGAGGTTCAAAAGGGTAATGCAAAAATAGAAAGAAAGATTTTAAGGCTTTTTAGGAGGAAAGAAGTTTCTCAAATGATCAAGGTTTGTAATGACTTTGGAGCAGGGGGAGTTTCTGTTGCAATTGGAGAGTTAGCAGATGGACTTAAAATAGACCTTGATAAGGTAGGGGTAAAGTATCCAGGCTTAAACGGGACGGATATAGCACTTTCAGAATCTCAAGAGAGAATGGCAGTGGTTATAGGACGAGAAAACTTGGAAGAATTTTTGAAATATTCTGAAGAAGAAGACCTAGAAGCCAGTCTAGTTGCTAAGGTTACTTCTGACAATATTCTTAGGATGACTTGGCAGGGAGATGAAATAGTTAAAATCCACAGGGAGTTTTTAGATACTAATGGGATTAGGAAGAAAAATTCTGTAAAAATTCTCCAACCAAAGGGAGAGCCTAAAGGCTTAGTAGCTAAAGAAGAATTTATGGAAAACCTAAAGGACTTAAACATTACTAGCCAAAAAGGACTTATAGAAGCCTTTGATTTTTCAGTTGGCAAGGGGACAGTCCTAGCCCCTCTTGGAGGTACTAATAAGCTAACCCCAAGTGAGGGTATGGTTGCTAAGATTCCTGTTTTAAATGGAATAACCAACACCTGTTCAATTATGACCTATGGGTTTGATCCTAAAATTTCAAACTGGAGCACCTACCATGGGGGATATTATTCAGTAGTAGAATCTGTTGCAAGGGTTATAGCCCTTGGGGGGTCCTATGAAAACATTAGGCTTAGTTTCCAAGAGTATTTTGAAAGGTTGGAAGATAGGCCAGAGAAGTGGGGAAAACCATTTACTTCACTTTTAGGAGCCTATAAGGTCCAAAAGGAATTGGACATTCCAGCTATTGGTGGTAAGGATAGTATGAGTGGAAGTTTTGAAGATTTAGATGTACCTCCTAGCTTGATTTCTTTTGCGGTTACAACAGATAGGGTTGAAAATATAATAAGTCCAGAATTTAAGAGGCCTAACAACCTAGTTGGAGCTTTGGAATTTGACCTAGATGAAAACAAGCTTCTAGACTTGGACCTAGTGAAAAAGGCCTATAAAAAAGTTAAGGAATTAGTAGATAGAAAACTTATTAAGTCTATGTCTACTATTAAATACGGTGGAATTGCTAGGAGTATAGCAGAGATGTCAATGGGCAATAGTATTGGTTTTAAGTTTAAGGATGAAAAAAATATTTACAGGGCTGGCTATGGAGGTTTGGTTATTGAATTTAGTCAAGAAGATGATCCAATAAGTCTAATGGAGGGGCTACCTTTTAGGATAATTGGAGAAACAACTAATGGCCAAGAAGTAGTTACTGAGAAGAAGTCTTATTTAATAGCTGATTTAATTAAGGCCTATACTGGAAGTTTAGAGGAAGTCTTCCCAATTGTTAAGCCTGTTAATGGGGACTTGGTTGAAAAAATCCACGATGCTAAGTTTAGGACTAGGACTTTAGAAATTGTTGATACGCCAAGGGTTTTAATCCCAGTTGTAGCAGGAACCCACGGAGAGTATGACCTTGGTTTAAGCTTTAAAAAGGCTGGTGCAGATGTGAAGACCCTAGTTATTAAGACCCTTACTAGGGAGGACTTTAAAAACTCTTTGGATGAACTTGCTAGGGAGATAGAAAAGTCTCATATTTTAGCCTTTCCAGATGGGAAAATAATGGGTGGAGAACCAGAGGGAGATGGAAAACTTTATAGGTTGATTTTTAATGACCCTAGGGTGAAAAAAGCTATGCTTGAGCATATATATGATAAAAATAGGTTGGTAATTGGAATTGGAGCAGGCTTAAATGCCCTTATAAAGGTGGGGCTAATAGAGTGTGGCAGGATTAAGGATACTGATGACCTAAGGGAAGGTTCCTTGTTTATAACCAATAACGAAAATAGCCACTTCCTAAGTGGACTTGTTGAGCTTGAAGTTAAGTCAGACCTATCTCCTTGGCTTAGTTTAATGGAGGTTGGTGAAAGCTTTATGGCCCCTCTTGCTACAAGTGAGGGTAGGATAGTTGGACATAGGCTAGATAGGATGGTAGAAAAGGGCCAGGTTGCCCTTAGTTTTAAGGATAACTTAACAGGATCTAGTTATGGAATAGATGGATTAACTAGTCCTTGTGGCAAGGTTTTTGGGACAATTTCTTCTATAGAGAGAATAGATAGTGACCTTTATAAAAATATTTATGGGAAAAATATGCATAGGATATTTGAAGCTGGAGTTAATTACTTTAAATAGGGGGATAAAGATGAAAAAAGTTAGTGTAATTATGGGGAGTATATCAGATAAGGAAATTGCAGATAGTGTAGTTTTTATGCTTGAAAAATTTGGAGTAGCCTATGAAGTCAAAGTTATATCAGCCCATAGGACTCCTTATAAGGCCATAGAATATGTAGAAAATGCGGAGAAAAATGGCATAGGAATAGTTGTGGCAATAGCTGGAAAGGCTGCTCATTTGGCAGGTGTTTTAGCAGGAGTTACTACCCTGCCAGTTATAGGGGTTCCTGTAAAGTCTTCAACTATGGATGGACTTGATTCATTACTTTCAGTAGTCCAAATGCCAACAGGGGTTCCAGTTGCAACGGTTGCAATAAATGGAGGAAAAAATGCAGGTATTTTAGCCAGCCAAATTTTGGCCTTGTCAAATCCTGAACTTAAGGAAAAACTAATTAGCTATAAAAATGAACTAGTTAAAGATGTAGAAAATATGAACCAAGAACTAGACTATTAAAAGAGGTGGCTTATGAGCGGAGTAATAGGAATTTTTAGTAAAGATAGGCAGGATGTTTCCCTGGTTGCCTACTATGGCCTTTATGCCTTGCAGCACAGGGGCCAGGTAAGTTCTGGAATAGCGGTTAATAACAATGGCTTTATAGACTACTTTAAGGACTTGGGCCTAGTCCACGAGGTATTCCCTAAGGAAACTATGGAAAGGCTTAGGGGCAATATAGCCATAGGCCATGTAAGGTATTCTGGGACAGGGTCTAACCATGTAAATGATGCCCAGCCCTTGGTGGTTGGATATAGGAAGGGGGCCCTTGCCTTGGTCCATGATGGGGCTATAGTTAACTTTAAGGATTTAAGAGAGGACCTGGAGGATTCAGGGGCTATTTTTCAGTCTCAAATAGATAGTGAGGTTGTTGCCAACTTAATAGCCAAGTACCATAAGGACTCAATAGAGGAGGCAGTTGTTAAAACCTTGGGAGATATTGTTGGAACCTACGGCTTTATCTTAATGACTTCTGATATGCTAATTGGGGCAAGAGACCCTAAGGGGATAAAACCTTTATCCTTAGGGAAGCTAGGAAATTCCTATGTCCTAGCTTCTGAAACCTGTGCCTTTGATACTATGGGGGCTAAGTTTATTAGGGACCTGGCACCTGGAGAAATAGTTTTTATTAATGAGCAAGGGGTCAAGTCGGTCTTACTAGAGTCTAAACCGAGAAAACTTTGCCTATTTGAAATAATATATTTTGCAAGACCAGATAGCCAATTGGACGATGCTAGTATTTACCTATCTAGGATAGAGGCTGGCAGGGAGCTGGCTAGGGAATATCCTGCTGAGGGAGACATAGTAATAGGGGCTCCGGACTCTGGTACTGTTGCAGCCATAGGATATGCAGAGGAGTCAGGCATACCCTATGCAGAGGGGATTGTCAAAAATAGGTATGTTGGAAGGACTTTTATTCAACCAACCCAAGATTTAAGGGATATGGGTGTTAGGATAAAACTAAATCCATTAAGGGAGAACATAGAAAACAAGAGGATTATCTTAGTGGATGATTCAATAGTTAGGGGGACTACTATAAAAAGAACAGTCCAAATGCTTAGGGATGCTGGAGCAAGAGAGGTCCATGTTAGGGTTGCAGCACCACCAGTTAAGTATTCTTGCCACTTGTGGATGGATACAGATGCTAGGAAAAGTTTAATTGCAGCAGAGATGGCCACAGAAGAAATAGAGAGGGTATCTAGGGCTGACTCTTTGAAATATTTATCCCTAGAGGGTCTTATAAAGGCCATTAATAGGGGAGATAGTTTTTGTACTGGTTGCTTAAATGGGATATACCCAATAGCAAAAAATGGCGAATTATTATAGGAGGGAACTTATGAGTTTAACATACAAGGATTCAGGAGTAGATGTTGAGGCAGGACAAAAGCAGGTAAGGCTTATAAAGGATATAGTAAAAAAAACCCATAATAAGGATGTCTTATCAAGTATAGGTGGCTTTGCAGGCCTGTTTAAATTAGATATGGAAGAACTTGAAAATCCTGTTTTAGTTTCAGGGACTGATGGGGTTGGAACCAAACTTAAGCTAGCCTTTATGATGGACCAGCACAAGACCATAGGGGAAGACTGTGTGGCTATGTGTGTAAATGATATTTTATGCCAGGGGGCCAAGCCTTTATTTTTCCTGGACTACATAGCAACTGGGAAGTTAATTCCTGAAAAAATGGCAGAGCTAGTTGAAGGGGTTGCCAATGGTTGCAAGAAGGCAGGAGCTGCCCTTATTGGTGGGGAAACAGCAGAAATGCCAGGCTTTTATAAGGAAAATGAGTATGATATGGCAGGCTTTGCAGTGGGGGTTGTAGATGAAAGTAAGATTATTGATGGTAGCAGGATAAGGACTGGGGATAGGCTTATAGGACTTAAGTCATCAGGACTCCATAGTAATGGTTATTCCCTGGTTAGGGAGATTGTCTTTAACAAAATGAAACTTAAGCCAGAGGACTATATAGAAGAGCTAGCTAGTACAATTGGTGAGGAACTTTTAAGGCCAACCAGGATATATACTAGGCCTATTTATGGGTTGGTTGAAAAGTTTGACATTAAAGGTATGTGCCATATAACAGGTGGGGGTTTTTATGAAAATATCCCAAGAATGTTAAAAGATGGCCTAGTTGCAGAGGTTACTACTAGGAATATAGAAGTTCCAAAGATATTTAGCCTCCTTCAAAAATGGGGAAATATCAATAGGGAAGAAATGTATAAGACCTTTAATATGGGTGTAGGTATGGTTGTTGTAGTTAGCCCAGAAGAAGAGGACAGGCTTAAGGAATACTTAAAAGAACTTGGAGAAAGTCCAATAGACCTAGGAGTAATAAAAGAAGGAGAGAAGGGAATAGTCTTATGTCACCAGTAAAAATAGGTGTTTTAATATCAGGTAGTGGGACCAACCTCCAGGCCCTTATTAATAGTATAAATAAGGGGGAAATAAGGGGAGAAATCCTAGTTGTTATTTCAAACAAGAGGGATGCCTATGGCCTAAAGAGGGCAGGCGAAAATAATATTGAAAATATTTACCTGGATATAAAAGACTTTAAGGATGAGGCTGAGTACAACCTTGAACTAGTAAAGATTTTAAAGGCCAGGGGGGTAGACCTAGTGGTTTTGGCTGGATATTTAAGGGTTTTATCTGGAGATTTTATTAAGGCTTATAAAAACAAAATTATAAATATCCACCCATCTTTAATTCCAAGTTTTTGTGGCAGGGGTTACTATGGTAAAAAGGTCCATAAGGCTGTTTTAGACTATGGGGCCAAAATAACTGGGGCAACTGTCCACTTTGTTGATGAAGGAACAGATACAGGACCTATTATAATGCAGGATATTGTAAGGGTTGACCTGGAAGATGATGTGGATAGCTTGCAAAAAAAGGTACTTGAGAAGGAGCATCAACTTTTAATTAAGGCAGTTGGAAAATTTTGTGATGGAAGGATAGAAGTAAGAGGGAGAACTGTAATAGTAAACTAGGAGGATCTTATGAAAAGAGCATTAATATCTGTTTTTAATAAGGAAGGTATAGTAGATTTTGCCAAAGGCCTTATAGACCTGGGCTATGAAATAATATCTACTGGTGGAACTTTTAAGCTGTTAAAAGAAGCTAATTTAAATATTATAGAAGTTGAGGATGTTACTAAATTTCCTGAAATCCTAGGTGGGAGGGTTAAAACATTAAACCCATTAATTCACGGAGGTATCCTATATAGGAGGGATAAAGAAGAGGATGTAGAAACTATTAAGTCTATGGATATTGGAGCGATTGACCTTGTAGTTAACAATCTGTATCCCTTTGAGGAAACCATTAAAAAAGATGGTGTTAGTGAGGAAGAAGTTATAGAAAATATTGACATAGGTGGACCTAGTATGATTAGGGCGGCGGCTAAAAACTTTAGGTATGTAACTACTGTAATAGACCCTGAAGATTATCCTATGGTTTTAGAAGAACTTAGGAGGGATGGAGAAACTAGCCTTGAAACCAGGAGGCATTTGGCTAGGAAGGTATTTAATTATACAGCCTATTATGATAGTTTAATATCTAAATACTTTAACCAGCTGGAGGATGTTAAGTTTCCAGAATACTTAACCCTAGCCTTTAAGGAGGGAAAATCTTTAAGGTATGGAGAAAACCCCCACCAAGAAGGGGCTTTTTACAAGGAGGTTACTGGGTTAGAGGGTAGCCTGGCAGGGGCAGACCAACTCCACGGCAAGGAACTTTCTTTTAACAACATAAACGATGCCAATGGTGCCTTAGAGGCCCTTAAGATGTTTAAAGATCCAACTATAGTTGCAGTAAAACACGCCAATCCTTGTGGGATAGCTAGTGGGAAAAACCTAGTTGAGGCCTATGGAAAGGCTTATGCTTGTGATCCAGTTTCTATTTTTGGTGGAATAATTGCGGCTAATAGGGAAGTTGATAAGGACTTGGCAGAAAAAATAAGTGAGATATTTATAGAACTAGTAATGGCTCCAAGTTTTACTGAGGAGGCCCTAGAAATTTTAACTAGGAAGAAAAATATTAGGCTACTTAGGATAGATAATATTTTATATAATGACTATAAGGACCTGGATATGAAAAAAGTTCTTGGAGGATTTTTAGTCCAAGATAGGGATACTATCCTATTTAAAGATGGAATAGAAACAGTAACAAGTAGGAAGGCGACAGGGGAAGAACTAGAGGATATGGAATTTGCCTGGGCTTGTGCAAAATCTGTTAAGTCTAATGGGGTTGTCTTAGTTAAGGACAGGGCAACTATAGGAATAGGCCTAGGAGAAGTAAATAGGGTTTGGGCAGTTGAGAATGCTGTTGAAAGAGCAGGAGAAAAGGCTAGGGGAGCAGTCTTGGCTTCAGATGGTTTTTTCCCTTTTAAGGATTCAATTGAAGTCTTAGCTAAGGCAGGGGTTGAGGCTGTCATTCAGCCTGGTGGATCCATAAGAGATAAGGAAGTTATAGAAGAGTGTAATAAAAATAATATGGCAATGGTCTTTACTAATATTAGGCATTTTAAACATTAGTAGCTAGGAGGATATAATGAAAGTTTTAGTTATTGGTAGCGGTGGAAGAGAGCATACTTTAGCTTGGAAGATTTCCCAAAGTGAAAAAGTTGATAAAATATATATAGCACCAGGAAATGGTGGTACAATTGGTATAGGAGAAAATGTTGGCCTAGGAGTTGAAGATGTAAATGGACTTGTTAATTTTGCTAAGGATAAGTTAATTGACCTTACTATAGTAGGGCCAGAGGCTCCCTTGACCCTAGGTATTGCTGATGCCTTTAAGGAGGCTGGACTTAGGATATTTGGAGTTAACAAGCAAGGGGCTCAGCTTGAGGGGAGTAAGGATTTTTCTAAAAAATTTATGGAGAAGTATGGGATAAGAACTGCAAAATATAAGACCTATACAAGGAGCCAGGATGCTATAAAAGGCTTGGAAGATTTTTCCTACCCAGTAGTAATTAAGGCTGATGGACTTTGTGCTGGCAAGGGGGTAATTATTTGCCAGGACAGGGACCAGGCTACTGCCACTATAAAGGATATCTTAGAAGATGAGGCTTTTGGAAATGAAGGGTCTAAAATAGTAATGGAAGAGTTTTTAGATGGGGTAGAAGCGTCGCTTCTTTGCCTAGTTAGCAATAACAAGATATTTCCACTGGAACCAGCCCAAGACTATAAAAAGATATTTGAAGGAGACCAGGGGCCAAATACTGGAGGAGTAGGCTGTTATTCTCCAACTAAAATTTTAACTCCAACTATATACAAAGAGCTAGAAGAGATTATAGCTAGGATAGAAGTAGGCTTGGAAAAGGAGGACATGAACTTTACTGGAGTCTTGTTTATTGGTCTTATGGTAGTTGAAAACAAGCCCTATGTCCTAGAGTTTAATGTTAGGTTTGGAGACCCAGAGACCCAAGTTGTTTTACCTAGGCTTAAGTCAGACCTAGTGGATATTTTTGAAAAAACCCTAGACCAATCCCTGGTTGAGGAAGATCTTGTTTGGGATAAAAACCTATGTATGACGGTTATTTTAACATCTAGGGGATATCCTGGGGCTTATGAAAAAGGCCATGAAATTTTTGGACTGGAAGATGTAGATGAAGATATAAGGGTTTTCCATAATGGCACAAGTATTAAGGATAATAAGGTTTATACTAATGGAGGAAGGGTCCTATCTATTACAGCCAAGGCTGATAATATGCTAGAACTTAGGGAGAAAATTTATAGGAATATAGGAAGGATAAACTTTGAGGGCATGTGCTATAGGAAGGATATAGGAGAAAATATTGATTACTAGGAGGGGTTAGATGAAAACAGATGTTAAAATAGCTCAAGAAGCTAAGATGCTTCCAATTGATGAGATAGCAAAAAGACTTAATGTTGATAAAAAATACTTAGTTAATTATGGGGACTATAAGGCTAAAATATCCTTAGACTACCTAAGGGATAACCAAGACAGGCAAGATGGTAAATTAGTCCTAGTAACTGCTATAAATCCTACTCCAGCTGGAGAGGGGAAGACCACTACAAATATAGGTTTGGCCATGGGTCTAGAAAAATTAGGCAAGACTGCTATGACGACAGTTAGGGAACCATCTCTAGGACCTAGTTTTGGAATTAAGGGAGGGGCAGCAGGTGGAGGATATGCCCAGGTGGTCCCAATGGAAGACATTAACCTTCATTTTACAGGTGACTTTCATGCAATTACATCAGCCCACAACCTAATTTCAGCCCTACTAGACAACCATATCCACCAGGGAAATGACCTTGGCATTGATACCAGGAGGATAGTTTGGAAAAGGGTAGTAGATATGAACGATAGGGCCCTTAGGAATATAGTTGTTGGCCTAGGTGGAAGGACTAATGGGGTGCCAAGAGAAGAAGGTTTTGATATAACGGTAGCTTCAGAAATTATGGCGATTTTTTGCCTGGCATCAGACCTAGAAGACTTCAAAAAAAGGGTTGGTGATATTATAGTTGCCTATAAGTTTGATGGAAGCCCTGTTTTTGCAAGAGATTTAAAGGCTGAGGGGGCAGTTGCTCTTTTAATGAAGGATGCTATAAATCCTAACCTGGTTCAAACTTTAGAAAATACACCAGCAATTATTCATGGAGGACCCTTTGCCAATATAGCCCACGGTTGTAATTCAATAGTTGCTACTCAAATGAGTTTGAAATTAGCTGAATACACTGTTACAGAAGCTGGCTTTGGTGCTGACCTAGGGGCAGAAAAGTTTTTTAATATTAAGTCTAGGTTTGCCAAGCTTAAGCCAGATGCAACAGTAATTGTGGCTACAGTTAGGGCTCTTAAATACAATGGTGGCCTTAAAAAAGATGGGATTGGAGAAGAAAATTTAGAAGCCCTAGAAAAGGGTTTTGCCAACCTAGAAAAACATATAGAAAATATAAAGAAGTTTGGAGTTCCAGGAGTTGTTGCAATTAATAGGTTCCCAACAGATACAGAGGCTGAACTTAGGCTACTGGAAAGAAAATGTAAGAAGCTAGGAGTTAATGTTGTGCTTTCTGAAGTTTGGAGTAAGGGGGGAGAAGGTGGACTTGACCTAGCAAGAGAAGTCATTAGACTTTGTGAAGAGGAAAACTCTAACTTTAAACCCCTATATGATGTAGAAGAAAAAATAGAGGATAAGATAGAAACAATAGCCAAGGAAATTTATGGGGCTGATGGGGTGGACTATAGTAATAAGGCAAAAAAAGAGATAGAAAACTTAGAAAACCTAGGTTTTGATAAGATGCCTATTTGTATGGCCAAGACCCAATACTCTCTATCTGATGACCCAAACCTATTAGGTAGGCCAAGTGGTTTTAGGATTACAGTTAGGGATATAAAAATTTCAAAAGGAGCAGGTTTTTTAGTTGTTTTAACAGGAGATGTTATGACTATGCCAGGGCTACCAAAGGTCCCTGCAGCCAACCATATGGATATAAAAGAAGATGGGGAAATTATAGGATTATTTTAAAAGAGATAGGCTTGCCTATCTCTTTTAATTTATAAACTAAAATATAGAAAAAATACTATTTATATTAAAAGTTTATTAAAAGTTTAAAAAGGCCTTTACAAGTTCGAGTAAATATATTACTATGTATATGAAAGTGATAATCATTATCAAGTTAGGAGGAAGCTTATGACAGATATAAAAATAGTTTATTGGAGTGGCACATATAATACTAAAACTATGGCAGAACTAATTAGGGATGGCATAGAGACGGCTGGAAAAACTGCAAGCCTTTTAAAGGTTTCAGAAGCCAGCAAAGAAGAAGCTCTTTTAGCAGATATTTTAGTTTTAGGCAGTCCAGCTATGGGAGATGAAGTAATTCAACAGTCTGAGATGGAACCTTTTATAGAGGCAATAGAGGCTGATATAAGTGGAAAGACAGTTGTTTTATTTGGATCTTATGGTTGGGGAGATGGAGAGTGGATGCGAAACTGGGAGGAAAGAATGAAGTCCCAGGGGGCAAAAATGCCTCTAGAGAGCCTAATTGTAGAATATGCTCCTAGTGGAGATGATGAGGAAGCTTGTATAGACTTAGGAAAGAAGATAGCAGATTTATAAATAATATTGGAGGAAGAGGCTTGAAACCGTGTATTGTAACTTATTTAAATAAGCTAAAAGCCTATGATAATAGGACCTATTTACTCAACTTAATTAAATATACAGTATCACCAACGATAGATGGGATTAAGCCCGGGACTCTAATGGTATTTAGGAAGAATAAAGACAGAGATTTATACACAGAATGGATGACTAATAGAGATGGAATAAAGTCTAGTTTGAATATTGATTTTTATCAGCTTAAGTTAACTGAAAAAAGCGTTCATGTATTATTTTATAAACCCTATTTATTAAATAAAGTATTAAGTAATGAGAAAAATATTAGATTTTTATCTAGATTTGGGTACGAGAAATCTACTAGTCTTGAGGCTAGTTTAGAAAGGCTTAGTAGGAGGTATTCCAGTATCTGTCCCCATGAAATTGGAATATTTCTAGGCTACCCAATCGATGATGTTCTAGATTTTATTTATCCTTCTAAAAAAGAATGTTTAATGAAGGGCTATTGGAAGGTTTATAATGACCTAGAGAGGGCTAAAGAAACTTTTAATAGCTATGATGATTCAAAGTATAAAGTTTATAAAGAAGTTCTAAAAATGCCATTAAAAACTTCTTAAATATAAGAAACTTAAGACAAAACCCTAGTAGAGATACTAGGGTTTCCCCTTTTTAGGAAGGGTTATTTTTAGAAAGTTTGGAATAATATATTAGATTTTCTCCTTAAATTACTATATACTTATAATAGTCAGTACTATATAATTGTTTTGACAGACTAAAATTGAGAAAGTGGTGTATGATTTGAGGAGAAGATTTTTTAAGTCCTTCTTTATATCCATCATATGTTTTGGGATAATTTTTATGGCTGTAGATAAATTTTTATTAAATGATAAAGAGTTGACTGCAGATGGACAAGTGGTGGAAAATAAAGTGGAGGGAGAACTTTTAGTTCTGCTATTGGGAATAGATGATGATGGTAATGCTAAAGGGGCCTTGACAGATGAAAGAGGAAGAAGGACAGATACTATGATGCTGGCCAAGGCGAATTTTGATACAGGAGATTTGGAACTTCTATCCATTCCTAGGGATACTAGGGTAATGGTTAGGGGCAGGCAGGATAAAATAAACCACGCTCATTCCTATGGAGGAATTGACTTGTGTATGGCAACAGTGGAAGATTTCTTAGGCTTGGATATAGACTATTATGTTAAGATAGACTTTAATGGTATAAAGGAAATAGTGGATGCCATTGGTGGCATAGACCTAGATGTTCCTGTTAGGATGAGACATGACCTACCTAGGATTAGTTTAGATCCGGGTATGCAGCATTTAGATGGGCAAAAGGCTCATGACTACTTAAGGTTTAGAGGCTATCCCGATGGAGATATTGGCAGGGTTAAGGCCCAGCAATACTTTATGAAGGAACTGGCTAAGCAAGTTTTAAAACCTAAAAATATACTTAGGATAGACAAGTTAATAAAGACTTATTATGACTATGTAGACACTAATATATCCTTAAGCACTATGGTTAAGTATGGGCTATCAGCCAAAAATTTAGATGTCGATAATATGAGGACTGAAATGGTTCCAGGCCAACCAAAAACCATAAATGGAGTTTCTTATTGGCTTTATGATATGGTTGATACAGCTACTTTGGTTGAGGATATGTTTGGAAATTATTCAAGATATAGGTAAAGGACTAGAAATAGTCCTTTTTTGTTTAACAAAATTTACTAAATATGATAGAATATGTTTTATATTCTGCCTTGATTTAAGAAAATTGTAAGAAATTTGTAATGAATTATTTAGAAGTTTAGTATATTATAATAAGTAGCTGTTATAGAAAGAGAAGGTGTGTACATATGAAGAAAAGTTTTTTAACTTCGTTTTTAATTTCATGTATATGCTTTGGGTTAATTTTTACTGGGGTTGATAAGTTTGTTTTGGGCAATCTATTTCAAGATGACGAGGTAGAGGCTATGGGAGAAATAGACAGGAACAAACCAGTACCAAGAGATCCAAAAGTAGATAAATCAGTCCTAGTTTTACTTATGGGTGTTGATGACGACTTAGGAAGTGGAAAATCTGCCCTTGTAGCTGAAAGAGGCCATAGGACAGATACAATAATGTTAGCGAAAGCGAATTTTGAAACTGGAGAAATAGACCTTTTATCCATACCAAGAGATACTAGGGTCCTAGTTAAGGGTAGGCTGGATAAGATAAACCATGCCCATTCTTACGGAGGTCCAAAACTTGCTATTGAAACAATAGAAGATTTCTTAGACTTGGAAGTGGATTATTATGTTAAGGTGGATTTTGCAGGAGTTAAGGAAATAGTAAATGCTATAGGTGGGGTAGAGATTGATGTACCAGTTAGGATGAGGTATTCTGACCCAGTAGCAAAGCCACCACTTAGGATAGACCTACAACCAGGCCTACAACTTTTAGATGGCCAAAAGGCACATGACTTCTTAAGGTTCAGGAGGTATCCTGATGGGGATGTTGGCAGGGTTAAGGCCCAGCAGTATTTTATGAAGGAGTTGGCTAAGCAGGTTTTAAAACCATCTAACCTATTAAATTTAGATAAGCTAATAAAAACTTATTATGACTATGTAGATACTAATATACCACTTAATAAGATGCTAAAATATGCCCTTTCGGCTGGAAAACTAGATACGGAAACAATGAGGACAGAGATAATTCCAGGTGAGGGAACTTATATAAATGGGGTTTCCTATTATATATATGATGAGTTAGGCAAAGACCAGCTCATAGATGCTATGTTTCCAGAATATAAAAGATAGTCTTTTGACTATCTTTTTTTATTTAGAAAAATAATATTCAAATATTCAGACAAATATGATATAGTACTGAAAAGGAGTGAGTAAAATGAATATAACTAGGGATGAAGCATTTGATATATTAAGGAAGTATGTAAAAAGTGAAAGTCTAATAAAGCACTGCTTGTCAGTAGAGGCGGCTATGAGACATTTTGCTGAATATTATGGAGAAGACCCAGAAAAATGGGGGATTATTGGACTTTTACATGATGTGGACTATGAAATGTACCCAGAAGAGCATTGCAGTAAGGTATATGATATTTTAGGAGAGGAAGGTTTTTCCAAGGAAGATATAGATTCTATATCCTCCCACGGATATGGAATTATGCCTGGGGTTACAAAGGAGCCAAAGAGCCAGATGGAGAAGGTTTTATTTATGGTAGATGAACTTACAGGGCTTGTAACAGCTGCTGTACTTGTTAGGCCAAGTAGGTCGGTTTTGGATATAAAAACCAAGTCTGTTAATAAAAAATGGAAGGACAAGGCTTTTGCTAGGAATGTAAATAGGGATGTTATAAGCCAAGGCTTAGAAATGTTAGACCTAGAAAGGTCTACTGCTATAGATGAAACAATAAAGGCCCTTGGCAAGGCCTGTGATATTTTAGACTTAAGGGGAAACATTGAATCTTAAGAAAAAGTTAAAGGTTTTTTTATTTTAAATTAAATATAATTGGATATATTATTCCTATAAGGAGGAATAATATGGAAAATATCCAGGATAAAAAAGGTTTAAATGGTTTTCAATTAAAGCTAATAGGAATAGTTCTTATGACCTTGGACCATATCCATTATTTTTTTGGAGGGGCGGGGTTAAATGTCCCTATTTGGTTCAATTGGTTGGGGCGGATAGTTGCACCAATTTTTATTTTTCTTACAGTAGAGGGATTTTACTATACTAAAAATAGGAAAAAATACTTACTTAGACTCTATATTGGCTATGTAATAATGAGTATTTTAAATAAAAGAATAAGCTTAGCCTTCCCAAGCATAAATAATATAGCCATAATGAATTCTATGTTTGGTTCCTTGTTTTTAGTAGTCTTAAGCCTATGCTTTGTAGACTTAATAAGGTCTAGCTTCCATAAGAAGGACTATGGGAAGTTAGTTTTAGGTTTGGTCTTATTACTGGCCCCCTTTTTAATAAGTTTTTTATTTATAATGAATATAGGAAATTTAGACATAAGGCTAGTAAGTCTTGTAATGACTTTTTTACCAATGCCCTTAACAACAGAGGGCCAGGGCCTTTATATATTTCTAGGGATTATTTTATATATGTTTAGGGAAGACAGGAGGCTTCAAGTGGCTGCCTATGTAGTTTTCTCCCTCTTATTTTTAAGGGGGACAGGTTTGAATCCCCATAAGATGTTTTATGAAAACTACCAGTGGTTAATGGTGGTTGCAGCCCCTTTATTATTGGCCTACAATGGTGAACAGGGTAGGAAGATGAAGTACTTTTTCTATATATTTTACCCAAGCCATATATATGCCCTATATTTATTGGGAACTATAATCGAGAAAAAAATAATTTAGTATAATGTTAAGGTGGAAAATACCCTAGGTGTTTTCCACCTTTTCTTTAGGCCCGGGATATTTTATTCCATTGAATATAAGCCCAAGTATTATATAATATGATAATGAAGAATTGTTATGAGAGGGGAAGATTATGGATTATTTAGAAGGTCTAAATGAAAGACAAAGGGAAGCTGTAGAACATACAGAGGGACCTATATTAATACTGGCAGGAGCTGGTAGTGGGAAAACTAGGGTAGTAACCCATAAGATAGCATATTTAATAGAGGAAAAGGGTGTAAGTCCAAGAAATATATTGGCCATAACCTTTACTAATAAGGCAGCAAGTGAAATGAAAGAAAGGGTAGCTAAACTTTTAAATAGGGATGTAGACTATATGTGGATGGGGACCTTCCACTCTATATGTGTTAGGATACTTAGGGCCCATATAGAAAAAATTGGATATACAAGCTCCTTTACCATATATGATAGGGGGGACCAGCAAACCCTGGTTAAAGAATGTATAAAGGATTTAAATTTAAGCACAGACTACTATAATGTGAATTCAATTTTATCCATAATATCTAAGTTTAAGGACAAGATGTATAGTCCAGACTTTGTAATGGATAATTATAAGGATATGGATAAGAACATTTTAAAGATATATAAGCTTTACCAAGATAAGTTAAAAGAATATAATGCCTTGGACTTTGATGATTTACTAATCAAAACGGTGGAATTATTAAGGGACAACGAAGAAGTCTTAGACTACTACCAGGACAGGTTTAAATATGTATTTATAGATGAATACCAGGATACAAACGGGGTTCAATATAGGCTAATAAAACAGCTTTCAGGAGGCCATAATAACCTATCAGTAGTTGGAGATGGCGACCAGTCCATCTATGGATGGAGGGGGGCAGATATTAGGAATATTTTAGACTTTGAAAAGGACTATAAAAATGCTAGGACTATTTTACTTGAGCAAAACTATAGGTCAACTAGTAAAATTTTGGACCTAGCCAACCATGTAATTAAAAATAATACTGGCAGGAAGGCTAAAAAACTTTGGACCAGCAATCCTGGTGGAGAAAGTGTTAAGTACTATAACCTAGACAATGAAAGGGAGGAGGCCAAGTTTGTTGCCAAGACTATTTTTGAAGGACTAGAGTCTGGTAGGAAACTTTCAGATTTTGCAGTCCTATACAGGACCAATGCTCAATCTAGGCCCTTTGAAGAAATGTTTATGCAATCTTCTATCCCCTACAAGGTTGTTGGTGGTTTAAAATTTTATGACAGGATGGAAATTAAGGACCTTGTGGCCTATTTAAGGGTTATAGAAAATCCAGTTGATAATATTTCCCTTAAGAGGATAATAAATACGCCTAAGAGGGGGATAGGTAATGCTACGATTGAAAAAATTGAAGACTTTGCCTATAGGATAAATGGGTCTATTTTTGAGGCCTTAGAAAACTTAAACCTAATGGAAATAGGTGGAGGTCCTAGGAAAAAGCTAGAAGCTTTTAGGGACTTAATAGAGGGACTAGTGGCTGAAAAAGACAAGTATAGCTTGTGGGAATATATTAGGTATGTGGCAGAAGAGTCAGGCTATATTGAGAACCTTGAAAGACAGGATAATATTGAAGCTAGGACTAGGATAGAAAATATACAAGAATTTATTTCTAGTGCTGCCAACTATGAAAAAGAAACAGAGGATCCAAGCCTAGAAGACTTTTTAGCCAATGTTTCCCTTCTTTCTGATGTAGACAAGACGGAAGATAGTAATAATGTAGCCACTCTTATGACTCTTCATTCTGCCAAGGGGCTAGAGTTCCCAGTTGTTTTTATGGTGGGAATGGAAGAAAACTTATTTCCAGGCTTTAGGTCTATAGAGTCTGGGGACGAGGAAGAAATGGAAGAGGAAAGAAGGCTTTGTTATGTGGGTATAACTAGGGCAGAGGAAGAATTATTTTTAACTAATGCAAAACAAAGGATGATTTATGGAATGACTAAGTACCACAAGCCATCTAGGTTTATAGATGAGATGGAAGACTATATAGAATTAATAGACTTAAGGGAAAATAGGCCAAGTGTTCATACAACAATGAAACAAACACCTAGAACCTCCCTGGGCCTGAATAATAAATATGCCCCAAACAAGGAGTCCAAACCTAGGGGAGAGGCTAGTCCTAGGTTTAAGGATGGAGATAAGGTTGACCATAAAAAATGGGGGCTGGGAGTTGTAGTAACTGCCAAGGATAAAAAAGATGGAGACCAGGAGTTAACTATTGCCTTTGAGAAAAAAGGAGTCAAACTTTTATTGGCATCAATGGCTCCAATAAAATTAGTATAATGGGGTGAAAATTTGGATAAGTTAGGAAGAATGAAAGAATTAATTGGAAGGATAAATGAATTAAACTACCATTATTACACTTTAGATGAACCTATCCTAAGTGATAAGGAGTATGACAAGATATATGATGAACTAGTTAGGCTTGAGTCTGAAACTGGTAAGGTCTTAGATAGTTCTCCAACCCAAAAGGTTGGGGGGGTTGTCCTTGATAAGTTTGAAAAGCATAACCACCTAGGCAGGCTTTGGAGTCTTGGCAAGTCCCAAAACTATGAGGAGCTTTTAGACTGGGAGAAAAGAGTTGATAAGTTAATTAGGGACTACAACTTAGGCCACAAAGAGAGTTTGGACCAGCCAGAATATATACTGGAATATAAGTTTGATGGCCTTACTATAAACTTGACCTATGACAAGGGGAAGCTTGTCCAGGCTGCAACTAGGGGAAATGGAATAACTGGAGAGGGGATATTGGCCCAGGTCCAGGTTATAGACTCCATACCTAAGGAAATTAAGTTCCAGGGAAGGATGGAGGTTCAAGGAGAAGGGCTTATGCCCCTTTCTAGCCTAGAGGCCTATAATAGGACCCACGATGAGCCACTTAAAAATGCTAGGAATGCAGCTGCTGGTGCCCTTAGAAATTTGGATACCAATATAACCAGGGAGAGAAGACTAGTGGGTTATTTTTATAATATTGGTTATATTGAGGGGAAGGAATTCAAGAATCATTTAGAAAGTTTGGAGTTTTTGAGGGAAAACTTAATACCTGTTTATCCTTATGTAAAGAAGTTTACAAGTATGGAAAAGTTAATTGAAGAAATAGGCTTGCAAGATGAAAAGAGGCATGAGTTAGATATTTTAACTGATGGGATGGTAGTAAAAATAAATGATATAAGGACTAGGGAGGTCCTGGGCTATACTAATAAATTTCCTCGCTGGGCTATGGCCTATAAGTTTGAGGCAGAGGAGGTTACTACTACACTTTTAGATGTGGTTTGGAATGTTGGGAGGACAGGGAAGTTAACCCCAACAGCAATTTTGGAGCCAGTAGAGATTGCTGGTGCAACTATATCAAGAGCTACTTTAAATAACTATGATGACATAGTTAGGAAGCAGGTAAGTATAAACTCTAGGGTCCTAATTAGGAGGTCTAATGATGTTATACCAGAAATCCTAGGAGTTGTTGATGACAGCGGAAATACTAGGAAGATTGAAAAGCCTGAACTTTGTCCATCTTGTGGAAGGGAACTTGTTCAAGATGGGGTCCATATTTTTTGCAGGAATGCCTATGGATGTAAGCCCCAGCTTATAAATAAACTAGTCCACTTTGCTAGTAGGGATGCTATGAATATTGAGGGCTTTAGTGAAAAGACAGCTGAGCTTTTAGAAGATGAACTTGATTTAAGGGAGCTACCTCAGCTTTATGAATTGACCTATGACGACCTAATAGGCCTAGAGGGCTTCAAGGAAAAAAAGACCAATAATCTTTTAAACTCTATTGAGAAGAGTAAGGAAATCCCCCTAAATTCATTTATTTATGCCCTGGGAATTAATAATGTTGGGATAAAGACAGCAACAGACCTAGCGGACCATTATAAGTCTCTTGAAAGACTAAGGGAGGCAAAATATGATGAGCTTATTGGTGTTGGAGAAGTTGGAGAGGTTATAGCCAATAATATAATAGGATTTTTTAGGGATGAAAAAACTCTTAATATGGTAGCTAGATTGCTAGAATTAGGTGTTAGACCTTATTATGAGGAGCAAGAACTTGAAACATCCTTACTTTCAAATAAAACTGTGGTGATAACTGGTACTATTGAGGGGCTTAGTAGAAAAGAGCTTAAGTCTAGGGTTGAAGCTATGGGGGCCAAGGTAACAGGCTCTGTAAGTAGTAAGACAGACTATGTTGTAGTTGGAGAAAATCCTGGTTCGAAATATACTAAGGCCTTGGACCTAGGAATTGAAATTATAGACCAAGAAAAATTAGGTGAAATATTGAAGCTAGGTTAGGTTGACTGGAAGACTAGTTTATATAGTCTTGATTTTCCAGTAGGAATTTGATTTTTAGGATATATTAGTGGTAAAATAGACGGGAATGTAAAAATAGGAGGCGGAGTTATGATTTCTAAAGATGATATTAGAAAAATGGCTAGTTTTTCAATGTTGAAGTTTGATGATGGAGATATTGAAAGCCTAGAAGAAAAGTTAAATGAATCTTTAAATAGGGTTGCAATTTTGCAAGAAGTCCCTACTGAAAATGTAGAGAATCTTTACCAAATAAATGATGATATAAAAGGATTTAGGTCTGACCAAGTAGAAGAAAACTATATGTTAACTAGGGAAGAAGTTCTTGAAAATACTAAGGAACAACAATATGGCTACTTTAAGCTATTAAATATAATGGATTAGGGGTGAAATGATGGATATAACTAAGCTATCGGCTTATGAAATTAGGGAAAAACTTATAAATAAGGAAGTAACAGCTCTTGAAATAGTAAGGGCACATTTAAGTCTTATAGAAGAGAAGAAGGACTTAAATGCTTTTATAACTATAAATAAGGAAGAGGCTCTTAAAAGGGCTGGTATTATAGATGAAAAGGTTAAAAATGGAGAGGCTTTAGGTTGCCTGGCTGGAGTTCCAGTTACAATTAAGGATAATATATCTACCAAGGGGATAAAGACAACTTGTGGGTCAAAGATGCTGGAAGACTATATACCTCCTTTCAATGCAACAGTAGTAGACTTAATAGAAGAGGAAGATGGCATAATTTTAGGCAAGGCCAACCTAGATGAATTTGCCATTGGGTCAACTACTGAAAATTCATATTTTGGACCAAGTAAAAACCCAATAGACCCAAGTAAGATACCAGGAGGATCTTCTGGGTCTATTGGGTTTTTACTTGGTCCAAAATATGAATTTTCAGTAGTTGA
>JASLBE010000055.1 GCA_030146705.1 Tissierellales bacterium | reverse complement strand
GCAACTCCTGGCTTGGCATTTTTTAGATCCTTTTTTTTAACCCTAGTACCTTCTGGAAAAATACCTAAAATATGGTTTTCTTTTAATATTTTCATAGAATGCCTTAAGGTAGAAAGACCTGTATTTTCTCTATCTACTGGGAAAGCCCCTAGCCTAGTTAAAAATCCCCCTAGGATTTTATTTTCAAATAGTTCTTTTTTTCCCATCCAAAAAACTTGGTCCCTTATAATTATTGATAAAATTATTGGATCAAAGTTATGGATATGATTAGAACATACTATTAATTTTTCTCCTTGGGGAATATTTTCTATATTTTCAACATCTATTTTATAAATTAATTTAAATATTATACCTACAGTTTGTTTTAAAAATCTATATAGCATTTTTTCCCCTTTTTATAATATTTACTATTTCCATTAAAGTTTCTTCTTGATCTAAATTAGAATTATCTATTAAATATGCATCTGAACTTTTAATAAGTGGAGCTATTTCTCTCGTTGTATCTATTTTGTCCCTAATTATTATTTCCTCTTCTATTTGGTCTAGACTAACACCCTGTTCTCCTTTAGATAAAAGTTCTTGATATCTTCTTTTTGCTCTTTCTTGAACATTGGCTGTTATAAAAAACTTAAAATCTGCATCTGGAAGAACAACAGATCCTATGTCTCTACCATCCATAATAATAGACTTATTTTTACTTAAGTTCCTCTGTATATTTAAAAGTTTTTCCCTAACTTCCTTTATTTTAGCTACATTTGAAACTTTTTTACTTATATAATTATCCCTAATTTCTTCATTAACTACTACATTATCTAATAATATGTTACCTTTATTAAAATCAATACTAGTATCCTTTAACAGGGTTTTTATATCTTCTATATTATTAATATCAATTCCATTTTTATATATCTTATATGTTATTGCCCTATACATGGCCCCAGTATCTATATAATCAATAGACAAAACCTCTGCTAGTTTTCTAGCCACAGTACTTTTACCTGAACTTGCTGGACCATCTACCGCTATGCTTATAATTCTGTCTTCCATATTCTCCTCCAAATCAGGTCTAAGTTTCTTGGCTTGCTTTAAATATATATGTTTAGCTTGTTCTTGAGTTTTTTCTGAGTTATACAAAATATTTACCCTTATGCATTTTTCTAAACTTCCTACTACAAACATTTCTTGTAGGCACATAAGAGCTGTATTTAAATATCCTAACTTCCTAGCTGCAACAGCAGGATATATCTTATCCAAGTCTTTCGTTGCAGTAAAAGTTATATTTATAACCTTATTTTTTTGTATATTATTCTTAACCTCTATTTCCTTTAAAAGCTCCATAGTAGCACCTAAAATTTCATCTTCTGTGTTACTATTTACTGTGGTTGCACCCCTTATAGAAATTAGGCTCAAAAAAATCACTCCTTCCTTCAATTATATCCTATATTTGTTTTCTAAACAAGTTTTTCTCGTAATTTCAAAAACTTAATTTAAACATTAACCCCTGCTAAATATCCTGTTGAATAAGCTACCTGTAAATTATAACCACCAGTCAAGGCATCTACATCTATTACTTCTCCAGCAAAATATAAGCCCTCGATTTTTTTAGACTCCATTGTTGATGGGTCTATTTCCTTAACATCTATACCACCTGAAGTTACAATAGCTTCACTAACAGGCCTAAATGATTTAAATTTCATAGTCATAGACTTTAAGTTTTCCAAAAGTACTTCTCTTTCCTCCTTGGTTATCTGATGTACTTTCTTATTTAAGTCAATAGAAGATAAATTCAATATAAATTCTCTTAACTTAGCAGGTAATAAGTCGTCTAATGAGTTTTTAACATCCTTGTTATTATATTTTTCAAAATCTCTTAGCAACCTCTTATCTAGTGTCTTCATATCCAGTGCAGGTTTTAAGTCAATCCTTATTTCTATATCTTCATTTAAATAAGGATATAGAAATGTACTCATAGAAAGAACTATCGGGCCAGATATTCCATAGTGGGTAAAAACCATTTCTCCAAACTCCCTATAGATTTGTTTTCCCTTGCTATAGGCAGATATCTCCACATTTCTTAAAGAAAGTCCTTGAAGTTCTTTAAAACTTTCTTCTTCTACTTCTATTGGTACCAAAGAAGGTAAAATATTAGTTATTTTATGACCAAATTTTTGGGCAAACCTATATCCATCACCAGTTGAACCAGTTTTAGGATAAGACTTTCCTCCAGTCGTAATTATAATTTTATCATAGGCAAATATCCCATCATTAGTCTTTAGGTAAAATAGCCCATCTTCTTTTTTTATTTCATTGACCTCTGTGTTTAATCTAATCTTAACATCCTTATCTTTTAAATAGTTTTCAAAAGCCCTTATTACATCAGAAGATTTATTAGATTTTGGGAAAACCCTATTGCCTCTTTCAACCTTAGTTTTTACCTTATATCTTTCCATAATATCTATAATATCTTCATTGGTAAAACTATAAAAACTACTATACATAAAATTTTTATTGCTCATTATATTATCAAAGAAATCTTCAATAGGTGAAGCATTGGTTATATTACACCTACCCTTGCCTGTTATAAATAGTTTCTTACCTATTTTCTCATTTTTTTCAAATAAAGTTACTTTATGCCCTCTACTTGATGCTGTAGCAGCAGCCATTATGCCTGCTGGCCCTGCCCCTATTACTCCTATATTTTTATCCATATTTAC
>JASLBE010000036.1 GCA_030146705.1 Tissierellales bacterium | reverse complement strand
CTGCCATGTGTGAAACACCTCCTTACTCTTTAGGAAAAAATTTCTGTAAATCTGCTAATCTCGGATCTATAGTATGTTCGACACAATCACATGTATTTTCATTCAGATTTATCCCACAAGTACTACATAGTCCCTTACAATCATCTTCACATAAGATTCTCATTGGTAGAGATACATATACTTGACTTTCAACATATTCTTCAAGTTTAAGTTCATTATTTTCATAAAATATGAACTCTCCCTCTTCTTCTATAAAATCTTCTTCTCTACCTTCTAGTAATTTCCCTGATAGAGTCGTAGTTTTACTATTTTTAGTAGGTTTTAAACACCTACTGCATGCTTCCTCATATGAATAGTCTATTTCTAGTTTAAATTCTATATCTCCATCGTCTAAGACAAAAAAATCTGCCTTATATATAATAGGTCCATCAAATTTAACATCCCTATCAGTGAAATTTATTTTTGATTGGTCCAACTTTCCTGAAAAATTTAAAAATCTCTCAGAACCTTCAAATAATCTTGATAAATCCATAATCATTTTCACCTCTTAGCATAACACAATTATTATATAAGGCATAATAGTTTTTGTCAAGTTTTACTATCTTACTAATTCTTCAGTTTCTTGAGCTATCATAAGTTCTTCATTAGTAGGAATTACTAATACTTTTATTTTACTATCTGGAGTACTTATAACTTTTTCTTCTCCCCTAGTAGCTGCATTAACTTCCTTATCTAATTTAATGCCCATCCATTCTAAACCATCACAGATTTTTTCTCTTAAGAAACCAGAGTTTTCTCCAATTCCTGCTGTAAATACTATTGCTTCAATATTGCCAGTAGTAGCCATATAAGCACCTATATATTTCTTAACACCCTTTTCAAATACTCTTAGGGCTAATTCTGCTCTTTCATTTCCTTCGTCAGCTGCAACTTCTAAGTCCCTAAAGTCACTGCTTAGTCCAGAAATTCCTAAAACTCCTGATTCTTTATTTAAAACTTCATTGATTTCTTCAAAGCTCATATTTTCTTTTTCCATTAAAAACGGAATAATAGCTGGGTCTATATTACCAGACCTAGTTCCCATTGGTAGTCCTGCTAAAGGAGTAAAGCCCATGTTTGTATCTTTAGACTCTCCGCCCTTAACTCCACATAAGCTTGAACCATTTCCTAAATGGCAAGTAATGATATTTAAGTCCTTTAATTCTTTGTTTAAGAATTCAGCAGTCCTTAAAGTTACATATTTATGAGAAGTTCCGTGGAAACCATATCTTCTAATTCCATATTTTTCATAGTACTTATATGGTATTGGATAGATATAACTTTCTGGTTCCATTGTTTGGTGAAAAGCTGTATCAAATACTGCTACCATTGGTGTATTAGGCATTAATTCTTTACAAGCTTTTATACCCATTATGTTTGGTGGATTGTGAAGTGGTGCTAGTTCTATACAATCTTCTAAAGCAGTCATTACCTCATCATCTATTATTACTGAACTAGAGAATTTTTCTCCCCCATGTACAACTCTATGTCCAACTGCAGATATCTCATCCATTGATGCTATTGCACCATGTTCTGGATCAACTATTGCATCTAGGACATACTTTAAAGCTACGCTATGGTCTTCTAATGGATCAGTTATTATAAACTCATCTTTTCCTGGAGTTTTTTGTTTTATCTTTGATCCTTCTATACCAATTCTTTCTACAAGACCTTTTGTTAAAACTTCTTTGTTGGCCATATTTATTAATTGGTATTTTATAGAAGAACTTCCACAGTTAATAATTAAAATATTCATATTCTACCTCCTATAATATTAAATCACTACCATATATAATATTATATTTATCTCTAAAAATCAATATGTTATACTGAAAGAATAAGGAAGGAATGATTAAATGACAATTTTATCCATTATTTCAGAATATAATCCATTTCATTTAGGCCATAAATACCATATAGATAAGTCTATTGAAAAAACTAAGGCAAACTATGTTCTTAGTGTAATGAGTGGTAATTTTGTCCAAAGGGGAGAACCAGCATTTCTAGATAAGTGGTCTAGGGCTCAAGCTGCTATTAATAGTGGGGTTGACCTAGTTTTGGAACTTCCTTTTATATATGCTAGCCAGAGGGCAGAAACCTTTGCCAATGGAAGTATAAGGCTGCTTAATAATTTAAATATAGTTGACTATGTATCTTTTGGTGCCGAGGAGAAAAGCCTTAATAACTTAAGCAAAATTAGCCAAGTTTTAGCCAGTGAGCCTGAGGATTTTAATAAACTTCTAAATAAGTATATAGGAGAAAATTTTGCCTATCCTCTTGCAAGGTCTAGAGCCTTACAAGACTATCTTGCTATAAGTGAAGTTGATGGTATCTTAAGGTCTTCAAATAATATTTTAGCAATTGAATATTTAAAGGCCTTGAAAAAAACAGGGTCTAAAATTAAGCCTGTCTTAATAAACCGCCTAGGAGAAGACTATAATTCATTAAGTAAGTCCAAAAAATTTATGTCTGCCACTGGTATAAGGCATGAAGTTTTAACAAGTGGCATAGATAGTGTAGAGGACTATATCCCTTGTTCTAGTGCCAACAGTTTAAGACTCTTTAAATCCACTTATTCAGACTTTAATTCTTTGGACAAGTACGAACCTATATTAATATACTTATTGAGGAATGAAATTTTTAATAAAAGTGTTGTTGATGCAACAGATGATTTGATAATTAGATTGGTAAATAATTCTAGAAAATATTCAAGTTTAGATGAAATTATTAAAAGTACAGTATCTAAAACCTATACCCTATCTAGGGTTAAAAGAATTCTTGTCCATATTTTACTTGGACTTACTAAGGAAAAGTTTTATGAACTAGATAAAACAGGCCCTGGTTATGCTAGGGTTTTAGCTAGTAATAGTAAAGGACTCGAGCTTTTATCTATGATAAAGAAAAATTCTAAAGTAGAAATAATAAGTAACTTTAAAAGCTACCATAAGTTAACCAATGAAAAAGTAAAGGAAATTATATGCTTTGATAAAACCTCAACAGATATATACTTTTCAAGCTTAGATAAAAAAGTATATAATATGGATTATTTAACAACTCCCTATATTAAAAAAGAGACTACTAAGTAGTCTCTTTTTTATTTTTATCTAAAATAGAGTTAATTTTTGTAACCAACATATCTATTGCAACTTCATTAAAACCACCTTCTGGGATTATTATATCTGCAAACTTTTTTGTTGGTTCAACAAATTGTAAATGGGCTGGCCTAACTGTAGACATATATTGCATAATAACAGAATCCAAGGTCCTGCCCCTATCTTTAATATCCCTTTGTATTCTCCTAATTACTCTAACATCAGAGTCTGTATCAACAAAAATTTTAATATCTAGCAGTTTCCTAATTTCCTCATCTAAAAGTAAAAGTATCCCCTCAACAATTATAATATCTTTTGGTTCAACTATTACTTTTTCCTTCCTCCTAGTATGGTTTTCAAAATCATATATAGGCTTTTCAATAGTTTTTCTAGCAATTAAATCCTTAATATGTCTAGCCAACAGTTCATTATCAAAGGCAAAAGGATGGTCATAATTAGTCTTAACTCTTTCTTCAAGGCTCATATCCGATTGGTCCTTATAGTAAGAATCTTGTTCTACCATAGCAATATCTTTTTCATTAATAGCCCTTACAACTTTTTTTGCTACAGTTGATTTTCCTGAACCTGTTCCTCCAGTTATACCAATAACTATAGGTCTACTATTCAA
>JASLBE010000060.1 GCA_030146705.1 Tissierellales bacterium | reverse complement strand
AGTATACCATTTTTTAATGGTTCCTGTCAAGCACTTTTTTAAAACTTATTTTAAACTCGTGGTTGACTACTCATAATACTTTACACCATTTGGTAAACTTTGTCAATAACTTTTAAACATTTATTTCTCTTGTTTATCTTTCACTTCTCGCTACCGACCTTTACTATATTAATATATTTTCAAACCTTTGTCAACAACTTTTAGCTTAATATTTTACTTTTTCCTAAAGCTTTTTTGGGCTCCTTATATATATAATGTAGATATTATTTATAAAGTCCCTAAACTGGCCTAGGTTTTTTCTGTATTTCTATAGTATCTTAGGTCAACTTACAATAAATACAGGTTAAAAATCCTCCCTTAAATATTTTAAAATAACTTTTAATATCTATAAATTAATTGTAACTTTTTTTAGAATATTTAGTTAATTTATGTTATCATTATAGTGTGATACTATAAAAGTCAAGGCTAGGTGGTTATTTTATGGACAGTGGTAGTTTTAGTAAGAAAAAACTTAAAATTTTAGGGCTAGTTATTAGTTTTTTATTCCTATCATTTTTACTAATTGATAACTTAACTTTTATTAAAAATGTTGCCAATAAAAACTTATTAGACTATGCCCAGGCAAATATTAAATTAGAAAATATGTTGCCAGACCAGGGCGAACCTAAGTTTATCTTAGAAGAAGGATTAGATTTTGGTAAAATAACAGTATTTAAAACAGATAGTAGCTATGTTGTTTCCCTCTTTAGGAAGGGGAGGATTTCTAATTACTATAACCTGGAAAATAAGTTTTTACTAAATATAGATGATCTTAAGGGCGAGGAATATTTTATTTTTAATGATTCAGTCTATACTTATAATTTTTCCCTTGCTATTGAAGGTGATATAGCTAATTTTAAGCTCATATCTAAAGATTTAGACTTTGATTATTCGTCTATTATTTTATTAGCAATAGCTTTTTTAGTATTATTATTTTTATGGTCACAAAATAACAAGTATATGGAAGACCACAAGTATAAAAATAAAAAAGATATAAGTAAAATATAACAAAAAAGACCAGTGGGATTCCACTGGTCTTTTTAAAGTCCTAGCTAACTGTATTTTTTTCAATTTCTTTCCTAAGTTTTTCCAGGACCCTTTTTTCTATCCTAGATACTGTCATTTGAGAAATTCCAAGCTTTTCAGCAATTATAACCTGGGTTTCCTTATTAAAATACCTATCTATTAGTATTTTTTTCTCAACCTCATTTAAAGATTTCATACTTTCTGTCAATAAATCATTATTGGCTATTTTCTCAAAATGTTCATCATCTTCTCCAATAAAATCAGAAAGAGTTACATCCCCCTCATCATTCATAGAGTCATAAGTTATATCTAAAGATTGTGGTGCATAGACCTGACTTGCCTCCATAGTTTCAAGTATTTCTTCCTCAGAAGTTTCCAAGTATTCCGCCAAGTCCTCAATAGTTGGAACCCTTTGAAGGTCTTGGCTAAGAACTACCTTGGCATTATTTATCCTCTTAGATAGCTCTTGTATCCTCCTAGGAACCCTAATAGTCCAGCCCTTGTCCCTAAAGTGTTTTTTTATCTCACCTATTATTGTAGGTGTGGCAAAACTAGAAAATTGGAAACCCTTACTAATATCAAACCTGTCCACAGCATATATAAGCCCCATTGATGCAACTTGAAAAATATCGTCATAATCTATACCCCTATTTGTATATTTTTTTGCTAAGATTTCAGCAATATACAGGTGTCTTTCTATTAACTCGTCCCTATACTTTTTATCCTTGGTTTCCCTATATTTTTCAAAAAGTTCTTGGACCTCTTGACGCTCTTCTTTTTTAGTTGCATCCATCTATATCAACTCCAAGGTTCTTAGTCATTTCTATACCAAAATCTACATATTCTACCTTATCCATAAGGGACTTAATTATAAATTGTCCCATTGACAACTCTTCCAAACCATTATCTCCTTGGACATCCTTAACATCCTTAACCCTAATTACTAGACTAGCTTCTCTCACCTCAAATTCTATTAAGATTTCTGGCTCCCTAGTAACCTTAAGTGCATTAATGCAGGCCTCTGCTATGGAAACCTTTATATCCTCTATACAGTCTATATCAAAACCAAGCTGCATAGATATTCCAGACACAGCCAACCTAGCAACAGAAATATACTTTGGTTCCTTAGGTATTTTTAAACTAATTATATCATTCATTTTCTTCACCTGTTATTATAAAAACCTTATCTAGTTCAGTAATAGACAAAAGTTTTTTTATATTTGGTTTTATATTTTCTAAATACAGCCCATATCCCCTGTCTTGAATATTTTTAAGTATAAATATCAGGGCACCTAAACCAGTACTATCAATATACTCTAGTTTTTCACCATTAATTAAAATATCCATATTTTCAGTTTCAAAGGCCTTCATTATCTTCTCCCTAAAGTCCATTGATGTGTATATGTCTATATCTCCACAAGGATTAAAAACCCACTTATCATCAACTCTATTAAAATCCATACTTAAGCTCATATTAACATACCTCCTATTTCAAAAGACAGCTCACTATATAAATATAGCAGATATTTATATGTTTTTCTAGAAAGCTTTACTCTTCACCATCTTCAAATTCTTCATCATCTTGGTACTTAGCAAGGGCTACCACCCTATCACTATCCTCTGTCCTAATTAAGGTAACACCTTGGGTATTTCTCCCCATTTGAGATATACCATCAACAGAAAGCCTAATTATAGTACCCTTTAAGGTAATTATTAGGACCTCATCATCATCACTTACAATCCTAGCTGAAATTAAATCCCCAGTCTTTTCTTTTATACTGTAGGTTAAAACTCCTAAACCACCTCTTTTTTGGGTATTATATTCTTCAAGAGGAGTTCTTTTTCCAAAACCATACTCAGAAATAGTCAAAAGATATCTATCATCACCAGGACTTCCTATTTCCATACTAACTACCTCATCATCTCCAGCTAGTCTTATGGCTGTAACACCCATAGCAGTCCTACCCATTTCCCTAACATCAGTCTCCTTAAACCTTATGGCCTTACCCTTTCTAGTAACAATAAAGACCTCCTGGTCTCCCTTGGTTTTCCTA
This sequence comes from Tissierellales bacterium, assembly GCA_030146705.1. Lineage (GTDB taxonomy): Bacteria > Bacillota > Clostridia > Tissierellales > Tissierellaceae > CAMIXG01. The sequence continues at coordinate 71,885 of JASLBE010000060.1, read as the reverse complement.
ACAGCTATAAGCTCATCATCATCCCTAAGGGTAATGGCTATTATTCCACTTATTCTTATGTTATCAAAGTTAGAAAGGCCCACTCTTTTTATGACCCCTCCCTTAGTTACAAAACAAAGACTTTCATAGTCCGTTTCCTTTTCTATAGGGATTATGGCAGAAATCCTTTCTCCTTCATCTAGTTGAAGCAGGTTTACAATTGCTGTTCCACGGGCCTGCCTACCAGATTCAGGTATTTCAAAAGCCCTTAGGGAGTAAACCTTACCTAGGTTGGTAAAGAAAAGTATCCTATCGTGGGTAGAAGTTATATATAGGTCTTCCACAAAGTCCTCATCCCTAGTTGTAAGGGCTGCAACACCCCTACCACCTCTTTTTTGAGTCCTATATAGGTCTTCTGGCATTCTCTTTATATATCCAAAATGAGTAAGAGTTATTACAACATCTTCTTCATCTATCATATCCTCTAAAATTATCTCACCAGCATAAGGAACTATTTGAGACCTCCTATTGTCTCCATACCTTTCTCTTATTTCTAGAAGCTCCTCCTTAATAATAGAAAGGATCTTGTCCTCATCTGCTAAAATTCCCTTCAAATTAACTATGGTTTCATTTAATTCATTATATTCACTATCTAGTTTACCTCTTTCTAGGGCTGTAAGTCTCCTAAGCCTCATATCTAATATAGCCTTAGACTGGTCCTTAGAAAGCTCATACCTCTCCTCTAATAGGTTAGAAGCTAGGTCATCTGTTTGAGATTCCCTAATTATCTTTAAAATATCATCTATATTCTCTTGGGCTATCCTTAAACCCTCAACAATATGTGCCCTAGTAAGGGCCTTGTTTAAATCAAACTCAGTCCTCCTAGTTATTATTTCAACCTGGTGGTCCAAGTAGTGGTTTAAAATTTCCTTTAGGTTTAAAACCTTAGGCTCCCCATCTACCAAGGCCAGCATTATTGCACCAAAGGTTACTTGTAGCTGGGTATGTTTATAAAGATTATTTAAAACTATTTCAGGGTTAGCATCCCTACTAACCTCAATAACTAGCCTTAAACCTTCCCTATCGGACTCATCCCTAATTACAGCTATACCTTCAATCCTCTTTTCCCTAACAAGGTCAGCCATTCTTTCAATAAGCTTAGACTTATTAACCTGGTAGGGTATCTCAGTAATTATAATCTTGTCCCTAGCCTTTTCGTTATACTCAACATCAGCAACAGCCCTTAGAAGGATCTTCCCTCTACCAGTCCTATAGGCAGACCTTATGCCCTCCTTGCCAAGTATATGGCCACCAGTTGGAAAATCTGGACCCTGGATTACTTCCATCAAGTCTTCAATATCTGTTTCTTCCTGGTCTATCATCATTATAATTCCATCTATAACCTCTTTTAAGTTATGGGGTGGAATATTTGTTGCCATACCAACAGCTATTCCAGATGAACCATTAACTAAAAGATTAGGAAACCTACTTGGAAGGACAACTGGCTCCTTGGAAGTTTCATCAAAGTTTAACCTATAATCCACAGTTTCCTTTTCAATATCCCTTAAAAGCTCCATTGTTAAGTTGGTCATCCTAGCTTCAGTATAACGCATTGCTGCAGCCCCATCACCATCAATGGACCCAAAGTTCCCGTGGCCATCAACCAGTAGGTACCTAGTATTAAAGTCCTGGGCCAACCTAACCATAGCATCATATACAGAACTATCACCATGTGGGTGATACTTACCTAATACATCCCCTACTAGCCTTGCAGACTTCCTGTACTGCCTGTTAGGAGTCATATTTAGCTCATTCATAGCATAGATAATCCTCCTATGAACAGGTTTTAAACCATCTCTAACATCAGGTAGTGCACGACTAACGATTACACTCATAGCATAATCTAAATAGGAGGTTTTCATTTCTTTATTAATATCTATTTCTATTATATTTTCTCTTTTTTCTTCTAAATCCATAATTACCTCCTAAATTAAATGTCTAAATTTGATACATATTTAGCATTTTCTTCTATAAATTCTCTCCTTGGTTCTACCTTTTCACCCATTAAAGTAGTAAATATTTCATCAGCCTCAACTGCATCATAAATATTTACCTTTAATAAGACCCTATGTTCTGGGTCCATAGTAGTATCCCAAAGTTGTTCAGGGTTCATTTCACCAAGACCCTTATATCTTTGTATTCCGTAATTTTCTCCACCAATTTCCCTTATGGCCTCCTGAAGTTCCTCATCACTATAAACATAGACCTCTTTTTTCCCCCTAGAAACCTTATATAAAGGAGGTTGGGCCAAGTATATATGACCCTTTTCAATAAGTTCAGGCATATACCTATAAAAGAAAGTTAAAAGTAAGGTACTTATATGGGCACCATCAACATCAGCATCGGTCATTATTATAATCTTCCCATACCTTAACTTTTCAATGTCAAAATCTTCACCAATCCCAGTTCCAAAAGCAGTTATCATATTCCTAATTTCATCAGAATTTAAAATTTTATCCAACCTAGCCTTCTCAACATTCATAATCTTACCCTTCAAAGGAAGGATGGCTTGAAACTTCCTATCCCTGCCTGATTTAGCACTACCACCAGCAGAGTCCCCTTCCACTAGGTAGATTTCAGTTTCTTCTATATTAGTACTTTGGCAGTCAGAAAGTTTTCCAGGAAGGGTTGTACTTTCTAAAACAGACTTCCTCCTAGTTAGGTCACGGGCCTTTCTAGCAGCCTCCCTTGCCCTTCTTGAGGATATAGATTTTTCCAAAATAACCCTACCATCACTAGGGTTTTCCTCCAAATAAGCCTTTAAATTATCATAGGTTAAAGACTCAACAATTCCCCTAGTTTCACTATTGCCAAGCTTGGCCTTGGTCTGACCTTCAAATTGTGGTTCCTTTAACTTGACAGATAAAACGCAAGTAATCCCTTCTCTTATATCATCTCCACTAAGGTTAGACTCATTTTCCTTAATAAACTTATACTCCCTACCATAGTCGTTTATGGCCCTTGTAAGGGCAGTCTTAAGTCCTGATAAGTGGGTTCCCCCCTCCTCAGTATTTATATTGTTGGCAAAGGTATATATATTCTCAGAATAGGCATTAGTATATTGGATAGAAAGTTCAACCAAGGTATCCTCTTTTTTAGCCTCGAAGTATATAATATTTTTCTGGATAGGAGTCTTATTCCTATTAATATACTCCACAAAAGATTTAATTCCACCCTCATAGTGGAACCTTGCTTCCTTAACTTCCTCTTCCCTTAGGTCAGTTAAATTTATTTTTATATTTTTATTTAAAAAAGCCATTTCCCTAAATCTTTTTTCTAGAACTTCAAAACTAAAGTCAACAGTTTCAAAAATTTCCCCATCAGGCTTAAACCTAATAGTCGTTCCCGTTTCTTCACTATCTCCAATTATTTCTAGCTCACTAGTAGTTTTTCCCCTAGAAAAACTTTGCTTATAAATATGGCCATCCCTAGATATTTCTGCAACTAGCCATTCAGACAAGGCATTTACAACAGATATACCTACACCATGAAGACCACCGGAAACTTGATAGGCATCACTATTAAACTTACCACCAGCATGAAGTATTGTAAGTACAGTCTCAACAGTAGATTTTCCAGTTTGCATGTGAGTTTCAACTGGAATACCACTACCATTGTCCCTAACCTCAACAGACCCATCCTTATTTATAAAAACATCAATCTGGTCACACATACCTGCTAAAGCTTCATCTATACTATTATCTACAACTTCATATACTAGATGGTGTAAACCATTTGGTCCAGTACTACCTATATACATACCAGGTCTTTTTCTAACAGGCTCTAGGCCCTCTAAAACTTGAATCTCACTGGCTGTATAGTGTCTTTCATTATTTTCTTTGGTCATAAACTTACCTCCATCTATTTAAATTGTTTCTTTTTTCTAATGTCTTAGAAGAAATCTTAGACGCATAAACTTCTGTTTTGCCATTTTTTTCCGTTATAATATAAGATTTAACTCCAGTTTCAACATTATTTTTAAAGGCATTTTTTTCCTCTAAACCCCTAATAAATTCATTAAATATAGGACTATTATCAACTGATTCCCTGTCAATAATCCCAATTATATTTTTTTTGACTATATAATTGTCCCCACCAATATTAATTATCATCTCAAATACCTTCCTTCTTTAAAAAACCATTATCCACCTTAAAAATTGTCTTATCTATCTCTTCCAATTCTCCTAAATCCATTACATCCGTAACAGTTATTATAGTTTGTATGTTTTTTAAAGACCTTATTAAATATTTTCTTCTGCTCATATCTAATTCTGAAAAAACATCATCTAAAAGTAAAATAGGATAGCTTCCCCTTTCCTTTTTTATAAGTTCTACCTCTGATAACTTTATAGATAAAACAGCAGTCCTTTGCTGTCCTTGTGAACCAAAAACCCTTAGTTCATTATTATTTACTATAATTTTCATATCATCCCTATGGGGGCCTACAGATGTAGACCTGTTTAATATATCCTTGGATACACTTGCCTTAAGTTCTTTTAAATACTCCCTCTCCAAATGATTTAAATCATCATAAATTTCAATATTTGTACTATAGTAAAGTTCTATGTCCTCCCTGGACCTAGTCACATTTTTATGAACTACATTAGCTATCTTAGACAGGTCGCTAATATAGTTATTTCTCTCCCTTATAATAAATGCACCATACTTTGCCATTTGTATATCAAAAATATCTAGTAAGGCCAGCTTTTCACTAGTTGCCTTATTAGACTTTAAGATATTATTCCTCTGATATAAAATCCTTTCATACCTCTTTAAATTATAATTATATAAGGGTTTTATTTGAGAGATTTCCTTATTTAAAAAATCCCTCCTTATAAAAGGGCCTTCCTTAACTAAACTTAAATCATCTGGAGAAAAAACAACCACATTTAAACCACTATTTAACTCCTTGTTACTCTCCAAGGGGTTTTTATTTATCCTAATGGTTTTAGGGTTGTTTTTTTCCAGCTTCACCTCTATAAATTTTTGAAAACTATCTACATTTAGTAAAGCTCCCACATAGCCTGCATCCTTATGAAAATTTATCATATCTTTATCAGAATTAGTCCTAAAGGATTTTCCAGTAGCACATAGATATATAGCCTCTAGAAAGTTAGTTTTTCCCTGGGCATTTTGTCCTATTAGTACATTTATTTTCCTATTTAAACTTATATTTAGGTTTAAATAGTTCCTAAAGTTAATTAGCCTAATATTTTCTATATTCAACTGCAACACTCCTCGTGATGAGTATATTATATCACAATATATCTACCTAGATTTTCTATTTCAACTATATCTCCTTTAAAGACTTTCTTACTTCTTTCAACAACTACTATATCATTTAGCTTAACCTCTTCATTCCTTATCATTATACTAGCGTGACCACCAGTATTTGCAAGTCCTGCAAACTTTAAAAATTGGTCAAGTTTAATAAACTCTGTTGATATTTCTACCTCTTTCATTCTACCACCTCTTATAGATTATTTGATCTTACAGGTAAAACTAGGTATATATGACCCTCATCCCCCACAGGATTTATTATACAAGGATTTAAACTTCCCATTAACTTTAATTCAATAGAATCAGAATCAAGAGTCTTTATTCCCTCTAGAAGGTACCTAGCATTAAATGCAATTTTAACATCTTCCCCAGTCTTTTCAATATTCACATCTTCATGAACATCACCTATTTCAGATTTAGACTTAATAGTTAGTATATCATTATTAATGTCTAAAAGGATAAGATTTGCCTTTTCTTCCTTGGCAAGTAAAGAAGCCCTCTCTAGGGAGCTTTGAAGTTCCTTTTTATCAACAAGCAAACTTGTATCGTGGTCAACCCTTATTATATTTTCATAATTAAACAACTGTCCCTCTAATAATTTAGAGTAAACAACCGTATCATTTAAATTAAAGCAAATATTATTAGAATCATTACTTAAGCTTGCAGCCTCTTGGCTTTCAAAACTAATATTAATATTACTCTCATTTTCTTCAGCTATTTTCGTAACCTCATTTAAGGTCCTAGCAGGAACAATCATCTTCTTATTAATATTAGAAGCTATCCCTATATTCTTTAAGGCCAACCTGTACCCATCTAAGGCAACAAAAGAAATTAAATCTCCCTTTATCTCCAAAAGTACCCCAGTTAAAGAAGGTTTTAAGTCTTCCTGAGATGCAGCAAAAACAGTTTGTCTTACTGCATTTTTAAATAAATCAGTTGGAATGTCAATAGCATTATCCTTTTTAAAGTAAGGAATTGTTGGATACTCACTAGGGTCATTACCCATAATATTAAATTCTGAGTTCTCACATTTAATATTCATATTCCTTATATCGTCCTTATAAGTAACTTCTATATCTATAATAGAAGAAGGAAGTTTCCTAACAATATCTCCAAAAACCCTTGAATTAATTACAATAGACCCTTCCTTTTCTATATTACAGTCAACAAAGGTTTCTATACTTATTTCCAGGTCAGTAGAAGTTATCTTCAACCTATTATTTACAGTTTCTAATAAAATACCATTTAATATAGGTAGGGTAGTCCTACTAGAAATTCCTCTTTGGGCAATCGATATGTGTTTAGATAAGTCTCTTTGGTTTATTTGTATTTTCATTTTTTTCCTCCCTGTTTATATAAAATTTATATATTTAATAATAGTAGTATTAGTAGTAGGGCTTGTTAACATGTTGATAACTAGTCTAGCCTTTTAAATATCAAGAACTAGAGAAATTAATAACATGTTGATAACCCAGTAATAACTTTTTATAACTAGCTAAGTTATCAACAAAGCAAGTATTTTTAATATTTAAAAAGTTAATTCTTCATATCATCTATCATTTTATTTAGCTTATTTTTTAAATTAGTATCCGTTTCTAATTCAGTTGAAATTTTATCATAGGCGTGGATAACAGTAGTATGGTCCCTGCCCCCAAACTCATCCCCTATCTTAGGAAGGGAAAGGTCAGTTAGCTCCCTGGTAAGATACATTGCTATCTGTCTAGGATAGGCAATGGCTCTAGTCCTTTTTTTAGAAGAAAAATCTTCCATAGACAGGTTGTATTCCTTACCCACTATTTTTTTTATAAGCTCTGGAGTTATTTCAACAACCTTATTTTCGGAAATAATATCCTTAAGGGCCTCTTCCGCTAAGGATAGGGTTATTTCACTATTAGTAAGGGAAGAATAAGCAACAATCCTAATTAAGGCACCCTCTAACTCCCTAATATTTGACTTTATCTTAGTGGCAATATATAAAAGCACCTCATCATCAACCTCTAGGGCCTCAATAGTAGCCTTCTTCTTTAGGATGGCTATCCTAGTTTCTAAATCAGGTGCTTGTATATCAGTAATTAGCCCCCATTCAAACCTTGATCTTAACCTATCCTCAAGAGTTGGAATCTCCTTAGGTGGCCTGTCACTAGATATAATTATTTGCTTGTTTGCCTCGTGTAGGGCATTAAATGTATGGAAAAATTCTTCCTGGGTCCCCTCCTTACCAGCTATAAACTGGATATCATCCACAAGTAAGACATCTACATTCCTGTATTTATTCCTAAACTCCTCATTTTTATATTCCCTAATAGAATTTATTAGTTCATTAGTAAATTTTTCAGAGGAAACATAAACCACCTTGGCGTCCTTATTTTGCTCTAATATAAAATGCCCAATAGCGTGCATTAAGTGGGTTTTACCAAGTCCAACCCCTCCATAGATAAATAGGGGGTTATAGGTTTGGGCTGGTGCTTCAGCAACAGCCAAAGATGCAGCATGGGCAAATCTATTACTATTTCCTATTACAAAGGTATCAAAGGTATACTTTGGATTTAAAATAGTTAGGTCGGAATTTTCTTCTTTTTTTACCTTATTTTCTTTTTCAGGAGCTATAAACTTATCAATTTCTCCTTGGATTAGAAATTCTATATTAAAATTTTTTTCAGTCACCTGCCTAAGTGCATCTTGGATCCTGTTCATATACCTTCCAACTAACACATCTCTAGTAAAGGCATTAGGAGCTGCAAGTATTACTTTATCTTCAGATATACTAATGGGATCAATAGTTTTTAACCAAGTATTAAAACTAACCTCAGTTAATTCTATTTTTATTAAATTTAGAACTTCTTTCCAAATATTATCTAGACTAGAAGCCATTAAAAAACCTCCTTGTATTTATAAAATGTAAACATATTTATCAACAGTTTTTATTTAAAAAAAAGGGTCAAAAAACCTAGCTTAAAAATAAAATACCTATGTTGATAAGCTATTAATAAAATGTTATTATTAAATTTATTTAATTGAAAATTGCGTATTTTAGGATAACTTACTGTTAATAAAATTATATGGATATTAGTAAATCATATTAAATACTTGTTGATAAGATTTAAAAGATATCAACAGTTTATCCACAAATTGTTAATAAGTAATTACTGTGGATAAGTCCTAAAAAAATTATCCACACTTAAATAATAATACCAAATTTCTATAAATAAATCAATTAATTATCCACAGAAGCAACAGATTGTGCATATCTTTTTAAAAGAGCCTGGTTTTCCTAGGTTAAATCCTAAAAAACATTGTAATATTCTAATTTTATTGATATATTTCTTGACATATGCCTTGTAAATAAATATAATCATAGTAGTGTGAACCAATGTTTATTTTGATAAATTCTACATTATTTATTAAAAGAATATTTATAGTAGATTTACGTATATATTTTAAGGAGGTGTAGTGAAATGAAAATGACATACCAACCAAAGAAAAGAAGAAGATCAAAAGTTCATGGTTTTAGAGCAAGAATGAAAACTAAATCAGGTAGAGCAGTTATAAAAAGAAGAAGACTAAAAGGTAGAAAAAAATTAACTGCATAGGCCACTGCCCTAGTGGCCTTTTTAGTTAGTTCATTTATATAAAGGGGAGCATTTAAGTGAACAAAGTTTATAGTTTAAGGAAGAATGAAGATTTTAAGAAAATCTATAAGTCTGGAAAAAATTATTGGAACAGGAACCTAATATTATATGTAAGGAAAAATAGTCTTAACTATAATAGGGTTGGATATTCAATAACTAAAAAAATAGGAAATAGTGTAGTTAGAAATAAAGTGAGAAGAAGAATGAAAGAAATTTATAGACTTAATTTACTTAATATTGAACAAGGATATGACTTTATTTTTATACCAAAAAGAAATGTTACGGATATATCTTATAAGGAATTAGAAAGTGCAATGCTCCATATTATAAAGTTAACTAAATTAAAAAAAGGTTAAGGATGAAAATGAGTAAAATAATGGTATATTTTATTAGATTTTATCAAAAGATAATATCTAGATATATATTCCCAGGTAGACATTGTAGGTTTTTTCCGACCTGCTCTACCTACTCTATACAAGCATATGAAAAATATGGTTTTTTCAAAGGGAGTTTTCTTACTATTAAAAGGATATTAAGGTGTAATCCATTTAATAAAGGGGGATATGATCCGTTAAAATGAATAGGAGTGTAGTATAGATGACGACTTTTTTAGGAAATATATTGGGAAAACTATTTAAAGTTGTATATGATATGATATCTAGTATGGGATCAGAACCTGGACATTTTTCATATTATGCAATGGCAGTAATAGTGACTACAATAATATTTAAGATTATACTTTTGCCACTGGCTATTAAACAAAGTAAGTCTACAAAAGTAATGGGTAAAATACAACCCAAGTTACAAGAAATACAAACTAAGTATAAAGATGACCCAATGGTCCAACAAAAAAAGATGGCAGATTTATATAAAGAACATAATTATAACCCAGCTTCTGGATGTTTAATGCTTCTTATTCAAATGCCAATAATAATAGCATTTTATAAGGTAATGCAGCAACCAGTGAAATTTGTATTTAAAGATCCAGCAATCTATGCAGCTATTAACAAGTCATTTTTCTGGATAAGCAATCTGGAAAATCCAGACCATTTATTATATGGGTTACCTCTTTTAGCGGCAATTACTACTTACTTACAATCTGCAGTTATGCAGGCAGGAACAGCAGGAAACGAGCAAATGGAATCTACTCAAAGAACTATGAATGTTTTTATGCCGATTATGATTTTTATGATGTCCCGTAAATTCCCAGCAGGACTTGCCCTATATTGGGTAGTAAGTAATGGATTTGGTGTTATTCAACAAATTCTTGTAGATAAGATCGTGGAATAATTTAGTTGATATAATTAAGGAGGGCATTAAAGCATGAGATCCGTTGTGAAAGTATCAAAAACCATAGATGATGCTGTGGAAGAAGCTTTAATCGAATTAGATGTTGACAAAAATGATATAGAAATTGAAGTCTTAGAGGAACCTAGTAGGGGCTTACTAGGCTTTATAGGAGCCAAGGATGCTGTTGTAAAGGTAAGTGTAATTAATGATCCTTTTCAAATTGCAGATGAGTTTATGAGTAGGGTCTTATTTGAAATGGGCCTATCAGGTATTACAGACATTAACAAGGAAAAAGATATCTTGTTTGTAAATATTAAGGGGGTCAACCCTAAGGAAATGGGAATAGTAATCGGTAGGAGGGGTAGTACCCTAGATGCTATCCAGTACCTTCTTAGCCTAGTAGTTAATAAGGATAGGAATAAGTATTTAAGAGTTGTCTTAGATATTAATGAATATAGGAAAAAAAGAGAAGCCACTCTAGAAAGACTAGCCTATAAAATGGCCAAGAAAGCCAAAAAAAATAAAAGAGTTGTAAAGCTAGAACCAATGAACCCATATGAAAGAAGGGTAATTCATTCAGCTTTGCAAGATGTAGATTACATAACAACTCACAGTGAAGGTGAGGAACCTTATAGGAGAGTAGTTATAAAATTAAAATAGACATTACAACCCAGTGAAAACTGGGTTTTCTTATAGATTAAATAGTGTAGAATGTAGTAAATTGTTAAGTGAAATGAATTTTAGAGGTGATAAAATGACTATAGCAGCAATATCTACTGCCGTAGGAGAAGCGGGCATTGGTATAGTTCGTATGAGTGGTACTAGGTCTTTAGAAATAGCTAATAAAATTTTTAAGGGCAGTGTGGTGGATAGGTTAGATGAAAGTAAAAGTAGGAAGATGGTCTATGGACATATAATAGATGGTGGTGAAGTTGTAGATGAGGTCTTAATTGCCTATATGAAAGAACCCCACACCTATACTAGGGAGGATGTAGTAGAGGTTTATTGCCACGGGGGGATAATTTCTGTTAAAAAGGTCTTGGACTTAATTTTAAGGTCTGGGGCTAGGTTGGCAGAGCCTGGTGAATTTACTAAAAGGGCCTTTTTAAATGGTAGGCTAGACCTTTCTCAAGCTGAGGCGGTTATGGATATTATAAATGCTAAGACGGATAAGTCTTATGAGGCTTCCTTAAGTCAACTTGAGGGAAGTTTGTCTAAAAAAATAGGGGAACTAAGGGAAGAAATCCTAAATATTTTAGCCAGGGTTGAGGCTAGTATTGACTATCCTGGTGAGGATTCTGTTGAGGATGTTGCCTATAGGGAGATCATAGAAAAGGGTAACTATGTTAAGGATGAGATTAATAAATTAATCAAGACCTCCCAAAGAGGAACTATTTTAAGGGATGGATTAAACACTGTTATTTTAGGTAAACCAAATGTTGGTAAATCTTCTTTATTAAATGCAATTTTAAGGGAAAATAGGGCGATTGTTACAGATGTTCCTGGTACAACTAGGGATGTTATTGAGGAGTTTATTAATATTGATGGTATCCCCCTTAAGATAGTTGATACTGCAGGTATTAGGGATACGGATGACCTGGTTGAAAAAATTGGAGTTGATAAGGCTAGGTCTCTTGTTAATAATGCTGACCTTATTATTGCTGTTTTTGATGCTTCAGAGGAATTAAATGATGAAGATAGGGAGATTGTAGACCTTATTAGGGATAAAAAAGCCATTGTTATTATAAATAAGATAGATTTAGATAAGAAGTTTGATGAGGAATATTTATTAAAAGAACTTGCTAGTAAGAAAATAATCCAGTCCTCTATGGTCAAGGAACTTGGACTTGAGGAGTTGGAAGATGCTATTAAGGAAATGTTTTATAGTGGAAACCTAGAAATAGGTTCTGATATAGTAATAACTAATATAAGGCATAAAAACCAATTGGAAAGGGCCAAGAAAAATATTGAAGATGTGGTGGAAGCTGCAGAAATGAATGTGCCTATTGATTGTGTTGAGGTTGACTTAAAAAGTTGTTGGGAAAACTTAGGAGAGATTTCTGGGGACACTATTAGTGAAGATATTTTAGATAAAATATTCTCTGAGTTTTGTTTAGGAAAGTAAGGTGGAATGATGTCAGAAGTAAGAAAATATATAGCAGGTGAATATGATGTTATTGTGGTTGGTGCTGGACATGCAGGGACAGAGGCAGGTCTTGCTCCAGCTAGGATGGGACTTAAGACTTTAATTTTAACTATGAGCTTAGATTCTATTTCAGCCATGTCTTGTAATCCAAACATTGGTGGAACTGGTAAGGGCCACCTAGTTAGGGAAATAGATGCTCTTGGTGGAGAGATGGCTATAAATATAGACAAGACCTTTATTCAAAGTAGGATGCTTAATACTTCTAAAGGACCAGCAGTACATTCTCTTAGGGTCCAGGCTGATAAAATAGCCTACCATAGGGAAATGAAAAAAACCTTGGAAAATGAAAAAAACCTAAGGCTTATCCAAGGGGAGGCAACGGACCTTCTAATAGAAGATGGGCAAGTTAGGGGGGTTGTAACTAGGACTGGTGGTGTTTATAAGGCCAAGGCAGTTATAATTGCAACTGGAACTTATTTAAATGGTATGACCTATATGGGAGAGGTTGAAGAATCTTCTGGACCGGAGGGAAGGGCTCCATCCTTGCTTCTTTCAAGTGCCCTAGAAAAATATGGCTTTGAATTTAGGAGGATGAAGACTGGTACTCCAGCTAGGGTCCATAGTGATAGTATTGATTATAGTAAGATGGAAATTCAACCTGGTGATGACGAGGTTATTCCTTTTTCTTTTATTAATATGGGTAAGGAATTTGGAGTTGAACAGGTTCCTTGCTACCTAACTTATACTACAGAAAAGGCCCATGATATTATAAGGGAAAATATTGGAAGGTCACCAAAATATGCTGGTGAAATCCACGGTGCAGGTGCTAGGTATTGTCCTTCTTTGGAAGATAAGGTAATGACTTTTACAGATAGGGACCAACATCAAATCTTTATAGAGCCTGAGGGGCTTACTACTAAGGAGATGTATATCCAAGGGGCAAGTTCTACCCTGCCAGAAGAGGTTCAAATTGAAATGTATAAGCATATAATTGGACTTGAGAATTGTGAGTTTATGCGTCCAGCCTATGGAATAGAGTATGATACTATTGATCCTACTTTACTTTGGAGGACTTTAGAGCATAGGACCATAAGCAATTTATTTTTTGCAGGTCAGATTAATGGGACTTCTGGATATGAAGAAGCGGCTGCCCAGGGTTTAGTGGCTGGGATAAATGCTGCCCAAAATATTTTAGGGAGGGAACCTTTTATCTTAGACCGTTCAGAGGCCTATATAGGGGTCTTAATAGATGATATTGTTACTAAGGGTGTAGATGAGCCTTACAGGATAATGACTTCTCGTGCAGAATATAGGTTGACCCTACGCCAAGATAATGCCGACCTTAGGTTGACCAAGAGGGGCTATGAAATTGGCCTTGTTTCTAGGGAAAGGTATGAGATGACCCTTGAAAAAGAAAGGGCTGTTAAGGAGGAGTTAGAAAGGCTGTCTAATGTTTCTATAAATCCAAGTAAGGAAAACAATGAGCTTATAAGGTCTCTTGGTAGTACTGAGATAAATACTCCTACAAGTTTAGCGAAATTAATTAGACGACCAGAGATAACTTATGATAAAGTTGAAGTATTAGATAAGGATAGAAAAGACCTTCCAAGGGAAATAAGACTACAGGTGGAAACCCAGATAAAGTATGAAGGTTATATAAAGAAGCAAATGGACCAAATTGAACAGTTTAAGAAGTTAGAAGACAAGAAACTAGATCCAAATATGGATTATTCTAAGGTTAAGAGCCTTAGGATTGAGGCCAAGGAAAAGCTAGGCAAGATTAAGCCAGAGTCTGTTGGCCAGGCTAGTAGGGTTTCAGGTGTTTCTCCAGCAGATATAAATATGCTTTTAATACACTTGGAACATGAAAGAAGGAAAGGAGAAAATTCTATTGAGTAATATTGATACTTTGATTGAGGGCAGTGAGGAGCTAGAGATTGAACTTGGTAGTGATAGGGAAAATAAGTTTAAGCTTTACAAGGATCTACTACAAGAATGGAATGAAAAAATAGATATAACAACAATTATTGATGATGAAGATGTGGATAAAAAACACTTTCTTGATAGTTTAACCCTAGTGGAAACTGGACTTTTTAACCAGGATGAAAAAATTATAGATATAGGTACAGGGGGAGGATTTCCAGGACTTCCCCTGAAGATTTACAATCCTAAGCTTGAGGTTACTCTTATGGATAGTTTAAATAAGAGGATTACTTTTTTAAACCAGGTTATAGCTAGCCTGGACCTAGAAGATATAGAGGCCATCCACGGAAGGGCAGAAGAACTTAGTAGGACGGATGAATATAGGGAGGCCTATGATATTTGTGTTTCTAGGGCAGTGGCTAGGTTAAACACCCTGGCTGAATACTGCCTACCCTTTGTAAAAAAAGGTGGATACTTTGTTTCTATGAAGGGACCAGACTATGAGGAAGAGTTAAAGGAGGCAAAAAATGCCATCTTACTTTTAGGTGGAAGTATAAGGGACCACAAAAGGGTAAGAATTCCACATACAGATATTTATCACTCTATAATTATTATAGAAAAAATAAAAAACACACCTAAGAAATACCCTAGAGGCGGAGGGAAACCAAGAAAAAAACCGCTATAATATATTAGAAAAAGAGGGATGATATGAGTATTTCAAAAGCAGAAATAGAAAAAATACCTGTATCTGCAATAAAACCTAATCCTTATCAGCCTAGGAAGCAGTTTAGTCATAATTCTCTTAAGGAACTTAGCCAGTCCATAGAAGCCTATGGGATACTACAGCCTATAAATGTTAGGAAGATAGGTGAGGCTAGCTATGAGCTAGTAGCAGGAGAGAGAAGGCTTAGGGCGTCTAAGATTGCAGGACTTAAAGAAATTCCAGCCATAGTAGTGGACTTTAAAGAAAGTGAAACTGCTATTATAGCCCTTATGGAAAATTTACAAAGGGAAGATTTAAACTTTATAGAAGAAGCCAATGGTTATAGTAACTTAATTAAGGACCACGGTTTAACCCAAAAGGAAATAGCAGAAAGAATAGGTAAAAGCCAATCTACAATAGCTAATAAACTTAGGATTTTAAATTTAAGCAAGGATGTCCAGACAAAACTTTTAGACAATGGCCTATCTGAGAGGCATGGTAGGGCCTTATTAAAGTTACCTACTGATGAAATGAGAAATGAAGTAACCAAGGAAATCATAGAGAGCGGATTAAATGTTAAGCAAACGGAAGAAGTTATAGAGGCTATACTAAAAGATATTATAGAGGAAGAAAAAAGCAAGGAAGTAAGGCCTAAAAAAGGTGAAAAAAAACAAAGTGTTAAGTCTTTGATTAACACTAAAATTTACTTAAACACAATAAAAAAAGCCTACAAGGCTATAAAGGATACTGGGGTCAACGTCCACTATGAAGAAATAGACAAGGATGATGTTGTAGAGGTTATAGTTAGGATCCCTAAAAAATAGAGTAGAGTTTCTACTCTATTTTTTTATTGTTCCATGTGGAACAATATTGTAAAATTTTAATTATTTGATATTATATTAGACACAAGTATTAGTTTTTGATAATTTTACAGAAATTTAGGAGTTGATAGATTGACAGAAATCTTTAAAAATAAAGTGGTAAATGTAGCTATGGACCAAATAAGGCCTAATAGTTACCAGCCAAGGGAAAACTTCAATGAAGAAAGATTAGAGGAACTTTCAAAATCCATAGAGGAAAATGGGATTTTACAACCAATAATCCTAAGGAAGCTTCCTAGTGGCTATGAAATAATAGCTGGGGAGAGAAGGTTTAGGGCTAGTAAGCTTTTAAACTATAGGGAAATTTCAAGTATTATAATTGAGGCAGGGGATAAGGAGAGTGCAAAGCTTGCCCTTATAGAAAATATCCAAAGGGAGGACTTAAATATAATTGAAGAGGCTGAGGCCTTTAGGCAGATTATAGGAGAATTTAAGATGACCCAGGATGAGCTAGCAAGGAAGATAGGTAAGTCTAGGCCCTATATTTCAAATACTATGAGGCTACTAGACTTAGATGAAAGAGTTATTGGGCTTATGAAGCTGGAAAAATTAACTAGTGGTCATGGAAAACTGTTACTAGGGGTCAAGGATAAGGACCTCCAGTATGAAATAGCCAAAAATATAGTAGGCAAAAAGCTTACAATAAGGCAGGCTAAAAGTTTAATTGATAGGTTGCTAAATAAAAAACCTAAGAAGAATTTACATAAGGACTTTTATTTAAAATCTTTAGAAGATGACCTTATGATGCACTTTGGAACTAAGGTAAACCTAGTTAAGAAAAAGGATAAGGGGATTATAGAAATTGAATTTTATAATGAAGATGACCTAGGTAGGATCTTAGATATATTAAGCTAATAACACTTTTAAGGAGGAAATTAAATGGGAATTAATATTTTTCAAGTAGATGCATTTACAGACCAGCCCTTTGGGGGGAATTCAGCAGGTGTTGTACCTTGTGCTGAAGACTTATCAGATGATCTTATGCAAATTGTTGCAAGGGAGATGAATGTATCTGAAACAGCATTTATTGATAAATTAGATGATAACTTATTTGTAGTAAGATTTTTCACCCCAACAGATGAGGTGGAACTTTGTGGGCATGCTACAATAGGCGCTTTTTTCATCTTGGCACATAAACATTATATATCTCCACTAGAAAATGGTGTAAAAGTTATTTATCAAAAGACCAAGGCTGGAGACCTACCAGTTTATATTTATTACGAAGAAGGGGAAGTAAATAGGGTTACTATGGAACAAACTAGGCCAGAATCTTTTGGAGGGGTTAAGGACCTTGAAAAATTAGCCAGGTCCCTAAACTTAGACTTAGATGATATAGGGGTAGATGGTTATGATCTGGAACCAGAAATTCTCTCAACAGGTCTTAAGGATATCATAGTGCCTATAAGGTCTAAGGAGGTCCTAGACAAGGTCAGGATAAACAAGGAGCTTTTAGAAGAAGTGTCTAGTGAAAACAAGGTGGTTGGAGCCCATTTATTTTACTTGCCAAAAGATTTTGATGGTGTAATTTATACTAGGAATTTTGCCCCCCTAGTTGGGATTGATGAGGAGGCTGCAACTGGGACCTCCAATGGGGCTACAATTTACTATCTAAAGAAGTATGGCCTAATAGAGGGGAATAAAATAGTTTCCTACCAAGGGGAATCCTTATCTAGGCCAAGTAAAATTTACTGTGAAATTACTAGTGATGGAAAAATCCAAGTTGGAGGCCAGGCTAGGCTTTCAGTTGATGGTATATTAATGGTTAAGTAAGGAGCTTATTATGTATATAGACAAGAGTTTAAGGGAGTATATTGACCTAACAAGTAGGAAGCTTCCTGCACCAGGAGGGGGAAGTGTCTTGGCCTTGGTTGGGAGTCTTGGAATAGGGCTTTCTCAAATGGCTATGAACTTTACAGTGGACAAGGAAGACTTTAAAAGTTTACCCAGGGAAGACCAGGAAAAAATTTTTGCCAAGCTAGGCCAGCTAGAAGATTTTAAGGAGGAGTTAGAGTCTTTAATTGACCTGGATAGTTTGGCCTTTAATTCTGTTTTAGACGCCTATAAGCTGGATAAGGATAATGAGTCTAGGCCAAGGCTAATAGAGGAGGGTTATAAAAAGGCTCTTGAGGTTCCCCTAAGGTGCTTTGACTATGCTAAGAAGGCCCTAGAATTAGAATATTTGCTTTCTAAATATGGGGACAAGGGCTTAATTACAGATACAGCCATAGGTGGCATCCTATCCTATGCAGCCATGGAGGGGTCAGTTTACAATATTAAGATAAACTTAAAATTTATTAAGGATGAGTCTTATAAAAATAAGATTTTAGGAATGTTAGAGCCCTCCTTAAAAGAGGGGGAAAAATATAGGGATTTAATATTAGCTATTGCAGATAGAAAACTTTAAAGGCAGGTGACTAAGTATTGAATAGGCCCACTAGTAGGTTGATAATATTAAGTGGAATAATATACTTTATATCTAATCTTCATATTCCAGTACTGGCAAGTCACTTTGTAAACCTAAACCTGCCCAAGTATTTTTTTGGGATTTCCCATAGCCTTGCTATGCTACTAATGTTTTTAATGCTACCAACTTGGACCAGCCTGGCAGAAGAAGGCTATAGGACCCTTATTATAAATGTAGCAACTGTGTTTTTTGCCATAGGTCAAATAAGCCTAGGCTACCTAAGGTCTCCCTTGGGAATCTTGGCTTTAAGAGGGCTTTCAAGTCTTGCTAGTACAGGATTTCAAGTAGGCCTTATATCTTTAGTCCTAGGACTTGGCCCAGAAGACCAGAGGCTGGATATAATGAAAAGATATATGTTGCTAGTTACAAGTTCAGGCCTCCTAGGTACATTATTTGGAGGATTTTTAGGTTTTTTAAGGCCTAGCCAAGTTTTTTATATCCAGGGAATCTTGATGCTTGGACTTTCCATAGTTATAAAATTTTTACTGGACCCAGGACTTGAACTAGTAGTTGATGCTAAAAGACCTAAGTTTTTTTGGGAGTCTGTAAAAGAGGGGAGGACTATAAGGGGGTTTTTTGATCTTGGAACAAGACATTTTTTATGCCTAGTATTTTTAACAGCCCTTAGTTTTTCCATCTTTAATATAAGCTTCAACTACTACCTGGCTCAGGCTTGGGGCTTTAAACCTTGGGTCAACGGTAGTTTTAAATTTTTAGCGGGTATTTTAGGCCTGGTCCTAAACCTAGGCCTGGTTTTTAAAAATGAAAAATATAGGGCCAGTCTAGAAAAACTCTTATGGCTTATGGGGCTGGGTTTTGTATTTGGGCTTTTAACTTATTTGACTGGAACTTACCTCTTCTTAGTTTATGGGTTGGTATATTTTTCAAGCTATAGTGTTTTAAGCCTGGGCCTAGAAGGATTTTTAACTGGTAAATCTAGGAAGGGAGAGCTTTTAGCAGGGATTTTTAACGGCTTTAACTACCTAGGAGAGATCCTTGGGGGCCTTATGGCAGGCTGGGCTTATTTTAAGGAACCTAAGCTGCCATTTTTACTAGGGAGTCTAGGAATGCTAGTAGGCTTAAGTTTAGGTTTAAAGCTTTATATAAGAAGATATAAAAAAGCCTAGGACCAAGATTGGTCCTAGGCTTTTTTTCTGCCTACAAGCTTATAAAATATGGTATAATCTATTGTAGATTTTTAAATAGGAGGTAAGTATGAATATTAATGGAATAGGAGAAGTAATAGGTAAGTTTAATACAGAAATAATCCTAGGTTTAATAGTTGCAGTAGTTGTTTTAATTGTAATAAATATTGTTGCCCAGGTTAGGATTTCTAGTATTAGGGAGAAGTACAATGCAGTAGTGGGAGGAAATGAAGACCTAAACTTAGAGGAGATGCTAATTAAAGTAAATGAAGACTTGAAAAATATAGTTGGCACAGTAGACCTTATGAGTGGAGAGATAAAGGACATTTATAACAAGCTATCATACAGCATACAAAAAACTGGTATGGTTAGGTATAATGCCCTAGAGGATCTAGGAAGTAACCAAAGTTATTCAATAGCCCTTTTGGACCAACACAATACGGGTTTTATTATAACAAACCTATATGGCAGGGACTTTAATGCAAACTATTTAAAACCAGTCAAGGAAGGTAAGGCAGAGTATAAACTTTCTATGGAAGAAGAGGAAGCACTTAAACTAGCAATTAGCAACTAATGGAGGAAAAGTGTATAATTACTTATTTATAATAAATCCAAGAGCAGGTAGGTTTTCCACAAGTAAGATTGGAGAGCTTATAGCTAGTCATATGGAGAGGGAAGGAAAGACATATAAAATAGTATATACAGAGAAAAAGAAAGATGCTACCAGGCTAGTAATTGACAATATTGACAATTACCAAGTCTTTGTTGCAGTTGGTGGAGATGGAACAATCAAAGAAGTTGCAGAGGGAATCTCCATCTCTAGGAGGGGGATTTTAGCTGTACTTCCCTTAGGAACAGGCAATGACCTGGCCAAGGTCCTT
Organism: Tissierellales bacterium; assembly: GCA_030146705.1. GTDB lineage: Bacteria > Bacillota > Clostridia > Tissierellales > Tissierellaceae > CAMIXG01. The sequence continues at coordinate 51,504 of JASLBE010000060.1, read as the reverse complement.
TACAAAACTAGGGAGCTTGGGAAGATTTTAAACAAGATAACAAAAAATAGGATAAGCTATATAGATACGGCTAGGGTAAACAAGGACTATTTCTTTAACATAGCCAGCCTAGGCTATGATGCCCAGGTTATTGTTAACTACAATAAGATGGAAAAATTTAAGGGAAAGTTCAAGTATTTTTTGGCAGTAATATATAGCCTATTTAATTTTAAGTATAGGGAGGTTAGCCTAAAGACTGAAGATTTTAGCTACCAGGGTAAAATTACCCTCCTGGCCATAGGAAATGGGAAATTTTATGGGGGCTTTTTTAAGGTCCTGCCAGAAGCTGAAATTGATGATGGCTACCTCCATATTTGCCTAGTTAAGAAGATTAGCAGGATAAAAATATTTTTCCTAGCCCCCTTTTTAATTTTTGGCTTGCACAAGCCTTTTAAGTCTTATGTTGTCTTCTTAAAAGCTAGGGAGGTCCAGGTCCAGTCTAGGGACAACTTCAAACTTAATTTAGATGGAGAAATTATTGAAGAAACTAGTCTAGCCAGGTACTTTATTGGGGAAAGAATAAAGATTATTTATTAAATATTAAGATTTATACTAAATATTGATTTTGAAGACCCTTGTGTTATAATTATTATGGTGTATGTTACAGAATGATTACAGAAGTTGTTAGAAAGTTATAAACACATTAGTTTTATAAGATATAGGAGGCAGTAATAATGGATTTTAATAAATTCAAGGAGAAGCTAGATTCTATAAAAGGGCTATCTAAAGAATTTTTATCTAGTATTAAAGAAAGGCTTAGAAATATAAAGAAGTTAGACATAGATAAATTAGGTTCAGAGAAAAATATAAAGATTGGTTTAACAACAACAGCAGCGGCCCTAATAGCCCTGACATTTTATGTTAAAACAACAGCTTATAATATACATATAGGAGATGAAAGCCTAGGAATAGTTAGGGATAAAAATGTCCTTGAGGAAGTCTTAGATGACTTAAAAGATGACCTACGTACTACATATGACATAGACGTAGTTCTTGAAGACGACCTAGACTTAAAGAGGACCCATGTATTTAGTAGTAGGCTTTCAGACCCAGACAAGATAAAAGATACAATAAAGGAAAAGATAAGCTTTATGGCCAAGGGCTATAGTTTAGAGATTGATGGCAAGCTAGTTGGGGCCTTAAAGACCAAGGAAGAAATGGAAGAGGTTATAAAGGCCATAAAACTTCCTTATGAGGAAGAGGCAGGCAAAGATGCTGATGTAAAAGAGGTAAGGCTTTTAGAGGATGTAGTAGTTGAAAAGAAGGATATTCCCCTATATAAAATGACAGATAAGGACCATTTAATAAAGGCTGTTAGGGAGGGTGGAACAGACATCCAGACCCATACAGTTGAGGTTGGGGAAACTCTTTGGACTATTGCTAAAATTTATGACACTACTATGGATGATTTAATAGAGGCAAATCCAGAAAGAGATCCTGATAAACTACAAATTGGGGATGAAGTAAAGTTAATAAAAACAAAACCCCTACTTACAGTTGCAACTATTGCAGATGTTACTTATGAAGAAGATATTAAGTATGAAAGTGAAATAGAATATAACGACAATATGTATGATAATGAAAAGGATGTAAAGGTTGAGGGTAAGCCTGGTAAGTCTAAGATTATTGCCAAGGAAGTTAAGCATAATGGAAGGCTTATTTCAAAGGAGATTGTTAAGGAGGAATTGCTTGAAAAACCAGTTACTGAACTAATAGTAAAGGGGACTAAAGAGGTTCCAAAGACTAGGGCAACTGGAAGTTTGGCTATGGCTACCCGTGGTAGGATTTCTTCAAGATATGGATATAGGAATGGAAGGATGCATAAGGGACTAGATATAGCTACTAAGACTGGGACACCTATTTCTGCTGCAGATGGTGGTAGGGTTGTTTTTGCAGGTTGGAAGGGTTCTTATGGTAATCTTGTTATTATAGACCATGAAAATGGATATACTACCAAGTATGCCCACTGCAGTAAGATCTTGGTTAAGTCAGGCCAAAGGGTCTATAAGGGTCAAGAAATTGCCAAGGTTGGTAGTACAGGTAGGTCCACTGGACCCCACCTTCATATAGAGGTTTTAAAAAATGGTAGAAATGTAAACCCTAGTGAGTACTTAAGATAGGTTTACATCTTTTATAAACTTTAAACTATTGGGAGTAAATATTACTTGGGCTAGCCTAAGTAATATTTATTTTCTAAAGAAAGATAAGGGGGATTATATGTCAGTTAGAAACCAGAGAATTATAGGGATTGTATTAATTATTATGGGAATTTTAAGTGTAGTTAGTCCAGTATTTGCAGATGATTCAGTAAAAATAACTATTTTAGGTACATCTGATACCCACTCCAACCTTTATGGCTTTGCCTATGAAGACGGAGAGGAAACAAAGAACAATGGTATGGCAAGAATTTCTACTTATGTAGAGGAAAAAAGAAGGGAAAATCCAAATACTATTTTAATTGATAATGGTGATACCTACCAAGGAACTATTTTGGCAGATGCTATTTATAATAAAAAAGCAGATCTTGTCCATCCAGTTTCCAAGGTTTTTAACTATTTAAATTACGATGCTATGGTTTTAGGTAACCATGAGTTTAACTTTGGGATAGACTTTGTAGAGAAGATAAAAAAAGAATTGAAGATGCCAGTCCTAGCTGCAAATGCTAGTTATAAGGATGGTAGGGAACTAGCAAAACCTTATACAATAGTTGAAAAGTCTGGTGTTAAGGTAGGGATAATTGGCCTTACTAACCCAAATGCACCAAGATGGGATGGAGAAAAGGTTGATGCCTTGGAATTCCAATCTATTTTAGATGCAGGTAAGAAGTATGGATCTTATTTAAAGAATGAAGAAAAAGTTGATGTCCTAGTTGTAGCAGCTCACGTTGGAATGATTCCAGAATATGATGAAGAAAATGGAAGTGATGGGGCTGAAAAACTTTTAGAGGAGTTTAAGGATATTGATGTCCTACTTTTAGGCCATTATCACACAAAACAAACTGATAAAAATGGCAAGACTATAATAGGGGCACCTAGGAATAACGCCAGGGATATAGTTGAGTTTAACCTTGACCTAGTTAAGGAAGATGGTCGTTATGTTGTTAAAGACAGTAGGGTGGAAGTTATAGATATGGAAGCCTACGAGCCTGATGAAAAACTTAGGGATATTATTAAAGAAGAACATAAAAAGACTATAGACTTTATAAATGGGTCTGGAGGACAAGGGGAAGAAGAAGCTGGTGGTGGAGTATTTGGTAAGGCTACTGCAGACTTCCAACCAGAAAATGAAATCCTTGGTATTCCTGAGGGAAAACTTAGGGACACAGCAGTTATAGAGTTAATAGCCAAGGTCCAACAGGAAGTTTCAGGTTCAGATGTTACAGCAGTTGCTCTTTTCCAAGACAAGTCCAACCTTAAAAAAGGTGATATAAACTATGGTAGCTTGTTTAATATTTACAAGTTTGACAACACTCTTTATGCAGTTGATGTAACTGGGAAAGAACTAAAGGACTATATGGAATGGTCTGCTGAACACTATAACCAATGGAAGGAAGGAGATATTTCTATTTCCTTTGATGAGGATGTGCCTGGATATAGGTATGATATGTTCAAGGGAGTTGACTATAAGATAGATCTTTCTAAACCAGTTGGGGAGAGGATAAAGGATGTTACCTATAAGGGAGAACCCCTAAGGGATGATCAAGTTTTAACTCTTTCAGTAAATAACTATAGGTATTCTAGTGGTCTTAAAGCTAACAAGCTAGTAGAGGCCAACAAGAAATGGGAGTCACCAAAGGCTATTAGGGAATATATAGCAGACTATGTTGAAGAAAAGGGAGAAATTTCACCAGAGGTTTCTAACAACTGGGAAATAGTAGGTGTTAACCTAGACCATCCTCTAAGGGATGAGATTATAAAGCTAGTAAACGAAAAGAAACTTCCTATACCTTATAATGAATCTTTAAATGTATATAAATTAGAAGAAGAAGGTATTATAAAAGATGGAAAAGTAGTGGCACCAGAGGAAGAGGTTAATGAAGAACTAGAACACTCTGAGGGTCCTGTTAAGAAAAAAGAGGACAAGAAAGACCTGGATAAAAAAGAAGAAACCCCTATTAAGGAAGATAAAAAAGAAGGGGTAAAAACGGAAGAAAAAGAAGTTATTTATGAAGTTAAAAAAGGAGATTTTTTAATAAAAATAGCTAATAAGTATGGGGTAAACTACCTAGATATAGCTAAATTAAATAATATTAAGAACCCTAATAGGATTTATCCTAAGCAAAAGTTAAGAATTAAAATAAAATAAACTTAACCCTAGGCCATATGGTCTAGGGTTTTTATTTTGCTTAACTTAACCTATCTTTTAAATATATATAACCTATATAAGAGGTGGCCTCCAAGACCAATTAGGAAGATAAGTAAGATTAGTCTTGAAAGAATTAGGACTGGAACAAGTAGCATTAGGCCACAGGCATCCTTAGACAAGTAGTTGTCTATTATAAAAAATGCTATATTAAAGGATAGGGATAGGATGGAAATTTTAACCATTATTCTTATTAGTTTTTTAATAGTAAACCTCCTTTAGTAAACTTAAGCTTCTTTTTTTATTTTTCCACTGGCCATATTGTCATAATTTTTCCTAAAGTAAACCATCATTAGGCTTGTTGTAAATAGGTAGATACAAAAGGATATATAGTAGCCTAGCCTATAGCCTGAATTATCTTTAAAGAGGAAATTTCCTGTAAAGTAGCCGGCTAATATATTCATAAGGCCATTTAAGATATTAACAAGAGAGGACATAAGTGTCCTATACTCCTTGGCCACAGTTTCCATTGGTAGGGCAGACTCTACAGGTTCTCCTAGGTTGGCAAAACCACTCCTTAAAAAAAGAGCCAGGCCTACAACTGGAACTGTATATTTTCCAAATTTATCTCCATTGGCTATTATAAGCATAAAGGGCATAGATAAAAATACCGATAGGCCCAGGGTTGTAATATGGCCCAGCCTATATATTATCCTAGGGCCTGCCATAATAAATAAGACTGTGGCCATATAGGAAATAGAAACCATTAAAGATGAGGTAGACCTATCTATGTGGAGTCCCCTATTTAAAAATACTGTAAAGTAGGGTGAAAATAAACCCATGGAAAAAGTAACCAAGGATATATATAGTAAAAATACATAGGCATCCCTTCCAAGGGCACCATTTTTCAAGCTAGAAATAAGGGACTTGTCCCTAGGTGATTTTTCAACATAGTAGTCCTCTTTTTCCTGCCTGATAAAAAGGATGGGTAGGACTGCAAGGGCAGCAATAAAACTAGATATTAATAAAATATCCTTATTGGCCTTGATATATTGAATTTCAAAAGTCCTGCCTAGGCTATCAAGGTGCCTAGTTAGGTCCTTGGCCTGGCTAAAGCTTTTACCAGTTCTTGAGGCAAACCTAAGGACAGTTGCAAAACCTCCTAGGTAGGTTGTCAAGGACCAACCAAAATACCCTAGCCAAAAGGCTCTTGAATACCAAACTGTCCTGTTTTCCAAACTAGTATAGGTAGTCAGGAAGGGTGGCAGGATGGCTATAAATAGTTGGACACTAACTAGGAGCAGGATGGTCATAAACTGGTAGATATAAATATTATGGAAAAGCAGGATTGATACTAGGGATATTACAGCCGATATAGGACAGATTAAAATGGTCCACTTGTAGCCTATTTTATTTGCCAGCAAAATCATAAAGGCAGATATAAAACCAGCTATTCCTTGGTAGCTAGAAAATGACTTGGCAACAAGAGGGGCCACCTCTTGCAGATAGTTAATATAAGAGTCAAAAACTATCCCCCTAAGTAGATTTATTAAAATATAGCTAATAATAAACATTGTAATATTCCAATTGTGCCTATTAAAACCAGGCCTTTCTTTAACCATAGTTTTCCCCCTTTTAAGTAATATTAAAGAATATTATACCATTAAATATGGTAAAAAAATCCTAATAAATAAAGAATAATAAGTTCCACTAATATCAAATTAATAAAAATATTTTCATAATTCTGAATAAAATACAAATAGACTTGCTTATGCTATAAGATTTACTTATAATGATTGTATAAAATTTATCCATAAGGGGGAATTATATGTATAATAATAAGAAAAGATTTATAAGTTTACTAATGGTTTTTGTATTATTTTTCCAAGTTTTAATAATACCAACTGAGGCAGTAGGAGTTACAGCGTCAGCAGCCATAGCAATTGACCACGATACAGGGGACATATTTTTTGAAAAAAATGCTGACCAAATGAGGGTTCCGGCTAGTTTGACTAAGATAATGACTACATATATCATATTTGAAGAAATTGAGGCTGGCAACCTAACAAAGGATAGCTTGATAAAGGTTAGCCCTAGGGCAGCTAGGATGTCTAGGGATAAGGGTTTTCCTATGTCCCTTCCTTTAAAAGAGGGTGCATCCTATCCAGTAGATACTTTTATTAGGTTAATTATGCTACCTTCTGCAAGTGCTTCTTGCTATGTTATGGCAGAGCATATTAGTGGGTCAGAGGCAAAGTTTGTTCAAAGGATGAATGAAACGGCTAAAAGGCTAGGAATGAAAGCTAACTTTAAAAATTCTCATGGGGCCAAGCCTCATTATACAACAGCTCGTTCAATGGCAATTTTAGTTGGTGACTTTATAAATAGGTTTCCAGATATCCTTAACTATACTTCTTCTAAGTCTGTTAGGTTTGAAGGAAAGACCTATAGTATTTTAAATAGGCTTATTACTACAGACAGGTATGAAGGGGCTGATGGATTTAAGACAGGAACAATAAAAGAGGCTGGTTACTGTCTGGCTGCAACAGCCAAGAGGGATGGTAGGAGGGTTATTACTGTTGTCCTAAATTCATCTAGTAATGATAATAGGTATAGGGATTCTAGGAAATTATTGGACCTGGCTTTTGTAGAACAAAAAAAGGCAGATGCTGCTAGGAAAGAAACTAAGATAGACTTTATAAATCCAGACCTAGAGCTTAGGAGAAATACAGAAATAGACCTAGGGGTAAGGCTTACTAATGTTAAGTACGACTATATGACAACTGGTGGTTGGACTGTAAATGGAAAGGTCCAAGGGGAGTTTGGTAAAACCCTAGTTAGGAATGGGCGTGAATTAAAAACCAGGGTCCTTGTACCTACTGATGCTAGTAGTTTAAAGTTAGGTTTTTATATTAACCTACCAGATGGGAGTAAAAAAGAAGCTAGTTTGGATTTTAAACTTAGTAGTAAGGAGCCAGCTAGGTTTAGGGATATTGACGGAAATTGGGCTGAAGATATAATAGTGGACTTAAATGAAAAAGGACTCCTAAATGGTGTAAATGATAATTATTTTGGGGTTGGCCATAAGGTTAAAAGGGCAGATTTTGTGACTGTTCTTGGAAGAATGGTTGAAAAATTAGGCTTAGAAAAAATAGATAACAAGGCAAGTGTTTTCACTGATGTAAAGGATACAGACTATTTTAACAAGTATCTTACTTGGGCAGAGGAAAATAAAATAGTTGGGGGTTACAAGGGTAAATTCAACCCAAATGATGAAATTTCTAGGCAGGAGGCAGCTGTAATACTGGATAAACTTTTTGAAAAATATAAGTTTAAACTAGGTGCTACTACTAGTGATATTAAGGACAGGTCTGAGATAAAAGACTGGGCCTTAGAATCTGTAGATAGGCTTTTGGCTACAGAAATTTTAAGCCAGGAGGATAATGGAAACTTTAGCCCAAATAAGCCAGTTTATAGGCCAGATTTAGCTAAGATAATGTTTAAGACCTTAGACTTTTTAGAGGGTCTGGAATTGGAAGAAGAAAAAGTAGAAGATAAAGCCCTAGAGGATGAGTCTAGTGACCTAGACCTAAAGGATTCTACTTCCTTAAGTTTATAGTTATAGTTTTAAAGTAAGGCATATTTTATAAAAATATAAAAAAGTCCGAATTTATTTTCGGACTTTTTTTGTTGTTGTATTTAATTATGTTTTTATTTTTATTATTTAACCAAGATTGGAATTTGGACCTCTATACTAGCCTCGTCAATTTCAAAGTTAGTTATTTTTACAGGTCTTTGGGTTAACTGGGCATCAGTAGAATATATTATTAGGCCTAGTTTGTGCCCCTTTAAGACAGTGTACTGCATAGGTTCTAAGTTAAATTCATAGTCATAGAATTTATTTTCAACCACATTTTTTTTATTAATAAGGCCCTCCCTATTTTGTATATTCATAGAGTCCCTAGTAATAACAGCATACTTAGAGGGGTTAGCTTCTAACTTAAAGGTTTTAAGGTCCATAAAACCTGCATTAATCCCCATATTTAACCCTTTTTCTTTTATTACTTCAAGCTCTAGGCTAGGCCTATTTTCCTCACCATAGTCCACTAGCATGGCAGATAGGATTCCCGTTTTACTATTAGCAGCCAGCCTACACTTAAACTTAACCACCCCTGATATTAAGATATCTTCCTTAAGGGGGCTTGTTACATAAGCAAGCCTATAAGGCTTATCTTCGTCCGTATTTAAAACTATATTATCTAACCACTGGGCCTCATTAGGTTTTTCAGGGTTAAATCCAGTTTTACTTAAATTGTCTTCAAATGATTTTATATTTTTTATATTTTCCTTTTTCCTTGAAAGCCTTCCCTGAGAATTAGGATAAAAACTTTCATAATTTACAGCTTCAAATGGCCAAGAACTAGATCCTTCCCAACTATTGATATCTGTATTGTTTTGAACTATTACATTTGGAAAGGACTCATAAACATCATTTTCAAAACCATATAAGTAGTGGTCAAACCAACGGTTCATAATATCAGTAAAGTCAAAATTACTGTGGTCATTAATGTAGATATGGTCCCCTTGGTGGAGGATCATCTTTCTTTCAATTCCTAGGCCCTCCATAGCCTCCCAAAGCATATGGCACTGCTTTGGTTTTACATTCCAATCCTTTAAACCGTGGACTATTAAAACACTAGACTTAATATTTTTAGCCCCATTTAAATAGTTTCTCTCGTCCCAAAAAGTATTATAGTTGCCACTAGTCCTATCCTCTTGTTTGATTAACTCCCTATGTTTTTTCAAAAAGACATCCTTAACCCTAGCATAGTCTTCCTTATCAAAAACCCTAGAAAAACAGTACTTGGCTAGGAGGTCTGCATCATCCCCCTGCCAGTCTAGGGCTGATGAAACTAAGCCATTGGACCTATAATAATCATACCAATTAGAAATGGCCGCCTCAGGTACAATTGTCTTAAGCCCAGGAACACCAGTTGTTGCTGCAGCAATTGCCAGGGTTCCCAAATAGGATTTCCCCATCATACCAACATTTCCAGTAGACCAGTGGGCCCTTACTTCAAGGTTATCTTCCTTGTTACTAAAGGCAGGAAGCCTATTATTCAACCAGTCTACAACGGAAATTGTAGAGATGGTTTCTTCAATTGAGCCACAAGTCCTAATTCCCTCAGACCCCCTTGTTCCAATTCCACCAGCAAAAACTATGGCATAGCCCCTGGTTAAGAAGTAGTTGTACCAGGGAGTTATGGAATCAAAAGCTATTTCATCTGAAGGCTCTGCTTTTGTAAGACCCTTAGAAGTCCTTGGACTTGGTAGGGTTAAGTCCCTGCCCTTAAAGGCAATGTCCTCATATGTAAACTTAGTTTCCTCAATAAGTTCAAGGTCCTTGTCTACCTCATGTAGGATATAGTCATCATCATCTCCCCCCATCATATAGGGGCTTGCAATATAAATTATAGGAACCTTCATCCCCCTTTCAGTTTCAAGGGGCCTCCTAATATAGGTTAGGATTAGGTCTCTTTTACCATCTTGGTCTGTATCAAGAGGGGTTTCAATATAAACTTTTTCAAAAATTGCCTCATTATAGTCAAATATTGGTTGGGTCTTCCCATTAAAGTATAGGATTTTAGGCTCTGGCCTATTTAGGTTATAGTCATTAAAGGCTCCCCAGATACATAGCTTGGGAAAAAACTCCTCCTTGGTCTTGGTCCTTGCAGTTAGGAGGGAGTAAAGGTTTTTAAGCAAGACCTCATTAGTATAGGTCCCTTCCTCTACATACAGGCCCTTGGACCTAGCAAGGTCTAGGACATCTCCTCCAATATTTTCATAGCCTAACAAGTTTAGTCCAAGAGTATAAAAATCCTCCTGGCTTGGTTTTAAACCACTGGTATTAAAAGTCCCCCTGGCATTAAGCCTGGTTAAAATTCTTGAGAAGCTAGCTTCATCTAGGCTGGCTAGGGATATGTCCCCATCAATAAACTTTAGGTCAACCAATGTATTTTTAATTTCCTTAATATTAAAGTTCACACTAACACTCCTTAAAAGATTAAGCTTTTTTAGCTTTTTTATTTTTTGTTTTTTTCAAGTATTTACTCCAAATAACTACGAAAACCATACCTAGGACCATCATTCCAATTAGGAAGAAAAAGAAGTACCTATAGCCAGTAACACCTGGGTAGGCATCTAGTAATTTTCCAGCCAATAGGGATATAAAAATTTCAGGCAGGTAGCCAATGGTTGATATTACACCAGCAGCAGTACCTGAAAAATTAACAGGTATCTCCCCTTCTTCCATCATAGCCCAGGTTAGGGCATAGTTAACATCAAAGAAGAAGTAGGCCATTAGGTATAAGATGGCAAAGGGAATCCCCATAGATGCCTTGTGGGGCAAAAGTAGGATCCCAGCCACACATATGGCTATGGCTGCAAAAGATGTAAATAAAAGTTTTTCCGTACCAAACTTATCTGATAGAACACCACCACCAAAACTGGAAATAGGGGTGATATACCTCCTAGATGCTGCCAGGCTTGCTCCGATTATTACAGATAGGCCCAAGATGGAAGTTGCATATGGTATAAAGTAATAAACAGAAAGTGTAAAGACATAGGTACAAAAGGTAACAATACTTATTATCCAAACTGCTGGCATCTTAAGTACAGCACCAAGGTCCTTAAATTCTATTTTTCCCTCATTACTAGACCCAGTATCCTCCATTTTTAAAAATACTAGTAGCCCAGATAAAATAGTTATAACAGAGTAGAAAATAATTATGTACTTCATACCCAGCCTATCATCAAGTTTCTTAACACCTAGCCTGAAGGCTAAGATGGCTAGGGGTGCCATAATGGCTGCAGCTATCCCCCTTGCTCCTTCAAAAAGTCCAAAGGCCTTTCCTTGGTCCCCAGATCCACTTAGTATCCTAACTGCCTTAACACAGGCAGGCCAAAAGGCAAATAGGGAGGTAAAACCCCAAAGTGAATACAGGAGTATTAGGGCTGGGTAGGATAGGGGTAGGAGGTGGGCAAACCCGCCTAGACCAGTTAAAATTAAAGAAACAGTAAGTACCTTCTTAGTAGAAAATTTATCTGCTACAAAGCCACCAAACAAGTAAGATACCATACCGAAAATTCCAAAAATACTACCAAAAACCCCCATTTGGGTGTTGGTTAGATTGTAAGTTTCCAGGTAAACATTATAGTAGTCATACCTAAAATAAGGCAGGCCGTAAATAATAGCTCCACTGGCTGCTACAATTAAAATAGCCAGGAAATTTTCCTTAAGCTTTTCACCAATTCCTAACTTTTCAGCTAGTTTATTTAGTAAATTATTCATTTTACAATAACCCCTTTCAAATAAGGAAGCTATATATTATAGATATTAATATATTTTTCCCTTAGATAGTTTAAAAAATATTTTTCATCAAGAGTTTCATCAGTTACTACATTTATTAATTCATCAGTATTATAAAGGGCACCATGGCTAAAAATTTTACCATCGAACCAATCCTTAATAAGGTTCCAGTTACCAGACCTAACTTCATCTTCCAAGTTGGGTATATCCAAGCCTAGCCTATGGAAAATTTGGGCTGCTGCAATATTGCCCAAAAGATAGTTGGGGAAGTAGCCAAAATAACCTGAAACCCAGTGAACATCTTGCAAGACCCCAAAAAGGTCCCTAGTAGGCTCAATTCCTAGATAGTCCCTATACTTCTTATTCCAGGCGGAGGGAAGCTCCCTAACCTCTAGACTGCCATTAATTAGCATACTCTCCAGCTCAAACCTAATAATAATATGGATATTGTAGGTTAATTCATCAGCATCAACCCTAATAAGACTAGGTTGGACCTTGTTTAGGGCCCTATAAAATTCTTCTAGACCCACCTTTTTATAGGAAGGGAAAAGACTTTGAAAACTTGGGTAATAAAAGTCCCAAAAGGGCCTGCTTTTTCCTAGGATATTTTCATAGAAACTGGCAACTGCCTCCATAATAATCATAGAAGCTGGTTCAGCCAGTAAATATGAAGACAAGTCAGAACTAATACATTGTTCATAGATGGCCTGACTACCTGTGTGAAGGGCGGTAGTAAAGGCAGGAGTAAAGTCCTTTTCAAAATAGGAACTTAAGATCCTAACATCCTTGTTAGATACGGGTAAAACTGTGGGATAACTACCCTCATCTAACCTACCTAGTTGGAAGTCAAAGCCAAGTTTTTTCAAAATATCCTCGGTCATTAAAATTTGCTTGTCCTTGGGAAAGTGGTCCTTTAAAATATCCTGGTCTATAAAGAGGTCTTTTTTCCTAATTTCATCTAGGAGGTCTAGGCTAAAAACCTTAATATTTTCAAACATAGACTCCAACCTTTTAAAATCATAATTTGGGTTATTTTCCCTTAAAATAGCATCATAAGGATAATGGTCATATCCAATATATTCAGCCTTTTTCCTAAGATAGGCTATGATTTTTTCTAAATGGGGGACCAGGATATTAAAACTATCCATCTCCCTGGAATACTCCCAAACCTTTTCAGCCTCAGCAAGGGTTTTTTGATAGTCTAAAAACTCATCTTCTGGGATTAGCTCACTAGACCTAAAATTACTTTTAATCTTCCTAACCATAGAAAAAATTTTTTGGTCCTGGACCTCTTCATTCCAAAATTCCAACATAGAAACTAGGTTCATATAGTCCTTGTTCCTATAAAGTCTTAAGAGTTCTCCATATAAGAAGCTAACAAGTTCAGCCCTATTATTCAAAGCTTTTTCAGGCATAGAAGTCAAAGTGTCCCAGTATATTAGGTTCTTATTTAAAGAGCTAAGATGCTCTATTTTCCTATTATGCTTCCTAACCTCTGTCAAAACTAATTTTTTCTCATCAACCATAGTTCCACCCACCTATTCTCCCTCTTTTTTATTAAACTTCCTAAAGAAGACTAAAAATATGTTTATAGCAGCCAGTCCATATAGGACAGAGGCTATATAGTAGCCCTTAAAATAGCCCGACCTATTTATAAATAAGAAATTTCCAGTAAACTTTCCAGACAAGATACTCATTAGCCCAATTATTATATTTAAAAGGGAACTAAGGGCAGTCCTCTGGTCTTTTTCTACAATTTCCATAGGCAGGGAGCTTTCTATTGGAGAGTTTAAATTGGCTAGACCACTCCTAATAAATAGGGCCAAGCCCACTATTAAACTTGTATATCCATTAAACTTGTTTCCATTGGCAATAATTACCATAAAAGGTATAGAAAGTAGGACACTTGATGTTAAGACTACAACTTGACCAAACCTTTTAACCAGGCTTGGGGTAAACATTGTAAAAATAATCATTGCACTATAGGAAATAGATATTAACAAGGAGGCAGTTGACCTATCAATATGTAAGCCCCTATTTAAAAATATTGTGAAGTAGGGAGTAAATAAGCCCATAGCAAAGTTAATAGTTGCTGAGTAAAATATAAATGATAAAACATACTTATTTTTTACAAGAGACCCTAAAACCTTGAAATTTTTTGATAAAAACTTGGGGTCGTTAGGCCTAGCTTCTAACTTGTAATCCTCCTTTTCCTGCCTAATGAAAAGAACAGGGAGGATGGAAACAAGGGCCAAAATAGCAGCCAAAAACAAGACATCCCTATTGGCAGCTATATAGTTGCTCTTAAGGACTGGGTTTAAGGCATCTATATTTTTTGTAAGGGACTTTGCTAGGTCAAAACTATAATTTGACCTGGCTGCAAACCTTAGGACCGTTAAAAGTCCACCTAAATAAGTAGTTATTGCCCAGCCAGAGTAACCTATCCAGTAGGTTCTTGAATACCAAAGCGTACGATTGTCATTGTTCGTATAAGTGGCCACATAGGGTGATAAAATAGCATAGTGGAGTTGTAGGCCAACTAGGGCCAAGATTGTCATTAGTTTATAAACCCAGCCACTATTTATGTATAAAATTGCCAAAAGGGCTCCAAGAACACCTATGGGGCAAAATAAAAGAGTCCACTTATAGCCAATTTTATTGACTAAAAGAAGCATTAGGGCTGATATAAAGGTTGCATACCCATAATAGGACCAAAATGATGTGGAAACATTAAGGGCAACTTCCTGCAAGTAGTTGATATAAGTATCGTACACTATGCCACTTAATAGGTTACTAAGGGTGAAGCTTATTATAAATAAAACTAAGTTTTGCCTATATCTTTTATCCTCATTAATAATTAACCTGGTAGACATTATTCCCCCCTATTATTAAAATCTAAGTTTTTCTTGCCTAAAATGTTACTTATAAGTTTTAAATTTTCATCATCAGAAGAAATTAGACTAGGGTTAGACTTGCCTGAGTCCAGGCCAGGTAAAATACTCTTATTATCACTAGCTAGTGGTAGTTCATTAGACATATCAATCAAGGCTGCAATGGCCAAGAATACTTTAGACTGGCGGATCCTTTCTTTTTTCTTGTACTTATAACTCCTAATTGTTGCGGGAGTTGTGTTCATTTTTTCAGAAATGACCCTATTGTCTTCTTCCTTAAATAAAAGTTTAAAAATTTCTCTTTGCCTATCTGTTAAACCTGTCAAGGACTTATCTAAGTTAATTAGAAAGTTAAAAGAGCCACCGTGTTTTAATTCAATGTGTTCTTTTACAGCCCTACGACCATTTATAAGGTTATTACTAAATTTGGACCTATAGATAAAATCTTCATCAAAAATTTCACCACAGAAAAGGCAAATATACTTTCTTTCTTTTTCAATATAGACATAGCCATTGATTAAATCTTTTATGGAATAACTATCTATATTTTCCTCTAAGAACTCTTTCAAATCCTCACCATACCTTTCTGAGAATTTATTATAACACAGGAATATATTTAAAAATACAGATTATTGTAAAAATAAAAGAAATAAAAAAACAATTTAGGTACGAAATAAAATAATGTTTATAAAAAATCTTTATATAATAAAATTTAATATCCTTTAAGGATAAATAAATTACAATGCCTAAGTAAAAACTAGGTTAAATAGTAAAATAAGGTACAAAAAGATGAAATGTTTATTAAAATTACCTCCATAAAAATTAATATATAATATTAAAAATATATATTAATTGTAGGAACTAGTTATTATATTTTAAGAATGATTTTACTACTTGCAAAAAAAATAATTAAATGCTATGATAAATTTAACTTAATACGACCTTATATGAATCTATGGAAGTTTGGTGAAAATCCAACACGGTCCCGCCACTGTAATGGGGAGAGTCCATAATATCCACTGGGAAACTGGGAAGGTATGGAACTTATTGAACCTAAGTCAGGAAACTTGTTCGTATAAATTTTTTTATAATTAATCTACGATGGATAGGTTATTTATATTTTTATGCTCAAATAGGAATCCTAGGTAATTTGTGCTAAAAGTAGACTAAAGTTTATACGGATGTGTATAAGCTTTTTTTATTTGCTTATGCTTGTAGTATAGGGTCTTAGACAGTCTAATAAAACACTATAACTAGGAGGATGTCATTATGAACAAATTAGGAAAAAAATTATTATTATTAGGGGTTGCAGCATCACTTGGAACGACTATGGTTGCTTGTAGCCAAGAAGGAGCTAAGGCACCAGAGACTACAAAAAAAGTAGAGCAAGAGGCAGAAACAGAACATAGCCACGCCCTATCTTTTGAGTGGAGGGGTAAAATGGCCTTTGAAGAGGGCGAATATACTTTAAAATTCAATAAAAATGATGGGGAAAATATGGTAAACATAGGCTTCTTAAAAGAAGACGGAAGAGATATCCATGATGTAGAACATGATGCTATACATATGATGGAGCACGATTCTAAAAAAGACCATCTTCATTTGGGTGAAAAGTTCCACGCGGAACATTTTAACGCTTATGAAATTGAGCTTAATGGAAAGACTGGTGTAGTTCAGTTTGATATCCATGAAGGAGAATACCAAGTATTTTTCCAACATATGCCTGAGGAGTTTGACCTAGAAATCTTAGATGCTAAGGGTGAAAAGGTTGAGGTTATAGAAGAAGAAGTATATGAAGAGGGAACTGAGTTAGATTAGGATTGAAGTGTTAGTAGTTTCCAGCTTGCTGGAGACTACTAATATTTGTTAAAGGAGGTATACTATGCATTTAGCAGACGGAGTTTTAAATACTCCAGCAGTAGTTGCAACATCGGCAGTGGCTGGAGCCCTAGTAGTTAATGCTGTAAGGCAGGTTGACAATGAAGATATTCCAAAAATAAGCCTTATGACTGCTACTTTTTTCGTCTTTGCCCTAATGAGCTTTCCTGTTGGACCAAGTTCTGTCCATCCACTTTTAGGGGGACTAATAGGGATAATTTTAGGCTGGCAGGCACCTATAGCCATAACCATTGGCTTAATCCTCCAGGCTGCAATATTCCAGCACGGGGGTTTCACAACTTTAGGAATTAATACTATTATGGTTTCAGTACCAGCCATAGTTGCCCACTTGTTTTTCAAGTCGGCAGTAAGGAGAAAGACAAATTTAACACTTGCATCTGTTCTTGCAGCAGCCTTGTCTGTTGTGCTTACAGTTTGTATTTTACTACTGGTTTTATCAATAACCAGCCCTTATTTTAAGGAGGTTGGTCTTATACTTGCAGCAGGCCATATTCCACTTGCTATTGCAGAGGGAGTAATTACTGCTATTGTAGTTAATTTCTTAAGCAAGTCTAGGCCTGAAATGTTAAGCCAGTATGGAATAAATTAGGTTAGGAAAGGGATATTTATGCCAAGAGATTATATACCATCTATTGATGAAAATTTGACATATATTAACAAGGATACTTTTATCCATAGGTGGAATCCTAGGGCAAAGATTGTAACTTGTGTGGCTTCAGTATTTTTAATTTCAGGAATTAAAAGTCCCAGGCTCCTAGGTCTTTGTTATTTGGGCCTCCTGGGTTTGGTTTACTTAATAGGCCTTGAGCCTAGGGAAATATTAAGGAGAACTAGTATTTTATTTCCCTTTATAATTTTTATGGGCCTGCCTATTTTACTAGCTGGAGGTCTGCCAATAGAGGCTGAAAGAAAGACCTTGGTTGCCCTTTTGGCTCTTAAGTCCCTATCTAGTTTGTACTTAATGTTTATAATGTTTTTTACCCAACCTATGGAAGAATTTTTAGGAGCTATGGCCCACTTAAGGGTTCCTGACCCTATAATGAGTATAGTTTTTTTAACCTGGAGGTATGTTTTTGTCCTTGGAGAAAAATTTAAGACTATGTTTAAAGCTTTAAGTTCCAGACTTTTTGAAGTAAAGTTTAGCAGGTATACTTTCAATGTCACTGGTCAAGTTATGGGGGGGATGCTAATAAAATCCCTGGACACTTCTGATATAGTATATAATGCTATGGTGTCTAGAGGGTTTGATGGATCAATTCCAGTTACTAGACCTAGGGATATGGACCTGGTGGATATTTTAAAATCCCTGGTAATTATCCTACCAATAGTTGTAATTTTAATTATTGAAAGATGGTGATTTTTTGAAGCTAGTGGAAATTAAAGGTTTAAAGTATAAATATCCTGATGGGACCTGGGCCCTTAAAAATATTAATATGGCTATTGAAAAGGGAAAAAAGGTGGCTATTTTAGGAGCCAATGGTAGTGGTAAATCAACCCTACTCCAGCATTTAAATGGGCTAATTATCCCCCAGGTTGGGGAGGTTAGGATTAAGGGGTTAGAGGTTAATAAGAAAAATTTACCAGAAATAAGAAAGACCCTTGGCTTTGTATTTGATAACCCAGACAACCAATTGTTTGCAACAACAGTTTTTGAAGACCTGGCCTTTGGACCGAGAAATTTAAGGCTTGATGAAAAAGAGGTTGTTGCAAGGGTGGAGAAGGTATTGGACTTAATCAGTATAGGGGACCTTAGGGATAGGCAGCCCCATAATTTAAGTTTAGGACAGAAGCGAAAGGCGGCCATAGGAGGAGTTCTTACAATGGAGCCGGAAATTCTAGTTTTTGACGAGCCTTTTTCTGGTCTAGACCCTATTTCTTTGGACCATTTTATTGGGATTTTGGAAAAGTTATACAGGCTGGACCATAGCCTAATAATAACTACTCATGATGTAGATATTGCCTATAGTTGGGCTGATGAGATTATTATAATAAATGATGGTGAGCTTTTAAGCCAGGGAGGTATAGACCTTCTTGAAGATAGGGAACTTTTAAGCAAGGCGAATTTAAGACTCCCAACCTTGTATGAAATTTTCTCTAATACAAATATTAGGGTTAGGACTATAAAAGAGGCCAGGGAAAATATAGATCTTTTGTTTAATAAAAATTAGGAGGGAAGTAATATGAGAAGTTTAGCTAAAAAAATAAGTAGTTTAATAATGGCTTTGGCAGTAGTAGTTAGTATTTCTATGCCAGTATATGCCCATAAGATGATAATTGAACCAATTGAAGATGGTAAGGTTAAGGTTGAATATGATGCAGGAAATGCTGCAACAAGGGCTGAGATAAAGGTTTATAATAGTAAGGATGAGGTTATAGAAGAAGGAAAAGTGGACGAGGAAGGAATCTTTGAATTTGACCAGGAAAAGGCAAGTTACTTAGAAGCAGATGACGGAATGGGCCACAAAGATAGGTGGGAAGTTGGTAAGGAAGTTGAAGGTGTAGGTGGTTCTAAACTACCTAAGATTGCAGGTGTAGTTGTAGTGCTTGCAGCAGTTGGCTTCTTTTTTGCCAAGAAAAAATAAGAATAATAATCATATATATTAAAAGAAAGATGCCTAGGCATCTTTCTTTTATTTTATAAAAATATAGGTTATATCCTAGTTTGCCTTAGCCTTAAGCCTATTTATCACAAGGCCTAAAAGAGAACCAACTATACTTGGGACTACCCAAGGAAGGTCCATTTTCGCCAGGGGTAGCCAGCTTAAAATTTCAGCTGGTGCTAGGTTAAACTCTATTAAAAGTTGTAGGAAGCTAACAAGCATTGTAAACAAGATCGCAGTCCTAAAAACACTAGTATTATTCCCATCACCTAGGATAACAGTCAAGAAAATTAAGACTATTACTATTGGATATAGGAAGGATAGGATTGGACCGGAAAATTTAACTATATTATCCACCCCAACAACAGCAAGAATTCCACTAATAATACTTGTAACAGTTATTATAAACCTATAGCTTAACTTCCCAGCTGATAGCTTATTAAAATAGTGACCCACAGTGGTAATAAGTCCAATACTTGTAGTTAAACAAGCCAGGGCAACTACTATGGAAAATCCAATTTTACCAAAGGATTTTAAAGAATTTTCAGCAACTAGCATAATAAGTTCCACTTGGGTAATATCCTTTGGAACAACATCTACAGCAGTAGCTCCTAAATAGCCTAAGCCACAATAGATAACTGCTAGGCAGGCCACAGATATAACACCAGATTTTAAGGTCATAGACACCTGGGTTTTAAGGTCAGTGTAGCCACGGTCCCTAATGGCCAAGATAATTACCCCACTAAAGAGTAAAGAGGCAAAGGCATCCATAGTTTGGTAGCCTATTTGAAAGCCGTAAGTAAAAGAATAGTCTAGGCCAGTTTTAGAAATACTTCCCAGGGGATTTTTTATCCCTAGGGCAATAATTAATAAAAGCAATATAATTAGGGCAGGTGTTAGTATTTTACCGATTTTATCTACAATATCTGTTGGGTTTACTACTAGTGCGTAGGCAAGACCAAAATAGATAAGAGAAAAAATTATAGGGCTAAAGTTTGGTAAAAGGGGCAAAACAGCCATCTCAAAAGTTGTGGCCCCAGTTCTAGGAATGGCCATTAAGGGCCCAATTGATAGGACCACTGCAACCCCTATAAACTTACTAAAAACCTTGGAAACCTTGTTTCCCAAGTCGTCAATATCTCCATTGGCCTTACCAGATGCAATAACTCCCAGTAGGGGCAGGCCAGCCCCTGTTACTATAAAACCTAACAAGGCTAAGAACCACTTATTTCCCGCAGCAAATCCTATATGGGAAGGGAAGATTAAATTTCCCGCCCCAAAGAACATAGAGAAAAGAGAGGCACTTAGGACTAAAATATCCATTTTTTGATTTCTTTCTGTCTTCATTTTCAAACTCCTTTTCATATATTTTTATTTATTATATCAATATTTAGAAAAAAAAGTAATAAGAAATAAAATAGGAGTAGCACCTGGCTACTCCTAAACTTATATTTTAACTTATTTTATTATATTTTTTATTAGGTCCCCTGGAATTTTAAACTCAGGCATTCCAGTTGCCCTTGGTCCTATTTCATATTGGTCAAAGGCTATAACTAGGTCCTTATCTTGGTTGAAATAGAACTTTTGGTCCTCCTTAATAGACTTAAAAGCTTCTTCTCCTTGGAAGTAGGCATCCTTGTCCTTAGCTATTTCAGAGGCTATAAACTTGCTTATAACTTCCTTATAGTTGGCATCACTCTTAAATACATCCTTAAGCTTTAAAAGTTTATTTTCTTTTAAGTCTAGGTTGTAGTAGTTTATAGTATTTTCTCCATTGGCATCTCCAGCCAGGTACTTGTAGGAAGTTATTTTAAAAGAAGCTGTATTTTCATCTTCAAAAGTAACCTCATAAGCTAGGTCAAATTCAGAACCAGCCTCCTTATTATTCCTAGTTTTAGCGGCCTCTTCAAAAGCCTTATACTCTTTGTTAATATAGGCAACAAGCCCTTCGTTTAACGTTTTTTCAAACCTAGGGTCCTTAAGACCTTTTATTTCAGGGAAAATAATAGAAACATTAGTTTTTTCATTTTCACTTATGGTCCTAGTAGTAAAGATACTAGAAACTAGGTTCTTATTAACAAGAACCCCAGCCAGTTTATAGGCAGGTATTACAAATTCTGGATAACCAGTAGACCTTGGAGCAATTTCATAAAGATCAAAGGCAATTACTAGGTCACCAACATTATTAATATAGAATTTACTTGTTTCATCTACTCCCTTAAAACCTAAAACTTCCTCAGTTTCTTTAGTTTTTTCCATTGGGAAATAGGCATCCTTATTTTTATTAATTAGGTCCCTTACTTCCTTATTTATAAGTTCCTTGTAGTTGCTATCTTTTTTAAACAAGTCTCCAAGCTTCATTTCCCTATTATTTACTAGGTCAATATTATAGTAGTCCCTAGTAAGTTCTCCATTGGCTTGACCCTTGGTAATACTATATTTTTCAACAATTACAGAAGCTACATTCCCCTTAGACTTAAGAGAAAAGTCTATAATAAGTTGAGAATCTCCAGCTACTGACTGGATCTTTTCAGCCTCTAGGGCCTCCTTATTATACTTATCTACAGCCTCTTTGGCCCTAGCTTCTATTTTTTTATTTAATTCTTTTTGAAATTCTCCATCTTTTAAGCCCTTAAAAACAGGAATAACTACCCTTACATCCCCCTTTAAATTTGGAGTTGGAAGATTTTTAGCTTCAACCTTTAAATTTACTTCTTGCTTTAAGCCTGCAACTATATTACTAGGACTAGAAACTGGTCCTTTGGCATAAACGCCCACAGAAGAAAAGGCTATTAGTCCGGCTAAGCTTAGTGATATTACTTTTTTATTCATTTTAATTCCCCCTTAAATATTCATTCTTATAAGTCAATTATACTATTTGAAAATTTAAAAAGATTAACAAAAAAGTTACAGTTGTCCAGCTAGGTCTAGAAAATTAAGCCCTTAAAATTTAACCAATAATACTATATAATTAAAAGGTAAGAAAAATTTCAGCCTAGTAAAAATTCCAGCTAAAAGATAGGTAAATATCTCCGATTACTATAGGGTGTGGAAAAATTTAGCTAGGTCTTCTAGTAAAATAAAGGTAGGTGGTTTAATGAGTACTTATTTAATGCCTATAAAGGCAGCAGTAATATTTTTTCCTTTTGTGGCAATCTTAATGACCTTACCATTTGCAATATACCATTATAGGAAGTATGGCTATGTAAATAGGTTTAGGACACTTGTAATATTTTCTTTAATATTTTACCTAATATCTGCCTACTATCTTGTGATATTACCCCTTCCAAAAACTAGGGATGTAAAGAGTATCCAAAGTGCAGATGTTGAGCACTATAACCTAAGACCCCTTAGGTTTATAGAAGATATTAAAAAAGAAACTAAGGTGGACTTTAGCAAGCCTAAAGACTATGTTAACCTCCTAAGGGAAAGGGCGGTTTTACAGGTCATATTTAATGTGTTCTTAACCTTTCCCCTGGGAGTCTACCTAAGATATTACTTTAAGGAAAGTCTTTTAAAGACTATGGTTATATCCTTCTGCCTATCTATGTTTTTTGAGCTGACCCAGCTATCGGGCCTATATGGGATCTATAATGCCCCCTACAGGATATTTGATGTAGATGACTTATTTTTAAATACACTGGGAGGGACCCTGGGTTATTTAATAGCCCCAATTTTTACCTTCTTCCTGCCAAGTCCAGACAGGCTAGATGACAAGGTGGACTTAAGCCAAATAAGGGTGAGCTATACCAGGAGGTTAATTGCCTTTCTAGTGGATATAAATATTTTTAATCTTATTATAAATATATTTAAAATTTCCAAATTAAAGTTTATAATAGGTCTTATATACTTTATAATAATACCTTATAAGACCAATGGTAGGACCTTGGGACTTGGTTTTACAATGACCAAAATTAAGGGCCAGGGAGAAAAATTAAAGTTCAAGGAAGTTTTAACAAGAAATGGTCTACTAATATTTTTAGTGCCAGGATTATTTAAGTTTTTAAATAATATGATTTTATTAAACCAAGGGACAGATTTCTATATGGTTGCCAGTATGGCTTCGATTCTTTATATAATCTATACTGTTTTTATAATGGGTCATTTTATTTACTGCCTAAGTAAAAGAGAAGACTTCTTTTATGAAAAGATGAGTGGGACTAAAATATCAGTTGCCGAGGAAAGGATTAGGAGGAAGGGTATGGAAATTAGGCTGGGAAGAAAAGAAGATATTAAAAATATAATGGATATAATAAGGCCAGCACAAGCCTATTTTAAGGAAGAGGGGATTCCCCAGTGGCAAAATGGCTATCCTAATGAAGAGGTAATTGCTGGAGATATTGCTAAAAATAGCTTTTATGTATTAGAAGATAATGGGAAAATACTAGGAATAATGGCAGGCCTAGTAGGTGAAGAACCTACTTATGCCGAAATATTTGAAGGGGACTGGCTAAGAGATACAAGCAACTATATGACCCTCCACAGGGTGGCTGTAGACCCTAGGGAAAAAGGTAAGGGCCTGGGTAAAAAACTATTTGAAGCTGGTGAGAAAATAGCCAGGGAAAAAGGTCTTGATTCTCTTAGGATTGACACCCATAGGAAAAATAAATCTATGGTTAAGCTTATTGAAAAATATGGATTTGAATATTGTGGAATTGTATATATGACAGATGGTGGAGAAAGACTTGCATATGAGAAGGTGCTAGAATATTAGGAGTGATAATATGTTGAAAAAAACCCTGCCTTTACTGGCAGCATTTACCCTACTATTAGGTTCTATTAGTTATGGGGCCAGTGGGGTGGAAATAGAAGACTATAGGGTTGAAAAGGAATCCTATGGCAAGATAGATGTGGTTATACCAAGAATTAAGGGCCTTAAGACTATGGGTCTAAGAAAGGAAGTAAGCAACCTAACAAGGACCCTGGTTGATGGGGAAATAAGAAAATTTAATGACCGTCTATTTGATAAGGATGCCTACTTTAATGTTGACTATGAGCTTATGGTTAATAAGGATATTATTTCTATAATTATTAGGAAGGACCAGTTTAGGGATGGAAGAAATATTCCAATCCTGGACCAGTATATAAATATTGATACTATAAATAATAGGGTTTTAAGCCTAGGAGATATGTTTAAGGATGAAGACTATTTAGATACTGTTGGAGCCTTAGTTAAGGAAAAGGACCCAAGGTTTGTTCTTAAGGGGACGGAAGATTTTTACCTTGATGAAGCTGGTGGCCTAACTATAATTTTTAATAATGAAGAAAAGCTATTTAAGGATATAGTTGCCATAAGTTTTAGCCAGGAAGAAATTAAGGACTATTTAACAGATGATGCTCTTTTAGGTCTTGTATATTTTAAAGATGAAGTGGACTTGGACCTAGAGGGGGATATTTCTGTTATAATGCCTGAGATTAAGGGGCTAAAAACCAAGGAGTTAGAAGAAGAGGTAAATAGGGTTATAAAAGAAGCCATAGACAAGGAAATAGAAAAGTTTAAGCTAGAGGCCAAAGATGGTGAAGATGACCTAGAGTTTAAGGTTAACTATAAGTATGGTGAGGTTAAGGACCTAATTACCATAGAAGTAAATGTTTATAAGTATATAGAGGGTGTAAATACAGGTGAGACTGTTAAGTATTTTTACAATATAGATAATAGGAATAATAAGCTTTTAAGCCTAGGAGACTTATTTATAGACCCAGGCTACCTAGACAAGGTTAATGGGATAGTAAGTGCTAGAATTGAAGCTAGTAGCAAGGATTTCTACCAAGATGAAAAGAAGTTTAAGTCTATTAGGGAGGACCAAAAGTTCTACATAGATAAGTATGGAAATTTGGTTATTTGTTTTGACCAATATGAAATAGGTAGTAGGTCTGCTGGCCTTCCAGAGTTTAGGATTCCTTTTTACGAACTTAGGAATAATGTTAGAAATGAGTTTAAAGGTTTTGGAGTTAGTAAACTAGATAAGGTTTTAATCAATACTAGGCCAGTGGAGCTTGAGGCGAGTATGTATATTACAGAAAATGGCAACCTAATGCTTCCAATAAGTGAGCTTTCCAAAGACCTAGGCCTAGACCTTAGCTATGATGAAGAAGGTAAGCTTTATAGGCTTAAGTACAGGGGCGAAGAATCTAGTTTTTCAATTAGGGAGAATCTTTATAGCCTAAATGATGCCAAGGTGTTTTTAGAAGAAGAAGCCAGGCTTAAGGATGGGGTTCTTTTTCTTCCAGAAAGGTATATAGATGATGTTCTAAAGCTTGAAATAAGTGTTGAAGATGGAGTTTTAAGTATTAAAAAATAATAAAAGACCTAGGTTTTCCTAGGTCTTTTTATTTTAAGCCTAAAAGACTAGATGGCTGCCTTACTATTTTGCCTCTTAAAGTGGGTAGGAGTCACCCTTTCCACTTTTTTAAAGACATAGCAGAAGTAGCTCTGGCTATTAAAACCAGATTCAAGGGCTATCTCTAGTAGGGACAGGTCTGTTGTTTCTAAAAGAAGCTTGGCCTTTTTTATCCTCCTAATATTTACAAAGTTAGAAAAATTATTTTTAAGGTTTTCTGTAAATAAGGAAGACAAGTAGCTAGGGCTTACATTTAGGATGCCTGCAACCCTGTCTAGGGAGAGGTCCTCACTTAGGTTGTTGTCAATATAAATAACAGCATTATTAACAATTGGGTTTATCATCTCACACCTGGTTTGTAGGTTGTCTATGTAGGAGTTTACCATTTGGATTCCTAGACTTGTAATTTCATCTAGTCCATCCACCTCTTCTATTTCATTAAAAAATTTATCCTTTGATAATAAAATCCTCTTCTTACAACCAGGCTTTATAAAGGTGTTTTCATACAAGACACCATTTAGCCAACTTAGGTAATTTTTTAAATATCTTAAGCCTTTTTCATCTTCACCCTTTGAGGATACTATAAAGTCTATTAGGGCCTTAAGATTTTTTTGAGTTTCCTTCCTATTATGCTGCTTAAAGTTTTTAATTAAACTACGCTCTAGTAGTAACATAAATTACCTCCTTTAATAACGATAATGATTATCAATATCTTACCATAAAAATATAAATAAATCAATTAATTGGTCTATAAAGGGGCTGGTAGTTTAGAAAATTCTCAAGATAAACAATATTCTAAAAAGCCAAGAAATAAGTATTTAACTATACTACTAGACATTTATATAAATTATTATATAATAATTAAAGTAGGAAGATAAAAAGGAAATAGTAAGGAGACATTTATGAACAAGGACAAACTAATACTAGTTGCCACAACTGCCATAATAGTTGTTTGCCTATTTTTTATGGTAGATAGGAAGGGAATTGGGGAACCACTTGGAAAAAGCAAGAAACTAGAGGTTAAGGAACCAGCAGTTAGTAAGTTAGAGGAAGTGTCTTACAGGATAGAAAGTGAAGATGAAAATAAGGCGGCAGACTTTAGCCTGAAGAATTTAAGGGGTGAAGATGTTAGCCTAAGCCAATTTAGGGGCAAGCTAGTTTTTATAAATTTCTGGGTAACTTGGAATGAAGAATCTAAGCAGGAACTAAAAAACCTTGAAAGACTTGTAGTAGATAATGAAGATGTCAAGGTTTTGTGTGTAAATGTTAGGGAGGACAAGAGCCTGGTTGAGAAATTTGTAGCAGACAATGAAATTGGTCTGGATATTCTACTAGATGAAAATGGAGAAATAGGCCTGGATTATTTAATAGGCAGGCTACCAACCACTTATATTGTTGATAAAACTGGTAGGATAGTAAATAAGGTTATAGGCCATATGACTTATGAGGAAATGTTTTATGAACTAGAAAACAATTTATAATTTAGGCTTGATATAAGTTTAAAAATCGTGTAATATATTATAGGAAAAATAATGAAGATAAAGCAGATGGGCAGCTAATAACCCATTTGCTTTTTTTATGAGGAAAGTTTGGAGGGTGGTATATTGGATTTTATAAAAGATGAAAAATTTAAGGGGAAAAAACCTAGTTTGGATAATAAGGTGTTTTTTGCAACAATTATATCCTTGATCATACCAATAACCCTACAAAACTTAATAAGCTCCTCCTTAAATATGGTGGACAACCTAATGATAGGGGAACTGGGAGAGCACGCCATAGCAGCTACTGGGTTAGTAAACCAATATTTTTTCATATTTATGCTGACTATTGCAGGCATAAATGCTGGGGCCAGTATATTTATATCCCAGTTTTGGGGGAGAAAAGACAGGGAAAATATTGGAAAAATGATAGGATTAGACTTGGTTTTAAGCATAGTTGCAGCCCTTATTTTTATGGTGCCAGCCCTAGTGAAACCAGACCTTATAATGAGGGTATTTGTAAGTGAGGAAAATGTTATTGGCCTTGGGGCAGACTACCTGGGGATAATTGCTATAACTTTTATTTTAACAGCCCTAACCCAGGCTTTTTCAACAGTAATTAGGTCTGTTGGTATTGCAAGGCCTCCTATGTATGGAAGTTTACTAGGTGTCTTGGTAAATGCCAGCCTAAACTGGGTTTTGATTTTTGGTAAGCTAGGCCTGCCTGCACTTGGAGTCAAGGGGGCAGCTATTGCTACTAGTATAGCTAGGTTTGTAGAAATGGTTTTTATTTTAGTTGCTGCCTATAGTTATACAGATATTATTCCTAGGCAACTTGGGAAACTTTTAAACTTCGACCTTGCCTTTGTAAAAAAATACTTTAAAACATCTATATCTGTAATCTTAAATGAAATATTTTGGGCCCTAGGGCTAACAACCTATTCCATAATATATGCAAAAATAGGGATACCAGAGGTTGCCAGTATGCAAATTGCAACAACCCTACAAAACATATTTATGGTCCTAGTAATAGGCCTTGCTACATCAGCATCTATAATTGTTGGTAATAAAATAGGGAGTGGTGATGAGGCTTTGGCCAAGGAGTATGCCAAGAGGTTGGGGATTCTGGCCCCCCTAGTAGGACTAGTTTCTGGCCTACTTTTATGGTTGGCAGCACCAGCCATAGTTAGTATTTTTAACATAGACCAAAGGACTAAGCTTATGGCTATTAATGTCCTTAGGACAATGGCTGCTTTTTCACCCCTAAGATTTTTTAATGTAACTATGATTGTAGGCGTATTTAGGGGGGGAGGAGACACCCTTTATTCTATGCTGGTCCAGCTGGGAACAGTTTGGCTATTTGCCATTCCAGGAGGTTATCTAGGGGCTACGATATTTAAACTATCTTTGGAAAAAGTATACTTCATAATAGCTTGCGAAGAGCTTGTTAAGATATCCTTTATAGTTGCTAGACTAAGGTCTGGAAAGTGGATTAGAAATGTTGTAGATAGCCTTTAATAAGAGGCCAGGTTTAAGCTTTAGCTGAAAAATAATTATTGCAGTAGCTAAAATATAATATTAAGACTGTAACAGGGAAGCAGTTGTACTAGACTATTTTTAATCCAAATACATTAAGTCGTAACTAGTATTAATATTATAGGTAGTTAGACCTTAAACCAGGTCACATATTAGGCTTTTATATATATTGGGGTGGGAGACCACCCTATTTTTTTTATGGAAAAATAAGGAGGCTTAATTAATTAGACAATAATGAAAATTCTCTATATAATTAAATGAGAGCTTATTTTAAACCTAGTATTGGAGGTGGGGCTGTGAAGATCCAAAATAGTCTAGAAAAATTAACCTATGGACTATTGGAAGATATTTACTATAACAATGTTAATAATTGTAGGAGCGACCTAGTTGAAGAAACTAAAAATATGGTAATTAGGTACCTAGACCTAAGTAACTATAGGGAGCTGGACCAGGGAGTTGGCAACAATACCCTAAGGCAGTATAGTGGCTTTAGGGAAGAAGACATAAGGGATATGCTAGGCTTACACTTTAATGAACTTAAGGAAGTTTTAAGCTTTAAATTAAGCAATATTCCTAGGTATAAGGACTTTATATTTAGGAATTCAGGCTTTCGTTTTAGGAAGGAGATTTACCCGAGTTTCTTAAAATTTTTAGAGCTAGAGGTAATAGAAGACCTAAGTCGGACTATGGAAGAAGAGTCTATAATCATTAAGAATATGATCTTTAGGTTTGAAAAGGAAAAATCAAAAGTATAGGAAAAAAGACCTAGTGACTTATCACCAGGTCTTTTTATGGAGTTTTAATGCAAATTTAAAAAATATATATTATAATATATATACAAACAAACAAAACAAGTCTAGGCCTAGGAGTTTATAACTTTTAGGCCTAGGCTTTTAATCAATTAGGTTAACTCCATTTCTGCACTGGCCGTTACGCCCTTGTCCAGAACCTTTTTTACAGTTTTCTCTTCGTCTTTCCCCATTACAGTTTTTTTCAGAAGAAGAATTTTGACAATTAGGTCCACCTTCGTGCCTAGACCTTCCGCCTCCATTACAGTTATGGTGGTTTCTTTTTTGACCATTTTGACACTTGCCACGGCCCCTTCTTTGGCCCCTGCAGTTTTCCTTATGTTGCCTACAATTATTATCCATATAAAACACTCCCTTCAACTATTATTATAGCAAGGGGAAAATAGAAAGGCAAGGAAAATGTCGCCACTTTATGGCGACAAAAATAAATAAGTAAAAATAAATGGGCCTAGCTTCCAAGATCTTTTTTTATCTCTCTTAGGATTTCTTCCTTGATTTCTTCCTTTAAAATTTCTAAATCACTAGGCCTATTACAAGGCTTTTCGCCAACAAGTCCTAGGCCATTAAACCCAAGCTTGTCTAAGATAAGTTCAGAATGCTCCTTGATTTTTTCCAAAACCCCCTTGTGGTAGTTAAAGTTCCTAGTTAAGACCTCAATAGGCCTTGATAGGGATTTAAGCATAGAATTATACTTGTTTAAGTCTTCTAATACCCCATCTTCTCCAGGGTCCTTTTCTTCCCTAGTATTTAAAATTGCATTTAAACTATTTAATTCCTTCCCAATATGGTGGTGGTTTTTACCTTTTTTACAAGCTGGTCTTTCAGCCATACTACTAGGGGTGTCATCTTCTTTTAGCCAGGCTAGGGAGTCTAGGGTTTCCCTTAGGGTTTTTTCCTCTTCCATTTTTTCCTTATAGTAGCTAAGGCCAATTATCATAGCTTCAGACCTGGATATTTTTTCTTCTTTTGAAATTTCATCATAAAAGTCAAAAATCTCCTTGTCCATCCTAATATTAACTCTCTCTTTACTCATAATAACCTCCAATAATAAACTATTATACCATAAGAAAAACCCCTCCTCTTAAGGAGTTGGAATAATATTTTATAGTTTAATTATAGCAGTTTTAAATTAAAATAAAAAAATAAGGACCCTAGGGTCCCTATTAAAATTTGTTTTTTAAGTGGGTCAAGCCAATAAAAGTAGATATGAAATTTATACCCAAGACCAGCATATAGAAGGACAAAAATATGGAGGTATAAATTACAAAATATTCTATATTACTAATTAAGGCAAAACCAACAACCAGCCCTAGGATACCAGAAATTAAACCTAGCCACCATCTTTTGAGCCCCATATTTTTAAGGTCTATACTAGTTGCAATTTCTGTTATACCACCAAGCAAGATCCAAAAACCAACAAGTAGCCTAAAAACATCTAGGGAAACACCTAGGTTTTTAAGCATTAAAAATCCTAAAACAAGGTCAATAATACCTGAAATTAAAAAAGATCCTGATTTAAACAGGCTGTTACTAAAATACCTAAAAAGTTTTAAAATACCTATGGCTAAAAGCATTAGGGCTATAAATTGGATAATAGTTACAGTTATAGCCATAGGGTTTAATAGGCTAAGCCCTCCACTAATAATTAGTAAGACTCCAATTGTAAGGGAAAGCCACCTAGTAATATTAAGTTCTCTCATCTAACCACCTCGTCTAATATATATTTCCATAACTAGGAAATATAATCAGGTTTATGGATAAACTTGGAATATTAAAATAGGCTAGAAA
Organism: Tissierellales bacterium; assembly: GCA_030146705.1. Classification (GTDB taxonomy): domain Bacteria; phylum Bacillota; class Clostridia; order Tissierellales; family Tissierellaceae; genus CAMIXG01. The sequence continues at coordinate 20,452 of JASLBE010000060.1, read as the reverse complement.
AAAACCACCTAAGCTAACTTAAGTGGTTATATATGCTATAGAACGAATTATACATTGAACCTAAACAGGCAAACATCCCCGTCCTTCATAACATAGTCCTTTCCTTCAATCCTTAAAAGTCCTTTTTCTTTGGCCTTAGCCATATTTCCTCCTACAGAAATAAAGTCTTCGTAGGAAATGGTTTCTGAACGAATAAAGCCTCTTTCCATATCAGAGTGGATAACCCCAGCAGCTTGAGGTGCTAAAGTTCCAACAGGTATAGTCCAGGCACGGGCCTCTTTTGGTCCAACTGTAAAGAAACTCATTAGGCCTAAAAGTTTGTAGCTGGCTTGGATTAGCTTGTCTAACCCAGACTTTTCAAGACCTAGGTCATTTAAAAATTCCAGTTTTTCCTCTTCATCTAATTGGGATATTTCAGCCTCTATTTGGGCAGAAATAACAACAAGTTCAGAACCTTCACTTGCAGCAAATTCCCTAATTACATCAACATATTTATTGTCTGTTTCTGCAACCTCATCTTCAGAAACATTGGCAACATAAATAATTGGTTTTGAACTTAGAAGGTTAAACTCTTTTACTAGTTTTTCCTCTTCTTCTGAAAAGTCTAAAGTCCTAGCAGACTTTCCATTTTCTAGGGTTGATAAAATTCTTTCAATAAGCTCAACTTCGTGGACTAGTTTCTTATCCCCCTTGGCAAGTTTTTTACTCCTCTCTAGCCTACGGTTTAAGACCTCCATATCTGCTAGCATAAGCTCTAGGTTAATAGTTTCAATATCTCTTAAAGGGTCAATATCTCCATCAACATGGACAATATCTGGGTCCTCAAAGGCCCTAACAACATGTACTATGGCTTGAACTTCTCTTATGTGGGATAGGAACTTATTTCCTAGTCCTTCTCCTTCACTGGCACCAGCAACTAGTCCAGCAATATCATAAAACTCTATGGCAGCGTGTAGGGTTCTTTCAGAATTATTTGTTTCTGCTAAGTTCTCAAGTCTTTCATCTGGAACTGAAACAACACCAACATTAGGTTCTATGGTACAGAATGGGTAGTTGGCAGACTCTGCACCTGCTTTTGTAATAGCATTAAATAATGTACTTTTACCGACATTTGGTAATCCGACTATTCCTAATTTCATTTTATTTTTCCTTTCTATCTATAATCTCCATTTATATAAAATCAAAAAATGATTACATTTAACCAAATATAAATTATATTACAAAGAATATTATTATGCAAATAAATCTTAGCCAGGAAGGCCAGCTTGTTTTAGTATAGGGAAAGCCTATTAAACCATAGGAAAAAAAGATACTAAAAGGTCTTATTTTTATACACGGTGGGGGTATTGTGTGATAAGATAGAACTAGAAAAAGACTTTAGTAGTTCTAAGGAGGAATACTTGTATGGGTAAAAAGATATTAGTTGTAGGAGGGGTAGCTGGTGGAGCTACTGTTTCCGTTCGTGCTAGAAGACTAGATGAGGATGCAGAAATAATTATGTTTGAAAAGGGAAGGGATATATCCTTTTCCAACTGTGCATTACCATATTTTCTAAGTGATACAGTTGAAAGTGAAGAAAAATTAGTCATAATGAACCCAGAAAAACTATACAATGAGTTCAGAATAGAAGCAAGAGTCTATAATGAAGTGACAAAAATTGATAGGGAAAATAAGCAGGTAGAGGTTAAAAACCTAAAGACGGGAGAAACTTACTTAGAGTCCTATGATAAACTAGTTTTATCACCAGGAGCACAACCAGTTGTACCACCTTTTGAGGGTATGGACAAGCTGGATATTTTCACTGTTAGGAATGTTGAAGACATAGTGAAATTGAAAGACTCTATTATGATGGGTAAGAATGATATTTCAGTTATTGGTGGAGGCTTTATAGGAATAGAGGTTGCAGAAAACCTTAAAGAGGCAGGATTTAATGTAACCCTAATAGAGGCTATGGACCAAGTTATGCAACCATTTGACTACGATATGGTTCAAACTCTTCATAAGGAAATTTATGACAATGGTATAGACCTTTTACTAGGAGACCCAGTAGATAGGTTTGAAGAAAAAACAGTTGTTTTAGGATCTGGTAAAAAAATCAAGGCTGATGCAGTAGTTCTAGCTATAGGTGTTAGGCCAGAAACTAGTTTGGCAGAAGAAGCTGGACTGGAAATAGGGGAAACTAGGTCTATAAAGGTTGACCATAACTACCTAACAAATGATAAGGACATATATGCCATAGGAGATGCTATTGAAGTTTACCATAAACTTTCCCATAGGAAAACAAGGCTTGCCTTGGCTGGTCCAGCTTATACCCAAGCTAGGTCAGTGGCTGACCATATTAATGGTAGGCCAGTAAGGAGCCAGGGAGTTATTGGAACTTCAGCAGTAAAAATATTCAGTATGAATGCTGCTTCTACTGGTTTAAATGAAAAAATGTTAAAAGACCTAGATATGGAATATGATGTTGTAAGAGTACCAGCTAGGGACAAGATTGGAGCTATGCCAGATAGTGAGATGCTGGATTTAAAACTTATATTTGAAAGGCCAAGTGGAAGAATTCTAGGGGCCCAAGCTATTGGTAGGGGAAATGTAGACAAGAGGATAGATGTTATTGCAACCCTAATTAAGACTGATGGAAACCTAGAAGACTTAAAAGATTTAGAACTTGCCTATGCACCTCCTTTTGGAGCTGCTAATGATGTAGCCAACCTAGCAGGACTTGTTGGGCTTAATATACTTGAAAATGTCTTTAAACAAGTTCCAGTTACTAAGGTTAGGGAGCTTGTTGAAAATGAAGCCTTCATAATAGATATGAGGGGGGCAGCAGGCTACCAAGCAGGCCATATTAAGGGGGCTATAAATATTCCCCTAGGAGAATTTAGGGACAGGATGGATGAAATACCTAAAGACAGGCCAGTTTATGTTCATTGTGGAGTTAGTAAACAAAGTTATAATGCAATCTTAGCCCTACAACAAAAGGGTTATGATAATTTATACAATATAGCAGGAGGATTTATAGCCCTATCTAATTATGAATACTTTAGGAATAAGACTACAGACCAAGAGCAAATAATTACAGGTTATATGTGGGAGATGCCATAAGAATAATTTATAGGAGCCATAGGATTTAATTAATTTAAATATTAGAAGAAGAACCTAAAATTAAGGGTTCTTCTTTTTTTATTTTTTAATTTAGCTAGTGGTATTTTTTGTTTTCCGGTGACTTTGATTAAAAATATACAAAGTTAAAGTGGATAGTTTAGTGGTTTAAAGAGGGTTTATAAGTTGTAGTTATATAGCATAAGTTAATATTATTATGCAAAGCCAAAAAAGTATAATATTATGAAATCACATCAAATGACTGTAATATTTATTTTCTTTTATACTGTCATGGGGAAGATAATTATATTTTTAACAAAGTGATAGGAGTGATAAAAATGAAGACTAGTAGACAAAAAAGACAATTTATACTGGGACTAATACTTATTGTTTTAATGATGTTTTTTGCCAACCACTTGGATACAAGAGAGGGCAATTTAAAATTATTTTTAATAACAGGACTTGCTCTAGGCTACATACTTTCAAGATCTAGGTATGGGTTTGCCGGAGGGGTAAAGAGGATTTTTATAACGGGTGAAGCTAGCCTTAGTAGGGCCCTATTAGTAATGTTTTTAATTTCCATAATAGGGGCTGCAGGTGTCCACTATGGAGCTTTTTCAAAGGGAGCAGTTGTAGCCTTTAGGGCAGCTGAAGGAGATGCTGTAATACCAGGAAGCTCTTTTGTATCCCCAGCCGATCTTTCAAAAATCTTTGGAGGACTTCTTTTTGGTTTTGGGATGATCCTAGGCGGAGGATGTGCTTCAGGAACCTTAACAGACTCTGGTGAAGGGGAAGGAAGGGCTTGGATATCAACCTTATTTTTCTGTATTGGTGGAATCATAGGCCATGGACTACTACCTTGGTGGAACACTAGTGGACCTGGTAAGGTTGAAGGAATTACCCTTTACCTACCAGATAAGTTTGGCTACTTGGGATCAGTTATTATATCTGCCCTAGGTCTTTTAGTACTTTTTGCCATAGTGCAAAGTTATGAAGGCAAGAGGAGAAAGTCTGGAACAGTTAAGGAAGAGGTTTGGGAAGCAAGTGAAGAAATTGTAGACCCAGCTGAAATAGATAGTATTTTTACTTCTAAAGGATTTAGGAAGATATTTGTAGAAAGATGGTCCTTTTTAACAGGTGGGGTTTTAATAGCAATGATGTTTGTATTTATTATAAACACTACTGGTGGCAGTTGGGGAGCATCAGGACCCTATACACTATTGGGGCTTTGGGGGCTAGATAAAATTGGACTGGCACCAAAGGGAGAAGCCTTCCAAGGGGCTCTTGAAACAGTTAGGTCAGGCCTACTAAATAATTCAGTTTCTGTTAGAAACATTGGGATTATACTTGGGGCAACAATAGCTATGTTACTTTCAGGCAGGTTTAAATTTAACTTTGACTTTAAATTAAGGGATACTTTCTACTATGCCCTAGGAGGAACCCTAATGGGAATAGGGGCAAAAATAGCAGGTGGCTGTAATGTTGGCGCCCTATATTCAGGCATATCTAACTTTTCACTTTCAGGTTGGGTATTTATGGTTTCTTTAATAGTTGGAGGGATAATTTCTTTAAATCTTTTTGAAGGTAAGGTAAACATCCTACCTGATAGGGGGATAAAAAAATAATTATAGGTAAAAAAAACTGTAAGTGGACTTGCCACTTACAGCTTATATTTCAATATATATTTATTAAAGTCCTTGGCTAGTATGAAGTCTTTAAAGTTGGCCTCATATTCAGATAGGGTTGAGTTATTCCTAACAGCCAAGTAGTAATAAAAACTGGTATCAATAGGAGTTTTAACTTCTTTTAATTCTCCAGATTCCAGCTGGTCGTGTATAAATAGCTTAGGTAAAAAAGAGTAGCCGCCACTGGTCATTATAGTAGATTTTATAGTTTCTAAAGAATTAGTTGAAAGTAAGATGTTTAAATGATTTAAATCCAAGCCATAAGGCTCAATAAAATCATCTAGAAGAAGTCTAGTACAAGAGGAGTCGTCCCTAATTATTAGGGGGATTTGCCTAAGGTCTTTTAAGGAGATGCTATCTTTTACATTATCCTTATTTGTAACCAAGACAAGATGGTCCTTCATTAAGGGATAGGATGTAATGTCATCATAATTATGTTCATCTGTAATAATGGCTATATTAATTTCATGGCTCATAAAGCTTTTAACTATGTCACAGGTGCTATTTGTTTGAAGGTTTACTTTTAAGCCTGGATTTTCTAATTTAAATTCTATTAGTAATTCTGGAAGAATGAAATGACCGAAACTTTTACAAGAATGAATATTTAGGATACGCTTATCAGCTTGTATTTCTCTAACAGACTTGAGCATATTTTGCTCTATTGCTAGGATTGCTTTAGTTTGGTCAAAAACTACCTTACCTTCCTTGGTTAGCCTTACACCCTTGTTACTCCTAATTAGGAGCTGGGCACCAATTTCATTTTCAAGATTTTGAAGTTGCATACTTAAACCAGGCTGGGTTAAATGTAGTTTTCTTGCGGCCTTAGATATGCTATTTGATTCAACAATTACGAAAAATGACTTCAAATAGTCTAAGTTCATTGTAATCACGTCCTTATTATTGGGTTATATTTTAAGTTGTTTAGCTAGCAATTATGTATAGGATATATTGTCTGTACCTTATTATTATATCCCATACATTCTAACATAAACTTTTTTAAAAAATTTAAGGGGGAAATTGTAAATGAGTAAAAAAATATTAATAGTGGGTGGAGTTGCAGGTGGAGCTTCAACTGCTGCTAGGATTAGAAGGTTAGATGAATTTGCAGAGATAAAAATGTTTGAAAAGGGACCCCATGTATCATTTTCAAACTGTGCCCTACCCTACCATTTAAGTGGTGAGGTTGCAAACGATGAAGACCTTGTACTTTTAACACCAGAAAGATTTAGGAAGGAATATAAGATAGATGCAATAGTAAACAATGAGGTTGTTTCTATAGACAAAGAAAACAAGGAAGTTGAAATTAAAAACTTAATAACAGGGGAAAGCTACAAAGAATCTTATGACAAATTAGTCCTATCTCCAGGAGCTTCTCCAATAGTTCCACCTTTTGAAGGTATGGACAAGGTAAACTTATTTACAGTTAGGAATGTACCAGACATAGTTAAGATAAAGGATTTTATAACTAGGAAGGATGTTAAAAAAGCAACTATTATTGGTGGAGGTTTCATAGGGGTAGAGGTTGCAGAAAACTTAAAGATGGCAGGCTATGATGTTACTCTTATAGAGGCTATGGACCAAATAATGAAGCCTTTTGACTATGATATGGTCCAAATACTCCACAAGGAACTTTATGATAATGGAATAGACCTAATAGTTGGAGATAAGGTTGAGAAGTTTGAAGAAAATACAGTTGTTTTAGGGTCTGGGAAAAAAGTTGCATCAGATGTTGTTGTTATGGCCATAGGGGTGAAACCAGACACTAAGTTGGCTAAGGATGCTGGTCTTGAACTAGGTAAGACTGGTGCCATAAAAGTAGATATTAACTATCAAACAAGTGATAAGGATATTTATGCCGTAGGGGATGCTATTGAGGTTTGGAATAAACTTCTTCACCAACAAAGTAGGTTGGCCCTTGCAGGACCAGCTCAAAAACAGGCTAGGTCAGTTGCCAACCATATATATGGAAAGGAAGTTAGGAATAGGGGAGTTATTGGTTCCTCTGTTATAAAAATCTTTGATATGAATGCTGCTTCTACTGGTTTAAATGAAGGTCTTATAAAGGCTACTGGCTTTGATATAGACTATGATACGGTTACGGTTATTCCTTATGATAGGGTTTCAATTATGCCAGACACTGAACCAATGCACTTAAAGATTATTTTTGAAAAACCAACGGGAAGGATTTTAGGAGCCCAAGCTATTGGTAAGGGAAATGTAGATAAGAGGATAGATGTTATTGCAACGGCAATTCATTTTGATGGTAGTCTACACGACTTAGCAGACTTGGAGTTAACCTATGCGCCACCATTTGGTACTGCAAAAGATGTAGTAAACCATGGAGGTTTGGCAGGTCTTAATATATTAAATAAGGAGTTTGACCAAGTTAAGGTTACAGAGGCTAGGGACCTGGTTGAAAAAGATGCCTTTATTATGGATGTAAGAGAAAGGGATATGTATGAAAAAGGACATTTAATAAATTCTGTAAATATTCCTATGAGTGAATTTAGGGACAGGCTAGATGAGATACCAAAAGACAGGCCAATCTATGTTCACTGTAGGAGTGCACAGAACAGTTATTATGTAATAAAAGCCTTACAACAATTGGGCTATGATGATGTTACTAATATATCTGGTTCCTTCTTAGGCATATCCTACTATGAATACTTTAACGATAAGACAACAGGCAGGAAACCAATTTTAACAGATTATAACTTTGAATAAGAAAAATAGGCTATAAACCATAGCCTATTTTTAAAAGAAGGGTGAAAATATGAAGGGAAAGTTAAGAGAGGTAGATGTATTTGCAATAGTCCTAGGTTCTATAATTGGCTGGGGTTCCTTTATGCTACCAGGGACCAAGTTTTTAAAAGAATCAGGAGTAATAAATACATGTATAGGCTTATTTTTAGGAGCCTTTGGGATAATGATAATAGAAAGAAGCTATAGGGTAATGTTGGTCCACCTGAAGGATGATGGTGGGGAGTTTACCTACACCTATAATTTTTTAGGAAAAAAACATGGGTTTGTTGTGGGTTGGGCCTTACTCCTAGCCTATTTAACAATGGTGCCCTTAAATAGTACGGCCTTTCCCCTAGTAATAAAGAAACTAGTGGGTCCGGTTTTAGAATTTGGTTATCTTTACCAAGTGGCGGGCTATGATGTTTACTTGGGAGAGGTCATAACCTCTTCTTTAATAGTCTTAATTTTTGCCAAGATTAATATAGCCGGCATAAGGGAAACTAGTAGGACTCAAAACCTAATAATTATAGCCTTAGTTTCTATGGTTTTTGTAGTTTTTATAGGTATGGTTATTAATAGTGATAAGCTTGAATTTGCCAACAACTACCTGGTTAACTATAGGTTTAAACTATCAGAAATTGCCAAGGTCCTAGCCATAGCTCCCTTCATCTTTGTAGGCTTTGATGCAATTCCCCAGGTAAGTGAGGAGTTCAACTTTCCTCCTAAAAAAGCTTCAAGGATAGCAATATTTTCCCTGTTACTTGCCAGCTTAATGTATAATCTTTTAAATATTTCAACAGCACTTGGGCTAAGTCCAAGTGAGGCCAGTAGTTTGGAGTGGGCCCTGGGAACAGCAGTTTTTACCAACCTAGGTAGGGTCGGATTTGTCTGCCTAGTTGTGGCCTTGTTAGGGGCTGTAACTAGTGGGATAAATGGGTTTATGCTATCCACCTCAAAACTAATGGGGGCAATGGCCAAGTATGGGGTCTTACCTAGTAAGTTTAGTGAGTTAAATACTGAGAGGGTCTACCATAATACTATAAAGTTTTTAACAGTGATAAGTTTAATAGCCCCTTGGTTTGGCAGGGAGGTTATCCTTTGGATAGTAGATATGGCTTCAGTTGGGGCAGCCATAGCCTATTTTTATGTTTCCTATATATCCTATGGAATCCAGGAGGAAAAATCTGGTAGGACCTATTCCTTTTTTGGTATGGTCATATCCATAAGCTTTATTTTACTTTTACTAGTTCCTATGTCCCCAGCTAGTCTAGGGAAGGAATCTGTTATAGCTCTTGGGGTTTGGATACTTTTAGGTTTAGGATTTTACAAGGCTGTTGTAAGCAGGACTCTTTGTGAGGGGAACTAATTTAATTTGTATTTTATAAAACCAGGTGGACTAGTCCACCTGGTTTTATTTTAAAAAATTTAACCTAGTTAAAATTAACAATGTAGAAACCTGGTTAAATATGATAATATATAATACTAGTGATGGGAGTAATTTTGTGGAGTGATATAAATGTTAGGAGAAAATAAAAATCTAGGTGGAAACTTTTCCAAGGGAATAGATATAGGCCTAATAGAAAAAAGCCTTATAAAAAGGTATAGAAAACATATATGGGCCAGGTTCATCAAGGGGATAAAGGAGTACGAAATGATAAGTCCTGGAGATAGGATAGCAATTGCCATATCTGGTGGTAAGGATAGTCTACTTTTGGCAAAACTTTTTCAGGAGCTCCAAAGGTATGGGAGAAAAAACTTTGAGCTGGAGTTTATTGCTATGGATCCAGGCTATACTAAAGAGGTTAGGGACCTTTTAGAATATAATTGCAAGCACTTAGAAATACCAGTTAAGGTATATGATTCTGATGTTTTTAAGGTGGCAGAAAACTTGGCCAAGGAAAACCCCTGCTATATGTGTGCCAGGATGAGGAGGGGCTTTCTATATAGTAAGGCTGAGGAACTAGGCTGTAACAAACTAGCCCTTGGTCATCATTTTGATGATGTTATTGAGACTATAATGTTAAATGTTTTGTGTGCTGGTAACTATAAGACTATGATGCCCAAATTAAAATCTGATAACTTTGAGAATATGGAAATTATTAGGCCCCTTTACTATATTCATGAGGAAGACATTATAAGATTTATGAACTATACAGAGCTACAAGCCCTAGATTGTGCTTGTACAGTATCTGCAGGCAAGATTAGTAGTAAGAGAAAAGAAATAAAGGACTTGATAAAAAATTTAGAAGGAGACTTCCATAATGTTAAGATGTCTATTTTTAGGTCTGGGCAAAATGTTGACCTAGGGGGGATAATAGGTTGGAAAGACCAAGATGGAAGGCATTCCTTTTTAGATGAATATTAGAAAGAGGAGATAAGATGGGTAATTTTACAAACTTAGGAATTGAAAAAAAGTATGAAGATAGGTTAAAGAGGGTTGGGATAGTTAAACCAACTCCGGTTCAAAGTGAATCTATCCCAACTATTTTAGGAGGGAAGGACCTTATAGCCAAGGCTCAAACAGGAACGGGAAAAACTTTGGCTTTTTTACTGCCAGTTGTCCAAAATATAGATACGGGAAAAAACTTTCCCCAAGCTTTAATCTTAACCCCTACAAGGGAATTGGCCCTTCAAATAACAGAAGAGGCAAAAAGTTTAACCAAGGATATGGACCTAAATATACTTGCCTGCTATGGTGGGCAGGATGTTGAAAAACAGGTTAAGAAACTTAAAAGGGGTATGCAGTTAATAATAGCTACACCTGGTAGGCTTATAGACCATATGAAAAGGGGAACTATGAACCTAGGGGCCATAAACTACTTGGTCCTAGATGAGGCAGATGAGATGATAACTATGGGCTTTGGCAAGGACTTAGAGGATATAATTTTCTCCATACCAAAGTCTAGGCAAACTATGTTATTTTCTGCAACCATTTCTGACCAGGTTAGAAATATTGGTAGGAGGTTTATGAAAAAACCTGTCCATATAGATATTAAGTCAGAAAAGGTTACCTTGGATAATATTAAGCAAGTTGGGATAAGGACTAGGCCAGAAGAAAAAATTACCAGGCTTATGGAAATAATAGATAGGGAAAACCCATTTTTAATGATGGTATTTTGTAGGACCAAAGATGGGGTAACTAAGGTTTATAATAAGCTACAGCAAGGTAAATATAATGTTGGTGAACTCCATGGAGACCTTTCTCAAAATAAGAGAAACCAGGTTATGAAAAAATTTAAATCTGCAGACCTACAAATCCTTGTTTCTACTGATGTAGCAGCAAGGGGGATAGATGTAGAGGGGGTAACCCATGTTGTAAACTTTGATATGCCCCATGATACTGATTCTTATATCCATAGGATTGGAAGAACTGGTAGGATAGGAAATGAAGGGGTTGCCATAAGTTTTGTTACTGAAAGAGATAGGGACAGGCTTTATGAAATTGAAAAGGGAATAAAAGAAAAAATTGACCTAGTTGACTAGGCTAGGAATAAATAAGATATTAAGAAAAGACCAGCTAACCTGTAGATAGGATAGCTGGTTTTTAAAAGTTATTCAGATGTTGATAATAAATTCTTGGTTTAACTTATCCACATTGAAGATATGTGTATTACTTTCCTGCATTTTGTGGATAAACTTTTCGTTGCAGGAATAATTATCCCCAAAGTGCATAGGGAAGAAGTAGCTTGGCCTAATATTTTCAATAAAATATTTTCCAGCCAGGTAGTAGTTGTGGTCTAGCCTAGGATCAACTGGAACAAAGGCCAGGTCTATGTCTAAGTTTAGGTCTTTTAACTTATTAATTTCAGAAGTATATTCAAGCCTTCTTTCTTCTTCTCTGGCTGGCCCCATATCTTCCCAGGCCCACCAGTTTAGGTCCCCAGAATGGAAAATATTAAGGCCATCAACCCCTATTAGGAAGGAAGAGCCTTCGTCAGTAGACCCAAAAACCTTAAGGTCCATCCCATTAAAACTTAGGCTATCCCCTTCGTGGACAAAGATTAAGTTATCCATTTCATAAACCCCAGCCACATCATCAGATATTACATAGGAAGCCCTGTCTTTAAACTTAAAAATTTCCCTATTAAAATGGTCTTCGTGGTGGTGGGTTACAAAAAAAGTAGTATTTTTATCAGGAAGGTTTAGGTCTCCCTTATAGTAGTCTATTACTAAAAAGTGTTGGTCAGTTTCAATTGTAAATCCACTTTGGTATAAATATTTAACTTTTATCAAATTAATCCTCCTTATTAAAATCAAGATAGAAAGCCAGTCCAATAGCTTCATTTTTAGCATAGATTGTAAACCCATGCAAGTCCATAATTTTTTTTACAATACTTAGGCCCAGGCCTACTTCTCCATACATACCCTTATGGAACTTATTAAAAATTTTGCCAAGGTCTTTTTCACTTATTTTCTCCCCATCATTATAGATTTTAAGAATTTTACCCTCCAGGGAAAGGAGAATTTCCGACCTGGCATACCTAAGCATATTATCAAAAATATTTTCAAAAACAATTTGTAGCTGTTCAGGGTCAGCCTCTATATATAGGTCAAAATCTTCCAGGCTAAAATGAAGGTCTTCCCTTAGGAGCCTATACTTTTCAACCAGGCTAGAAAGGAGGTCAAAAACGTTAAAACAAGACTTTTCTAGCTTGAAACTAGACATATAATCAAGCTTGGTAATATAAAGCAGGGACTTGACCTTTTTTTCCAGCCTAGTTGTTTCCTCCCCAATAACATCTAGGGATGATTCTAGGTTTCCGCCAGGATAAATCCCATCCCTAATGGCCTCAGAATAGGATTTAATAACCATAATAGGGGTCTTTAGTTCGTGGGAAATATTTTGCAGGAAGTTTTGTTCCAGCCTATCCTGCCTTAAAAGTTCCAGCCTAAGTTTCTCAACAGAGGCCCCTAGTTGGCCAATCTCATCTGCCCTGTCCAGTAAGACTGGGTCCTCCCATTTCCTTTCTCCCAGCCTATTAACCCTGGCTGTAAGGTCAACTAGGGGCTTAGACAAGTATTTAGAAAGAATAAGGGCAGGTATAAAGCTAATTAGGAGGATGATTATACTAAGGGATACTAGTTTTTTAAAAAGTGTAGCAACCAGGTCCTCCCTATAAGAATCATTTAGGAAAGAAACTAGGTAGGCCTGTCTTTCTTGGACTAGGCTTAGGAAGGACTCCTGGACCCTGACCTTCCTAATTGTATAAAAAATCTTTCTCCCATTATTATACATATAGTTTTCCTTATTAACTTTTTGCTTAAGGGCCTTAGACTTAAGCTCTAAAAAAAAGTCCATATCTAGGTCAACCTGAGACTTAACCTGGCCATCAGGATAGAGAATTAGGTGCTTGACAGTCCTGATGTCGTCACTGGGAATATTTTCAATATTATTAAAGTCTTCAGGCCTAATAAAGGATGACTGGGCAGCTTCAATGGTGTTGTACATTTCCTTGGTGAAAAAATCTCTTAGGGTATGGGGCAAGACCACAAGCATAACAGTAGATATAAAGATAGTTATGACGCCAATAACCAGGGAGATTTGTAAAAATAGGGGGAGGTCTTTAAATCTTTTCATTGTCGCTCACCATATATCCATAGCCATAAATAGTCTTTATATTTAACCTACTTAACTTGGACCTAAGTCTCCTAATTAGGTCGTCTACAACCCTGTCAGACCCAAAATAGTCGTGGCCCCAAATAGTTGTTAAGATACTTTCACGGCTTAGGGCCTTATTTAGGTTGTCTAAAAAATATTTCAAAAGTTTAAACTCCTTAGTAGTAAGGTCTATTACCTCTCCTCCTAGGTAGACCAGCCTACTGCTTAAATCTATTTCATAGCCTTGGATTTTTAAAATACCAGCCTCCTTAGGTCCATAGACCCTTTCTAGGAGGTTTTTAACCCTTATTACAAGCTCTCTTGGAAGGAAGGGCTTGGCCAGATAGTCATCACTACCAAACTCAAGGCCTATGACCCTATCAATATCCTCGTCCCTTGCAGATATAAAAATAACCGGAATATTTTTATCCCTAGACTTTATTTCCTTAATTAGCTCATACCCATCTATATCAGGTAGCATAATGTCTAAAATCCATAGGTGGGGAGGCCTATCTATTAATTTTTTTCCATCTAGGCCTGTAAAAATAGGCTGGACTGCCCAGCCTTCATTTTCCAAGTAGCTAGTCAGGATGTTATTAAGATTTACATCGTCTTCTACTAAATAAATATTATAATTCATGATATCCCCCTTTTATAAAAATATTATTTGGTTATATTATATAATAGGGAGAAAAATATTGGGCTGAATTTGAAATTTCACATAAAAAAACCATAATTTCAACATATTTTTTAGAGAATTTATGGCTATAATATGAACCAGGAGGGATAGTATGTTTAATGAATATGATGGTGAAAATAAAACTGGAGAAGAAAATAAAATAGACATAGGTAGAATAAGCGAAGAAGATACAAGTACATTAAAAGAAGGGCTGGAAGAAAAAAAGAAAAAGCCCAAGAAAGAAAAGAAAGGAGGCCTAAGGTTTTCCTATATTATCTTGGCCTTGCTTGGAGGGATTATTGGAGGCTTAGTTGGCCAGTACTTTAGCCCCCTAGTAGGAATAAAAACTCCCGAAGAGAACCCTAGGCAGGAAATAGTTGTAAAAAATACAGGCAAGGAATTAAATGCAGTTTCTGCTGTTGCCAAGGCAAATATGCCATCAGTAGTTGGGATTACAACAGTAGAAATAGTTTCAGACTATTATTTTTTCCTACCAAGAGAGGTAGAGGGGGTTGGGTCAGGGGTAATTGTTGACCCTAATGGATATATTTTAACCAATTCCCATGTTGTTGGTGATGGCAAGGCTAAGTCCTTGGAGGTCTTGTTTGATGATGGGGAAAAAGTTCCAGGCAAGGTTCTTTGGTCAGACCCTAACCTAGATTTGGCTATGGTTAAGGTAGACAAGAAGGGACTTCCAGCTGTTAAGCTTGGAGATAGTGACTCCTTAGAGGTTGGAGAACTTGCCATAGCTATAGGAAATCCCTTGGGCTTAGACTTCCAAAGATCAGTAACAGCAGGGGTAATTTCAGGTCTTAATAGGACAGTCAGTGTTGAGAATATTACTATGAATGACCTAATCCAAACTGATGCTTCCATAAATAGGGGAAACAGTGGGGGTCCTCTTTTTAACTCTAGGGGAGAGGTAATAGGGATAAATACTGTAAAGGTTGGAAATGCAGAAGGATTAGGCTTTTCAATCCCTATAAATGCCACTAAATATATTATAGAAGAGGTTATAAAAACTGGCCACTATGAACCTGTAAAGCTAGGCATAAGGGCCTTAAATCCTGAGGAATTTGCTGCAGCCTTTGACATAGAAAATTCAGACCTTAAAAATGTTATTGTAATAGAGGTGCTTCCAAAGGAACCAGCTGATAGGGCAGGAGTTAAACAGTTTGATATAATCAAGGAAATTGAAGGAAAAGAAATAAAATCTAGGGACGATATAGAAAAGGCCCTTCATAAGTATAAAAAAGGAGATAAGATAAAGTTAACTGTTATAAGGGACAATAAGGAAATAGTTTTAGACCTTAAATTTTAAATAGGGATAGAAAAAGGACAGGCCCAAAGGCCTGCCCTTTTTATTATTTTAGGTCCCCTAGGTCAATTATCCTAGGATTTAAATAGTCTATATCCAGTTGGCTGTGGCTGGTAAAAATAAGGGTCTTCCCCCTTAATTTTTCTTCAACTAACTTTAAAAGTCTTAGCTGGGTTTCCCTATCCATATCCTTAAAGGGTTCATCAAAGATATAGGTTTCCCTATCTAGGACCAGGGCCCTTAAAATTGCAATCCTTCTTTTCATACCCCCACTTAAGTTTTTAACTTTTTCATTGGGGCTAAGTTCTAGGCCTAAGAGTTTTAATTGGTTTTTTAAGGTATCTTGGTCTAGTTTTTTCCTTAGGACTAGGTTTATGTTTTCTAGGATTGAAAAATTTTCCAATAGGCGGTTTTCCTGGAAAACTACAGAAATATTCCTAGGATTATAGTTTATGATTTCTCCAGTATAGTCCCTGTCTAGGCCCATTAAAATCCTTAAGAGGCTGGTTTTTCCAATGCCAGAAGGACCAACAAGGGCAGTAAACTTATTTTTCTCTATTTCCAGGTTTAGGTCCTTAAAAACCACCTGGTCCCCATATTTTTTTCCAATATTTTTAAGAACTATCATCTTGTAAACCTCCTTAAAGCTTCTAGGGCCAAAAACTCTATTAACTTGGCAAGGCCAACAATTATAAGGACCCAGGCAAAAAGAGACCTGGTGTCTAGGTAGAGTTTAGAGTAATAGATATTTTCACCTATGGAATTATTAACAAGGCCTAAAACCTCAGCAGAAATCCCAGACTTAAAGGCCAGGCCTATGGAAATTATTAGGCTGGGAATAAGGGCTTTTTTAAGGTCCTCCAGGTAGATGTACCTAAGGCTTTTAAAAAAAGATAGGTTAAAAACCTCCCTTAGTTCTAGTTTTTTTTGGTCTACTGAGTTAAAGCCCTCAACTGTACTAGTATAGATATTTGGCAGGACAACCAAGGCTACTAGGTAGCTAGTAAGAGACCTGTGGGAAATCCAGATTAAGAGAATTACCGTTATACTAGCCAGGGGACTGGCCTTGATAAAACTAATAGGCAGGTCTATAAATTTTTTAAGCCTAGAAAACCTAGTTGAGAAAATACCAAGGATTAGGCCAAGACCCAGGCCAAAAACCAGGCCCCTTAAGATCCGGTAGCTAGTTAAGAAGATACTTACTAGGTCCTCCTTAGTAGTCAAGATATTAATAAGTTCAATAAAAACCAGCCTAGGTCCAGGCAGGAGGATAGGATTTTTTACTAGCCTGGATATTATCCACCAAAATCCCACCCAAAAACCTGGAACCAGTAGCCTACTTAACCTCTGCCTCATAGTAGAAGTTTTCATCAGGTAGTCTACCTCCAATTAACTTAGGGTTAAAGTCTTCAAGTATAGTTAAATAAGCATTTAAAGTAGTTTTAAGCTCATCTCCATCTAGGTAGTGTAGCCTGCACCTAGTAATTACACTTGGGTCTAGGCCCTTGGGTATAATTCCAAGCTCTTCTGAAACCTCCAAGACATCTTCTAGCCTATCTGATTCAATAGATTCTTTTATTTGGGCCAATAGGTCCTTAACTAGGCCAGGATTTCCTTCAATAAACTCTGTCCTTCCAACTATTACAGAAGTAATAATAGGACTATCATTCATTTCTATCCACTTTTCATTCATATCCATAAGCCTTCTAATATTTCCATTTTTCTTTTCTATAACAGAAACAAAAGGTTCTGGAAGGAAGGCTATAATATCTTCTTCAGTTCCTAGAAGACTAGCAACCTCACTAGCCTCAGACCTATACTCTATATTAAAGCTTAAGCCATAGTAGTCCTTAAAATAGTTAAGGCTGGCATCAGGAGTAGTCCCCTTACCAATAGTATAAACTGTCTTACCATTAAGGTCTTTAAGCCCTTTAATATTATTTCCATTTTCCAGCAAGTGGACCACCCCAAGATTATTAGTAGCCAAAACCTTAAGCTTGCCCCCAGTCTTATTATAAAGACTGGCAGCTAGGTTAGAGGGAATAACTGCCAGGTCTAGGTCCCCACTGTTTAACTTCCCAACCAACTCTTCTGCCAGTGGAAAAATTTCCAAACTGTAGCTAGAGTCATCCGACTCATCCCTATCAATAACAGACCTTTTAAAGTCCGCAAGACCAATAGCAGTAGGACCCTTTAAGGGCCCAATACTTACATGGATAGTCTCCTCTAGAGGAGTATTCTTTCCACTACAGGCCATAACCAGGACTAAGGACAAAATTACTAGTAATAAATTTTTAATTTTCTTCATTAAAATCCCCTTTCAAAATATATTCTTTATTTTCTTCCCTTATATATTATACTATTATAAGTAAGATAAACTAGGTTAAAAACAAAGATAGGCAAAAGTTTGGACCAATTGCCTACTAGGATGGAAACTGATAAAATAAATAATGGAAAGTTAGCAGGGAGGTTAAGATGGATAAGTTAAAAAATAGGGATAAGAAAATACTTTTAGGCCTAATTAGTCTGAGCCTAGTAATTATTTTTACTAGCTGTGCTTCAATTAAGGATAGGATAGGGGTAAGCAAGGGAAGGCTTGTTGGTAATAGGTTTACAATTATGTCCTATGACCATTATGGAGAAAAAACCTTGACCCTAAAGGGGAGTAAGGTAGGGGTGGAAACCCTTAGGGAAAACAAGTCAGCAGATGAAGAAGAGGCCAAGTACAAGTCTTCAGTTTTAGAGATAACCATAAATGGTAACCAGGTTCTCCAGGTTGGAAATACCTTGATTTTTCAGGAGGATGGACTTAGTATGGTGGAAGACTTCCAACTAGCAGAAAATCTTGAGGCCAAACCATCAGCTGGTTTAATGGCAATTGATAGGAATATAAACCATATTAAAAACAAACTAGGAAGTGAAAAAGTAGTTGTAATTTCAACCCCTATTGGGGTCCCAATAGGAGTCTATGAGGGCAAGAAGGTCTATGCAACTGTCCCAAAAGACCTGCCTAAGATGACAAGACTTAATATAGATGGAAAGTCCTTATACATCCATAGGGCCAACTATATGATCATAGATAGGGGCCTAATAGACTAGGTCTTGAATGAAAACCTAGTTATATAAAATAAGACTTAAGGAATAAGGAAAATAAATAGGTTAGGGTTATAGTGAAGAGCTATAAATAGTAGTTAAAAAATAAATGAAGAAGGATAGAATATGAAAAGTGGAAAATCATATTATGATTATATGGATGAGATAAAAGATATTGAATTATTAGAAGGACTATTCGTCTATGGATATTTTACAAAACAATTACCACCAATTTTTCAATCTGAAAGTTTTTATGAACTTTATAAACCAAATTTGTTAGAAAATGGTCAATTGGAGGAAAGTTATATTAAGGGATATGGAAGAAAAACCAGACCTGTGATATACGAAATAATGAGAAATATAAATATACCTAGAATTATAAATATTCCAAACCCATTTGCGTACTATAATCAATGTTTATGTTTAGCAGTAAACTGGGAAAATATAAAAACACATTTTTATATAAACACGAGTGATAATAAGTATAAAGTTAGCTTAAACTATTTAAAAAAATCTAATTATACAAAGAAATTACTAGATGCAGAACCTTATATAGAAAAGAAGTTTAATATAGGTCAAAACTATTTCAAGAAAAAAATAATTTTGAAAAAGAGTATGATTATAAGTTGAGGTTTTTATCAAAATACAAAGTTGAAGCAGATATATCTAGATGTTTTCCATCTATATATACACATGCAATCCCTTGGGCTTTAGCTGGAAAGGAAATTGCTAAGCAGAATTCTAGTAATGAGGAGTATTATAATTTAATAGATAGTTACACAAGAAAGTTAAATGATAATGAAACATATGGGATATTAGTAGGACCTCATAGTTCAAATTTAATATCTGAAATTATATTAGTAAAAATAGATTATAAATTATCAAAAAAATGGAAATACATAAGATACATTGATGATTATACATGCTTTGTATCTACTGAAGAAGAAGCGGATGAATTTATAACTGACCTAGTAAAGGAATTAAGGGAATATAATTTATCACTTAATCATAGAAAAACACAAAAGACTAAATTACCAGAATTATCAGGATACTGGATTCATCAGCTTCAAAACAGTATTCCTAATGCTAAAAACAATAAAACGAACTTTAGAGAAGTGAAATCTTATTTAGAACTGGCGAAAAAACTTACTTTTCAAGAAAATAATAATGCAATACTTAACTATGCAATAAAAGTAATTTCAGGACTAGAAATTACAAAAAATGCAGAAGAGTATTTTATATATGAAACTTTTAACTGGGCATATATATATCCATATTTAATTCCTTTATTAGATGAATATGTTATAAATAAACATATAGATTCTTTTTTAAAATTAAAAGAAGGTAAGCAAGTATTAGATCAAATGCTTTGTAAAATTTATAATAAGAATTTAAAAGATATGAATATAGAAGCTATAGTATATAGTATTTATTATTCTATAAAATATGATGTATCAACTTTATATATTACATTTGAGGATTTGAAGAAAACAGGAAATGCTATAATATATTTACTCGGATTTATCCATAGTAAAAAATATCCTAATGTTAATAATCAATCTGATTGCTATGAAAATTTAGCTAAAGAAATATGTGGTATTAAAGAAAATGGACAAAAAGTAAAATGTGATAATTTAAATTTTCAAGAAAACTGGATATTTGTATATGAAGTATTACCAAGAACATTATTTGAAAATAGATGGGCAGAAATTAAAAAAAAGAATATAAGTTTTTTAAAGAAAGATTATATTTAGAGATTTATAAAAATATAAGGAGATGGATTAGTTAATAAGAGGAAGTATATATTATGATAAATATATTTATGATAGTTAAGAAATTCATAGGCAATGAAAAGATATTTTTTATATGTGGATTGATTATTTAAGGAATATAGTTGAGTAATTTAGTCATTAAATTTTTTGATAGATTAGCTTTATAATTTTCTTAAATTATAATGATGCTTTAAAATGAATTTAAAAGGTTATGAAAGCTGTAAATTAAGTTATAAACCTACAGTTACTCAATGGAGATTTAAATAGGTCCAAGCAGGATTTAAACTTAAAGGATTGGGCTAGTGTAAATAAGATATCTAATAGGGAACTTTATCTTGATGAGTGTGTAGATTTAGATATAGGCAATTTTGTGGAGTTTATAGAAAATAGGAAGGAAAACTTAAGGAGAAAAATAAAAGAAGACTTAACTATATAAATAATAGACTGGAGCTAGCTCCAGTCTAT
>JASLBE010000037.1 GCA_030146705.1 Tissierellales bacterium | reverse complement strand
TTCTAAATATAGCCAAGGCCTTATCTACTGCTTCCTTGCTTGTCATATCTACCCCTGCTTTTTTCAGTACATTAATTGGATAGTCTGAACTTCCGCTCTTTAAAAAGTCTAAATATCTTTCCACCGCCTTATCCCCTTCTTCTAATATCTGTCGGGATAAGGAAACAGCTGCTGAATATCCTGTAGCATATTGGTATACATAGAAGTTATAGTAGAAATGAGGTATTCTTGCCCATTCTAAACTTATTTCTGGTCCAGTATTCATAGCTGGTCCATAATATTTTTTATTTAATTTGCCATAGGTTTCTGATAAATAATCAGCTGTTAAACTTCCACCTTTTTCTGCATATTCGTAAATTTCTTTTTCAAACTCTGCAAACATAGTTTGTCTAAATACAGTACTTCTAAATTGCTCTAAATAGTGGTTTAATAAATAAAGCTTCTCTTCCTTAGAATCTACATTATTCAACATATAATCCAGTAACAAGGCTTCATTTGTAGTTGAAGCTACCTCAGCAACAAATATGCTGTAAGAACCATATACTGGCGGTTGATTCTCCCTTGTAAAGTAACTATGCATAGAGTGACCCATTTCGTGAGCTGTTGTAAACACACTTCCTAAGTCATTTTGATAATTTAAAAGTATATAAGGATAGGAATCATAGCATCCACCTGAATAAGCACCAGATCTTTTTCCTGTATTTTCATAAACATCTATCCACCTACTATTAAAGCCCTTCTCAGCTAGGCTTACATACTCTTTTCCTAAAGGCTCTAATCCCTTTAAGATTAAGTTTACTCCATCTTCATAGTCAATATCAAACTTATAATCCTTTACTATAGGAGTGTAAATATCATACATTTCTAACTCCTCTACCCCTAAGGCCCTCTTTCTTATTTCCATATATTTATGCATAGCATCTAAATTATCATTTATAGACTCAATTAAATTGTCATATACCTTTGTATCTATAAAATTACTTTCTAAAGATGCATGAAGGGCTGAGTCATAATTCCTAACCCTTGCATTGAAAATATTCTTATTTATATTACCACTTAGGGTTTGGGCATAGGTATTTTTAAAGTTATCATAAACCTTATAGTACTTTTCAAAAACATCATTTCTTAGCTCCCTATTATCTGATTGTTGGAAAGGAATAAAGTTTCCATGGGTAATCCTTACTTCCTCCCCTTCTTCATTTTTCACCTTAGGGAACTTAATATCAGCATTATCAAGCATGGAGAAAGTCTGTTGGGAAGCTCCTGAAAACTCTCCCATTTGTGCTAAAAGATTTTCTTCCTTAGCTGATAAAACATGCTTTTTAAATCTAAACATTCCGTCTAAATGATGCTCATATAATTTTAATTCTTCATTTTCTTCTAAAAATTCCTTTATTTTCTCCTCATCTATAGCTAGAATCTCTGGAGTTACAAAGGATGTCTTACCATCTATGGCCACATAGGTTTTTAAAGCCTTATCCTTTAGTTCTTGAGATTTGGCAGACCTAGTATCCTGGTCTAGCCTCATATTAGCATAGGAATATGCCTTGGAAACTAGTCTAGACATATCGTCTAAGTTTTTTAGTAAAGCTAATAGATTATCTGAAGACTCTCCTAGCTTTCCCTTGTAGGCTGATAGGGACTTAGCTAAATCCATAGCCTTATCCAAATCCTTTTGCCAATCATCTAGATTGTCATACATCAAATCTAGATTCCACTTATATTTTTCTTCTATATCTTCCCTTTTTTCATAAAATACTTTAGACATAATAAATCCTCTCCTTAATCTATTTCTATTGTATTTAAAACTTTATTTATAAGGTCCCTAGCAAGAGGGGCTGCACTTGCTCCTCCAGTACTGCCATCTTCTTCTAACATAACAGTCACCACTATCTCTGGATCCTCAGCTGGAGCAAAGCCTGTAAACCAGGCATGGGACTTACCTGATGGGTTTTCAGCTGTCCCTGTCTTCCCCCCAACTTGAACTCCGGATAGCTGGGCGTTTGTACCTGTACCATTATTAACTACATTAACCATCATATCCTTTACTTCATTAGCTACCCTAACACTTGTAAGCCTAGATAAACTTTCTGTTTCATTAGTCTTAATAATATTATTCCTTGGTGATATAACATTCTTTACTAAAATAGGCTTTACCATATTTCCTTCATTAGCAATGGCTGAAGTTATCATAGTCATATTCAAAGGAGTTATTAAAAGCTTACCCTGACCTATACTAGCTGCTGATAATTCAGTCTTTGTCATAGAATCTAAATTATCTACCCTAGACTTTGCCGTAGGTAAGTCAAAAGGAATCTTCTTTCCTATATAGGCCTTTTCCATAAGAACCTTAAACTTATCCTTACCTAAGTCCTGGGACTTGTCTGCAAAATACACATTGCAAGACTTAGTCAAGGCTTCCTTTAACCCTATATGTCCATGAGCATTTTTACTATAATCCTTTAGCTCATATCCATCTATAACAGTAGTTCCCTTACAATCATACTCCCCGCTTATATTGTTTTCTAAAAGTCCTGCAGCTGTCAAAATTTTAAAGCTAGATCCTGGCTGGTATAAGCCTGATACAGCCCTATTTAGTAAGGGACTGTCCTTATTCTCTACTATGGAAGTCCAGTTTTCCTTCAAGTCTCCTGCTGGAAAA
>JASLBE010000006.1 GCA_030146705.1 Tissierellales bacterium | reverse complement strand
TCTCTACCATATACTTGGCTGTTCTTTCTTCTTTTTTAAGGTCTAAAATTCCTAACCTGCCCCTAATTTTATCCAAGATAGTTGCTGTTATATTAAACTTCTCACTACTATCTAAAAATAGGCCCTGGCTTAATCTATCTTCTGGCAAAAGGGCAATTCCAAGGTCCATAGCCTTTTTTGGAGAAGTAATATCAACCCTCTCAGATTCAAAATAGATTTCTCCACTTGTAGGTTTGTTTAGGCCAAAAAGAGTAAGCCCAAGTTCAGTCCTACCAGATCCTAAAAGTCCTGTTATCCCTAAAATATCTCCCTTTTCCAGGCTTAGGTCTATATCTTCAAACATACCCTCTTTCCCAAGGCCCTTAAGCTCCATTATGCTTTCCTTATCTTTTTTATCTTTTTTGTATTCTTGGTAGCCAACCTCTCTACCAGTCATATAGTAGGATAATTTTTTAGGATTCAAGTCCTTAGAATCAAAATCTCCTATTTTTTGGCCATCTCTTACAACAGTTATGCTATCTGAAATCTTAAAAACTTCATTTAACTTATGGCTAATAAATACTATACTCATTCCCTTTTCCTTAAGTCCAACTACAACCTCTAATAGCCTATCTACTTCCTTTTTTGTAAGGGCAGTAGTAGGTTCATCCATAAACAAGATTTTAGTATCTAGGCTCAAGGCCCTACATATTGCAACTAGTTGCTTGTTGGCAATGGATAAGTTTCTAACAGGTTCATTTATATCTAGGTCTGCACCTATTTTCCTTATCTGGTCCCTGGCTATTTCTTCCATTTTTTCCCTGTCTACAAGCTTTTTCTTACTATATATCATGTGGTTCATAGCAATATTTTCTCCCACTGTTAAATGTGGAAACAAAGACAGGTCCTGGTATATAACCTGGATACCATTTTCAATAGCCATAATAGGTGTCAAGTGGTCATAGGATTTTTCTCCAATTTTTATCTCCCCAGTAGTTGGCCTATGAACCCCAGACAATATTTTTACCAAAGTAGATTTTCCGCAACCATTTTCTCCAGCTAGACAAACAATCTTTCCTTTTTCAATTTCAAAGTCTATGTTTTTAAGAGCCTTAACTCCATCAAACTCTTTAGAAATATTTTTTCCAGATAATAATATCTCTCTCATAAGTCCTCCCTATTTTATGGTAAGAAAAGGCAAAGGAAACCCTTGCCCTTTTCTTTAAAATGGATAATTTCCTGCTTCAAATGTTCCCTTTTTCATAATTAAAGGAGCATTACCATATACTATCTTATTTTCAACCTTTACATTTTCATAACCATCTCTTCCAAGATTAAGTCCATCTTCTATATCTTCACCAGATAAAATCTTATAAGCTAGGTTTACTCCAGCATATCCAACATCTGCTGGTCTCCAAGTTTGAGCGTGGTTCATAAATCCTTCTTCCAAATAAGGTCCTGAAACTGATGGGATACCTAAAGATACAACCTTTATTTCCTTGTTGTTTCTTTCCTTTAAAACAGATGCCATATTGCTACCTGCAGAAACAGAAGTACCAACAAATCCATCTAAGTCAGGATGAGCATTTAAAATTTCTATTGCCTTATCCTTAGCTATCTTATCATCATTTTTATCCTCATAAGGTTGAGAAGATACTGGAGTCATTTCTGGGTAATTAGCCTTAATATGTTTCATTCCAGCCTCATACCAGTCCATATGGGTCTCCATAGTAAGTCCTCCAACCATAGCTGCAAACTTACCCTTACCACCCATAGCACTTGCAAGTTCATCAAACATTAACTCTCCAAATGTCTTGTTGTCAAAAGCTTCTATATCATAGTCAACAACATCTGTTAGGCCAGCAGCCTCATGACTTATGATTACAATTCCCTTATCCTTTGCCCTTTCAAGAACAGGCCTCATAGCATCAGGGTCATTTGGCACCACTACAATTGCATCAACTCCTTGAGCAATTAAGTCTTCAACCATTTGAACCTGTTTTGCTGGGTCCCCGCCTTCTGGTGCTATTTGCCAAGCCTTTACCTTGCCTTCATTGTCTTGACTAAATTCATCAACACCCTTTCTCATATCATCAAACCATGGAATTCCTTCGTGTTTTGCTACTAATGCAATTTGATAAACATCGCTAGACTTGCTTTTTGAACCACAAGCCGTAAGTGCTGTTAACATCATAAAAACTGCTAATAATACTAATACTTTTTTTGAATGCTTAACCATATCCTTACCTCCTAATATTTGCTACATACAACATATTATATGGAAAAATTACATTAAAGTAGTTTCCCTTTTTATTAATTCTGTTTCTACAACCTTGTTTTTTTCCCCACTGGATTTTCCTTCAATTTCACCTATTAATATTTCAGCAATACTTCTACCTAAAGATTCTATAGACTGGCGAATAGTTGTTAGGGGAACACTTAAAAGTTCTCCTATAAAGCTGTCATCAAAACCTATTATTTGGACCTGGTTTGGAATTTCTATCCCTTTATCCTTTAGGCTTTTAATAACAACTGCTGCAGCAATATCATTAAAGACAAATATGCCATCATATTCACCTATATTTTTTATCGCCTTTAAGTCCTCACCTAGCATCTTTACATTAAAGTCAGAATCCAGTTCTACTATATCTACACTTAAGCCTACTTTTTTTGCCTTGTCTACAAAGCCCTGGCACCTTAGTTCAGTCGCCTGAAAACCATAAGGTCCCTTAATGTGGAGAATCTTCCTACACCCATTTTCATACAGGTGGTCAAAAGCCATCTCCCCACCACCATAGTTGTCAGAAGATACAGTAGGTATTGATTCGTGTATCTCGTTTTCAAAAGATACAACAGGAATATTTATATTAATATATTCCTCTCTACACTTGGGTCTAGAAGCTATAATACCTGCGACTCTATGGGCCTTGAGTACTTCAATATATTTAGCTTCCTTTACTATATTGTCCTGGGTGTTACACAACATTAAAGTGTATCCTTTACTATGACAATACTCCTCTATAATTGTAGTTAGCTGATTAAAAAAAGGATTCACTATATTTGGAATCATTAAAGCTATTATTTCAGACTTTTTGGTAAAAATCGCCTTAGCCAAAGCATTGGGTATGTACCCTGTTTTGTCTATTTCCCTTTGTATTCTTTTTCCTGCTTCTTCACTAACACGCTCTGTACCATTTAAATATCTTGAAACTGTGGCAATACTTACACCTGCCCTCTGAGCTATATCTCTAATATTAGCCATAATATCCCACCTTTAATAATAATCCATTAAGGAATTTATTACACTTAACCACTTATTAGATTTCCTTATAAGTATCTATTTTTGAACAGTGTAACAAGTTCCAATTTACTATTGATATGCTATCATTATAGGCCCCCTTTTGTCAATATGTATTTATGAAATTTTTACTTATTTTACCGTTCTTTATTTCTATATAGTATGGCACATATAAAAAAGTAGGCTGCAAGGCAACCTACTTTAAGTACTTTCAATATTAATTTTTTTCAATGTCTTAAACTTCTAATGGCAGTTAAGATAATATTTAGAAAAAAAGTATAGGCAAAAAATGCCACTAAGCCAAGAGAAAATTTAACTGGCCCTGGAATACAAGTCAGGCTCATATAATTATTAGGATTGCAAATAAGCATTCTTATTCCAATATAGTTAACTATCCCAATTATCAATGGTAATACTAGGACTACTAGTTTTTTTCTATTAGTATAAAAGCTTGTCTTATAGGCCCAAACAACACCACCTATTATCCAAAGTATATTTAAGTTTATCATATTTTGAAAAATTACGACCACTCCTTATGCATTGCAACTAGTCTTATTTATTAGGAGTTTGCAGGCTTCTTGCCTCCCAACCCCTAGCATAATTATTATATCATATTGTTGGTCTATTTACAAAATTCTATTTTTTCTAAAAATTCTAAGGGGCAAGGAATCCTTAATTTATGGTAGTATATACTAAGGGATGTGATAATATGAAAATTTTTATAGATGGTGATGGTTGCCCAGTTATTAAAGAAACAGAAGCCCTGGCTAAAAAATATGGTCTAGAGCTTTTAATTATCTCTGACTACAACCATAACTTAAGGTCTAGTTATGGGAAGGTAATCAAGGTAAGCCAGTCTTCTGATAGTGCTGATTTTTATATTTTCAACAAGATCAGCAAGGGCGATATTTTAGTATCTCAAGACCTAGGTCTGTCTGCTATGGCCCTTTCTAAGAAAGCCTTGTGCATTAACCAAGATGGAGACTTCTTGACTAATGATAATATAGATTTCCTCCTGCAAAATAGGCATATCTCCAGTAAACTTAGGAGGGAGCAAAAAATTTATAGTAAAATTAAAAAAAGAGAGGCCTACCAGGACTCCCTTTTTAGTAAAAACCTAAAGACCTTAATAGAAGAAAACATTTAAAGCCCTTTTTCTTCCTGCTCTTTCCTAAGCTTATATAGGCTTGTAGACTTATCTAAGTCTACTGCATCTCTAGTTATTAATTCACCCTTTTTTATTGGTTTTAAAAGCTTGGTCCTAGAGTTTATTAGGCCAATTGGGACTAGGTTTTCCTCCCTAGCCTTCTTATAAGTTTCAATTGTACCGTAAACTTTATCCTTGCCTATTGTATCTAGGTAGTCTCCAACCTCTAGGTCCCTCTTAGCAACCGCAACTGTATCACAAACCTGGCCAAAGTCTGGGGCAATAGTTGCCTCCCTATCTAAAATAGCCTTGGCTATGGTTATTGGTGTTTCTAAGCTAGTTAAGTGGTAGGGCCTGTATAAAATATAGTTAGGTCCATCCCCCATTTTTAAGAACTTCATTTCACTATGGACCTGGGGAAGTTTTCCAGTAACTATGGCAAAAACACCAGGTGCTATCCCATTAACATATTCTACTACCTTATAATTATTTAAAATCCCCCCTTGGGACTTTAAACTTAGCTTCCTAGGAAGGTCATCAACATTAGCTTCAAGTCCATGACAACCCCTAACATCTGGCTTAAATCCTGTTGCATTAG
The DNA here is from genome assembly GCA_030146705.1 of Tissierellales bacterium. Lineage (GTDB taxonomy): Bacteria > Bacillota > Clostridia > Tissierellales > Tissierellaceae > CAMIXG01. The sequence continues at coordinate 16,816 of JASLBE010000006.1, read as the reverse complement.
CCATCACTGTGAGTTCTATCATAGTATTGGTACCATCAACAAAGCCTGCCAGCATAGCTGGCTTTAAGTTTTTAGACTCCGCCTCAGCCCTAACTGTATCCTCATTGGCCCCATAGTTTATCTTATTATTTTTCCCCTTACCTATGGCCAAGACCTCAAAACCTAAAATTTCAGCAAAGTCTAATATTTCCTTGGCAGACCCAGGCTCATCCCCTGCAGTCCCTGTATAAACTAGGTCCTTTTCCCTGGCTTTTTCATAAAGAATAGGACCAACCGTAGAATCAAGTTCTACATTTAAAAGAACCAGGTCCTTATTGTTGTCTATAGTATCTAGGGCAATCTCAGCCCCTGCCTCTGGGTTACCAGTAGCATCTACAACAATATCTATATCAGACCTAGCCAAAAGGTCCATATTACTACAAGCCACATACTTATTATTTTCAAGGGCCCTATTAATTTCCTCAAGTGTTTCACAAACCTCCACCATATCGTCTTGAACCTTGGCCAACTTAAAGGCCCTTAATATTTTTTCAATGGTCCTATCTACTACAAGGGCCGGCCTCATGCCCTTAACTAGGGTCAACTGACTAACTAGGCCTGTCCCCATAAGTCCACAACCAGCTATGGCAACTTTTATTGCCCTTCCCTTAGTCTCAAGTTCCAAAAGTTTTTTATTTAATCTTTTCAAAATTTCATCCCCCAATATTAACTTATTGCTGCATCCATCCCTGCTATATATCCTGAAGACCAAGCCCATTGAAGGTTGTAGCCTCCACAGTCTCCATCTACATCTAAGATTTCTCCTGCAAAATAAAGTCCATCTATTATTTTAGATTCCAATGTCTTTGACTTCACATCCTGGGTCCTTACACCACCTGCTGTTACCTTGGCAAACTTCCAAGGTTGGTAGCCTGAAACCTTAAACTTCCAACCAGTTAAAATCCTGGCCAAGGACCTGGTTTCCTCTTTTGATATTTCTGAAACAAGCTTGTCCTTATCCAGGCCTGCATCCTTTAAAAGAGAGCTAATAAGCTTATTATTTATATAACCTATTAAACTTTCCCCAAGGGTCCTATCCCCAAGGGCAGTAAACCTAGTAACCAGGTAGTCAAAAACCTCATCTTCTGTCTTATCTGAAATTAGCCTTACCCCAACTTCTACCTTCTTTTTACCAATTAATCCCTCTACTGCACTCCTACTTATTTGAAGGATACTAGGCCCTGAAATTCCATAGTCTGTAAATAAAATATCTTCTTCATCAGACTTAATATAATTTCCATCAATATATAGGTCTACTATTCCGTGGATCCTAACCCCGTGCCTCTCCTTTAAGTTATCATCATCTAAGTGGAGCTGGACAATGCCTGGAAAAGTTTCCGTCATATTATGGCCCAGGTTTTGGGCTAGTTTGTAGCCATTGCCGTCAGAACCTGAGTTGGGAAGACTTTTCCCCCCAGTAGCTATTATTAGTTTTTCCCCAGAGTAAACCTTCCCCTCCAAGGTCTTAACCTTAAACACATCCATCTTGTAAATCTCTTTTACATAGGACATAAGTTCTAGCCTAATATTTCTTTTTTCTATTTCATATTTAAAAATATCTATTACTGAAGATGCCTGAAAAGAAGCAGGAAAAACCTTGCCTCCATCTCCAACCTTAGGGCTAATCCCAATTTGTTCAAAATAATATAGGGTTTGGTAAAGGTCAAATTGAGAAAATACACTTATGGGGAATTTTGGGTTTTCCCCATAATAATTTTCTACTTGGAAGTTCATATTTGTAAAGTTACACCTACCATCTCCTGTAGCCAAAAGTTTCCTGCCTATCTTGTCATTTCTCTCTAAAATTGTAACATCTGCTCCATTTTCCGCTGCTGAAAGTGCCGCCATTATTCCCGCTGGCCCTCCACCTATAATTATAACTCTATTTTTCATAAAATACTCCTTTTATTTGTAATTCCTAAGACTTAAACTTAAAATTTTACCTACCATATATTATACAGTATTACTAGGATATATAACCATATTTTAAAAGTTTTTAAGCAAAAAAGCTAGATCCCTGACCTAGCTTTTCTTATTTGGGGCTTAACTTAAAAACTTATCTAGTTTTCCCCTTAGTTCTTCCTTCTCATCTTCAGCTATAAAACTGGCCTCTATACTATTTCTAGTAAGCCTAATTATATCTTCATTAGAAAGTCCTAACTTCTCTTGTAAATACTTAAATTCTCTTTCATTACTTGTATTAGAAACTGTCCTATTATCAGTATTAACAGTTACCTTTATCCCCCTCTTTAAAAACTCTAAAATAGGGTAGTCTTCTATAGATTCAACAGACTTGGTTTGGATATTACTTATTGGACACATTTCCAAGAAAATATTTTCATCCCTTAGCCTCTCCATTAATTTCTCGTCCTTAATAGCTGCAATTCCGTGTCCTATCCTGTCTGCTCCTAGGTCTAAGGCCTTGTATATATTTTCAACAACACCTGTTTCCCCTGCATGGATAGTTATTTTGTAGCCTAATTCCTTGGCTCTTTTAAAGGCATCCTGGTGGATGGCTGGTGGAAAGTCTGCCTCATTTCCAGCTATATCAAAGGCAACTACCCCCTTGCCTAGGTACTTAGCCCCCTTTTCTACAACATCTAAGGTATTATCACTAGACTCGTGCCTCATTCCAATTAGGATTAAGTTCCCTCCTATATTAAAGTCTTCCTTCCCCCTATTTAAACCTTTTATAACAGCCTCTACTACCTCGTCAAAACTTAGGCCTTCCTCCATATGCAGGTAGGGTGCAAACCTAAGCTCCCCATAAGCTACATTGTCTTTTTTCATATCCTCCATAATTTCATAGGTTATCCTTTCTAAGTTTTCCTTAGTCTGCATAACCTTACCTGGGTAGGCAAACCTCTCTAAATATTCAACCAAGGACCTACACTCTCCAGTAATAGATGCAAGCTTTCTAAAGTCTTCCATTGGCTGGTCCTTAATTTCTCCTTTTTCCAGTAAAAGTTCATACAGGGTTTCCACCCTAACTGAGCCATCAAGGTGGCAGTGTAAGTCAATTTTAGGTAATTTTTTTAAATCCATAACTTCCTCCTTTAATATAAAATAAGTCTTATTCCCTATGAATAAGACTTATACAAATACATTATACCACTTTTATTTAAATATTTTATTTAATCCCATATTTAATCCAATTCCTACTAAGGCTGCAAAGCTAAGCCCAGAAATCCTAACTGTTTCTGTAATAGGTATGCCTAGGTTTATCCCAAAATTCTTAGCTATAAAGTCACTTCCCAGTCCTAGGACTAGTATAGTTACCATAACTAAGATGTTTTTAAAGTTAAGCTCTACCTTATTGTTCCTAATAGTCTTAAAACCTACTAGGGAGATCATAGAAAACAGCATAAGGGATATTCCCCCCATTACCGGTCCTGGAATAGAGTTTAAAACTCCTCCAATCTTTGAAACAAAGGCTAATATTATAGCAAAAATTGCAGATATTCTTAGTATTGATGGGTCGTAATTTTTAGTTATTGCTAGTACACCTGTATTTTCTCCATAAGTTGTATTTGCTGGTCCCCCAACTAGGGATGCAAAGATTGTTGCAAGACCATCTCCTAATAGGGTCCTATTTAAACCTGGATCTTCCAAGAAGTTTTCTCCTACTACATAGCTGTTAGTAGTTATGTCTCCTAGATGTTCCATAAATACTGCTAGGACTACTGGTGCTATAATTCCTATTGCACCTAGGTCAAACTTTGGTAACCTAAAGTTTGGAATAGCAAAGGCCTTGGCATTGGTTATTAAACTAGTATCTACTATTTTAAGTTGTAGGGATACTATATAGCCAACTGTTATGGCTATTAATATTGCTAATTGTTTTATAAAGCCCTTGGCCCTAAAGTTTATTAAAAGGGCTGTTCCAAGAGTTATTCCTGCCACTAAAAGGTTGGGTCTTGCCATACCAAAAGCAGTTGGAATTAAGTTTAACCCTATAACCATTATCATTGGTCCTACTACCTGTGGAGCTAATACTTTTTCTATCCTATCTACCCCTATTTTCTTAACCAGTAAGGACATTATTACATACATCATACCTGCAACCATCATTCCACCTTGGGCATAAGCCAAGTCTCCATTGTAGAGGTCTGTAACTTGTAATATTACTGGTATAAATGCAAAAGATGAGCCTAAAAATGCTGGTACCTTAAATTTTGTGCATATGTGGAAGATTAAGGTTCCACATCCTGCTGTAAATAAGGCAATTGATGGGTCAAATCCTGTTAAGATAGGTACTAACACCGTTGCTCCAAACATAGCAATTAGGTGTTGTAAAGATAGGATTATTTTTTTAACTTGTTCAAAAGAAGTTTGAACATCTTGGTTTACTATTAAATCTTTATTCATATTTACTCCCCTTTCCAGCCTCTCTGGACTGATTTAAAGTCTATTTTTTATTCTAGGTAATTATATCACTATATAAATAAAATATCAATTAAAGTCTCCTATATTTTTCCTTATCTTCTAGGTTGGACATTTTTAAGCCTAGGTCAATTTGCCCTAAAATTTTATCCTTATCTTCCATAAAAGTTCCAGCAAGTTGGATGTAATTAGAGGCGTGGTTGGACCTGAAAACAACTCCACTAGCTCCTATATTTTCTACCATTAACCTAGTTTCAAGTAGGACCTCCCTAGGGTCTAATAATTCAAAACTACCAGCCTCTACATCTTCATAAAGCTCTGTTCCTGGCATAACCATCAAGGTTAATAGGCCTGCATAGTCTGGCTCAATTTCATTTATAATCTTGGCTGAATCTAGAGCGTGGTCCTTGGTTAACTTCCTTCCACCAATTCCAGAAATCAAGGTTATAGAAAGCTTTATTCCAGATTCCTTGATCTTTTTTCCAGCCTCCACCATTTCTTCCCTTGTTACACCTTTTTTAATATTTTTTAAGATTTCCTTATTGCCAGACTCAACCCCTAAGTAAACTATGCCTATACCCAGGTCCTTAAGTTCTTTTAACTCCTCTAAGCTTTTCCTTAAAATACTATTTGGTGACCCATAGATGCCTATTCTTTCACACTCTGGGAAAAGTTCATTAATGGTCCTACAAACTTCTACTAAATCCTCATGTTTCATAGCAAGGGCGTCCCCATCAGCTATAAAAATCCTCTTAACTTCCCTATAAAACTGCCTAGCCTCAAGCAAATCTTCCTTAATTAAATCTAGGGATTTTATCTTAAATTTATCTTTTTTATACATAGAACAAAAAGTACAATTATTATGACTACATCCCACCGTAGCTTGGACTATTAAACTATAGGCTTCACTTGGGGGCCTATATACCATTCCTTCATAATTCATAAACCTACCTCCTCTTATTTATTCCTACCCTATAATTATACATAAAAAAGTAAACTGCATAAATGCAGTTTACCCTTTTTATCCAAATAAATTCAATAATACACCAGCTGCTATTGCCGATCCTATTACACCTGCAACATTTGGTCCCATTGCATGCATTAATAAGAAGTTTGCTGGATTGGCCTCTTGACCAACCTTTTGAGCCACCCTAGCTGCCATAGGAACTGCTGAAACTCCTGCTGAACCTATAAGTGGATTTATCTTTCCTCCTGATAATTTACACATTATATTACCAAAAATAACTCCTGCTGCTGTACCAATTGAAAATGCTATAAGTCCCAATACAACTATTTTTATAGTTTGTATATTTAAAAATGTTTCTGCATTAGCTGTTGCTCCTACAGTTACACCTAAGAATATTGTTACTATATTTACTAACTCATTTTGTGCTGTTTCTGAAAGCCTGTCTGTTACTAGTGACTCCCTAAATAGGTTTCCTAGCATCAACATACCTACTAAAGATGCAGCTGATGGTAATAGTAAGGAAACTATTACAGTTACTACTATTGGGAAGATAACTTTTTCTGTTTTTGAAACTTCCCTAAGTTGTCCCATTACAATTTTTCTATCTTCTTCACGGGTTAAGGCCTTCATAATTGGCGGTTGTATAATTGGTACAAGAGCCATATATGAATAAGCTGCAACTGCTATAGGTCCTAGTAGGTGGGGAGCTAATTTAGATGTTAAGAATAAGGCAGTTGGTCCATCTGCTCCTCCTATAATTCCTATTGCTGAAGCTTCTTGGGCTGTAAAGCCTAGGGCTGTTGCCCCCATAAAAGTTGCAAAAATACCAAATTGTGCTGCCCCTCCAAGTAAAACAGATTTAGGATTGGCTATTAATGGTCCAAAGTCTGTCATGGCACCAACACCCATAAATATTAATGGTGGGTATATACCTAATTTAACACCCTGGTATAGGTAGTATAGTAAACCTCCATTTTGGTCTCCAGCTGGTCCATCCATAAGCCCAGCTAGGGGTAGGTTTGCTAACATCATTCCAAAGGCTATTGGAATTAATAGTAGTGGCTCAAATCCTCTTGCTATTGCTAGGTACAATAGTATGAAGGAAATAAGCAACATTAAAATTTGTCCACCAGTTATAGCGGCAAATCCTGTACTTGCTAAAAAGCCATTTAACATGTCTAAAAGCATTATTTCACTTCCCTTCAATTATTCTAGAATTACTAGTTGGTCTCCTGTATTTACATTAGCGCCTTCAGCAACTACTAGTTTACTAACCTTTCCTGCCCTAGGTGCTAATATTTCATTTTCCATCTTCATTGCTTCTAAGATAACTAAAACATCTCCCGCTTCAACTTCTTGCCCCTCTGTAACTTGAACCTTCCAAATATTTCCTGGCATAGGAGCACTAATTACTTCTTCTCCTGCTGCAACTGGTGCTGCCTTTGGTTTTTCAACTTTTTTAGCAGCTGGTTTTTTTGCTGGAGCTGCAGCCTTAGGAGCTTGAACTGTAGGTGCTACTGAAGAAGATCCTCCACCTATTTCTTCCACTTCCACTTCATATGAATTTCCATTTACTGTTATATTAAACTTTTTCATAACTATCCTCCTATTTATAAATTAGATAACATTTGTTCATTAAGACCTGCTTTAGTCCAACTATCAATATTATTAATTCTTTTTATATCCCTAATAACAAGGTCATCAGTTCCAACATTCATACTAGCTGCTATAGCTGCTGCTATAACTGCAACTAGCTCTTCATCGTCAGCTGGGTCTTCCACTGGTGCCTGGCTAACTTTTTCAGCCTTTTCTACTGGGCTATCTTTTTTTTTATCAGTATTACTTATAACTTTTAACAAGCTTATAATAAGGGAAATAATAACTAGTCCTGCAAATACAATTAGCATACTAAATCCACTAATTATAACACTTTCACCAAATGTTATAAATTCTTCCATTTATATCACCTCTTTAAACTGGTAAGTTTCCATGTTTTTTAGCTGGCCTTGTTTCTCTCTTGCTGTCTAGCATACTAAATACAGATATTAACCTTTGACGAGTAGTACTTGGTACTATTACATCATCTATATAACCTCTTTCAGCTGCAACATATGGGTTGGCAACTGTTTTTCTGTACTCTTCAACCTTGTCAGCCTTTTCCTTAACAGGGTCCTTGGCTTCTTTTATATCCTTCTTAAAGATTATATTAGCTGCCCCATCTGGTCCCATAACTGCAATTTCAGCATTTGGCCAAGAGAATACCATATCTGCCTTTAAGTGTTTACTACACATAGCTATATAGGCCCCACCATATGCCTTCCTCATTATTACAGTTACCTTTGGTACAGTAGCTTCACTGTAAGCATATAAAAGTTTAGCCCCATGCCTTATAATTCCGCCATATTCTTGCTCAGTACCTGGTAAAAATCCTGGAACATCAACTAATGTTAATAAAGGAATATTGTAGGCATCACAAGTCCTAACAAACCTTCCAGCCTTGTCAGATGCATTTATATCTAGACAACCAGCTAGGAATTTTGGTTGGTTGGCCACAACACCAACTGTTTCACCATTTAACCTCATGTAACCTATTACTATATTTTTAGCATAGTTTTCTTGAACTTCAAAGAATTCTCCATTATCCGCCAAGACACTTATAACATCTTTAACATCATAGGCCTTGTTTGGGTTTTCAGGAACTATTTCATTTAATTTTTCCTCTATCCTATTTGGATCATCTCCTAAGTCAATAGTAGGAGCCTTTTGTAAGTTGTTTGATGGTAGGTAGGATAAAAGTTCCTTAACCCTTTCTATACAAGCCTCTTCAGTTGGGTCCATAAAATGTGCTACACCTGAAATTGAATTGTGGGTTGCTGCTCCACCAAGCTCTTCCTGGCTAACCTCTTCTCCTGTTACAGACTTAATAACCTCAGGACCAGTTATAAACATTCTTCCAGTATTTTCCACCATAAAGATAAAATCAGTTATAGCCGGAGAGTAAACAGCCCCACCAGCTGATGGTCCCATTATAACGGAAATTTGTGGAACTACACCAGAAGCTGCTGTATTGTTGTAGAAAATATCTCCATATCCAGCTAAAGAGTCTACGCCTTCTTGGATTCTAGCACCACCTGAGTCGTTAATTCCCACTATTGGTGCCCCCATCTTTATTCCCATTTCTTGTATTTTTGTAATTTTAGCAGCATGTTGTTGGCCTAGTGACCCTCCTAAAACTGTAAAGTCTTGAGCATATACAAAAACAAGTCTTCCATCTACAGTACCATAGCCAGTAACTACCCCATCACCTGCTACCTTTTTTTCTTGCATACCAAAGTTTGTTGCCCTTGTAGATACAAATGTATCAACCTCAACAAATGTACCCTCATCTAGTAGCATATTAATTCTTTCTCTGGCGGTGTGTTTACCACTTTCATGTTGCTTTTGGATCCTTTTCTCTCCACCACCTAGCTTGATTTTTTCTTTTAAATCAACTAGTTCATCAATTTTGCTTTTCATCTTATCCCTCCTATAGATAAAATTTAAGATAAGTTGTTCTTTACTATATATAACATAGAGGTTAATTAAAATTAACCTCTATGCCTTAATTGATCTTATATTCTTATTTTATAAAATCTAAGTCTATTTCACCATTTAACTCAACTATACCAGTTAGTAGGTCTAAAGTTCCTACTGCATCATTCATATTAATTAACTCAACAGGTGAGTGGCTGTATCTTCTTGGAGTTGCAAGAATTGCAAATGGGATTCCTGAACCAGCAAAAGTAAGTCTTGCAGCATCAGTTGCATATCCTTCTCCAATTAATGTTATCTCTTGAGGTTTTATACCCTTATTAGCTGCAGCCTTATCAACTTGAGCAATTACACTCTTAGAAGAGAAACTAAATAAGATACCATTTCTTAATCCATCTCCAACAACTAGAACTGGTCCATCTCCAAGTCTAATTGGTAAATCTCTTACTGTATCTATATCAGGAGTATCACCTGATGGAATAGTATCAAGAGCTATAGCATAGTCTGGATCTATTACGTTACCAGCAACAAAAGCACCCTTCATACCAGTTTCTTCTTGGACTGTAGCAACACCTATTACTTCACCAGCAAAGTCCATATCATCTAACCTTTTGAAAAGTTCTAATAAGACTCCACAGCTTAACCTATTGTCCATAGATTTAGTACATACATAGTCCTTATTAGCCATTTCTGTAAAGCTAGACATAAACTCAACCCTGTCTCCAACTCTTATTCCTAAAGCTTCAACTTCTTCTTTAGAACTTGCTGCAATATCGATATAGCTTTGTTTAGCTGATTTAATAGTTTTTGCTTCTTCTGCTGTTTCTAAGTGGGCAGATTTAATTCCAATAACCCCTGGAATAGTTCCATTAACTAAAACTTTCCTACCTGCTAAAACCCTATCAGAAGCACTACCGATTTTGTCAAATAATATATATCCATTTGGTAGAATATTTTTTACTGAAAAACCAATTTGATCCATATGAGTTGCTATTAAAACACGTGGTCCTTCTTTTTTACCTTTTTTAGTAGCATAAACATTTCCTATCCTGTCAACTGTAACTTCATCTGCATACTTAGATAACTCATCTCTCATATGCTTTGCAACTAATTGTTCATTACCACTAACTCCTGGAATTTCTATAAGTGTTTTTATTGTAGCTTTTAATTGTTCTTTCATTTTTTATTCCTCCTATTTTTTTATAAAGAGATAAACAGAATTTTATAAATGCATTACACCAATTCCTACTGTCTTATGGTTAGTAACTTTGTGAACAGCCATATTGCCATACATGGCAACACATATCCAGTCTCCCTTCCTAACTAGTACAGCCTTTAGTTGAAAACTTTGCGAAACTGGGGAATCTAGTTTAATAGCCAGGGTGGCCTCAGCAGTTGCATGAATAACTGCATGCATTTCTGGTAGGGTCTTTTTAATAACCCCTTCATTGAGCCCAGCCCCTACTATGGAGCTGACTATTTTTTTCTTTACTTCATCATTCATACCAGCAATACCTGTTACAGTTGCTGTGTATCCCAATTCTTCATAAAGTTTTATATAGTCCTTCTCCTCATCTTTACTATCTGTTAAAGCCAATAATATTGCTAATTTTTCTACCTCATTATTCTCATCTGTTAGTTGAATTTTTATATCTTTCTTTTTCAAAATAAACTCACTCCTATTCACTCATTACTTTTTTGAAAAATTATACTATCTTGTCAAGGTGTACTCAATTTTAAAATCCTGTTGACTACGAATTAATTATTTAATAACTTTTTTATTATAAAGCATTTTAGTTATTCCTGGTGTTCCTACTACTACTACTACTAACATTGCCCATTTTGGCAAGTTTAAAAACTTAAACATTATAAGAGATATTGGAAGTGCAAATATACCTATCTTTGGGTTTGCTAGAGTCAACTGACCATAAAGCGCTCCAAATATTGATGGTATAGTATACTCATTAAATGCTCTTTCTAATGCTGGTGGCATAAATTTCATTATTTGTGAACCTAAAGTTACACAAACTGTTAAGAAAAATAAGTTGGTCACTATAGATCCTGCTATACCAAGCATTGAAACAACTTCTCCCTTAGGAGTACCATTTTCAACCTCTAAAACTTCTTGGGCTGTAGCTGATGCAGGCAACTTTAGGTTAGCCATATTACCAGTACTTATAGCCAAATAAGAACCTGCAGTTCCGAAAATAGGGAAGTATGAAAATGGTTCTATAAAGTAAAAGGCACCAAATGTTGTGGCAACTCCTACCCATCCTTGTAGCATTTCATTAAAACTAGGTGCTACACCATACCTAAAGTATAGGTAGATTACTGGCATAAAAGAAGTTATCATAATTCCAATAATCGCCATTCTACCAATCCTTATAGATGGCTTAATCCACTGTTCTTCATAATTATAATTTTTATCCATTCTTACTTACCTCCTTAACTAAACATTGTTCCAAAGAACATACCAATTAATAATGCGAAACCTAGCCCATATTCCTTAAGCCATTTTAGCTTTGGATTTTTTGCTATTGAAGTGAAGAAGGCCCTGGCAATACCACTTGCAATAACAGCTGCCATATAACCCCCACCTTTTAATATTTCTGGTGCCGCAAGATAACCAAATAGTCCTAGGGTAACTGAGGCAGTAAGTAATTTCAACCACCTATCATCTCCACCACCTATTTTTTGCCTTACACCTTCCATCTTATGGTTTAAAGCAAACAAAATAACCAGCCAGCCTATCCCGTTAGCTGCAACTGTGAACCAAGCTGTAGACAATCCCTTTAAAGTTAAGTTTTCTCCAAGGGTTTCTCCTACTACCTCTGCTCCTATTTCAGCTGATTTTAATATAACTGCAGATCCACCAGTCATATTAAGCCTCATCCACGCCATAGGTCCCCCTATAAGTGTGGTCATGGCAAAAACTACTACGAAAACAGAAATTGCTGGTCCAACAGAACTTGTCATTCCTATTTTAAATGCCCTTTTGGCATCTGATTTTGATAGCCCTACTCCTTCTGCATTTTTAAGTGATAGTCTTACAAATGAAAAAGCTTGTAAAAGAACCACTCCTACAGCTACTGCTGCACATGCCCAAATTCCAGGACTATTAGCTACTTTCATAACCTCTTTTAGTGTCACTCAAATCTCTCCCTTCTCATCTAAAATATTTTTTAAGTTTTATAATTTAGTAGTAAAAATATCAATATGAATTTACTCAAGTTTATTAGTCCAGCTTGTATTACTCCTTGATATATTTTACCTAACTTATAAATTTTAATAAAAAAAGAGTGCAGAAAAAAAGTAGGTTATTACCCATAATTTGTCTTCACTCTTCACTCAACATAAATTATCACTAACAATAATAGTATTTATTAATTTTTCACTCATATAAATTATTATTCACTCATCTACATTTTATCACAATTTTCAGATTTGACAATAGTACTTTTAGAATTATGAGATAATTCTTCGCTTAAAAGAATAAATTTATTAAAAAATATCCGATTGAAGGAATTAATAATGTCCCAAGCCCAGTATAAAATGTTGCAGTCATTGCCCCATATGGAACTAGCTCTGGATCAGTTGCTGCAAGTCCTCCAGCCACACCTGAAGTAGTACCCATTAAGCCTCCATAAACCATTGCAGCAGTAGGATTATTTAGCTCAATCTTATTTGCTATTAAGGGGGTTAATATCATAGTTGCAACTGACTTAATTACTCCAGCTGCTACTGATAAGGCCTGGGCCTCTGCACTAGCCCCAAGTGTTGTTGCAGCTACTGGCCCAACAACAAAGGTAACAGCCCCTCCCCCTATGGTTGTTAAGTCTGCTGGATTCCTAAAACCAGCAAAAAATGCCACTATTACTCCTACAAAGAAAGAAGCGAAAACACCTATAAAAAGTGCTATAACGCCTTTAACTCCTGCTTCCTTTAGGTTATCCATATCTGCCCCATAAGCAGTAGATATAATTGCATAGTCCCTAAACATTGAACCACCTAAAATTCCCATTCCTGCAAATAGGGGAATATCTGATATTCCTTTTTTTCCACCTGTAAGCTTACCACCTATATAGGCAAGTAAAAGTCCAATTACTATAGCAAGGGATGACCCCATTCTTTCCTGTTTTATTAAACTAGTTAACTTATTTGATACAAGCATTATAACTGCCACAACTAAAAATGCTGCAACTAAATCATAAGAAGTAAATATTTCTAAAATAATATCCTTCATATTTATTCCTCCTTACTCTTTCCAATTTTTGAAATAACAGGAACTAGTAAAAGTCCTGCTAAAGTTGCAAAAAGCCCTGCAGCTATAGCCACTATACCTTGGTCAAAAGCTGTTGCCATATCTTGTATAGAAGACATAGCCACAACTATTGGTATATATAGGGAGCTTAATAACAAAATACCATTTCCTGTTTTTTTAGATATAGGCCTTCCTTTTTTCTCTAAATAATTAGTACAAAGAATTAAAAATAACATTGCAAAACCTACTCCACCTATATCTCCATCAATACCTACAAGCTTTCCTACTAGTCTGCCTAAAAATGAACCAAGAAACATAAAGAAACCTACTAGTCCTAATCCATATATTTCCATGGTATTACCCCCTTTTTAATGCCAAGGAGAGAAAACTCTCTCCCTAGGCTTTTAAATTGCACCCTCATCTTTTAGTCTTTGTATATCTTCATCAGTTAAGTTGAACTTACCCTTTAAAACTTCTTCATTATGTTGACCTAATATTGGAGCAGGTTTCCTAACTGAACCTTGTGTTTCACTCATCTTAATCGGTACACCTGGCATAGAAATTTTTCCCGCAGTAGGGTGGTCAACCTCTACAATCATATCCCTAGCCTTCACTTGAGGATCATTAACAACATCTTCAATTTTATTGATTGGTCCATTAGGCACTCCAACCTCATTTAAAATATCCATCCATTCTTTAGTAGTCTTATTTAAAAATGGTTTAGCAACCAAAGGTCTCATTTCATCATAATTTTCTCCCCTTAAAGGATTTGTTTTAAACCTTTCATCATCAATTAACTCTGGAACTCCTAAGGCATTACAAAGTTTTCCCCATAAGACATCATTTCCAGCAGCTATCATAATACTTCCATCCTTAGTTTCAAAATCTTCAAAAGGTATTATTGATGGGTGCCTATTTCCAAGTGGTTTTGGAGAAACTCCCGTAGCCATATACCTAGCAACTGCATTTTCAAGTATAGAAACTTGAGTATCTAGCATTGCAACATCAACCTTTTGACCCTTACCAGTCTTATTCCTATAAGCCAAGGCTGCCAAAACACCAATAGCTGTATACATACCAGCAATTATGTCAGATATAGAAGAACCAACCTTAGTAGGCTTTCCATTTAACTCACCAGTTATACTCATTATTCCACCCATAGCTTGAACTACTGCATCATAAGCAGCTCTTTTACTATAAGGGCCTGTATGACCAAATCCAGAAGATGCCGCATAAATTATCCTAGGATTTACCTCTTTTAAGACATCATATCCTATACCTAGCTTCTCCATAGTTCCTGGCCTATAGTTTTCAACAACTACATCCGCATCCTTAACTAACTCTAAAAACATCTTCTTAGACTCTTCATTCTTTAAGTTCATTGTAATACTCTTCTTGTTTCTATTAATACTCATAAAATAAGAGCTTTCTCCACCTACATATGGTCCAAATGCTCTAGAGTCATCACCTTTTACTGGCATTTCAATCTTAAGAACATCAGCCCCCATATCAGCCAATATCATAGTCGCATATGGTCCTGCCAATACTCTAGATAAATCTAATACCTTTAATCCTCCTAATGCTTGTTCCATGACTATACCTCCTATTATAAAATCACAAAATGAACCTCCTCTTATCTACAAGGCATAAATTCTACACCCCATAAGCTGATTAGGTCCTTAAAATTTATATCTTCTGTCTATAATCTCTAGTGAAAATTAGATTAACTACTAATCTCTATATTTAAAATGTTAACACAATTCTTAATTATTGGCAATATTTGTATAAAGTTTTTTAATTGACAAATTTTAGATTATAGAGTAAACTCTTAATTGTTAACCAATTATTTTTTATGACTAACAATGAAAGCGGAGGTATTATGAAGACTAAAGACTTAATATTAACAGCTATTTTTACAGCCTTTACTGCAGTAGGAGCCTTTATATCTATCCCCCTAGGTCCTATTCCAATTACCCTACAATCTTTTTTTGTCCTACTAGCAGGACTTATCTTAGAACCTAAATTGGCTTTTTTATCACAAGTTACTTATGTAATATTGGGCCTAATTGGCATACCAATATTTGCCAACTTTACTGGAGGGCCCCAACAAATTTTCAGTCCTTCCTTTGGATTTTTATTAGGTTTTATTTTATCAGCCTTTTTTATAAGTGTATTTATTAATTTTAATAAATTTTCAAAAAAAAATATTTTCCTAGCCTTAAGTTTAGGAACTATAATCATCTATGCTCTAGGCCTTAGCTACATGTATTTTATATTTAATTTTGTAATGAAAACCCCCTTAACTTTTAAAGAAGTTTTTAAGCTAGGTTGCCTAGCTTTTTTACCAGGAGATGGACTAAAGTTAATTTTATCTGCCATAATAGGCCACAAAATTATTCCAATTATAAACAAAAGAAAGGATATGTCTATATAGACATATCCTTTCTTTTCTGTAACTCTTTTACATAATATTATTTATATATATCCCTTGATGCCTCTTATGGATATTTCTCCTGAAAATAGTTTTTCTATAGATTGATCTTGGTTTTCAATAACAAGTAAACCATTGTCATCTAAGGCTTTAGCCCTGGAAATTTTTTCTTTACCATTCTCTATAACCCTTATATTTTCTCCTAAGAAAACTAATTTCTCCCTATTAATTTCAATAGATTTTTTTATGTTATTTTCTTCAATAAACTCATCATATAATACTTCAAATTCATTTAAAATATTAGCAACTAGTTTCTGCCTACTAATTTTTTTACCTAATTCTATTTTTATAGAGCTAGCCTTTTCCTGGAGATCTTTTGGAAAATCTTCTTTATCTAAATTAACATTTATACCAATTCCAACTAAAATATAATTAACAAGATCTATTTCACAATTTATTTCAGTTAAAATACCTGCTATTTTTTTTCTATTAATCAAAATATCATTTGGCCACTTTAGCTGGCCCTCAATCCCTAAATTCTCCATGGCCTTAACCACTGCAGCAGAAGCTATTAAACTTATTTTCCTAGAGTCTAAGGGGTTGATCTTTGGCTTTAAAACTAAGGTCATCCAAACACCTTTTCCCTTAGGAGAAACCCAACCTCTTCCCATTCTTCCTCGCCCTTGGGTTTGCTCTTCTCCTATTATAACCAAGCCCTCATCAGACTTTACAGCTATTTTTTTTCCCTCCTTATTAGTAGACTCTATTGAATCATAATAGATTACTTTCCTACCTATATAAGATGTATTTAAATATACTCCTAGCTCATTATAATCCAGTCTATCTGGAGAACTTACCAGCTTATATCCTTTATTAGTAACAGAATCAATCCTATAGCCCCTATCCTTTAGAAGGTTTATATACTTCCAGACTGTAGTCCTAGATATGCTTAACTTTTCAGAAATATCCTGGCCTGATATGTATCCTTTATTACTTCTTAAAATATCAAGTGTCCTTTCTATATTCCTTTCCAAAACCATCCCCTCCTGCTAATAATTATAAAATAAAATAGTAAAAAAATAAACCTTACTGGTTTTCCAGTAAGGTTTTTCTTCATGAGCCTAGCAACGTCCTACTCTCCCAGGTCGTCTCCAACCAAGTACCATCAGCGCTGAGATGCTTAACTTCTGTGTTCGGTATGGGT
>JASLBE010000056.1 GCA_030146705.1 Tissierellales bacterium | reverse complement strand
AGGAGAAAGTATAGGCCTTTTATACCATGCAACAGGAACTGGGAAAACAGTTACAGCAGTTTCAGATGCCAAAAGCCTAGGATATAAAACATTATTCCTAGCCCATAGAAAAGAAATAATAACTCAGGCTAAAGATACTTTTGAAGAAATTTGGCCAGAAGAGAAAGCAGGCTTATGGCTTGGTGATGCTAAAGAAAATGATCATATAATATGTGCTAGTATACAGAGTATTGCTAATGATTTAGAGCAATTTAATCCAGAAGAATTTGGTTATATCATTATAGACGAAGCCCATCATGCAGCAGCAAAAACTTATAAAAAAATATTATCATATTTTAAACCTAAATTTACCTTAGGTTTAACAGCAACTCCAAATAGAATGGATGGAGAAAATCTCTTAGATATTTTTAAAAATGTAGGACATAAACTAGACCTTAAAACAGCTGTAGAACTAGGAGAATTAGTACCTGTAAGATGTATAAGGGTAAAGACAAATATAGATTTAACAGATGTTAGGATAAATGGTATTAGATATAACTCTAAGGATTTGGAAGATAAGTTAGTTATACCAGATAGAAACAATGTTATCATAGATACTTATTTAAACTTTGTAAAAGACAAGAAAACAGTAATATTTTGCACTTCCGTTGCCCATGCAGAAGAAATAGCAGGATTACTTAGGGAAAAGGGAGTGGAAGCAAGGGCTGTATCGGGTTCTTTAGCAGATAAGGAAAGAAAGCAAATTTTAAAAGAATATGAAGAAGGAGATATAGATGTACTTTGTGCCTGTGACTTATTAAATGAAGGTTGGGATAGTCCTAATACACAAGTACTCTTTATGGCAAGACCAACTATGTCCAAAACTCTTTATCTACAACAATTAGGTAGGGGAATGAGACTAGCAGAAGGAAAAGATCATTTAATGGTTTTTGATTTTATAGACAATGCCAATCTTTTCAATATGCCTTACAGTATACACAGGATATTTAATATTAAAAAATACAGACCTGGAGCTTTAGTAGTAGGACCTAAAAGCAATATGATAAAGGAAAAGGATTTAATCTACAAAGGTGAAAAACCAGAAGTTTTATTAGACTATCCTGTAGATATAATGGACTATGAGCTAATAGAACTTTTTGATTGGCAGGAAGAAGTAAAAGATATGGTGTCAGAATTAGAGTTTGTTAGAATGGTAAGTGTTCAATCTGAAACAGTATCTAAATATATAAGAGAAGGAAAAATTAAGCCAGACTTGGTAATACCAATGTCTACAAAAAAGTTTAATTATTTTAAAGAAGATGCAGTAAAGAAATATGCAGAGGAATTTAACTGGGAGCTTATAACACCTGCTAATATTAAAAAGAAATTCATGGAATATGTTAGGATTATGGACATGAGTTATTCCTATAAGCCAGTATTTTTAAAAGGATTTTTTCAAAATATGGATGACCAAGGAAGAGTAAATATTGAATTCATAGTTGATTATTTTATTGACTATTATGAGGGTAGGAGAGAAGCAGGTTTGGTAGTAGAGAAAAAGAGATGCCTATATCTAAGAGACTATACACGTTCAGAAGTAAAAAATAATATTTTATCCAATCCATTTAAAAGATTTCAAGATATGAACTTTATGGATTATGATAAGGACCTAGAGAGAATAAGATTAAATAGGCATATTTTAAAAAAACTAGATGATAAGGATATTATTAGAATTGAAGAACACTGTGATAAAAAACTCCAAGAATACTTCAGCTAACACACTCATTTTGAGTGTGTTTTCTATTTATATATAGAAATTTATCTATAAATATACTATCATTAAAGGACAAAGACAATAGGAGGTAGCTTATGAAAAAGATTTATGAAAATAAGTGGTTTTCTTATTCAATAATTTTTGTTTCATCATTTTTTCTAGCCTACTATGTAGGAAGTTTAATAGGTCAATCCAATATAGAATTCCTAAACAAATGGGATGCCTTTTTTAATGTATCTTTTGCCTTTGCCCTAGTCTATTATGGGCAGATAATAATACATGAACTAGGTCATTATGTATTTGGAAGATTAACAGGATATGGCTTTGTATCATTTAGAATAGCAAGTTTAGTATTATACAAAGACAGTGAAGGATATAAGATTGGTAGGTACACACTACCAGGAACAGGTGGGCAATGCCTTCTATCTCCACCAGAAATAGGAGAGAATGGGAAATTCCCTAGCATACTTTACAATATAGGTGGGGGAATCTTTAACATTCTTACAGCCCTTATAGCCTTTCTCCTTTACAAAAATGGCAATACAGAAGGTTTTGCAGGACTAATAGGAATATTTACCATAGGCCTAGGTATCTACTTTGCCTTTATAAACCTATTACCACTAAAAATAGAAGGATTAGGAAATGATGGTTACAATGCCTTTCTCCTATCCCAAAAACCAGACAGCCTAAGAAACCTTTGGCTTCAGTTAAAATTCAACCAACTTCAAACAGAAGGAATAAGGCCAGGAGACATGGATGAAGAATTATTTAAACTAGATCCAGAAGAAGACTTATCAAATCCATTAATAAGCACAGTTTGGGTAATGGATATAGTAAGGGAAATAGATAGGAAGGACTTTAAAAAAGCAAAAGAAAAAATAAACTTCCTATTAAAAGAAGACCTACTAGCAATTCATAGGTATGGATTAATCTTAGAGCTA
>JASLBE010000045.1 GCA_030146705.1 Tissierellales bacterium | reverse complement strand
TCTTCCCTTTCCTTAGCTGTTAATTCCTTACTTGTATTTAATTCTTCTTCTAGCCTAGTTTTTTCACTAGCTAGTACTTCTTTTTCACTAGTTAGGTTATCTTTTAGCTTTTTAAGTTCTTCATTGGCAGTTTCAAGTTCTGATATTTTCTTTTCTGCTTCTTGTTTACCAGCTTCTAGTTTTTCTTTTTCAGCCTTTAAACTAGATATCGCTTCTTCTTTTTCTATAATCTCTTTTTGAAGTTTTTCAAATTCACTAGTTAAAGTCCCATAATCTTTTTCATAGCCACTAAGTTCTTCTCTTAAGCTGTTAATAGTTTCCACCATACTATTAAGGTCTCCATTATTATCCAACTCATCCCTTAAGGCCTCCAACTCCTTAAGCTTATTATTTAAACTTTTCCTTAAATAATTTATTTCTGACTCAAGACTAGACTTATCAACCTGGCTTTTTTCCAATTCTTCCTCTAATATGTCTAACCTATTAATTAAAGCTTCAATTTCTTCCCTTAGTTGCTTATTTTCTAGGGCTAATTCTTCATTTAATTTTTCTAATTCCGAATTAGTTGGTATAACTTCCTTGGCAGCTTCTAAAATATCCTTAAGTTCATCAGCCAAAGGATTATTGCTTAAACCATCAAGTTCCTTATTAATCCTATCCCTTTCAGCTTCCTTTTCTCCAATAAGTTCCTCTAGCCTATCAAGCTTATCCTTAAGTTCGTTAACCAAACTAGAATCTCCAGTAGCAAGTAAACTTTCCTCCAAGTCTTTCAGCTTATTAATAAGAGCTTCCTTCTTTTCTATATTAGCTTCTAAACTTGAAATTTCTTCCTTCTTTTCTTGGATTAAGGCTTCAAACTCCCTTCTCTTTTCTTCATCTTCTTCAGCAAGAGCCTCAAAACTAGCTTCAAGTTCTGAAAGTTCATCCTTACTAGCTTCTAAACTTGAGTCCATACCATCAGGAAATTCATCCAATTCTTCTTTAACCTTATTAATCTCCTCTTCAATCTCTAGTTTATTACTAGTGTTTCCAGCCTGGTTCAACTCATCTTCCAAGGCCTTTTTGTCCTCTAGTAGGCTTTCTAAATCTTTTTCAAGCTCCTCCTTCATTAAATTAAGTTCATCAAGCTTGTCACCATTGGCTCCACCAAGTCCCAAACCATCTATCCTATCCAAGGCCTGGTCTATTAAGTCAATTATTTCCTTCCTAGCCTCATTTAAGTTTAACTCACTAGGATCCTTATCTTGATAATAGTCCAACCTATCCTTTAGGTCCTTAATAAAATCCTCAAGCACTGGGTCCATATTAGGATTATCCTTCTCAAACTCTACAAGACTTCCATAAAGTTCATCAGATAAATCAAGTAGGTCCTTAAGTTCATTTTTCCCAGCAATATTATTACTTATTTCTACAAGCTCTTTTTTAAGCCTATCTATTTCCTCTTTCTTAATACTAGGCTCAGTCTTCATATTAACCAGCCTATCCTTTAATATTTCCAAGGCCTCTAGCTCATTAGCAAGCCCATCACTATCCTTATAGGCTCCCAAAATTTTATCAATTTTTCCAATAAGCCTATCTAATTCTTTAACTAATTTTTCATTGTTTATACCATTCTGCGTCTCTCGTCCCCCAACGATTCGACCAGTCCTCACCCTGCATATGACTTTCATCATACAAGGCGATTCCTCGATAAAGTGTATATTTTTATTTATCTTATTTATAATCTTTTCCTATCACAGAGATAAAGTATACTCTTAGATTATTTAATTTACAATATATTTTTTTACTTTTTTATCCATTTTCAACCATTACATTTTCATTACAATTAAACCAAAGAAAACTTGGCTAAATACAGCCTTCCCCAGGTTATACCCCCTAGTATTTTAATGGAAATGTAATAAAAGTTTTTTATAAAGCCAGGCATAATTATTAAATTTATTCTTGTTTTTCTTAATAATTAGGGACTTGACCCAAAATTTTAGGCATAAAATAAAGAGAGTAGGAGACTTCCCACTCTCTTTAAAATCAATTTAATTAATCTTCTAACTTTTCAACTAGGTCTTCTAATTCTCTTAATTTTTCTTCTAATACTTTAACTTCTTTTAATTCTTCTTCTGTTAAATCAGACCTAGATGTTAATGAACTTAATTTATCTTTTATTAATTTTATTTGTGCCTTAACCCTATTTAATAATTGGCTTGGTAGTAATCCACCATTTTCCCTACCAATTACTCCTAATTCGTCTATTGTTTTTTGTACTGATTGAACACCTTCTACAAGCTTATTAAATATTGATACCCCTGGAACTATTCCTTCTAGAGATCTCATTAGGTTTTCTAGGTTAGTAACTACATGCTTATCAAGAAGTTCATAAATCTTAATATGAACCTTTAAGTGCCTAGAACCTTGTCTAACAATTGGTCCAACTAAAATTTGTTCAAAAGTATCTAGCTTATCAAATTCATTTACTATATATTTAGCAACATTGTAGCTTGAATCTGTAACTATCCATAGGTTAGGGTCAAGTATATCCCTAGCTCCTAGAACTTGGTTCCTAAATTTAGCAACATTTTTAATCCTGTCAAAAACTCCCTTGTTGTTTACTAGCTTAACATCTAAAGTCCTAGTAAATTCACCATATTCATTTTCAACATTAATAGTTACTTTGTTATTTTTATGGTAGATAGCATCTATAAACTCTTGCTCCATAACAATAGTATCAAACTGTCCATTAATAGATTTTATACCTAGGTCGCTAAATAAAGCTTCAAAGTTAGCCTCTCCACCTTGGTCTCCAGCTATAGTTATAACAAATTGATCATATTCAAAAGTTGCATCTTCATAAATAGATTTTCTAGCTATATTTCTCTTAAGAGACTCAACAGCTTCCTCTGTAAATAATTTATAAGCATCTTCTTCACTTACAACCCTAACATCTACATCTACAGACTTGTTACCTGCCTTAACAGTTAAAGAAGTCTTACCTGATGCAACAGCCTTTACCTTATTGCCATTAACAGTTAATTTTTCATCATTAGCAACAACAGTATAATCAGCAGTAGCATTGGCTGGTAAAATTGTAACATCTAGCTCTACTTCAGTTCCTTTTTCCATAAGCTCAAGAGCCCTTACATTTTCAATAACTATCTCTTCAACTTGAACAGAACCAACACTAACTTCAATAGTATCCCTTTTGTTTCCAGCTTGTACAGTAATTACTGCCACACCTTCACTATTTGCCTTTGCTAAGTAACCATCATTAGTAGTTTCAATAGAAACAACCTTATTATCACTAGACTTAACAATAATATCTCCAGCAAATCCTTCATCTGTAACCTTTGTTTCAATTAATTTACTTTCTCCAACACTTAAGTTCATTAACTCATCTTTATTAACTATTTCTATGCCATTCCGCGTCTTTCGTCCCCCAACGAATTCGACCGGTCCTCACTATACGTGCCTATTTCTAGGCATATAGCGATTCCTCGATGTATGTGTATATCTGGATTTTTCCAGTAGTTACATATTATCACAATGTAAATTTTTTTTCAAACTTTTTTGACAATTAGTCCTCCTTATTAATTACTTATATCCATAAAGCTAGCTTATCTTATATTTATAATTTTATGTATATATATTTTAAATTTATATATAAAAAAGAGAGGGTCCCCCCTCTCTTTTTTCTTAAACCAGGACTTACTTTTCCCAGTTTACTTGGTCCATAAGTTGCTTAATTTTTGTTTCTTCTGGACTTACTACTGAATTTTCTTCTTTATCTTCTCCATTTACATTTGTTTCTACTTCATTTTCTCCATTTCCATCTGTATCATCTTCATTTTCTACTTCATTTTCTACTTCATTTCCAGTTGTTTCTTCTTCTTGCTTGTTCTCCTCAACCCTCTTAATAAGCTTATTAAGCTCTATATTTATGGTCTCAAGTTCCTTTAAGGTCTTTCCTTCTAATTTTTCCCTATATTCCTTTAGGTCTTCACTAGAATTACCATCTATAATACTGCCTATTTCACCTTCTAGGTCAAAGTCAGAATCATCCTTGTTTTCATCAAGTAGGTTTTTTATTTTTCCAAGGATTTTACCTATTAATTCTTCTTTTTCTTGATTTTCTTGGTTTAAACCCTCTTCCTTCTTATCCTCTACAAGTTTTTTAAGTTCTTCAAACCCATTGTTCAAGTTTTCCCTATACTTCTTTAGTTCTTCCTTGTTTTTCTCTTTAGGGTTCCAATCTTCAACTAAAGTTTCTAAGCCTTCTAATTCAGTTGTAAAACCTAGCCCCTTAGCCTCTTTTATAAGATCCTTGGCACCATTAACTTCTAATCCAATCTCTTCCCTTAGCTTGTCTAGAGCTTGCTTTTCTTTTTCTAGCTTGTCTAAAAGTTCCAATAGGTCGTCCTTGTCATTAGGTAGACCAGTATCCTCTATGCCTAATTGGTCTTGCAAGTCATTAATTTGATCTTGTAAACCACTATAATCATCATCACTTGGGTCAAGTTCAGCCAAAAGTTTTTGCAATTCCTTTAAAAGTTCTTGCTTTTCAAACCTTATATTTTCAAACTCTTCCCTGTCCCTATCTATTTGATTGTTAAGTTCCTTAACCTCTTCTAGGTCAATATCTCCAAACTTCTTATTTCTTTCTAGCTCAAGAAGTTCCTTTTCCCTCTTGTCTAAAAGTCTAGCATATTCCCTAATTTCTTTTTCACTGTAAGATGTTAAGCCTGGTATCTCGTCATTAAAGTCTAGGCCTAAAATTATCTTAATAACCTCATCCCTATTTTCAAGGAGCCTAATTATATTTCCCACAACAGAGTCATTAACCTTTAAGCCCAAGCCCCTTAAATAGTTCCCAACAGCTTCAATAGTCTTTTCTATAGGCTCTGTTATATTTTTTCCAATAATTTTTACAATATCATTTATTATATCCATTATCTTTTCAGGTTTCAATAAATCAGGTAGGTTTTTTATTATCTCTTTAATATTGATATCCTTAATATTATCAATACTATCCACACCTAATATACTAGCTATTATATCTTTAATTGCATCTGTTATATTACTAGGGCTCATACTACCTGTAAATATATCTCCTAGGTCCTTAATAAAATCTAGGGTTGGAGATTGGCCCCTGCCAGTGATTTCCTTATCTTTTTCAGTTATTGTAAGGTCTATTAATTCTTTAGTAGATTCATTTTTATATATGCTAGTAATATCTCCTGGCTCTATAACTTCAAGTATAGGGCTCGTAGTATCTATACCCTTTTCACCAAATTCACCCTTCTTAAGTCCGTCCTTCCTCTTAGCCCAGTCTTCCTTGTCTTCTATGGTAGCTATATATTTTAGGACTGCCTTAAGGGCTTGTTGTTGTTCTTCACTTAGGTCTTTTAGGTTCTCTGTCTTTAGGCCTAAAATGATTTTTATAAAATTATATAATTCTTCCTTAGCATCACTTGTTAAGGCTTTATTAGATTCTAAGACACCTAAAACTGCATCTAATTTTTCAATATCACTCTTATTACCACTAATTATTCCTGCTATTTCCTTGGCCATATTTTCTCCGTTAGCTATGCCCTTTATCTTAAAGAATTTTTGTAGGAGCCCTTCTATAAAGCCTAATTTTTTGTCATTTTCTAGCTTCAAGGCAGACCTATTATTATTTAACTTGGCCTTACCTGTTTCAATAAGCTTAAATTTCTCCAGCATATTTTTACTTGTTCCCCAAAGTCCAGACCTTAGCTTAGACTTAAACTTCTTACTAACATCTTCCAAACGGTCATAGGCAGCCTTGACATCATTAGGATTAGTGTTTCCCTCAAGTATTTTCTTGGCCTTATTTATCTCCCTTTGGTATCTTTCTTTTTCCAGCCTTGAAGTATAAACATCAGAAGCCTTAAGTTCAACACCAGTCAAAGAAACCTTGGTAATATCGTGTAGGTCTTGGGCTTCAGTAATAGAAGCAGCCAATAGGTCAGAATAGTCTGCCCCAACTACAAGAGTAACCACAGCCCTTTCAAGTCTCTCCCTAGTTCCTTCATATTTTTCCTTAAAGTTTTCCCTAGGCACTAGGCTAACTTTTTTGCCATCAATAATTAGGTCCTTTAAATTTTCCTTATTAACAATACTATTAACATGCTTCAAGATTAACTCATCTATATTTTCATCCTTGTCCCTGTCCAAAAGGATCTTATTGTTTTCAGCAAGCTTGCTTACCTCCCTTTGGAATACTTCCATCTCCTCATCATACTTTTCATTTATGGCAAGGTCCATATACCTAACCCCTAGGTCAATCTTTCTAGGATCAGTTCTAACAGCAAAGCTAACCTCAAAACTAGCCCCACTTCCATCTACATTTAGGTTTAGGTCATCCTTGTTTAAGGCCTCAACTTCCTTCCTAACTACATAAAGTCTTTTACTAGGCTTAATCCTAGTTTCAACCTCAATTCCAGCCTCAAGCTCCCTTTGGAAGTCATTAAGTTTCTTAAGCTCCAGGTCCTCCCTTTCTACAACATTTAAAACTATTGTCTCTTCAGGAAGGTTTTCCTTATTAGCCTCCTCATACATTTCCAGGCTGGCAGTATAAACCCCTCCATCTTCAAAAACTTCAAGTTTAATACCACCACCAGTTATCTTCTTAACCTCCTTGATAACCTCCTTAAGCTTATAGTCTTCCTTAAGCCTAGGCTCAATTTCCAAGCTTTCCTCCCTTAAAATTTTAACAGCCGCAAGAAAGTCTGCCTCATCCTTAGGACTATTTTCTTCAATCCTAGCCTTAACTATTTTCGGATCTAGGGGCATCTTATTCTTTTCTTCAACAGAAATTTTAATCTTGGCCCTAGTAGAATCAATTAGTTCAATATCCAGGTCAAAATCAAAACCAATTAAGTCCTCAACTGCATCCTTAATAGCCTCTAGTTTGGCATCTCCCACAAGCCTAGTTTCTATTTTAAGCGGTGTATCTTTAAGTTTTTCACTGGCCTCTTCCAGCCTTTCTTTTACTATATCCCTAGAATATTTAATATCTAAAAGGACTCTTTCAGCATTTTTGCCATCACTTAATAAAGCATAGTAGATACCATTTGTTGATTTTATCTCTAAATTAACATCTAGACCAACCTTGTAAACTACGCTTTTATAAATTTCTTTTATTTCTTCTTCTTCTAAAAGTCTTGGTTCAACCTCAACTATATTATCTTTTGTTAGTATTTCTTTGGCCTTTTTAAGGGCCTCCTTATCAATATTTATATTGCCATTCCGTATCTATTTTTAATACTTAAATTATACTAAAAATTTCGACCGGTCCTCACTGTGCATACCTATTTCTAAGTACACAGCGATCTATCGACAGTGTATATACTATAGTCTTAAACTTCCCCCCAGAAATATAGGACTATTAAGCCTACTAACATAATATCAATAAATTTAATCATTTTCAATATTGTTAAAATTACAACTTTATTAAGAAACTACAGTAAATTCTATTACAAGGTGGTTTTTAAGAAAGCTTGACTTGGACCTAACCCCTTTTTCTATGAAAAGTCTATAGGATTTTCCAGGCTCATATCCCCTGGTGTTTACTATGTTTATCCCCTTTTTATCCTGGGTTAGGCTAAGTAGGACACTAGTATTTTTATTGTTTTCTCCATCTAGGATATAGACCCTGGACCCAAAACTATCCAAGTCTAGCTCCTGGTTAAACTCTATCCTCCAAATTGTGTCCTTGGCCAAATTTTGAAATCTTTCCTGCCAAAGTTTAAAATCCCCATTAACCCCCTCATTGTTTTTAACAAAGTCTAAAAATTCTCTAATTTCCCCATAAAATTTTTGGATTAAATCAGGCCTACTAGTATCTAGGTTTTTATAATTATAGGATAAAATATTATATCTATTAGCCGACTCCTTCAACCTTAAAAGAGGGAAAATATTATTTTTTATCTCCTCCATCTCCTTAGTAAGCTTATCCATTAGCTTGTTTGGATTATTAAGGCTTGTAATAAGTCCATCTAGGTCCTCAACTAAGCGCCTATACTCATCTTTAGAGAAATAAGTCCTGGATAAAATTTCTTCCAGCCTCCCTAAACTTTCATCAATTAGGTC
Organism: Tissierellales bacterium; assembly: GCA_030146705.1. Taxonomy (GTDB): domain Bacteria; phylum Bacillota; class Clostridia; order Tissierellales; family Tissierellaceae; genus CAMIXG01. The sequence continues at coordinate 6,290 of JASLBE010000045.1, read as the reverse complement.
CTGGTCCCCATAGGCCAAGTCCCTTAGGTCCTCTAATTTTTTTTGATAAGAAACCAGGTCCTCCCTCATTGGCCCTAGGTCAAGATAGGATCCCCCAATTATAAAACTACTATTCTCAGGATAGGCATTTACCTCACTAGGAATTCCAGCCCCCTTTAGGTGGCTTTCCATTTCCCCAAGACTAACTAGTCCATTACCATCAAGGTCTGCTTGAAACTGACCCTTGTAGCCGTTGCCCTCTAGGAAAAACTTGGTAAAAATTCCACCCCAGCCCCAGTCTCCTCCAAAATTTATTTCATAGGAAGATTCATTTTCAGAAGCTGCAGTTAAGACATAGTACTTCCTGTCCCTTAAACTTTTCCTAGGCTTAAGTCTAGAAAAAACTTCCAGGACCCCCTGGTTAAAATCCTTGGCACTGGTCCTAGACCCAGGACTAGTCCCTCTTTCAATAAAACCGCCAGAATTACAAGAATCAAATATTATTACAAAAGTTCCCTTTAGCTTCCTAAGGGTAAGTTCAAACTCATCTACATATACTGGTTTGTGGTCAACTCCGACAATGGTGGACATATTCCTTTTTGTGGAATATGCCCCATGTCCAGAGTAGTATATGTAAGAAATATCTTCATCAGTATTGTCCTTAAAACTTTCTTCCAGGGAGGTAAAAATCCCCTCCCTAGTTTGGTTTTCCCTAAGGATAAGTTCATCAAATTTTTTATTTTCAAAATAATTATTCTCAAACATATTTATTAGCTTGTCCCTGTCCCCCCTAACACCGTAAAGGGTTCCATTTAAATATTCACTATTGTTTAAAATCAAGACCCTCCTCCTTGGTCCAGCCCCATAAAATTTCCCAGGCATAAATAAGACCAATACAAGAACCATAGGCAAAATCCTCTTAAAATATTTCTTCATAAGCTCCTCCTATTAATAATTTTAGCTAAAACTCTTCATCTTTGCTAAATATTAATATATCATTTCCTATCCTATTAGTCCAAATAGTTCCACTAATTTTAAACTTTTCCCTAAAAATATTTAATAAATCTCCAGGCTCAAGACTAGGGTCAGTAAGCCTTATGGCTGCATAATTATAGCCTAGGTCCCCTAGTTTTTCAAAATATTCCCCAGCCTCATCAAAAGAGGCTATGTTTTCAATAGGACTACCGTCCTTTAAAAAATATGTAACCCCAAGTTTACTAGGATAGTCCTTCTCCCTAGTTGCAGGAGGATAATCCTTGGACCTATCTTCCCTATGGTCCTTCATTTTTTCATCAGCCACCAAGAAGTAGTCATAGTTTACCATAAGCTTGGACCCAATAGGATCATCAAAAGTCAGGTCTATACTGTACCAGTCCCCATCTAGGTAGACCTTGTTCCAAGCGTGCCTGCCCCCACTAGTGTCCCCCTCAATATATAGGCAGGGAATTTCAAGCCTAGTACAAATCAATTGAAAGGCCTTGGCATAGCTAGAGCAAACCCCCTTGCCCTTGATTAAAACCCCATAGGCACTGTGGTCATCATCAGTCGTATTACCCGCCTCAAAGGCCTCAGTGTTGTAATCAGCATTTGCAATAATATAGTCGTGGATTTTTAAAACCATTTCAACCTGGTCCATACCAGGCCTTAACCCAAGCTTGGAAATTATTTCCCCAGCCTTGCTTTCAACCTCCCTATGCCTGTCCTTGGCCCTATTGGTCAAATTATACTCAACTAGGTAGCATCCACTTCCTTGGGGCATATAGCTATAGCCCTTGTTTTCATAAATCAAATAATTATAATACTTGTAAAAATCATTCATAAGTCCATCTAGGCTATCATAGTCCCCAAGGTCAACCCTTATGCTTTCACTATTTTCAATATATTGGTTGGCAAAACTTTCCAGTTCCGGCCTAATATAGTAGCCTTCAACCCTGGTAGGACTAGTTTTTTCAAAAAAATCCTCCTTAAGCCTTTCAAACTTTTGGATATTATAAACAAGTTCCTTCTCCCAACTTTCCAAGGACCTATATTTTTCATCACACTCCCTTATTTCCTCCCTGCCAACAAGGCTTGGGTTTTTTTCTAAAGCTTCAATCATATGTATTACATCTAAAATTTTATCATTTACTTGCTTATCGCCATTCCATACCTACTGCCCCCACAGTTTCGGCTGGTCCTCACTACGCATACCTATTTCTAGCTACGAAGCGATTTATCGATAATATGTATAGGTAATATTATATCAAAAATTTTATGGAAAATAAACTCTTACTATCCCCATAAAAAAACCTAGCCTAAAAAAGAGGACCCAGCTAGGTCCCCTAATTAAAGTCTTTTAAATTTTTAGTCCTACTTAGAAAAATATAGCACTAGACCTATATCATCATCATCAAGATCCTTGCCCATAATCGACATCCAAATCTCAAATTTCCTTAAGGGTACTCCAAGCCAAAAATCCCAGTCATCTTCAAAAACAGATTCCTTTATTTTTTCATAAATTTCATCAAGCTCCAGGCTTTTGCCACTATGGTCCCAATTAACAAACTCAACACTGTCGCCCTCTTCTTCATCTGTTTCACTAATAGTTGCAGAAAAACTATAGCTTTCGTATAGGTCTAGGACACTTTTAAAGGCTGGTAAAACTTCCTGGCTTTCCTTGGAAAAATCCCCAACACTAATATCATCATACTGGTTGCTTAACTTAACCCTCAAAGTAAAACTTGAACTATCATAATCATCATCATCTAGACTTATAGCTTCTATATACTTTCCAGCAGGACTATTTAAAATCTTATTAATACCCTCCCTGGCTGTTTTTATAACCAGGTCCCTATGGGTCAAGTTTTCATCATTATTATTATCTTCGCCACTCCACACCTACTGCCCCCACAGTTTCGGCTGGTCCTCACTACGCATACCTATTTCTAGCTACGAAGCGATTTATCGATGATATGTGTATTTTAAACAAGACTAGTAAACTAAATAACTAGGCAAAAAAGCCTAGTTATAAATATTTCCTATCCCAAAAACTTGGGTATAGTAAGGAGAACCATATGAGCCAGGCCTTAGTCCAGCACGATCAAAGGCAACACCCACCCCCATATAGTTTCCAGCATTTCTTATGATGTTTTCCCTATGTCCTGGGGAGTTTATCCAAGCATCAAGGGCAAGAATTGGGTTTCTTTGTCCAAAGGCAATATTTTCCCCAGTTCCAAAAACTTTTCCCCCAGTAGCCTTGGCCACCCTTTGGTCAAAAGTTTCCCCCTCAGGAGATACGTGGGAAAAATACTTCCTAGCTAGCATATCTTGACTATGCAACCTCCCACAGCTAGCCAGGTCTTGGTGCTTAACAAAAGGCTCAAGACCATAGGTCCCTATATAGGAATTGGCAATTTCAAAGGCCAAGTCTTCAAAAACTTCTGGGTCTGGAAGACTGTTAAAATTCCTAGCCCTATTAATCTCCAAGGCATAGACCTGGTTTGACCTAGAATGCTCCTTGTAGGCCCTTAGGTAAAAATCCCTAGTATTAAACTTTTTCAGGGCATTTTCAGCCAAGTTCCCATCCATCATCTTGGAAATATTATAATTTTCAAATAATTCTTGGTCTGTAGTATAGATCCTACTAATGGACCTGTCCCCCTCAACTAGGGTAAAGCTACTATAGTCTTCAGTCCTGTAAATCTTTGCCTTATAGCCAGCCTTACTAATATCTTCAGCTATGTAGCCACTAATTTCTCCAAGGTCTTCAAAAAGATCCAAGCCCAAGATTGACCTTATGCCAGTAAGCTCCTCCCCAGGCTTATTTTCATCATTATTTTCATCATTATTATTTTCTTCGCCATTCCACACCTACTGCCCCCACAGTTTCGGCTGGTCCTCACTACGCATACCTATTTCTAGCTACGAAGCGATTTATCGATAATTTACTATTTTATCAAAATTTTAACAATTGTTCAAGCCTAAAAAAAGCCCTAGGCCAGTCTAGAGCCTAAATACATAGATAATTATATAGTAATTTTCCCAAGTGTTTTATCCAGCCAGGCTGGTCCTAAAAACAAGGGAGGCAAGGACTGGTTAAATCAGCCCTTTATAGTCCAGGGTCTAGTTTAACCAAACTAGGAATATAAAAAATATTTTTTTAGCTTAGATAAATTAATAATTGTAAAAATTCAGACTAATAGGCAAAAAAAGACCAGGCCCCAGGGCCTAGTCTTAGTAAATCTCAAGGGAGATTAAGCTTACTTATTAGCTTAGTTTAATTTCTACACCATCAATTTTGATTGCTGGTTCAGATGAGTCTGTATCCTTTTTTGGCTTAAATATTATACTTGCACCCTCCAAGCCCACTGAAAAATCTCCAAAGTCTACATCTTCAGTAGGCTTACCATCATCTCCAACACTTCCCCCAAGTCCATTCATAAAAATAGCTTCAGCTACTGTACTAGCATCCGAATTGGAATCCCCGATATCAAAAGTTCCTTTTTTATCTCCAACTTCTATTGTGTGGTCTCCAATTGTTATAGGTGCATTTGTTTCAATTGTAAGCTTAAAATTATCTCCATCTTTAGATAATGTTCCTGTTATACCTTTTAATTCTGGTTGTTCTCCTTCTCCTGTTCCTCCACCATTTCCTGAATTTCCTTCACCATCTCCTCCTAGCTATTCCTAGCTTTCGTCAGGATCCACACCATACGTGCCACTTTTATGGCATACGGCGTTCCACCGAAAAAATATTTAATCTAAATATTCGAATAATCCCCATTATTCTTAATTATTTAATATATTATATACCATATCTTATCCATATTCAAGCCAAAAAAGCTTGTATTAGGTTTTTTAATCCTAGGTTTTTTCCTATTAGTTTTCTTTAAAATTCTTAATTTAAGCCATTTTCCCTTGGTTTATAAAGAAACATTATATCCTGGCCTAAGTTATACTTATATTTAATTTTTAATATTATTAAATACCTATCTTTTTATTTCTATACGACCAACTTCTTTTCTATCAATTAAAATCAAACCTATAACTTTAGTCTTACCTTCAGGAATAACCCCTTCTTTAAGCTTAAACTTGTAAACCCCATTTTCTTCATCAAAGTCTTCAGGTGTTGGTGCCAAAATATGTTCACTTATTAAAGTATTTCCCGTTTCCTCATTAACCATCTTGATCCTATCATTCATCTCATCTATTAAAATTTTAATAGGCTGACCTTTACCATCTTTTAAAGTTAATGTTAACAAATACATTCCATCACTATCATTATCATTATCTATTTTTTCTACTTCAATTTTAGACTTATCTTTACTAACACCATCTCCTCCTAGCTATTCCTAGCTTTCGTAAGGATCCACACCATACGTGCCACTTTTATGGCATATGGCGTTCCACCGAAAAAATACTTAATCTAAATATTTGAATAATCCCCATTATTCTTAATTCTTCAATATACTATATACCACATCTTATCCACATTCAAACTAGCAAAAGACCTATCAAGATTTTATCCTAGGTTTTTTCCCTATTATTTTTCTTTAATATCCTTAATTTAAGCCATTTTCCCTTGGCTTATAATAAAATATTATATTATATCCTAACCTAAGTTATAATTATATTTGTTAATACTTCCTAAGGCCTAAAAAACTAGCCTAAACTCCAAACTCCCCCCTAGGCATATATTTCCACCTATATTTTAAATAAATTAAAAAAAGCCTGGGATATGGGATAGGACCCAGGCTATTAAGAAGAAAAAAATAGGATACTAAAAGTATCCTATTTTAAAAGCTATTTGTTATTTGATTTTATAAATGATAATTTTTCTTTTTGCTCATCTGTTGCTATTTGCCAAACCTTATCTTTTTCATATAAGTCTAATTTATCATAGGCAGCTTTTATTTCTTCTTCTTTTTCTTTTTCTTGGATAAGTTCTAAAAATTCTTTGGCAACTTTTTCGTCTATTTCTTGATAGTGTTTCTCTAGTTTTTCTCTTATTTCTTGTTTAATATCATCATCTACATCAGAACTATCTAAATCTTCTATTATAGAATCTAAGCCATCTTTTTTTTCTTTATCTGACCTATCATCTTCTAATACAGCTCCTATTTTTTCATCAGCTTTTGCATGTATTTCTTCTTTTTCTTTTTCTTTTTCTGTATCTTTATCTTCTTCTTTTCCTGATTTATCTTCTCCACCATCTCCCACTAGTCTAGTATTAAACTATGTAAATATCTTAGCCTAGGTCGGTATTATATCCCTTCCAACTAAAAATATCTAAAATACTAGCTTTCGTAAGGATCCACACCATACGTGCCACT
>JASLBE010000018.1 GCA_030146705.1 Tissierellales bacterium | reverse complement strand
GTCGGAGGTGAGAGAGTGGCTAAAGGACGAGGAATTGTAGGAATAACCAAAGAAAATGGGGAAAGAATAGCCAATGAACTAGGTTATGACCTAGTTGATGTAGAATATGTTAAGGAGAATGACTATTTCTTTTTAAGAGTTTATATTGATAAAAAGGGTGGAATAAACCTAGATGATTGTCAAATTATGACAGAAAAATTGAGTGAATTATTAGATAGGGAGGACCCAACTAATGAAGCATATTTTCTAGAAGTATCATCCCCAGGACTTGATAGGCCTTTAAAAACAGACAAGGACTATGAGAGAAACCTAGGGAAGGAAGTAGAACTGAAATTATACAAATCTTTCAATAATAGAAAAAAATTAGAAGGTTTTTTAAGGGCTTATAATGAAGAAGACTTTGAAATTGAAATGGAAGATGGTGAAATTTTAGCTATACCAAGAGAAATAGTTTCACTAATGAGGTTGGTGATAAAATTTTAGGGGGTAAAGTAAATGAATCAAGAGTTTATACAAGCTCTATATGAGATAGAAAAGGAAAAAGGAATATCTAAAGAAGTCATTTTGGATGCAATAGAGGCTGCTTTAATATCTAGCTATAAAAAGAATTTTGGTTCTGCTACAAATGCTGAAGTAGATATGGATAGGGAGACTGGGGAAATAAAGGTTTATTCTATTAAGGATGTAGTAGAAGAGGTTTTCGATGAAAATATGGAAGTTTCTCTAGAAATGGCTAAGGAAATAGACCCGATTTATGAAGTTGGAGATGTAGTAAGATTAGAGGCTACACCTTTGGATTTTGGTAGGATTGCAGCACAAACAGCTAAGCAAGTTGTAATACAAAGGATAAAAGACGCTGAAAGAGATGTTATATATGATGAATTTATAGATAGGGAAAATGAAGTAATTACTGGGGAAATTCAAAGAATTAATAGGAATAATGTATATGTTGACTTGGGAAAAATAGAAGCTATTTTACCACCAAGTGAGCAAATACCAGAAGAGGTTTATGAACCGCACGGAAGAATGAAAATGCTGGTTCTTGAAGTAAAGAAAACAAATAAGGGGCCTCAAATTATTTTATCAAGATCTCATCCTAATTTAGTAAAAAGACTTTTTGAGTTAGAAGTTCCTGAAATTCATGAAGGAATAGTAGATATTCACTCTATATCTAGGGAGGCTGGAAGCAGGACTAAAATTGCAGTACAGTCAAAGGACCCAGATGTAGATCCACTAGGAGCTTGTGTAGGTTTCAAGGGCAGCAGGGTAAAGATAATTGTTGATGAGCTAAATGGAGAAAAAATAGACATCATAATATGGAGCAATGATATGGCTGAATTTATAGCTAATAGCTTAAGTCCTTCAAAGGTAATAGATGTTATAATAGATGAGGAAGAAAAATCAGCAGTTGTAATTGTTCCTGATTATCAACTGTCATTGGCCATAGGTAAGGAAGGGCAGAATGCTAGGTTAGCAGCTAAGCTTACAAATTGGAAGATAGATATTAAATCTGAAACGCAGTATGAGGAAGATTTAAATAAAGAGGAAACTCAAAAAGAGCAACCTGAAGAATCTATAGATGAGGGAAGTTTAGAATTAGAAGATGTTAAAGAAGATATTAAAGATGATGCTTCATTAGATAATGAGGATATGTAAGAAGTAGATAATGATTAAATAAACATCGTCTATAAATATAGGAGGTGCTTTAGATGAAGAAGATAAGAATTTATGAACTAGCTAAAGAAGTAGGTATGAGTAGTAAAGACTTGATGGAATTAGTATCAAAGGAATTTGATATGGATATACCTAGTCATATGAGTACATTAGAAGCAGACCAGGCTAAAATAATAAGAGAACTTATTTTATTGGAAGAAGCAGAAGAAGAGATAGATGGAACAAAAGTTGAAGAATCTCAAAATATAGGTGGGGAACCTAAAGTAGATTTGGAAGAGACAGAAGAGGGAGATGAGTTAGCTATAGAAATAGGAGAGAATATTGTAGTAAGAGAATTAGCTGAAAAATTAGAGGTTAATGTTTCTGAACTTATAATGAAACTTATGGGACTTGGTATTATGGCAAACCAAAACCAAGCAATAGATTATGATACGGCTGAAATAGTTGCAGCTGAATTTGGTGTTGAAACAAAGAAAGCAGAGGGTTTATCAGAAGAAGAACTAGAAGAAGAGCAAGAGGAACTAGAAGAAGAGTTCCACCTAGATTTTGAAGACAAGAAGGAAAATTTAGTTGCAAGACCACCTATTGTCACTGTTATGGGTCATGTAGACCATGGTAAGACGTCTTTATTAGATGCTATAAAGTCTTCAAATGTAACTGCAGGAGAGGCTGGAGGAATTACCCAGCATATGGCAGCCTATATAGTTGATGTTAACGGAAAAAAGATATCATTTTTAGATACTCCAGGACATGAGGCTTTTACAGCTATGCGTGCTAGGGGTACTCAAATTACAGATATAGTTATCTTAGTTGTTGCGGCAGATGACGGAGTTATGCCACAAACCATAGAGGCTATAAACCATGTAAGGGCGGCAAATGTACCTTTGATTGTTGCAATTAATAAGGTTGACCTTCCAGCTGCAAATGTTGAAAGAGTTAAGCAAGAGTTGGCTGAAAACAACTTAATGTCTGAAGATTGGGGTGGAGATACAATAGTAGTTCCTATATCAGCTAAGACTAGAGAAGGTGTTGATGAGCTTTTAGAAATGGTCTTACTAGTTGCTGAAATGGAAGAGTTAAAAGCTAATCCAAATAGAACTATGGTTGGTACTGTTGTTGAGGCTAAACTTGATGTAGGTAAGGGACCAATGGCAACTATATTAGTTCAAAAAGGAACCTTGAAAGTAGGGGACACAATAGTTAGTGGTACTGCTATTGGTAGGGTTAGAGCTATGTTTGATGATAAGGGTAACAATATAGAAGAAGCAGGACCATCAATACCAGCTGTAATCTTAGGACTTTCTGAAACGCCAGATGCAGGAGACTTAATTTATTCTGTAGAGAATGAAAAATTAGCTAAATCTTATATAGAAAAGAAAAGAACCCAAGTAAGGGAATCAGAAATTAGGTCAGACCATAAAGTGTCTTTAGAAGACTTATTTGAAAGAATTAAGATGGGTGAACTTAAGGATTTAAATATAATAATTAAGGCGGATGTAAAGGGTAGTATAGAAGCTTTAGCAGGATCTTTAGAAAAACTTGATACAGATGAGGTTAGGATAAATATACTTCATGGTGGAGTTGGTGGTATAACAGAAGGAGACATTATGCTTGCTTCAGCATCAAATGCTATAGTAATAGGATTTAATGTTAGGCCTAACTTAAATGCCATAGAAACGGCAAAAAGAGAGCAAGTAGATGTTAAAACTTATAGGGTTATATATGAAGCCATAGAGGATATAGAAGCAGCTGTAAAGGGTATGCATGCACCTAAGATAGTTGAAGAGGTTACAGGTCGTGCTGAAGTTAGGGATACATTTAGACTACCAAACGGAAATACTGTTGCAGGTATTTATGTTGTTAACGGAAAGATATTAAGAAATGGAATGGTTAGGCTTCTTAGGAATGATGTTGTAATCCACGAAGGAGATATTGCCTCACTTAGAAGGTTTAAAGATGATGTTTCAGAAGTAAATAATGGATATGAAGCAGGTTTAGGAATTGATGGATATAATGATATAAAAGTTGGAGACTTCATAGAGGCATATATAGAAAAGGAAGTTAAAAACTAGGGGTGATAAAATGAATGTAAAAAGAATAGCAAGGATATCTGAGGAAATTAAAAAAACAGTTTCAGAATTGTTATTAACAGACCTAAAAGATCCTAGGATAAGCAGTATGACAAGTGTGACAGATGTTGATGTTACAAATGACTTAAGCTATGCAAAAATTTTCATATCTGTTTTAGGAGATGAAAAAGCTAAGGAAGAAACTCTGGAAGGCCTTAATAGTGCTAAGGGTTTTGTAAGGAAAGAAATTAGTAAAAATACTAAACTTCGTCATACTCCAAGGCCTATATTTTTATTAGATGAATCTATTGAAAGGGGTATAGAACTTACCCAGTTAATAGAAAAAGTCAATAAGGATATGGATGATAAAGATGAATAGCTATAAGGAATTATCTAAGGCTATAAAAGAAGCTAAATCTATAGCCATAGCTTCACATGTAAGCCCAGATGGTGATAATTTGGGCTCTTCCTTGGGCCTATATTTAGGGCTTAAAAAAATAAAAAAAGATGTTAAAGTATTAAAGGTTGATAAAATACCTGAAAAATATCTATTTTTACCAGCTGTAGACCAAATAGAGGAAGCTGAAAGTAATTATAAGCCTGACTTATTTATAGCTCTAGATTGTGCAGATGAAGATAGGCTCCATATTAATAAGGACCTAGCAAGAAGTTCAAAGATGTTAATAAACCTAGACCACCACATAAGTAACACTATGTATGGTGATTTAAATCTTATAGAAAAAGACTCAAGTTCCACGGGAGAATTGGTCTATAAACTTATGGTTGAACTAGGTATAGAAATAGATGATGAAATAGCTAGTTGTATATATACGGCTATTTCATCAGATACAGGAAGCTTTAAATATAGCAATACTAGTGGAAGAACTCATAAAATAGTATCTGAGCTTTATAAGACTGGTTTTAATCCAGGAGAAATTAATATTAAACTTTATCAAAATCAAACAATGGAGCAGACTAAACTATTTAGTCATGCAATGTCAGGGTTAGAGACTTATTTTCAAGCCAAGGTCGGACTGATTGTTGTTTCTCAGGAAATGCTTAAAAAAACAGGTGCTAAGATGGAAGATACAGAGGGTTTGGTTGAACAAGTTAGGGATATAAAAGGAATAGAGCTTGCAATTTTGTTAAAGGAAAAAGAAGACTGTATTAAGGTTAGCACTAGGAGTAAGGCTTATTTCAATGCATCAGACTTATGTGCTTATTTTAATGGGGGCGGACATAAGAGGGCTGCAGGTTGTACTATATATAAGAGTATGCAAGATGCTAAGGACGAGATATTAGAAAAAGTGGAGTCATTAATATGAATGGAATAATAAACTTTTTTAAACCAAGAGGAATGTCCTCCCACCAAGCTGTAAATCTTTTAAGAAGGAAGTTAAATATTAAAAGGATAGGGCATACAGGTACATTAGATCCTAATGTTGCTGGTGTCCTACCTTTATGTATAGGCAAGGCTACTAGGGTGTCTGAGTATCTTTTAGAGTCTGATAAGGAGTATATTTGTGAAATGACTCTTGGTTACAGGACTACGACTTCAGATATAGATGGTCAAGTTATAGCCCTATCAGATAAAATAGTAACTGAAGAAGAGATTAGGAAGGTTTTTAAAAACTATACTGGAGAAATAGACCAGGTTCCGCCTATGTATTCTGCACTTAAATATAAGGGCAGGAAATTATATGATTTGGCCAGGGAAGGCATAGAGGTTGAAAGAAAACCTAGGAGAATAAAAATCTATAAGCTTGAAATTTTAAGTATTGATAAAAATAAGATTTTATTTAAGGTAGCTTGTTCTAAAGGAACCTATATAAGAACTCTTTGTGATGATATAGGTCAAGACTTGGGAACTTATGGTTATATGTCTTATTTAATCAGGACTAAGTCTGATATCTTTAAGATAGAAGATGCAATAGGGCAAAGTAGCCTAGAAAAAATGACCTTAGAAGAGTTAGAAGGATCATTAATAGGAATAGATAAGGGAGCTCTAAAACTAGATAGTCTTACAATAGATGATAGTAATTTTGAGAAAATGATTCATGGTTTAAATGTTGAATTAAATGAAAGTTATAAAATATATCCTATGGATAAAGAGTATAGGGTTTATAGTAGGGGTATATTCATTGGTGTAGGCATAATAATAGAAAAAAATACAAAACTTTATTTAAAAATGAAAAAAGTTTTATTAGTGTAGGTGAAAAAATGGAGATAATAAGCTTAGATAAAGATTTTAATAGGTCAGATGATGTAGGGATAGCCCTTGGTAATTTTGATGGTTTTCATATAGGACATACAAAGCTTATAAGAGAGATGATTGAAAGGTCTAGGGAGAGAGGATTAAAAACATCCCTACTTTTATTTGAAAATCATACTAAAACTGTTATAAAGGATAAAAAAAGACCAAGTATGCTAACTACTAATGAGCAGAAGTTTAAATTGGCAGAAGAATTAGGCATAGATATAGTTTTTACAATTAAATTTACAAAAGAAATTATGTCTTTAAGTGAAGAAGAATTTATAAAAGATATACTTGTAGATAAAATAAGGTGTAAATTTGCTGTTGTAGGATTTGACTACAGGTTTGGCCATAAGGCAAAAGGTACTGCGGAATCTTTAAAAGAAATAGGAAGGACTTATGGTATAGATAGTTTAATAATAACACCAGTTTTAGAAGAAGGGGAGGTTATTAGTAGTACCCTTATAAGAGAGGCTATTAAGTCTGGTGATATGGAGGAAGTAAATAAACTCTTAGGAAGAAACTATGGCATGGTAGGTGAAGTTATTTCTGGGGATAAAAGAGGAACTAAAATGGGAATTCCAACAGCTAATTTAAAGGTTGATAAATATTATGCTATACCTAAGGATGGAGTATATGCAACAGATACCATAGTAGATGGAGAAAGGTATAAGTCTATTACAGATATTGGTGTCAACCCAACTTTTGATGGGGAAACTTTAAAGATAGAGACCCACATATTCGATTTTGACAAGATGATTTATGGTGAAAAAATAGAAGTCCTATTTAAGGAATATATGAGGGATGATATAAGGTTTGCTTCTAAAGAAGACCTAGTTATCCAAATGGAAAAAGATTTAGAAAGAGCTAGGCTTTTATAAGTTAAACTTTACAATATAAAAGTAGGATGATATAATATTGATTGTGCCTATGACTATGTTTAACAATCCTCGATGTTTTACATGGTATATGGTGAATTAAAATTAGGAGGTGTTTGTTTTGATAACAAAAGAAGCTAAAAAAGAAATCATAGAAAAATTTCAACAACATGAAGGTGATACAGGATCACCAGAAGTACAAATTGCGATTTTAACTCATAGAATAAATAATGTTAATGAGCATTTAAAATCTCACAAGAAAGACCATCATTCAAGAAGAGGACTTTTAAAAATGGTTGGTCAAAGAAGGGGATTATTAAGATACCTACAAAATAATGATATTACAAGATATCGTGCATTAATTAAAGAATTAGGTATTAGAGAATCTAAGTAAGAACTAGACTTAAAGAGCGGGGACTTTTCCCGCTCTATTAATTTATGTCTAAAAATATTTATAGAAAATTGTGAATAGGAGGTATATAATGGAAAAAATTTATGAATATACCTTAAATGGAGAAGTTTTAAAGGTTAGTATAGGAAAGGTAGCAGAGCAAGCAGGAGGAGCTTGTTTGCTTCAATACGGAGATACAGTTGTTTTAGTTACAGCAACAGCATCAAAAACGCCTAGAGACGGTATAGACTTCTTCCCATTAAGTGTAGATTATGAAGAAAAAATGTATGCAGTAGGGAAAATACCAGGTGGATTTATAAAAAGAGAGGGAAGGCCTAGTGATAAGGCAATATTAACTTCTAGACTTATAGATAGACCAATTAGACCCTTATTTCCAGAAGGTTACAGAAATGATGTCCAGGTAATAGCTACTGTTATGTCAGTAGACCAGGACTACTCACCTGAAATAGTGGCAATGATTGGTTCTTCAATTGCTCTTTCGATATCAGATATACCATTTGATGGACCAACAGGATCTGTAGCAGTTGGACTTATTGATGGGGAATTTGTATTAAACCCTAATGTAGAAGAAAATGAAAAATCTGAATTAGATTTAGTTGTATCTGGTACAGAGGATGCAATAATGATGGTAGAAGCAAAGGCTAATATTATACCAGAAGAAAAAATCTTAGATGCAATCTTATTTGGCCATGAAGAAATAAAAAATATTTGTAGGTTTATAAATACTATTGTTGAAGAAGTAGGCAAAGATAAGCAGGACTATGAAGTGTTTATGCCAAATGAAGACCTTAGGTCAGAGATTGAAAACTTTGGTACAAGCCTGTTAAAAAATGCTTTGAATACTTCTGATAAGATAGAAAGAGAAGAACTTTTAGATGCAGCTAAGGAAGAAATCACAGATAAGTTCTTAAGTGAAGATGAAGATAATAAAAAAGATATTAAACAAATTATAGAAGATATAGTTGCAAGTGAGGTTAGGAGACTAATTACTGAAGAAGGAATTAGACCAGACAATAGGACACCTGAAGAAATTAGGCCTATATGGACTGAGGTTGGTGTATTGCCTAGAGTTCACGGATCTGGAATATTTACAAGAGGTCAAACTCAAGTTTTAACTGCAGCAACCTTAGGTGTACTAAGCGAAGCTCAGACTATAGATGGTTTAGGGATTGAAGATGAAAAGAGATATATGCACCATTATAATTTCCCACCATATTCAGTTGGAGATACTAGGCCTATGAGGGGACCAGGTAGAAGGGAAATAGGACACGGTGCTTTGGCAGAAAAAGCCTTATTGCCTGTAATACCTAGTGAAGAAGAATTCCCATATACCTTAAGACTTGTTTCAGAAGTTTTAAGCTCTAATGGATCATCTTCTCAAGCCAGTGTTTGTGGTAGTACTTTGGCACTTTTAGATGCAGGTGTTCCAATAAAGGCTATGGTAGCAGGAATTGCTATGGGTCTTATAGAAGAAGATGGAAAAATAACTATACTGACAGATATTCAAGGCTTAGAAGACCACTTAGGAGATATGGACTTTAAGGTAGCAGGAACTCGTGAGGGAGTAACGGCTATACAAATGGACATAAAGATATCTGGTATAACTAAAGAGGTTCTAGAAGAAGCCTTAAAAGATGCTTATAAGGGTAGAATGCATATCTTAGGTAAGATGGAAGAGTCAATTAAGGCTCCTAGGGAAGAGTTGTCTAAGTATGCTCCTAGAATATATACTTTACAAGTAGACCCAGATAAAATTAGGGATATCATTGGACCAGGTGGAAAAGTAATAAATAGTATTATTGATGAAACTGGAGTAAAAATTGATATTGAAGACGAAGGTAAAGTTTTTATAGCAGCTATAGATTCAGAATCTGGAAGAAAAGCTGTTGAAATAGTTGAAAACATAGTTAAAGATGTGGAAGTAGGAGAAACTTATGTTGGAAAAGTAACAAAAATAATGAATTTTGGTGCTTTTGTAGAGGTTTTAAATGGTAAAGAAGGATTAGTTCATATATCTAACTTAGCTCATGAACATGTTAAAAATGTTGATGATGTTGTTAAAGTTGGAGATGAAATTGCCGTTAAGGTTACAGAAATAGATAAACAAGGTAGGATTAATTTATCTAGAAAGGCCTTATTACCAAAAATAGAAAATAAAAAAAATAATTAAAGATCCATACATGAACGAAAGTTCATGTTTTCTTTTTTCCAAAATACTCATAATTAATCTTATCATAATTGATAAATCAATAAATAAAAATATAAATAAAAAACAAAATAAAAATAAGGAATATGATATAATACTAAATGTAAAAGAAAATGAGGTGATATTTTGAACTTGGCAAATAAATTGACTATTTTTAGGATGGTTTTAGTACCTATTTTTTTAATAGTCTTACCATATAATACTTACTTAGCAGCAGGAATTTTTATTTTTGCATCAATCACAGATACCTTAGATGGTCATATAGCTAGAAGTAGAAATATGATAACAGACTTTGGGAAATTTATGGATCCTTTGGCGGATAAGATTTTAACCTCTGCAGCTTATATATCCTTGGTTGGACTTGGGAAAGTTCCAGCTTGGATAGTTGTTGTAATAATTGCTAGAGAATTTGCTATAACTGGATTTAGAACTTTAGCAGTATCAACAGGTGTAACAATAGCTGCAAGCTCCTTAGGGAAAATAAAAACCATAACACAACTACTAGCCTTAATATTTTTATTGCTAGATAATTTTCCTTTTAATTATTTAAATATTCCAGTTGATATGATACTTTTATACCTATCTTTATTCTTTACTGTTCTATCAGGTGTGGATTATTTATATAAAAACAAGGAAATTTTAATGTCAAATATGGATTAAAATATTAGCTTTTATTAGGGTAGATTACCCTATAGATTATATTATAAAACCAAGTATAAATAAGTCTTATTGATTTCTATAATTTAATATTACAAAGAAAAAATTAGGCTTAAAGATATAGGTTAGTTGGTATTATATTAGGTAGTAAGATTATAAGATAAATAATTTTACTACCTAAATTATTTATAAAATAAGTGAATAGGATTATAGGTGATTATATGAAAACAGAAATCATATCAATAGGAACTGAAATAACAACAGGGGGGATTTTAAATACTAATAGTTACTACCTGGCTAAGGAGTTATTAAATATTGGGATAGAAACTACTTATCAAACTAGTGTTGATGATAATCCAACCAGGCTTAAAGAAGTTTTTGAAATAGCTTTTAACAGGGCAGATTTAATAATAACTACTGGAGGTTTAGGACCAACTGAGGATGATATGACCAAGGAAGTCTTAGCTGATTTTTTAGGATTAAAACTAACTACTGATGAGGATGAGTTAAAAAATTTAAAGGCTAAGTTTATTAATAGGGATAAAATACCTACAAATAATTATAAGCAGGCTGTTAGAATAGAAGGGAGCAAGTTTATCTATAATGCTGTTGGAACTGCTCCAGGAACCTATCTTGAATATGACGGAAAAAAAATAATATTACTGCCTGGACCACCAAGAGAAATTGAACCTATGTTTATAAATGAGGTTAGGCCTATTTTAAATGGAGAGAAACTAAATATAATAACTAGGTCAATTAATGTAACTAATGTAGGGGAATCGCAGGTAGAGATGGATATAAAAGATTTAATCCACTTATATGATGATATAGAAATAGCAACTTTTGGTAAAATTAAAAATGTTGAAATAAGGCTTATAGCTAGGGGAGAGAATAAGGAAGTTTTGGAGGATAAAATTTCTAAAATTACAGAAGAAATAGAAGCTAGGTATGGGGACAATGTCTTTACTTATAACAATAGGCCAATAGAGGATGTTGTCATAGACCTACTTAGGGAAAAACAACTTAAGATAGGATTTGCAGAATCTTGTACAGGTGGACTATTATCAGGTAGGATAGTAAGAGTTCCTGGTGCTTCTGATGTTTTTGATAGGGGAAAGGTTACCTATAGTAATGAAGCTAAAGAGGAAGAACTAGGAGTGAAAAAAGCAACCTTGGATAAGTATGGTGCAGTTAGTGAAGAGACTGCTAGGGAAATGCTACTTGGATTATTTAATAGTTCTCATATTGATTTAGGGATTTCAATTACAGGTTTGGTTGGACCTAAATCAGATAATACAAAAAAACCTGTAGGCTTAGTATACTTAGCCTTAGGCAATAAAAAAACACACTATATAGAGAAATTAAACCTAAAGGGAGACAGGAAAAATATGCAGGATAGGATTGTGGAAACTGCTCTTTTTAGCATTAGAAAATTTATCTTAGAAAACTATTAAAATAATTGACTAATATAATAAAATAAGATACTATATGAATACGAACATAAGTTCTATTATGGAAGGGGGAATCCAGTTTACTGGAAAACTATGAGTGAATTAGAAGGAAAACAAAAAGCGGTTGAAATGGCTTTAAATCAAATAGAGAAACAGTTTGGAAAAGGATCTATAATGAGGTTGGGAGAAGATGCTAAATTAAATATAGAAATTATACCTACGGGAGCCTTAGACTTAGATATAGCTCTTGGGATAGGTGGTCTACCTAGGGGGAGAATTGTTGAAATATTCGGACCTGAGTCTTCTGGTAAGACAACAGTTGCCCTTCACGCAATAGCGGAAGCACAAAAAGGTGGAGGCATAGCAGCCTTTATAGATGCAGAACACGCTTTGGATCCAGGATATGCAAAAAACTTAGGAGTAGATGTTGAGAACTTAATAGTTTCTCAACCTGATACTGGGGAACAGGCATTAGAAATAGCTGAAGCCTTAGTTAGGAGTGGTGCTGTTGATATGGTTGTTGTAGACTCTGTTGCAGCCTTGGTTCCTAAGGCTGAAATTGAAGGAGAAATGGGAGATAGCCATGTTGGTCTTCAAGCTAGGCTTATGTCTCAGGCCCTTAGGAAGTTGGCAGGAGCAATTAACAAGTCTAATGCAACTATAATATTTATAAACCAGCTTAGGGAAAAAGTTGGAATAATATTTGGTAGTCCAGAAACTACAACAGGTGGTAGGGCACTTAAGTTCTACGCTAGTGTTAGACTTGATATAAGAAGGATAGAAACTTTAAAACAAGGAGACCAAATGATAGGAAATAGGACAAGGATCAGGGTTGTTAAAAATAAAGTTGCTCCTCCTTTTAAAACTGCTGAGTTTGATATAATGTATGGTAGTGGGATTTCAAGAGAAGGAAATATACTAGATGTAGGAGTTGAATCAGGCATAGTTGATAAGGCTGGATCCTGGTATAGTTATGGAGACATTAGGCTAGGCCAAGGAAGGGAAAATTCTAAGGATTTTTTAAGCGAAAATAAGGATATAGCAAATGAAATAGAATATAAGATAAGATTGGCAAACAACCTCCTAGATGAAGAACCTGTTAAAGATGAAGAAGATTCTAATAAAAAAGAAAATAAAGAAGAGAAATAAAAATATAAAAAGTATGCTAATATTAGCATACTTTTTATATTTTTATTAGATATATATTTTTATTCATATTTATTAGGGTAGTAATATAAGATATAATAAATATATGGTTTAAGGAAAGAGGCAAGTTTATGAAAATATTATTTTTTACAGATACCCATATTAGGGGAAATAATCCTACTAATAGGAAGGATGTATTTGTAGATTCTTTAGAAGAAAAAATTATTGAAATTAAAAATATTATAAAAGAAGAGAAGATAGATTTTATTCTACATGGTGGTGATTTGTTTGATAGGCCAGATATATCTTTGTCTGTAGTAAATAGGTTTGTGAAAATACTAGGAGATATGGGAAAGCCAATTTATTTAATTAGTGGTAACCATGATATTTATGGTCATAACCCTAAGACTGTAGAAAGAACAGTCATAAGCCTTTTAGACACTCTTGGGATTGTAAGATTGGTTAATGCTGGTGAGGAAATTGTATTAGAAAAAGATGGACTAAGGGTGCAGTTGACAGGACAGCCTTATACTTTTGCTATTGATGGTGAAAATAGGGTTAGTTATTATAGCCCAAAAGAGGTAAGGGAAGATGTGGACTATTCTATCCATATGGTCCATGGTTTGCTTTTAGATAAGCCTTTTTTAAAAACAGTAGACCATACTCTCGTAGATGAAATAAAGGAAATGAAGGCCGATATTTTGCTTTGTGGCCACTATCATTCTGGCCTTGACCTTATTAATATAAATAATAAGTATTTTATAAATCCTGGAAGTATAGCGAGGATAACTAATAGTATAGCAGAAATGAAAAGAAGACCGAAGTTAGTTATAATTCAATTAGAAAAAAATAAGGATATAGAAATTGAAATGAGGTCTTTAAATTCAGCTAAACCTGGTAATGAAGTTTTAGATAGGGAAAAGATAGAAAATGCTGTTTTTAAAGGTGAAAGGCTATATGAGTTTAAGCAAATAATAGAAGGGTCTCTTGATTTTGAAAAAATGGATATTAATGATGTGCTTTTAGAGGTATCTAATATAGCCCAAGTAGAAGAAGAGGTTAAAAAAGAGGCCTTAAGAAGGATAGGTGAGATACAAATTAGGGAGATGGAAAATAAATGAAATATATAGAGGAAATTAGTCTTAAAAACTTTCAATCCCATAAAAATACTAATATTAAGTTTAATAAGGGATTAAATATTATAGTAGGCCCCTCGGATAGTGGTAAAACAGCTATTCTTAGGGCTATAAAGTGGGTTTTATATAATGAACCTTTGGGAGATTATTTCATAAGAGAAGGTGAGACTAACTGTAGTGTTAAAATTACTTTTAATAATGGGGTGAAGGTTGAAAGATATAGGGACAGGTCTAAGAACCAATATAATATTTACTTAGGGGACGAAGTTATGACTTTTGAAGGATTTGGGTCTAGTGTACCTTTAGAGGTTAAAGAAGCAATAGGGATTGATAAGATTGAACTAGACCAAAAAGAGTCTAGGTCTATTAATTTAGCAGAACAATTAGATGGACCATTTTTAATTTCAGAAAAAGATTCTATTAAGGCTAGTTCCATTGGTAGGTTAGTAGGTGCTAATATTGTTGATGATGCACTTAGGGAAAGCTTAAAAGATAGTAGGAATATATCACAAGTTAAAAACCAGTTAGAAGAAGAAAACCTAGGTTTAAATGAAGAAATAAAGAGTTTTACTTATATTGATAAAATTGAGGAAAAGATATTGATATTAGAAAAAATTCTTGAAGATATTAAAAGTAAGGAAGTTAAAAAAGAAAAATTATCTAGGATTTTAGAAGAATATAGCACTTTAAAATCTTTAAAGGGAAAAGACCTGGTCCTTATTAAAAGTTTAGAAAATATAGGTGGAATTGATATTCGGAAGATAGAGGTCTTTATTAAGACCTATACTGAACTTGTAGGTAAAAAATCAAGTCTAGAATATATAGAAAAAGCCTTGGTTTTACAAAATAAGCTTTTAGATGGAGTTAAAAATATAGGGGAAGTAAGTTTGAATATTGAAAATTTAGGACTTGCTATAAAGAAGCTTTCTTATTTAACTAACCTTTCCAATAAGTTTAAGGAAGTTTATTTAGAGAAAAAGAAACTTGATGCTTTAAATGAAAGTCTTAAGGATGTTACTAGGATAGATACTGAAAAAATTGACGTATTAATTCAGAATTACAGGAATATTAATAGGATTAATACCAGGTGGAAGGATATTAAAACCAGTATAACTAGTGGCAGGCAGTACTTGTCTAAACTAGATGGACTTAAAATTGTTGAAAAAAACTATAATGATTTAGATGAGATAATTAAACTATATACCAAGATAAGTATATTGTATGAAAAACATAAATCTAATTTACAAAGTTTTAGTCTTGGTAGGGATTTTATGGAAGAGGAAAAATCTAAAACTATTAAGTTATTAGGAGAATATAAAAATTTACTTAGGCAGGCTGAAGTATGTCCATTTTGCTTAAGTAGTATTAGTGAGAACCATATTGATGAAATTATAAGCAAGTATTTAGAGGAGGAAGGTATATGAACTATGAAGATAGGCTAAATGAATTAAAAAAAGATTTAGATAAGGCAAAAAATATAAAATATCAAGCAGAAGCTAGGATGGAACAGTTAGAAAAACAGGAAAAAGAAATTATAGAAGAATTAGAAAAATTAAATATAAAACCTGAAAATTTAGATATAGAGATAAGTAAACTTTCTAATGAAATAGAGGAGCTTTTTAAGGAAGCTACCAGTAACCTACCTAGTGACTTAATAAAGGGTGAGTAATATGGTCTTAAGTAGTAGTCAATTAGAAGAAACTATTAATGGATATAAAATATTCATTGCTAGGGAAAAGGGGAAGAGAGATAAGCTAGAAGATAGGCTTAAAGAAAACAATCAAAAAATACAAGAGTTAAAGCTTAGTATGGATCTTTTAGAAAAGGTTAATATTTTATTTCAAAAAACATCAGAATATGCTAGGAACCAAGCTAAAAACCAAATTGAAAGTTTGGTTAGTAAATGCCTACAGTTTATATTTGAAGCTGAAATTGAATTTAAAATAGAAATAGAGGAGTTACGAGGAAGACCCAGTGCTAAATTTTATATAGTAACTAGGATGGAAGACAGGGAGGTAAAATTAGAGCCTGAAAATTCTAAAGGTGGAGGGGTTGTAGATATAGTATCTTTGGCTCTTAGGATAGCATTTTTAGAAACTCATAAGCCAAAAATTCTAGGGCCCTTAATTTTAGATGAGCCTGCTAAACATGTTAGTGGTGAATATATTTATAATGTATCTGATTTTTTGAAGCAAAATTCTGAAATTTTCAACAGGCAAATAATAATGGTTACCCATGACAACTTCTTAGCAGCTATAGGAGATGTCTCATATACTGTAAAAATAGAGAAGGGGACAAGTCTTGTTACTAAAACAGAAACTTGATTCTATCTTGACTTTATTTAGATATAGTAATAAAATGAAGTTAGCCTAAAGTATGACTTTAAAGGCTTTGATAAATTTTTTAAATAATTGAAAATGAAAATGAAATTTGAAAACTAAATAAAAATGGAGGTGTTAGATATCAAAATACTATATATAGTTATTGGTGCAATTATTGGTGTTCTTGCTGGATATTTTATAAGAAAAAACATAGGAGAAGGTAAGATAAATAATGCTGAGGAAATAGCTAAAACTACAATTGAAAATGCAGCTAGGGAAGGTGAATCTCGTAAAAAAGAACTATTACTTGAAGCCAAGGAAGAAATTCACCTAAGAAGAACTGAAGCTGAAGAGGAAATAAGGCAGAATAGAAACGACCTACAAGCCTTTGAAAATAGGATTATAAATAAAGAAGAGGCTTTGGATCGTAGAGCTGAAACTATTGATAAAAAAGAAAACAATCTTAACATAATGGAAAAAGAATTAAGTAAAAAGGAAGAAAAAATACAAGAAATTTATCAAGAACAAGTTGAACAATTGGAAAAATTATCTGGACTAACTAGTGAAGAGGCAAAGAACTTATTATTAAGTAATATTGAAAAAGAAATCGTACAAGAATCTGCAGTAATGATAAAAGAAATTGAAAGTAATGCTAGAGAAGAAGCAGATAAAAAGGCTAGAGAAATTATTTCTACTGCTATACAAAGGTATGCAGCTGATCATGTAGCAGAAACTACTGTTACAGTAGTTAACCTGCCTAATGATGAAATGAAGGGTAGGATAATTGGTAGAGAAGGTAGAAATATTAGGACCTTAGAAACATTAACAGGAATTGACCTTATTATTGATGATACTCCTGAAGCGGTAGTATTATCTGGATTTGATCCGGTACGTAGAGAAATTGCCAGGATCGCTTTAGAAAAGTTAATCATAGATGGTAGGATCCATCCAGCTAGAATTGAAGAAATGGTTGAAAAAGCTAAGGAAGAAGTTAATGTTATTATAAAAGAAGAAGGAGAGCAGGCTGCATTTGATACAAATGTACATGGGCTTCATCCAGAACTTATAAAATATTTAGGAAGACTTAAATATAGAACTTCTTATGGACAAAATGTTTTAAAACATTCTATAGAAGTAGCACATTTAGCAGGAATGATGGCTTCGGAACTTGGAGCTAATGTAAAAATTGCAAAAAGAGCAGGGTTATTACATGATATAGGCAAGTCTATAGACCATGAGGTTGAAGGACCACATGTTGAAATAGGTGTAGACTTAGCTAGGAGATATGGAGAATCTGAAGAGGTAATCCATGGAATAGAAGCACATCATGGAGATGTTGAACCAACAACTGTAGAGGCAATTTTAGTTCAAGCTGCAGATGCTATATCAGCTGCAAGGCCAGGTGCTAGAAGAGAAACTCTAGAGTTATATATAAAACGACTTGAAAAATTAGAGGAGATAGCCAATTCATTTGAAGGAGTTGACCAATCTTTTGCTATACAAGCCGGAAGAGAAATTAGGATCTTGGTTAAACCAGAAGATGTATCTGAAAGTGAAATAGTAAATATGGCAAGGAATATTGGAAATAGGATAGAACATGAGTTAGATTATCCAGGACAAATAAAGATTAATGTCATCAGAGAAACTAGGGCAGTAGAATATGCTAAATAGGTTAAGTTAAATTAAATTTTATAATATAATTTAAGAGGAGGCATTATAATGGATGTATTAAAAGTGTCAGCTAAATCAGTACCAAATTCTGTTGCAGGAGCTCTTGCAGGAGTCTTAAGAGAAAGAGGAAGTGCGGAAATTCAGGCAATTGGTGCAGGTGCATTAAATCAATCCATAAAGGCTATAGCAATAGCAAGGGGATTTGTAGCACCTAGCGGCATGGATTTAATATGTATTCCAGCTTTTACAGATATTGTCATAGATGGAGAAGAAAGAACTGCTATTAAGCTAATAGTTGAACCAAGATAAAAAAAGTCTACCTTAGATGGTAGACTTTTTTTTGGAAAATTTAAAAAGTAATTTTAAGATGAAGTGGTGATTTTTATTATTTTAGATATGCATATTCATACCAGCTATTCTGATGGAATTCATAGTCCAAAGGAAATAGTTGATTTAGCGATAGAGAAAAAATTAGATGGAATAGCTATAACAGACCATGATAGTATAGATGGGATTCAAGAGGCTATAGATTATAGTAAAGGAAAAAATATTAAAGTAATATCAGGAATTGAGCTTAGTTGTAAATATAATGGGGAGGAAGTTCATGTTTTAGGATATTTTATTAACCATAAGGATCCAGGACTTATAGAACTTACGACTAAATTAAAGGAAGATAGACATAAAAGAGCAAAAAAAATCCTAGGAAAGTTAAATAAACTAGGCTTAAATATAAATTTAAGTGAAGTTGAAGCGGCTTCAACAAATGGAAATATAGGAAGACCTATAATAGCCAGGGTCTTAATTGAAAAAGGATATGTAAAAGATGTAGCTCAAGCTTTTAATAAGTATTTATCAAACAATGGTCCAGCTTATGTAGAAAAGTATAAGCTAGATTTAAAAAAGGCTGTAGATTTTATTCATAAATTAGAAGGTATAGCAGTTATAGCTCATCCAGGAGACCTATCTAGGGACACTTTTCTAAGGGCCATAGATAATGATTTTGATGGGATAGAGTGTATTCATCCAAAGCATAATGAAGAGCTTACTGATTATTATATAAGTATAGCAAAAGAAAGAAATTTAATTATTACAGGTGGATCAGACTTTCATGGTGAAAATATTTATAAAAGGGATGGACTTGGAAACTTTATTATAGATATAGAAAATTGGCAATATTTCAAAAGAGGTTAAAAGAGGTGAGAAAGATTACTAATAAGGCAACTAGACAGAGGCAATTTCCAGCTAAAATTAGTACTACAGCTTTTGTTAGGATGTATATCCTTTACTTGCTCCATGATGGGAGTTTTTATGGAAATCAATTAATAGATGAAATAAAATCAAGGCTTAAAAATAGGTGGGAACCTAGTCCAGGAATGGTTTATCCTTTATTAAACCAACTAGAATCTGATGGATATATAGTTGGATCCTGGGATGAACCTAATAAAAGATCTATTAAGAGATATAGGATTACTGACAAGGGTAAGGAACAGTTCAAGCTATTAAAGCTTAAGAATAAACCTGCAATAGATGATTCTTTAATAATATTAAACAGTATTATTGAAGACTTATATGAGGGTAAATAAAAGGGAAGGTATAAGATTTATACCTTCCCTTTTTGTATAATAAATTTTGAGTATGAGCTTAATAAATAGGGACTTTAATAAGGTCACCTGGATATATTATCATATAATGTAGGTTATTAATGTCCTTAATTTCGTGGACAATTTTTCTAATATCCCTATTGGACTTATTATTATTTTTAGCAAGAGTCCATAAGGTATCCCCCTCTTTTACAGTAACCATAATGTATTGATTGTTGGACCTACTATATCCATATACCTTGTTTGTTAGAAAAAAAGTATTAAGAAAAGTACTAAAAATTAACAATAGCCCTACTAATGAACTAATAAATATTAACCTGTTTATAGGTAGAAATTTTTTCTTCATAAAGTCCCCCCCCTCTTATCCGAACATTTGTTCTATCTACTTATTATCTTACCCGAACATTCGTTCTGTGTCAATAGAAATTTATAAAAAAGAACAGTTGTTTGCTTATACTTATAAATATGATATAATTAGTAAAAGTGCCTATCTATGAGAAAGGGGTGTACATTATGTATGAAGATTTAACAGAAAAACAATTAAATATTTTACTATATATAAAGTCAGAAATTCAGAAAAAAGGATATCCTCCAGCAGTGAGAGAAATCTGTAAGGGAGTAGGACTTAAATCCACTTCAACAGTACACGGCCATATGGAAAAATTAGAGGAAAAAGGATATATTAGGAAAGACCCAACTAAGCCTAGGGCTATAGAAGTAATAGACCAGGAAGATGATTTATTATTTAAGGCAAAAAAAACTATAAATATTCCAGTAGTAGGTAGAGTTACTGCAGGCCAGCCTGTATTAGCTGTAGAAAACATAGAAGATACAATGCCTATACCCTATGATATAGTTAAGGAAAGAGAAGTCTTTATCCTTAAGGTAGAAGGGGAAAGTATGATAAATGCTGGGATTTTTGATGGGGACAGTGTTTTGGTAAAAAAACAAGAAGTAGCAGAAAATGGGGATATAGTAGTTGCCCTACTAGGTGAAGAAGCTACTTTGAAAAGATTTTTCAAGGAAAAAGACCATGTTAGGTTGCAGCCTGAAAATGACAACATGGAGCCTATTTTATCTAAAGATGTCTATATTTTAGGTAAGGTAATAGGCTTATATAGGAAGTTTTAAAATATGTATGTTTAAGGGTATAGGCTTAAAATTTAGCCATATATCCTTTTATTTATGTTAAAAATCTTTTAACATGGTATAATTAAAATTAGTTTATAATTTATAAACTAATAATTTTTATGAAATTGATAGGAGGAATTATTTTGAAATTAGCGCCATCAGTTCTTTCTTCTAATTTTGCTAACTTAGAAGGAGAAATTAAGAAAATAGAAGAAGGTGGGGCAGACTATGTCCACCTGGATGTTATGGATGGAGTCTTTGTTCCTAATATAACATTTGGGGCACCTGTGATTAAAAAAATAAGAAAAAGTACAGACCTACCCTTTGATGTCCATTTAATGGTAACTAAACCTGAAAGATTTATAAAAGATTTTGTTGATGCTGGTTCAGATATAATAACAGTACATGCTGAAGCAACGACCCATCTTCATAGGACCATACAATTAATAAAGTCATTTGGTGTTAAGGCTGGAATTTCATTAAACCCAGCAACTCCTATAAGTGTTTTAGATTATATTATAGAAGACTTAGACCTTATATTAATAATGAGTGTAAATCCAGGATTTGGAGGACAATCATTTATTGAATCTAGTAAAGAAAAAATTAGGGCAATTAGAAGGTTAATTGATGAGAAAAACTTAGATATAATCTTGGAAGTGGATGGTGGAGTAAAGCTTAATAATGCTAAAGAAATTTTAGACTTAGGAGCAGATATGTTGGTTGTAGGATCAGATATATTTGGCCATGAAGATATTGTTAAAAGAACCAGGGAATTTAAATTATTATAGGGAAGTAGCTAAGGCTACTTTCTATTTATTTTAAGAGGGATGATTATGCTAGGAATTTTAATTGGTAGTGGAGAAAACATACCTTTAAATAGGTTGGAAAAAGAGATAAATATAAGTGATCTAGTTGTGGCTGTTGATGGGGGAATGAACTATTTAACCCAACTTGATATTTTGCCAGACTTATTAATTGGAGATGAGGATTCAATTAATAAAATTAGTTTAGATAGGATTGTGAAGAATAATATTAAGAGTTTAAGTTTCCCAAGGGAAAAAGATAGTACAGATATGGAGCTTGCCCTTAATTATTTATACAAGCAAGGTTGTGATGAGCTACTTATATTTGGTGGTATTGGTAGTAGGATTGACCATAGCTTAGGAAATATATTTTTATTGAATAGGGCGTATGACTTAGGTATGAAGGCTAGGATAATAGCCAATAATAATGAAATTATACTTATAGATAATAATTATACTGTAAGTAAGAGTAAAGATGAGTATGTATCAATACTTCCCATAAGCACTGGGGGGGCTTGTGTAAGCCTTAGAGGGTTCAAATATCCTCTGGACAGGTACTTTATAGAGTATGGATCTACTATTGGAATAAGTAATGAGGTTTTGCAAGCAAAGGGCTATATAGAGGTTCATGAAGGAAGGGTATTGGTGTTTATATCAAAAGATTAATCTATTAATCTTTTGATATAAACAAAAACAAGACTAATTCTAGTCTTGTTGTGATTCTCTCTGTTCTATTAGTCTATTAAAAAATCGGATTATAAAGCTCTCTCCACATATCCAGATCTTAAACATCTAGTACAAACATTCACTCTCTTAGGTGAACCATTAACTATAGCTTTAACTCTTCTAAGGTTAGGAGACCAACTTTTTGGACTTTTTCTGTGTGAGAAGGAAACTTTTTTACCATAATGAGTTCCTTTTCCGCATATTTCGCATCCTTTAGCCATTTTATACACCTCCTCAAATCTAGTTATAAGAAACATTTTTTATCAATAAGACACACTATATAATACCATAGGGGGCAGTAGAAATGCAAGTTTTTTTATAGATATTATAGAATAAAACAATTAATTTGTGGTATAATACATAAGAATAGGAAAGAAAATTAGGAATGATAGAATATTTGACTATTTTAATAGTTATTGTAAAATAATAATATGTGTAATAAAGAACAAGGAGGCGATTTAATGCCAACAAATATGATTACAAAATATGGAGAAGTAACAATAGAACCTAGTGTAATTGCGAAAATAGCTGGTATTTCAGCCATGGAGTCCTATGGTATAGTAGGTATGGCTTCTCAAAATGCCACAGATGGTATCTTTGAATTGTTAAAATGGGATAACCTAGCTAAAGGAATAAAGGTTACTATGAGTGAAGAAGTAAATATAGACC
>JASLBE010000026.1 GCA_030146705.1 Tissierellales bacterium | reverse complement strand
GGAGGTCAAGGATGGTGAGCTTTTTGTCTTAGGAGACAATAGGGACCAGTGGGCCAGTAAGGATAGTAGGTACTTTGGATGTATAGATAGGAAAAGTTTAAAGGGGATTGCAAAATTTAGATTTTTCCCATTTGATTCTAGGGTTGGAAGGCTTAAATAGGAGGAATAGATGAGTAGGGAGATATTGGAATGGGTTAAAAGTATAGTAGTAGCTGTTATAATAGCTGTACTAGTTAAGAAGTTTATATTTTACAGTGTCCTAGTAAGTGGAGATTCTATGGAACCTACCTTACATACAGAGGACAGGTTGTTTACTAGTAAAATTTCTATTTATAATAAGGCCTTTAAGTATGGGGATATTGTTTCTTTTAGGGCCCCTAATGGAAATAGAAATTATATTAAGAGGATCATAGGGCTTCCAGGAGATATTGTTGAGATAAAAGATGGGGAAGTGTTTTTAAATAATGAGAAGCTGGATGAGGACTATATAGAAGATTTTTCCTATACAGAAATATATAATGATGATTTTTGGAAGGTTGGAGAAGATCAAGTTTTTGTCCTAGGGGATAATAGGCTACCAAAGGCTAGTGACGATAGTAGGTCTTTTGGACCTATTGATATGGACTCTATAGATGGAATTAGTAATTTTAGGTATTATCCAATAGATAAGAATTTTGGAAGGCTAAATAAATAGCCTT
The DNA here is from genome assembly GCA_030146705.1 of Tissierellales bacterium. GTDB lineage: Bacteria > Bacillota > Clostridia > Tissierellales > Tissierellaceae > CAMIXG01. The sequence continues at coordinate 59,416 of JASLBE010000026.1, read as the reverse complement.
ATGGGGAGGAAATTATGCATAAAAGAAAACAGGAAAATATTAGAAATATATCTATAATTGCTCATATTGACCATGGGAAATCAACCTTGGCTGATAGACTTATAGAAAAAACAGGAATGATTGAAAAAAGAGAAATGGCAAGCCAGGTTTTAGATAGTATGGACCTTGAAAGAGAGAGGGGTATAACTATAAAGTTAAAATCTGTTAGGCTTGTATATAGGGCAGAAGATGGGGAGGAGTATATAATAAATTTAATAGATACTCCGGGCCATGTAGACTTTACTTATGAGGTTTCTAGGTCTTTGGCAGCTTGTGAGGGGGCTATTCTTGTAGTAGATGCAAGTCAGGGTATAGAAGCTCAAACTTTGGCCAATGTTTACTTGGCCTTAGAGGAAGACTTGGAATTAGTGCCAGTTATTAACAAGATAGACTTACCAGGTGCTAGACCAGAGGAGATAAAAGAAGAAATAGAGGATGTTATAGGAATTTATGCAGAGGATGCACCTCTTATTTCAGCTAAAAATGGGATAAATATAGAGTCAGTCCTAGAGGCTATTGTTGAAAAAGTACCTGCTCCAACGGGAGATATGAATAAGCCCTTAAAGGCCTTAATATTTGACTCTTATTATGATATGTATAAGGGTGTAATTTCTTATGTTAGGATTATAGATGGTGTAGTGAAGCCTGGTATGGAAATTAAGGTTATGTCAACTGGAAAGGTATATGAAGTTGTTGAGGTTGGAATAAATACTAATAGGCATATGGCAACAAAGGGTCTGTATCCTGGTGATGTTGGATATATTACAGCTAGTATGAAGGATGTAACAGATGCAACTGTTGGTGATACTATAACAGATGCTAATAATCCAACTGATGAAGCCCTACCTGGTTATAAAGAAGTTATACCAATGGTTTATGCTGGTATTTACCCTGCTGAAGGTGAAGATTTTAATACTGTAAGAGAGGCTTTAGAAAAACTTAAGGTAAATGATGCTGCCTTAGAGTTTGAGCCAGAAACTTCTGCAGCCTTAGGCTTTGGTTTTAGGTGTGGATTTTTAGGACTTCTTCATATGGAAATAATCCAAGAAAGGCTTGAGAGAGAATTTAACCTAGACATAATAGCAACATCCCCATCAGTAATCTATAAGGTTACAACTACTGATGGAGAGGAGCTAGAGATACAAAACCCATCTAACCTACCTCCAACATCAGAAATAGACTATATGGAAGAGCCAATAGTAACAGCTGATATAATGGCACCTTCTGACTATGTTGGTACAATAATGGAGTTGTGCCAGGATAGGAGAGGGGTATTTACAGGAATGGAATATGTTGAAGAAACTAGGGTTGTAATGCACTACGACCTTCCTTTAAATGAAGTAATCTATGATTTTTTTGATGCCTTAAAGTCTAAAACTAGGGGTTATGCTTCTTTTGATTATGATTTAAAGGGTTATCAAGAGTCAAAGCTTGTTAAGCTGGATATAAGGATTAATGAAGAGGTAGTAGATGCTTTTTCTATGATAGTTCACGAATCTAAGGCTTATGAAAGAGGAAGAAGCATCACAGAGAGGCTTAAGGATGTAATACCAAGACATCAATTTGCAGTTCCGATCCAGGCTTCAGTGGGATCAAAGATAATTGCTAGGGAGACTATTAGAGCCCTTAGGAAGGATGTACTTTCTAAGTGTTATGGTGGTGACATATCTAGGAAGAAGAAACTTTTAGAAAAACAAAAAGAGGGTAAAAAACGTATGAGGCAAGTAGGAAATGTAGAGGTACCACAATCTGCCTTCCTAGCTGTTTTAAAATACGATGATAGTAAATAAATGATAAATACACACCTAGGTGTGTATTTATTTTTAGGAGGATATAATGGATATTTCACTTTATATTCATATTCCTTTTTGTGAGAGTAAATGTAAATATTGTGATTTTACTTCATTTAGGGGAAATGATGAATTAATAGACAGGTATATAGGAGCTTTAATAAGAGAAATAGAAATCTATGGACGCCAGGTGAAGGAACCTGTTAGGACTATTTTTATAGGTGGGGGGACTCCATCTGTAATTGATCCTAGATATATATATAGGATTATGGCTAGCTTGGATAAAAATTTTAATCTTTCTAGGCTAGAGGAGGTCAGTATGGAAGCTAACCCGGGAACTATTAGTCTAGAAAAGGCTAAGATCTATAAGGAAGCTAAGATTAACAGGATTAGTATGGGTGCCCAGAGCTTTGATAATGAGATATTAAAAAGTATAGGAAGGACCCATAGTGAAGAAGACATATATAGGTCTTTTGATATATTAAGAGGCCAGGGGTTTGATAATGTTAATTTAGACCTAATGTTTGGACTGCCAAACCAGGGGGAAGAAGATATTATTAAATCATTAAATAAGGCTATAAGTTTAGGTGTGGACCATATATCTAACTATAGTTTGATTTTAGAAGAGGGTACAGGTTTGTACAGGGAATATTTAAGGGGAGATTTTGAAGTTTTAGGGGAAGAGGAAGATAGGGCGGCCTATCATAAAACTTGTGAAATTTTAAAAGCAAATAATTATGACCACTATGAAATTTCTAACTTTGCTAAGCCAGGCTACCAGTGTAAGCATAATTTAGTATATTGGAATATTGAACCCTACCTAGGCTTTGGCATAAGTAGCCATTCAAACTATAGGGGGAAGAGGTATTCTAATACAGTGAATATTAGGAAATATATTGAAAAACTAACTAGGGGTGAATTGGCAGTAGATGAAGTAGAGGATATTAATAAGCTGGAAGAAATATCAGAGTATGCAATTATGGGATTTAGGAAAATATCAGGCATTAATAAGGAAAAGTTCAAGGAAAGGTTTGAAGTAGATTTTAAAACTTATTATGGAGATGAGATAAAAAAGCATTTAAATGGAGGGTTAATTGCAGAAAATGAGACTAACATATACTTGACTACTAGGGGACTAGATTTATCTAACCAGGTAGAAGTGGATTTTTATAAAATTAAATAAAACTATTATAAGCCAGAATCAAATACAAAAAACAAATTTGAAAATTCTGAAACCTAATTGACTTCTCTTATTTCCTTATATATACTTTTAAGTAGGTAACAAAAAAATTTCAGGGGGCGAGAGATTTGGAAAAAACAAAAGTCAAAAGAAAAGTACCACACACGTTTGTCATCCTAATTAGTATTACTTTAATTGTAAGTTTACTTAGTTATATTGTACCTTCAGGAGAGTATGATATGATTGAAGTTGATGGAAGACAAGTCGTAGATGCAGATTCATTTCACCACATTGAGAACCAAAAGGTTACTCCTTTACAATTTTTAACATCTCTTACAAGGGGGATGCAGGAATCCTCAGGAATAATATTTTTCATCTTCATAATTGGAGGTTCTTTTAATATTATTAATGCTACAGGAGCAATGGAAGTTGGCGTTAATAACCTAGCAAAAAAACTCCAGAATAAGAAAAAATTATTAATTCCAGTAATAGTCTTAGCTTTTTCAGTTCTAGGCGGTACAGTAGGTTTATCAGAAGAAACTATAATATTTGTTCCAATAGGAATAGCCCTGGCCAGGAGTTTAGGTTATGATGCCTTGGTTGGTACAGCCATAATATTTTCAGGGGCAGCAGTAGGATTTGTTTCAGGTTTTATGAATCCTTTCACAGTAGGAGTTGCTCAAGAAATAGCTGAAGTTCCAATGTTTTCAGGAATAGGCTTCAGGCTTATAATATGGGCAGTTTACTTAGTGACAACTATAATTTATATTCAGAGGTATGCTAATAAGGTGGAAAAAGATCCTTCCTTAAGCTATGTTGCAGAACTAGAAGAGAAAGAGAAACACGAAAAATTAGACTTAGATCAAATTAAAGAGGTTAAAACAGTACATATATTAGTACTTCTTATATTTGTATCAGGAATTGCTTTGTTAGTATTTGGTGTATTTAAACTAGGCTGGTATATAGATGAAATAAGTGCCCTATTCCTAGGAATGGCCTTATTATCTGGTATAGTTGCCAAGATAGCACCAAGTAAAATGGCCATTACCTTTATAGAAGGTGCAAAAGATATAACTATGGGGGCTTTAATAGTTGGTATAGCTCGTAGTATTTTAGTTGTATTAAATGATGGCGCTATTCTTTATACAATAGTTAGTGGAGTTGCAGAAATAATAAGAGAAATGCCAAAACAGATTACAGCAGTGGTGATGTTCTTATTACAATCTGCCTTAAACTTCTTTATACCATCAGGTTCAGGCCAGGCTTCAACAACAATGCCTATAATGACACCTATTTCAGATATAGTTGGAATTACAAGGCAAACAGCAGTTTTAGCCTTCCAATTAGGAGATGGTATTTCAAACTCTATAATCCCAACAGGTGGTTCTTTACTTGCAGCCCTATCAGTTGCAAACATTGACTATGAAGACTGGGTTAAGTTTATTTGGAAGCTTATGGTTATCTGGACCTTGTTAGGATGTGTTTTCTTGGCAATTGCATCAGCAATTAACTATGGACCATATTAAATTAAAAGTATAAAAAAGAGCCCTAGGGCTCTTTTTTATTTTATCTTACTATTAAACTCATCTTTTATTTTTTCCAGGATATCTGGATTATTTATAACATCTATAGAAGTTTTAACTAGGGCATAAATGGTTTTTTCCATCCCATTAAAGGCTGTTTCTTCTAGTGTTTTTGCAGCAAATTCTCTTGAGTGGGGTGTAACATATTCATTAGAGATAGAGAAGTAGGGATGGATAGCTGGGCAAACTTGACTAACATCACCCATATCAATGGAACCGCCTAGTTCACTTTCCATTATATTTGTAGCTCCTGCTTCTATGAAGTTATCGTTAAACAAGTCGGAAAGAGTTTGGTTGGTAACCATTGCCTTGTAAGGCTTTTCGTAGTTTCTCATTTCTAATTCACATCCTGTTGCTAGGGCACCAGCCTTGGCACAGTTTATAACCTTTTCTTTTAAGATATCCATATAGCCTAACTTAGGAGTTCTTATATAAAACTGGGCAACTGCCTTATCTGGCACAACATTTGCTGCCTCTCCTCCCTCTTTTATAATACCATGAATCCTTGTAGTTTGGTCTAAGTGCTCCCTAAGAGCATTAATATTATTAAAAGTTTGAATACAAGCATCAAGGGCATTAATTCCTTCTTCAGGAGCAGAGGAAGCATGGGAAGTTTTGCCTTTAAAAGTAAACTCAATAGGATAAAGGTCTAGGGAAGCACCACTCCTCCTATTATTTGAATCAGGATGGGCCATCATAGCTATATCAACATCATCAAATGTTCCCGATTCTGCCATATCTACTTTCACTCCACTGGTTTCTTCTGCAGGAGAGCCTAGGACATATATTTTCCCTCCAAGCTGGTCCATTAAATTTTTAAGGACTATTCCAGCTCCTGTACTAGTAGTTCCTAGTATATTATGGCCACAACCATGGCCTATACCAGGAAGGGCATCAAATTCTACTAAAAAAGCAATAGTAGGTCCTGGTTTATTGCTATTATATACTGCCTTAAAAGCTGTTTCGTAGTTCAAGTAATTTTCTTCAACTTCAAATCCATAATTTTTAAGCAAATCTATATGGGCCTTTGAAGATTTGAATTCTTCAAATCCTAATTCTGGGTTTTGATAAATATAGGTACTTAAATCAATTAGTTCTTCTTTAATATTATTAATTTCTGATAAAATTTTTTCTTTCATTAATATACCTCCCTTAATTTTCTGAATAATAAAAATATTACTAAACATATTCTATAATAATTCTGCTTAATTAGCAATATTCTTATTGTACTTGAATTTACTTAAAAAAGTAGATAAAAATATTTGACAAGTAATAAAAAAAGTGTTACATTATTTATGTAGGCATTAGCACTCGGTATAAAAGAGTGCTAACAAACATCTAATATAGTCCGTGGGGTGATAAAAATGTTAGATGATAGAAAACTAAAGGTTCTATATGCAATAATAAATTCACATTTAATTTCAGCAGAGCCAATAGGTTCTAGGACTATATCAAAAGAATACGACTTAGGTGTTAGTGCAGCGACCATAAGGAATGAAATGTCGGATTTAGAAGAAAGGGGATATTTAACAAAGCCTCATTCTTCAGCAGGGAGGATCCCTTCTGACAAGGCATATAGATTATATGTAAATGAATTATTAAAAACTAATAATGGCAAAAGGTTAGAGAAAAACGAAAGGGTTAAGGAGTCCCTATATGAAAACTCAGATAGGATAGAAGATATAATTAAGAATTCTGCCAGGATTTTAACTAAACTAACTAGCTATACTGCTCTTGCTATGACTCCTGAGATTAATAAGTTAAGATTGAAACATATCCAGCTTATTAATGTTGGAGATAATAGGGTTTTAATGGTGGTTTTAAATTCTTCTGGGGTTGTGAATAATTCTTTATTTAAGGTTAACAGGGAATTTGAAGATAATGAATTAATAATTCTATCTAACTATTTAAATGAAATGTTTATAGACCATACTATAGATGAAATAACAAGTAAGGCCAACAAAGAGAGGCTACTTGATAGGAATATTATAGGTTCTATATTAAAAGATATCCTTCCTTATATAGAAAAATCTCTGGAAGATATATCGGAAATAGATATATATTCAGATGGGATAACCAGGATACTAGACTTCCCTGAATATAGGGACCTAGATAAGGCTAGGGATTTTATAGACTTTATTGAAAATGACCAGTTAATTTTGGAAGTTTTTAATGGTTTGGATAATGATAAAGATTTAAATGTAATTATAGGTAGTGAAAATAATTATGAGGCTATTAAAGATTGTAGTTTAATTATAACTAATTATAATTTAGGAAATAAAACTATGGGTAAGATAGGAATTATAGGGCCTACTAGGATGGATTATGTTTATTTAATAAATGTTTTAGATAATCTTTCTAGTGATATAAGTGAAGTTCTTATGAAACTGTTAAAGTGAAGAAATTAAGAGGTGATTAGATGGTGGATAAAAACAAGGATATAAATGAAGATGAAATAGAAGAGGTTAATGAAGCTAGTGATATGGAAGATGAAAAAGAGGCTACTAATTGTAAGGATGATGAAATAGCTAATTTAAAGGATCAGCTTTTAAGACTTCAAGCAGATTTCATGAACTTTAAGAGGAGGAATGAAGAGGCTAAAAAATCTTCGATGGAGTATGCTGTTGAAAAGTTTGCCCTGGATATTTTGCCCTGTATAGATAATTTTGAAAGGGCCTTGGAGTCAAATGATGAAAAGACTCCTTTTTCTGAGGGTGTGGCTCTTATTTATGATGAGCTTCTTAGGGTTATGGAAAAAAATAATATTGAAGAGATAGATGCCTTGGATCAAGACTTTGATCCAAACTACCACCATGCTGTGTTTGCAGAAGAATTAGATGGTGTAGAGGCAAATAAGGTAATAGAAATCTTACAAAAGGGCTATAAGATAAATGATAGGGTAATTAGGCCTGCAATGGTTAAGGTTTCAAAATAACTTTTAATTATAAATTTAGGATATTAGAAATTATAATAAATAGGGGGAATTTTAAATGAGTAAAGTTATAGGAATAGATTTAGGTACAACAAACTCAGCAGTTGCAGTTATGGAAGGTGGAGAACCTACTATAATTCAAAACTTAGAAGGAAAAAGAACAACTCCATCTGTTGTAGCTTTTACTAAGGATGGGGAAAGGTTAGTTGGGGAAACTGCTAAGCGTCAAGCTATTACTAACCCAGATAGGACTATTAGTTCTATAAAAAGACAAATGGGTTCTAGTTATAAAAAAAATATAGATGGTAAGGACTTATCACCTGAAGAAATTTCAGCAATGATCCTACAAAAAATCAAATCAGATGTTGAATCTTATTTAGGAGAAAAGGTATCTAAGGCAGTTATTACTGTTCCAGCTTATTTTACAGATGCCCAAAGACAGGCTACAAAAGATGCTGGTCAAATTGCAGGTTTAGAGGTTGAAAGAATAATAAATGAACCTACTGCAGCTGCTTTAGCTTATGGAATGGACAAGGAAGAAGGACAACATAAGATTATGGTATTCGACCTTGGTGGAGGTACTTTTGATGTTTCCATACTTGAACTTGGAGATGGTGTTTTTGAGGTACTGGCAACTAGGGGTAACAATGAACTTGGTGGGGACGATTTTGATAATGCTTTGGTTGACTATATAGCTGAAGAGTTTAAAAAAGAAAATAGTGTAGACTTAAAGGCTGATAAGATGTCATTACAAAGGCTTAAGGAAGCAGCTGAAGATGCTAAAAAAGAATTGTCTACTACAATGAGCACAAACATTAACCTACCATTTATTACGGCAACAGCTTCTGGACCATTACACTTAAATATGGATATTACTAGGGCTAAGTTTAATGAACTTACTAAGAAATTAGTTGATGAATCTTTAGAGCCTGTTAAGGATGCTTTAAAGGATGCTGGTTTAAGTGCTTCTGATATTGATAAGGTAATCTTAGTTGGTGGATCTACAAGGATTCCAGCAGTACAAGATGCTGTTAAAGCTTTAGTTGGAAAAGACCCACAAAAAGATATTAACCCAGATGAATGTGTTGCCTTAGGAGCAGCTATCCAAGGGGGAGTTTTATCAGGGGATGTAAAGGACTTACTACTTCTTGATGTTACACCTTTATCTTTAGGTATTGAAACAGCAGGTGGAATAAATACAGTTTTAATAGAAAGAAATACAACTATACCAACTAAGAAATCTGAAACTTTTACAACATATTCTGATAACCAAACTTCTGTAGATATCCATGTTCTACAAGGGGAAAGACAAATGGCTGCAGACAATACAACCTTAGATAGGTTCCAATTATCAGGTATTGCTCCTGCTAGAAGGGGAGAACCTAAAATAGAAGTTACTTTTGATATAGATGCAAATGGTATTGTAAATGTTAGTGCAAAAGACTTAGGAACTGGAAATGAACAAAGTATAGTTATAACTGGTTCTACTAGGATGTCTGATGAGGAAATAGAAGAAAAAGTAAAAGAGGCAGAAAAATATGCTGAAGAAGATAAAAAGAGGATGGAAACTGTTCAGGTTAAAAATGATGCAGATAGTGTAATCTATCAAACTGAACAATTATTAGATGAAAATGGGGACAAACTACCAGAAAATATTAAGACTGATATAGAAAAAGCCTTAGAGGATTTGAAAAAAGCTAAGGAAAGTGATAATATAGATGAGATTAAAAAAGAATTAGAAAACCTACAAAAGGTATCTGAAAATCTTTATAAACAAGCAGCTGCTGGCCAAGAACAAGCTGGACAACAGCCACAAGATGATGTAGTTGATGCTGATTATGAAGTAATTGATGAAGATGAAGAAGAGTAAATCAAGAATAAAACAATAAACAATAAATAAATTATGAGCTAAATCTTTGATTTAGCTCATAATTTTGATTAAAAGTATAGGTGGTGACTCATTTGTCAAAGAGAGATTATTATGAAGTTTTAGAAATAGAAAGGAATGCTACTAAGGGTGAGATTAAAAGTGCTTATAGGAAAAAGGCCAAGGCCTACCATCCAGACTTAAACCCTAACAATAAGGAGGCAGAGGAAAAATTTAAAGAGGCAACAGAAGCCTATGAAATTTTATCTGATGAAGAGAAAAGGGGTATTTATGATAGGTATGGCCATGATGGACTAAATGGCAGGGGTATGAATTTTGATGATTTTGGTGGTATTTTTGATATTTTTGATATTTTTTCCAGTGGTTTTACAAGGAGGCCAGATAATAGGCCAAGAAAAGGTGAAGATATAGCCTACCACTTACACTTAAGCTTTGAAGAAGCTGTTTTTGGTGTAAGCAAAGATGTTCAAATTAGAAGGACAGAGGCTTGTGAAACTTGTGATGCCAGTGGTGCTAAACCAGGGACTAGTAAAAAAACTTGTTCTAAATGTGAAGGAACTGGTCATGTAAGGGTTATTAAACAAAGTATTTTAGGCCAAAGTATGACAACTAGAACATGTGATATGTGTAATGGAACTGGTGAAATAATTGAAGAAAAATGTGATACATGTAAGGGTAGGGGCAAGGTTACAAAAAATAGGACTATAAAAGTTAAGGTTCCTGAAGGGATAGATAACGGTGACCCTATTATAATTTATAATGAGGGAGAGGCTGGTTCCAATGGTGGACCAAATGGAGACCTAATAATCTATATAAGTGTTGAGGAAGATAATATTTTCAACAGGGATGGGGACGATATATTTATAGAGCTTCCTATAACATTTGGGCAGGCTGCCCTAGGGGGAGAAATTGAGGTTCCTACTTTAAAGGGGATAACTAAGTTTAACCTTCCAAAAGGAACAGAAAGTAACCAAACTTTTAAGCTAGAAGGGCAAGGAGTTAAAAATGTCCGTAGAGATTTCAGGGGCGACCTTTATTTTACAGTAAACATAATGGTACCTAAAAAACTTAGCAAGGAGCAAGAGAGGCTTTTAAAAGAATTTGACCAAGCTACAGTTGAACATTCAAAGAATGAAAGAAAAACATTTTTTGAAAAAATAAAAGATGCATTTAAAAATTAAGCTTTAGGGCTTAATTTTTATATTTCTATTTTTCTGAAAATTATGATATTATATCAATAAGAGATAATATTAAATAATAGGAGGGAAATTATGTTTAAGAGGAAAAATTTTAAAGTAATAAGCTTAGTTTTAATTTTAGCAGTATTATTCTCCTTAGTCTTGCCCCTAAATAAGGTTTCCAGGGCTGGAGATAATAAGTCAGCCTTAGTTTTAATGACTGACTTTGGCCTTAAAGATGGAGCTGTATCAGCTATGAAGGGGGTTGGATTTGGGGTTGATAAAGACCTTAAAATTTTCGACTTAACTCATGAAATACCAAATTATGATATTTGGGAAGGGGCTTATAGGTTTAAGCAAACTGCAAGCTATTGGCCAAAGGGAAGTGTTTTTGTAGGGGTTGTAGACCCTGGTGTTGGAACAGATAGGGAATCTGTTGTAGTAGAAACAAAAAGTGGACACTTTTTTGTTGGACCAGATAACGGCCTATTTGGTTTAGTTGCAGAAGACTTAGGTATTAAGGAAGTTAGGAAAATAGATGAGACAAAAAATAGGTTAAAGGGTTCTGAGAAGTCTTATACTTTCCACGGAAGAGATATTTTTGCCTATGTAGGTGCTAGGTTGGCTGCAGGCCAGTTAAAAATGGAAGATGTTGGTCCTAAGCTAGAGGCAAAAGTTAGGGAAATACCTTATCAAAAGTCAAAAATTGAAGGTAAAACAGTAATGGGCAATATACCAATTTTAGATATTCAGTATGGAAATATTTGGTCTAATATTGAAGATACAACTTTTGAGAAATTAGGGGCTAAATATGGGGATATTTTCACAGTAGAAATCTATAAGGCTGGTAAGCAAGTTTATAAGGGCGATATGCCTTATGTTGAAAGCTTTGGAGAAGTAGAAGAAGGAAAGCCAATGATATATTTAAATAGTTTATTAAATGTATCAGTAGCCTTAAATATGGACAATTTTTCAGAAACTCATAAGGTTTACTCAGGAGCAGACTGGACAATTAAACTTATAAAAAAATAAAAAATTAAATTAGTTATAAAGCCAAAATCTAAAAAGATTTTGGCTTTTTTTTGTGAAAAATATTGACAAAATAATAAAAAAAGTATAAACTGAACACTGTTCAGTATCCTTATGAAAAAAGTAGGTGGAAAAATGAAAAGAGATAGGGCTAGTAAGGAAGACCTATTATTAATAGGCTTGGAGATGGCTTTGGAAGTTGGATTTTCCAAGATAACGATTAGGTCTTTTGCAAAAAAAGCTGGAATAGCAGTTGGGACAGTTTATTATTATTTTAAAGATAAGGAAGATTTAATTGAAGCTATTATTGAAAAATATTGGAATTTAGCAATAGATGAAAAAATAGATGCTGTTATTTTAGGGTCTAGAGGATTTATAGAAGGCCTAGAAAGGGCTTATTTTTTCCTATATGAAAACTACTCTGAATTTCATAGTTTCTTAACAAAGGACTTAGGAGAGCTATCTAATAGTAACAATAGTTCTATGGCCTACCACTTAGACAAGTTAAGGGGTAAGCTAGGGGAACTTTTAGATAGTGATGGACCTATGCTTAAACAGGTGGAGGAGATTTCCAGTAGGGAAGAATTTCTAGATTATATGATAGACAATATTTTTTCTAGGCTAAAAAGAAATAAAAAAGACCTGGGGATTTTAGAGGTGTTTTTAACAAGAGTATTTAATTCAAAGGAGTGATTTTATGCAAAGAATTGGAGAAAGCATATTTGATATAGGCTATTTAATATTTGCAATAGGTATGGGGATATATTTAATGAGAAAAGGGAGAAATAAACTGGCAAAAAACTATGGACTTATGTCTCTAGTCTTAGGTTTGGGAGATTCTTTCCACTTGATACCGAGAGTATATGCCTTAAATGGGACAGGCTTTGAGGCCAACGCGGGTATACTTGGTTTTGGAAAGGCTGTAACATCTATAACTATGACTATATTTTACCTAATCCTATATAGGATATACAAGGACTATTATGGGGAAGAAAACAAGAGTTTGGACAAAATAATGCTAGGACTGGCAGGTATTAGGATTATCCTTGGGCTTATGCCACAAAACCAATGGCTAGAATTTAGGCAACCCTTAGATTTTGCAATTTATAGGAATATTCCCTTTGCCATAATTGGTATAATAATGATAATTTTATTTTACAGGAAGTCAAAATTAAAAGATGTGTTTAGCCCTATGTACCTAGCCATATTCCTATCTTTTGCTTTTTACGCCCCAGTAGTCTTATTAGCTAGTACTTATCCCTTGGTTGGGATGTTAATGATACCAAAAACAGTAGCCTACGGCTATATAGTTTACTTGGGATATAAATATAATAAGTTGCTTAAAAACTAGGCTTGGCCTAGTTTTTTTTATTTAAACTAGTCAATAACCTAAGTCTAATATATAATAGTTTTGAATGTGAAAGGTGTGGTTAAGATGAAATGGACAGAAATAGGAGTAAAAATAGAACAAGCCTTGGAAGAAGAGGTTGTAAGCAGGTTGTATATGCTAGATATAAAAGGACTTAGTATAGATGATCCTAGGCAGGTGGAAAGCTTAGACCAAAGACCTGAAGACTGGGATTATATAGATGAAGAAATTATAAAGAAAAAGATGGATAGTTTAGAGGATGATAGGATAACTATTAAGGTTTATTTTTCTGAGGAAGAAAGGCCTGCGGAAAAAATAGAGGAAGTAAAAAAAATCCTAAAGGATATAAGGTATAGTAAGCAGGCTATAGAGGTTACTAGTTTAGAAGTTGAGGAGAAGGACTGGTCAGAAAACTGGAAACAATTTTATAAGACTACCAGGATAGGTGAGAGAGTTGTTATAAAACCTAGCTGGGAGGAATATGAGGAAAAGCCTAGTGACTTGGTTATTGAAATTGATCCAGGTATGGCTTTTGGAACAGGAACCCATGAAACAACTAGTATGTGCACTGAGGCCTTGGAAAAACATATAAGACCAGGAGACAGGGTTTATGATATTGGAACTGGATCAGGAATTCTTGGTATAGTTGCAGGAAAGTTAGGTGCCAGCCAGGTTTTAGGTGTTGACTTTGATCCTATGGCAGTTAAGGTGGCCAAGGAAAATGTTAAAAATAATGGCCTAGAAGATATGGTTATAATAGAAGAGGGGGACCTATTTAAGACTGTTAGTGAGAAAAGAGAGCTTATAGTTGCAAATATAATGGCAGAGATTATTGCAGGAATGGTTTTTGATGTTAAAAAATATTTAAAAGATGATGGTATATTTATATCTTCTGGGATTATTTTAGAAAAAATTAGCCTAGTTGAAAATAAATTGATAGAAGCAGGATTTAAAATTTTAGAAGTTAAGCAGGAAAATTCTTGGGCCTGTATAGTGGCTAGACTATAGGAGGTAGTATGAATAGGTTTTTTGTAGGAGAAGATCAAATTAAGGATGGGAAAATAATAATTACTGGTGGCGACCTTAAACATATGAAAAATGTCCTAAGATTGGACCTTGGAGATAGGCTAGAGGTTGTTGCCTCAGGCCAGGTTTACTTGTGTGAAATAAAGGACTATTTTGATAAAGAGGCTTGTTTAAGTATTTTAGAAAAAAAAGAAGGAAGTAATGAACCTAAAACTAAGATTAGGCTTTACCAAGGGCTTATTAAAGGGAATACTAGGATGGAATATGTTATACAAAAGGGTACGGAAATAGGGGTAACAGAGTTTGTAATAGTCGAAACTAGTAGGTCTGTTGCCAAGATTACAGATGGCAAAAAGAAGTTAGCCAAGCTAGAAAGATGGCAAAAAATAGCTGATGAGGCTGGAAAACAATGTAAAAGAGAAGTCCTACCAAGGGTTAGGGATATTATTAGCTTTAAGGAAATGCTTGAAGACCTAAGTGGCGAAGAAAATATATTCATACCATATGAAGAAGAAAGGACTAGTTCTCTTAAGTCAAACTTAACTGGCCTAGAGTCTAAAAATATGAATATAATAATTGGACCTGAAGGTGGTTTTGAAAGGGAAGAAGTTGAAAAGATTATTGGACTAGGGGGAAAAAGTGTAAGCCTTGGACCAAGAATATTAAGAACTGAGACTGCAGGTCTTGTAACTGCAGCAATAATTTTATACGAAATGGGAGATATATAGGGGTGATTTTTTGAAAAAAGTAGGATTTCATACCTTAGGTTGTAAGGTAAACCAATATGAAACAGAGGCCATGGAAGAACTCTTTAAAAATAAGGGATACGATATAGTTGCTGGAGAAGATGTGGCGGATATTTATGTTATAAATACTTGTACAGTTACAAATATGTCTGATAGGAAGTCCAGGCAGTTTATAAGAAGGGCTAAGAGGTTAAATGAAAACTCATTAGTGGCTGTTGTGGGTTGTTATTCTCAAACCTCTCCAGAGGAAATAGAAAGTATTGAGGGTGTTGATGTAATAATAGGAACTTCTAATAGGGGAGATATTGTAGAACTTTGTGAGAAGGCCATAGAAGAAAATATAAGGATTAATATAGTCAAGGATGCTAAGTATAATAAGGAATTTGAGGATATAAAAATAGATGACTTGGCAGATATGAGCAGGGCCTATATAAAAATTCAAGATGGCTGTAACCAGTTTTGCTCCTACTGTATAATTCCCTATGCTAGGGGGCCTATTAGGAGTAGGGGGCTAGAGGATATTTATGAGGAAGTTGTGGACTTAAGAGACAAGGGTTTTAAGGAAATAATTTTAACTGGAATTCATGTTGCATCCTATGGAAAAGACTTTACAGAAGAGGTTGACTTAAAGGATTTAATAAGGAAGATATCAACAGTTGATGGAATTGAAAGAATAAGGTTTAGTTCCTTGGAGCCAAGGTTAATAGATGATGAGTTTATGGAGGTTTTACTAGAGAGCAAGAAGGCTTGCGACCACTTCCACCTATCCTTGCAATCAGGTTCTGATACTGTTTTGGAAAGGATGAATAGGAAGTATACTACTAGGGAGTATAAAGAAAAAGTAGACTTAATTAGAAAATATATGCCTAATAGTGGAATAACTACAGATATAATAGTTGGCTTTCCTGGAGAGACTGAGGAAGAATTTAAAGAGAGTTTAGACTTTGTTGAAGAGGTTGGATTTTCTAGGCTCCATGTATTTAAGTACTCAAAGAGGGAGGGAACCCCTGCTGCAAGTATGAAAAACCAGGTAGATGGAAATATTCAAAATGAAAGGTCTACAAGGCTTATTGAGCTTGGGGAGAAAAAAATACAAGATTTTGCTAAAAACTTTATTGGTAAGGAGATGGAAGTTTTTATAGAACCTAGTTCAGACCTTGAAAGTTTAGAAGGGTATACTACAAATTATTTAAGGGTAAGGCTTCCCTATGATGAATCTATAATTGGTAGGGTTGTAAGGGTTAAAATTTTAAGCCTAGATGGTGAATTACTAGTTGGTAAGCTAGTGAGTTTATAGTATAGTATATCTATATAGGAGGTGATGTTGTGGATTGTATATTTTGCAAAATAGTAAATAAGGAGATTCCAAGTAATATTATATACGAGGATGATAAAATTTTAGTATTTGAAGACTTAAATCCAGCTGCACCTGTCCACGTTCTTATAATACCTAAGGAACATATTCCTTCTTTAGACCATATGGAAGATGGCCATATAGAACTTATGGGCTATATTTTAAATAAGGTAAAGGACATAGCTAAATTAAAGGGCCTAGACAATGGTTACAGGCTAGTAAACAATTGTGGGGCTGAAGGTGGACAAACTGTTGGGCATATACACTACCACCTTTTAGGTGGAAGAGATTTACAATGGCCTCCAGGCTAAAAAATAGTTGAAAATACTGGAGGAATATTGTATAATTGGTTAGTAATATGTATTTTTGTAGGTAATAGTATTTTAGTACTCTTGTGGTGGAGAGGGGGGAAAGTAAATGTCAGAAATAAAAGTAGGCGATAACGAGTCATTAGACAATGCGTTAAAAAGATTTAGAAGACAATGTTCACGTGCTGGAATTATAGGCGAAGCTAGAAAAAGAAAACATTATGAAAAACCTAGCGTAAAGAAAAAAAGAAAATCTGAAGAAGCTAGAAGACGTGCTCATAGAGCTAAGAAAAGATAAATAATAGTAAGAATATAATAGTTTTATTATGTGAGAAGGTGAATTTATGTCCCTTAAAAAAATCCTAATGGAAGATTTAAAGGATTCCATGAAAAACAAAGATACTATTAGGAAGAATACTATTACAATGGTAAGAGCAGCTATAAAACAAGAGGAAGTAGACAACAAAAAAGAACTAACAGAAGATGAGATACTTACCATAATTAATAAAGAATTAAAAGAAAGACGCCACTCTATAGAGGAGTTTAAAAAAGGTGATAGATTAGACTTGGTTGAATCTAGTGAGAAGGAAATAGAAGTATTACTTAAATACTTACCAGAACAACTGACAGAAGAAGAACTTAAGAAAATAGTCATTGGGGCTATTGAAGAAGTTAAGGCTGGGTCTATGAAGGACATGGGTAAAATCATGGGCTCTGTAATGCCAAAGATTAAAGGGCGTGCAGATGGGTCTATGGTTAATAAAATAGTTAAAGATTATTTTAATTAATAGATTAAGTAACCTGTTTTCAGGTTACTTATTATTTTATTCAAAATTATATGAAAATACTTATAATTTACATATTTTGTATAAGCTATATTAAGAGGGGTATAAATATCATAAGACAGGTTTAACAAAAGGAGGTTACTCAGGTGGTATATGGAAAAGTTTTAGCATTTATAGTCTTAATTGCAGGAATGTTACTAATAATTGCAGAAGTCCTAATTCCTGGGTTTGGGCTTCCTGGAATTAGTGGTATAATATTGTTGACTATAGCTATAAATTCGTTTGTTGATAGCTACTGGCTACTGGGACTTTACCTACTAATAGCGGGACTTATTTCTTTGGGACTAGGATTTATAATAGCCTATTTTATGAAGGAAAGTGGAAGCTTATCTAGGATAGTTTTAAACAATAAGCTAGACAAGGAAAAGGGATATGTGTCTAATGATGAAAAAAAAGAGTATTTAGGCCAAGAGGCTATAGCCTTAACTGACCTTAGACCATCAGGTTTTATAGAAATAGGAGGGGAAAGGTTAGATGCAATAACAAGTGGAGAATTTATCAAGCGGGGTGAAAAAGTTGTTGTGGTTAAGGTTGATGGGTTCAAAATAACAGTTAGGAGAGTGTAGTATGGAATTAATGTTTATAATGCCAGTAATAATTATTCTACTAGTTTTATTTTTTAGTTTTATACCAGTAGGATTATGGGTTACAGCATATTTTTCAGGAGTAAAAATTAAACTATCTACCCTAGTGGGAATGAAGTTAAGAAGGGTTTCACCATCTAGGATTATAAGGCCTATGATTAAGGCAACTAAGGCTGGTCTAGATGTAGAAGTTGATGAGTTAGAGGCCCATTATTTGGCTGGTGGAAATATTAATATGCTAATAGATGCCTTAATAGCAGCCCAAAGAGCCAACATAGACCTTGAGTTTGAAAGGGCAGCAGCTATTGATTTAGCAGGGAGGAATGTTTTAGAGGCTGTACAATTTTCCGTAAATCCTAAGGTAATAGAAACACCAGAAATAGCAGCTGTTGCAAAAAATGGTATAGAAGTTATAGCCAAGGCCAAGGTAACAGTTAGGGCAAATATAGATAGGTTAGTAGGTGGAGCTGGAGAAGAAACTATTATTGCCAGGGTAGGAGAGGGTATTGTAACTACAATAGGTAGTTCTACTAGCCACGAAGATGTTTTGGAAAATCCAGACTCCATATCTTCAACAGTCCTATCTAGGGGCTTAGATTCAGGTACAGCTTTTGAAATCTTATCTATTGATATAGCTGATGTTGATGTAGGAAGAAATATTGGAGCCAAGCTACAAATGGACCAGGCTGATGCAGATAAAAAAATAGCAGAGGCCAAGGCTGAAGAAAGAAGGGCTATGGCTGTTGCTAAGGAACAGGAAATGAAGGCAGAAGTTCAATCAATGAAGGCCAAGGTTGTAGAGGCAGAATCTGAGGTGCCATTGGCCCTAGCCCAAGCTTTAAGAGATGGAAATATTGGAGTTATGGATTATTATGAAATGAAAAATGTCTTAGCAGATACAGATATGAGAGAATCCATCTCAGGTATAACAGAAGATAAGGAAGATTAGGAAGGTGGTTCCTAGTGTTTAGAATATTATTTATAATATTTATTGTATTTCTCTTTAGTAGGGATAGGTCCGATAAAACAAGGAAAAAAGATTTAGATAAGACTGAAAAAAATAGGCCTGGACCTAGAGAAGAAAAGCCTAGCTGGAAAGAAAACTTAGATATATTTTTATCTGGAGTATTTAATGAGACTAACCAGGTCAATGAAGAAGTAGAGGATAAGCTTAGTGAAATAAAGAAAAAAGATGAAATAAATAGGAAGCTTAGGAAGGAAGATGAGGCTAAGAGGCAGCTTAAAAGAAGGGCCGAGGAAGAGAGAATAAGGTTAGAAGATGAAAAAACAAGGCTTGCTACAAACATAAGTAGGGACTATATGAAAAAGGAAATAGTAAATGGATTAATTTTTTCTGAAATCTTAAGTGAGCCAGTTGCCAAAAGAAAGAAAAGAAAAAGATAATAGGAGGAATAGTTTGGGCATAGTAGAAAGATATATTGAGAACTTAGATGACCTAGTAATTAGAGAGTTATATGGAGATTTTGATAGGAATATAGGGATAATAAGAGATGAACTAGATATTAGCATAGAACTTCAGGACAATACCTTGAAATTGGTTGGTGAAAAGGAGCTTGTTGACCTAGGGGAAAAGTTGATTTTTAGCTTAGAAGATATTATAAATAAGAAGAAGATCCTTGATAGCCAAGACATAAGGTATAGCATAGACCTACTAATAAGTAACTCTAATATAGATATGAAGGACTTCCTAAACTATTCAATTTGCAAAAATGCTAAGGGAAGGGAAATAAGGCCTAAAACTTTTGGGCAAAGAAGGTATATTGAGGCAATTAGAAAAAACTATGTTGTTTTTGGCATAGGGCCTGCAGGTACTGGAAAAACTTATTTAGCAGTAGCTATGGCTGCAAATGCCTTGAAAAATAAAGAAGTCAGCAGGATAATCTTAACAAGACCTGCTGTTGAAGCTGGAGAGAAGTTAGGTTTTTTACCAGGAGACCTCCAAGAAAAAGTTGACCCATACCTAAGGCCAATATATGATGCCCTTTTTGATATATTAGGAGTAGATTCCTTTAAAAAATATATGGCAAGAGGGCTTATAGAAATTGCTCCTCTTGCTTATATGAGAGGAAGAACCCTAGATTCAGCCTATATAGTTTTAGATGAGGCCCAAAACACAACCAATGAGCAAATGAAAATGATCTTAACTAGGATAGGCTATAATTCTAAGCTAATAGTTACAGGCGATGTAAGCCAGGTTGATTTAAAGGGCTCAAATTCAGGCCTTAAAAATATTGGTAAAATCCTAACAGGAGTTAAGGGGATAGATTTTATATACCTAACTAAGCAGGATGTAGTTAGGCACCATATAGTTCAAAAGATAATAGAAGCATATGAAAGGTATGAAGGTAAAAATGGAAAAACCAAAAATTTTAATAGATAATAGGCAAGAGGTCAAGATAGGCCAAGACCTAGTAGGTGAAATTCAAAGGGCAGTAACTGAAGTTTTAAACTTTGAAGCCCAGGACTTAGACGTAGAGGTTAGTATTTCCTTTGTAGACAATGATGAAATTCAAAGGCTAAATAGGGAATTTAGAAATATAGACAAGCCAACAGATGTCTTGTCATTTCCTAGTATAGATGAATTTGAAATAGACTTTGAAATAACTCCTAGAATTTTAGGGGACATAGTTATATCAGTAGAGAGGGCTATGGAACAAGCAGAAGACTATGGCCATAGTCTTCAAAGAGAACTAGTATACCTGACAGTTCACAGTATGTTACACCTTTTAGGCTATGACCATATAGAAATAGAAGATAAGGAAGTTATGAGGCCTAAAGAGAAGGAAATAATGAAGAGGCTAAAAATATTTAAATAGGTGGAAATATGAAAAATAGGAATATTATTGAAAGTTTTAACTATGCAGTAACAGGGATTCTATCTGCTATTAAAACAGAAAAAAATATGAAGATTCATTACTTTATAGCCTTATTTGTAGTTTTTTTAAGTCTTTTTTTTGACTTTGATAAAGTAGAGTTTTTAGTCCTACTATTTTCAATATCCCTAGTATTTATAGCAGAGATGTTCAATACAGCTATAGAAACTGTGGTTGATTTAGTTACTGACAAGTACCATCCCTTGGCCAAGTTAGCCAAGGATATCTCTGCTGGAGCAGTTTTAATAGCTGCAATAAATTCACTAGTAGTTGGCTATGTTTTGTTTTTTGGGAGGATAAATACCCTGAGTAATATTATTATAGTCAGGATTAAGGCTTCCCCTATACACTTAACCTTTATAGCCCTACTAGTTGTTGTGATATTAACAATAGGCTTAAAATCTTTATTTTATAGGGGGAGGGGAACCCACTTTCAAGGAGGAACAGTTAGTGGACATGCTGCTGTATCTTTTTGCCTAGCGACCTTATTAGCTTGTATGTCAGAAGATGCCCTAGTTGGAACCCTGTCTTTTTTTATGGCAGCCCTAGTAGGAGAAAGTAGGATAGAAGGCAAGATACATAGTGTTTTTGAGGTTGTTATGGGGGCCTTACTTGGAATGGTAGTTGGAGTTTTAATATATAAGCTTGGAAACTAGGAGGAAGAAAATGATAGAAGAACTTATAAAAAAAGCCCTGGAAGGGAAAGAAATGGCCTATACACCGTATTCTAACTTTAATGTTGGGGCGGCTGTCTTGGCAGGAGGGAAGATATATACAGGATGTAATATAGAAGTTGCTTCTTATTCGCCAACTATATGTGCAGAGAGGACAGCCATATTTAAGGCTATTTCAGAAGGCCATAGAAAAATAGATAAAATAGCAGTTGTAGGGGACAATATAGATACCTTTCCTTGCGGGGTTTGTAGGCAGGTAATTAGGGAATTTGGAAAAAATGCAGAAATAATCATAGCCAATTCTGTAGATGATTATAAAATATTTACAATGGATGAAATACTTCCATATAGTTTTGGACCAGATGATTTAAATAAGGAGGAAGTAGATGTATAAATCAGGATTTGTAACAGTAGTAGGTAGGCCGAATGTAGGTAAGTCAACGCTTTTAAATAAGGTTATTGGAGAAAAACTTTCAATTATATCCAATAAGCCACAAACAACAAGAAACCAAATACAGCTAGTATATACAGAGGATGATTCCCAAATAGTATTTTTAGATACACCGGGTATGCAAAATCCTAAAAATGCCCTAGGTGAATATATGCTAAAAGTATCTAAAAACACCTTGGAAGAAGTAGATGTTGTGACTTATATGGTAGATGAAAGTATGCAAATTGGTGCTATGGATAGTGAGATTTTAAAGACTTTAAAAAAAATCTCTACACCTATAATTTTAGTTATTAATAAAATAGATCAACTTTCTAAGGGGGACTTGGCTAGTCTAGTAGAAAAATTTGAAAAAATGGACTTATTTAAGGCAATTATTCCAATATCTGCCTTAAATGATGAAAATATAGATAAGTATATTGAAGCCATAAAATATATCCTACCAGAAGGACCGCAGTATTTTCCGGATGATATGATAACAGACCAACCGGAAAGGTTTATAGTATCAGAAATTATTAGGGAAAAGGCCCTATTGTTTTTAGATGAAGAACTGCCTCACGGAATATATGTATCGGTTGAAAAAATGAGGAAGAGGGATAAGAAGGCCCTGGTAGATGTAGATGCCAATATTTATTGTGAAAAAGAATCCCACAAGGGGATGGTAATTGGCAAGGGTGGCAAGATGCTTAAAAAAATTGGCCAGGCTGCAAGAGAAGATATAGAAAACTTGCTAGACACTAAGGTCAACCTACAGCTATGGGTTAAGGTTGAGAAGAATTGGAGAGAAAAGGAAGGAAAAGTTAAGTACTTTGGATATAAATAAATGGGGATAAGATGATAAAGACAGAAGGAATTGTTTTAAAGGAAATTAAATATGGCGAAACAAGTAAAATTCTTAGTATATATACAGAAAAGCTAGGTAAAATTTCTGTTATGGTGAAGGGGGCTTATAATCCTAAGTCTAAATATATAGCCAATACTCAAGTTTTCTCCTTAAATGAATTTCAGCTTAGGAGAGGGAAGAATTTTTATTATATTTTAGATGCTGATTTAATAAACTCTTTTTATGATATAAGAGAAGACTTTGAAAGGGTTATTTATGGCTATTATTTGCTTGAACTTATGGAAAAGTCTGTTCCCTTAGAACAGGAAAATGAAACCTTATATAGGCTTCTAAAGAAGGGCTTGGAGGTCCTAAGCGAAACTAAGGAAGAATATATAAAACTAATTTTAGGATACGAATTAAAGTTTATTTCTTTTTTAGGCTATAGGCCACACTTAGAAACTTGCCTTAATTGTGGGTCAAGTAAATTTAAGAGGATTAAATTTAGCCTTGAAAATGGGGGCTTGGTTTGTGAAAATTGTTTTAGCCTAGATAGGGATTCTATCCTCATAAATGAAGAAATATATGTTATAATATATAAGGCTTTATATTCTTCTTTAGAAGAATTAAAAAAGATAGAAGGTAGTAGGGAAGACTTTTATAATGGACATAGTCTAATGGTTGATTATATTCTTTATAGTATAGAGAGGAAGAAGTTTAACTCCCTAGTATTTTTAGAAACTATAATTTAAAAATGCCTTAAGTCATTGATATATTAAGAGTTATAGGGTTTGACAATTAAATATATCTTTGATAAATTAGGTAAAAGGATATTTTGATGTCATAGATTAATATAGGGCCCTTCCAAATAGGAAGTGGCTTTTTGTATGACAGACTTATAAGGAGGGATTATATGTATTTTCAGGATATGATGCTGAAACTACAAGAATATTGGGGAAATCAAGGTTGTATAAGACTTGAACCCTATGATACAGAAGTAGGTGCTGGAACAATGAACCCACATACTTTTTTAAGAGCGCTTGGACCAGAACCTTGGAAGGTTGTTTATATAGAGCCTTCTAGAAGGCCAGCAGATGGTAGGTATGGGGAAAATCCAAACAGGGTTTACCAACATCACCAATTACAGGTAATATTAAAACCATCACCAGCAAATATACAAGAGATTTACTTAAATAGTTTAAAGGCTATAGGAATAGATCCCTTGGAACATGATATAAGGTTTGTTGAGGACAACTGGGAAGCACCAACCTTAGGAGCCTGGGGACTAGGCTGGGAAGTGTGGTTAGATGGGATGGAAATCACACAATACACCTACTTCCAACAGGTTGGAGGAATAGCTTGTGATTTAGAGTCTGCAGAACTAACTTACGGCCTGGAAAGAATTGCTATGTATATCCAGGATGTAGATAATATATATGATATAAAATGGAATGAAGAGTTTACTTACGGGGATATATTTAAAAATGGAGAATATGAACATTCTGCCTATAGTTTTGAATATGCCAATGTAGATAGGCTTAAAAAATTATTTGAAATATATGAGGCTGAAGCCAATGATACTATAGATAAGGGTCTTGTCCTTCCAGGATATGACTATGTTTTAAAATGCTCCCATACATTTAATGTACTTGATGCTAGAGGGGCCATATCAGTTTCTGAAAGAACTCACTATATAGGTAGGGTTAGGAATTTAGCAAGAAAGGTAGCAGCAGCTCACTTAGAACATAGGAAAGAGCTAGGCTATCCTCTACTTAAAAAGGAGGCTGAGACAAATGAGTAAATATTTATTGGAAGTTGGGGTTGAGGAAATTCCTGCAAGGCTTTTATTAGATGCCTTAAACCAACTAGAAAAAAATGCAAAGAAGTATTTAGATGAAGAGAGAATTTCTTATGAGTCTATTACTAAGTATTCTACGCCAAGAAGACTTACCCTAATAATTAATGGTATGGATGAGAGACAAAAGGACTTGAAGGAATTAGTTAAGGGGCCTTCTAAGAAAATAGCCTTTGATGAAGAAAATAACCCTTCTAAGGCCCTAGAGGGATTTATGAGGGGACAGGGTATAACAATAGATGATGTAATAATCAAGGAACTAAATGGTGAAGAGTATGTATATGCAAATATAGTTAAGGAAGGGCAAGATGTTAAGCTGATTCTTCCAAAGATTTTGCCAGATATAATTAAAAACATTCACTTCCCAAAGACTATGAAGTGGGGAGGAAGAAACTTTAGGTTTATAAGACCAATTAGGTGGATAATGTCTATTTTAGATGACCAGGTAGTGGACTTTGATTTTGAAAATATCCCTGTGTCAAATATAACTCGTGGCCATAGGTTCTTAGGTTCAGATAATATAGTTTTGAGCCATATAGATGATTATGAGAAGGTTTTAAGGGACAACTATGTTATTGTTGATAGGGAAGAAAGAAAAGATATTATAATAATAGGTGCAGAAAAATTAGTAAAAGAGCGTGGTGGAAACTTAGACAATGATGAAGAGTTAATTGAAGAAATTACTAATATTGTAGAGTATCCGACTCCTTTAATAGGGCAGATTAAGCCAGAATATTTAGATCTTCCAAAGGAAGTTATAATAACTCCTATGAAGGAGCACCAAAGATATTTACCAGTTTTAGATGATAAGGGAAGGTTAATGCCTTATTTTATAACTGTTAGGAATGGAGATTCCAACCATTTAGATATGGTAACAAAGGGAAATGAAAGAGTCCTAGGTGCTAGGCTGGAAGATGCTAAATTTTTCTATGAGGAAGACTTAAAATTAAAGCTTGAAGACTACGCTAAGAGGTTGGATAAGTTAACCTTCCAAGAAAAACTTGGAACTATGAGGGAAAAAGTTGAAAGGTTAAAAGAGCTAGGAGAGTCTATTTCCGCAACCTTAGAATTAGGAGAGGAAACTCGTAGTAATGTTGTTAGGGCTGCTGAACTTTGTAAGGCTGACCTTGTTACTGGTATGGTAGGAGAATTTTCTGAGCTACAAGGTATAATGGGTAGGGAGTATGCTGAAAAATCAGGAGAAAATGAGATAGTTAGTCTAGCAATTGAGGAGCATTATCTACCAAGATTTTCTGGAGATAAACTACCTACTACAACAGCAGGCTTGGTTCTTAGTATAGCGGATAAGATAGATACTATATGTGGCTTGTTTATTTTAGATATAAAACCAACAGGTTCCCAAGACCCTTTTGGACTTAGGAGACAGGCCCTGGCTATTATTAATATGATTTTAGACAAGAGGTTGAACTTAAGTCTATCTGAGGTAATAGAAACGAGCTTGTATGTATATGTTGATAAAAAAGGTTTAGCTTTTGACTCTAATAAGGTAAAAGATGAACTTAGGGACTTCTTTAATGCAAGGATAAGAAATATTTTTAAAGACCTTAAGATTAGGTATGATGTTATTGATGCTGTAGTAGGAAGTAGTATAGATAATATTTCTGAGATGAAAATAAGGTCTGAAAAGATTAGCCTTTGGTTAGAAAATGACGGTGTTGAACCTAAATTAGAGGCCTTTAACAGGGTTGCGAACTTGGCAGCTAAGGCTGAGAATAACCAAGTTAATGAAGAACTATTTAATGATGTAGAAAAAGAACTATACACAAGATATGAAGTTATAAAATCATTGGTTGAAAAACTTATAGACCAAGATGAGTATGACCTGGCACTTGATGAGCTATCCAACCTAGAAAATCCAATAAATAACTTCTTTGAAAATGTTATGGTTATGGTTGATGATGAAGATATTAGGAACAATAGGCTGGCTTTGCTTAAAAATATAGGTGATTTAACCTTGAGTATATGTGATTTATCTAAGATTGTTTTATAATAAGTTTTCACAAATAAGGTGGTGAGTACTATCCAGTTAAGTGAAAGACAAGAAAAAATAATAGAAATTGTAAAGAATAATGAACCAATTACATCTAGGGAGATTGCTGAAAAATTAAAGTTAACTAGGTCTACAATTAGGCCAGACCTTTCAATTTTAACAATGGCAGATATATTAGATGCAAGGCCAAAGGTTGGCTATTTGTATACAGGTAAGACTGGTTATAGCTATATTTCTGAAGCTATAAAGAAGATAAAGGTTTCAGAAGTCCAGGCTGTGCCTATAGTTATAGATGAGAAAAAAAGCCTTTATGATGCAATTGTATTGATGTTTTTAGAAGACATTAGTTCTATTTTTGTAACAGATAAGGGTTATTTATCAGGAGTGGTTTCTAGGAAGGACCTGCTTAAAAGTTCTATGGGTGGAATGGACCTAAATAAGATACCTGTAGGAATGGCTATGACTAGGATGCCTAATTTGGTTACTATAAAAGCAGAGGATAATATACTAGATGCAGCAAATAAGCTTATTGAACATGAGGTAGATGGCTTGCCTGTAATTGAAGAGGAAGATGATGGGCTAAAAATAGTAGGAAGGGTAACTAAAACTACTATTACAAGATTATTTGTTGAGTTGGGCAAGGAAAAGTAGGAGGGAGTGAACTATGAAAAAAGATATAGTAGTCTATGTAATCTCAGATTCCATAGGTGAAACTGGTGAAATGCTTTCTCGTGCAGCTCTTAGCCAATTTAATTTAGAGTTTGATGATGTTAGAAAGTTCCCATATATAACAACTAAGGACCAGGTTCTTGAAATATTTCAAGAAGCAAGTAGGGAGGATAGCATTATTATCTTTACTATTGTAATTGAAGAACTTAGGGACTATATTGTTAAAATGGGTAAGGAATATAAAATCCCAGCAGTTGACCTTATGACTCCAGCTATGGATGCTATTTCCCAAGTTTTGGAAATAGAGCCTAAGAGAGAATCTGGATTAATAAGGAAGTTAGATGAAAACTATTTTAAAAAAGTAGCAGCTGTAGAATTTGCTGTTAAGAATGACGATGGTAAAAATTCTAGGGGGATAAAAGAGGCTGACATAGTTTTAGTTGGTATTTCCAGAACATCTAAGACACCCCTATCTATGTATCTAGCACATAAAAATTATAAGGTGGCTAATATTCCTTTGGTCCCAGAAGTTGAACCTCCAGTAGAATTGTTTAGAAAAGATAAGAGGAAAATCGTGGGTCTTATATCTACAACGGAAAAAATAAACAAAATAAGAGAGGAAAGACTTAAGGCCTTAGGCTTGAATAATGGGGCTAATTATGCTGACACAAAGAGAATAGAGGAAGAGTTAAAGTATTCTAGGGATATTATGGATAGGCTAGGTTGTATGGTTATAGATGTTTCAAATAAGGCTATAGAAGAAACAGCTGGTATTATAATAGATAATATGAAAGAATATGAAAAATAGAAGTGTTTACACTTCTATTTTTATTTAGATATTATAACTTATAAATATAAATAAATAAGAGGGGTATAATATGAATATGAGAATTGATATTGAGAATAAAGAGACAAAAATTTTATCCCAATATGCTGCTTTAAGCAAAGATTCTAGAGGTAGGGAGGTCTTGGAAGAAAAATGTAGTATTAGGACTGACTATCAAAGAGATAGGGATAGGATACTCCACTCTAAGGCCTTTAGAAGGTTAAAGCATAAGACACAAGTATTCATAGCACCTGAAGGAGATCATTTTAGGACAAGATTAACCCACACCTTAGAAGTTAGCCAGGTTGCTAGGACTATAGGCAGGGCTTTAGGGCTTAATGAGGACCTAATAGAAGCCATAGCACTTGGCCATGACCTAGGCCATACACCCTTTGGACATACTGGAGAAAGAGTCTTAGCCAGGCTACATTCTCAAGGGTTTAACCATAATGAACAGTCCTTAAGGGTAGTTGATTTACTTGAACATAGGCCAGGTAGGAATGGCCTTAATTTAACTTTTGAAGTTAGGGATGGAATTTTAAACCATTCTGGTAAAAACCAACCTAAAACTTTAGAGGGAAAACTAGTAAGATGGGCAGATGGGATAGCCTATATCAACCATGATATAGATGATGCTATTAGGGGTGGGATTATAAGTCTTGAAGATATACCCAGGGATATTTTGGAAAATTTAGGCCTAAGCCATAGTGAAAGGATTAATAGGATGATTTTAGACCTAATAGAAAATAGTTATAATAAAAATGAAATTTTAATGAGTGAAAAAATAAATTTTTACACAAATGAGCTTAGGAAGTTTATGTTTGAAAATGTTTACTTAGATGGGAAGGCAAAATCTCAAGAAAAGAAGGCAGAGTATGTGGTAGAGGAAATGTATAAGTATTATATGGAATCTGGAGATTTACCAAAGTCCCATTTGGAAATATATAAAGATATTAAGGGCATTGAGATGGAAGATATAATAAGTGATTATATTGCAGGAATGACAGATAGATTTGTGATTAATAAATTTAAGGAAATTTTTGTACCTCAAGCTTGGAATAAATATTAAAAGGTGATTAAATTGTCTTATATTGATGATAATATACTTGAAGAAGTAAGGGAGAAAATAGACATTGTAGAACTTATAAACCAATACTTACCCTTGAAAAAATCAGGGGCTAATTATGTTGGTTTATGCCCATTTCATAGTGAGAAGACACCATCTTTTTCGGTTTCTCATAAGAACCAGTTTTTTCACTGCTTTGGTTGTGGTGCAGGCGGAGATATTTTTGAATTTATAATGAAAAGGGAAAATCTTAACTTTCAGGAGTCAATTAAATTTTTAGCGGACAAGGCAGGAGTAGAGTTAAAAGAGGCTAGCCAGGAGGACATAACAAGGCAGGAACAGCGAAAAAGGTATTTTGAAATAAACAGGGAGTCTGCTAAATATTTTTTAAATAATTTAATGAAAAATAGGCAGGCAAGAAATTATTTAGAAAATAGGAAAATTAGCTATGGTTTGGCTAGGAAATTTGGCCTAGGATACGCAGAGGACTCTTGGGAAGACCTTTATAACCATCTTAGGTCCAAGGGGTATAAGGACCAAGAAATGGAAGATTTAGGCTTGGTTGGCAAGAGGAAAAATGGTAAGGGCTACTATGATAAGTTTAGGAATAGGCTTATTTTTCCTATAATAGATACCAAGTCAAGGGTTATAGGGTTTGGTGGAAGGGTCTTAGATGATTCTATGCCTAAGTATTTAAACTCTAAGGAAACCTTAGTTTTTAATAAGGGAAATAATCTTTATGGCCTAAATATGTTAGATAAGTACTCAAATAGGGAAAGTATAATATTAGTAGAGGGTTATATGGATGTTATATCCTTGTTTAAAAATGGAATATATTCTGGAGTTGCCAGCCTAGGAACGGCTCTTACAAGTATGCAAGCCAAGTTGTTAAAGAGATATGGCGAAAAGGTATATATATGTTATGATAGTGACTTGGCTGGAGTTAAAGCTACTAATAAGGCGATAGAAATACTTTTGGCTGAAGATATAAAACCTTACATAGTTTCTCTTGGAACTAGTAAGGATCCAGACGAATATTTTACTAACCATACTAAGAAGGATTTTTTAAAGGTTATGGAAGAGGCCTTGAATTTTATGGACTTTAAGATTAAGGTTAATAAGGATAGGTATGACCTAGGAGATATAGATGGGAAAATTGCCTTTACTAAGGAAATATCCAAGGAGCTTAGGCTACTTAAAAATCCTATTGAGCAAGACGTTTATATTAAGAAATTATCCAAGGATCTTAATATAGATGAAGATGCTATAAAAACAGAGGTTACAAGGGCTAAAACTTTAAAAAAGACCTATGTAAATAAAGAAAAAACTTATATAAAACCTAAGGTGGACCAACTTCAAAGGGCAGATTTAACTGCCGAAATTGAACTTATAAAATTAATGGTTTTAGATAAGGACTACTATGACTTAATCGAAGCTATGGAAATTTTCTCCTATTTTCAAAATGAAACATGTATTGAAATTATAAAAATTATAAAAAATATATATAAGCTAGAAGATTATTTAGAAAAAAGAAGGATTTATGATATAATGCAGAGTGGGTCTAATTTGGATAGGGGTATAGTAACTCAGATTTTAGAAGATGAGGTTACCTATGCTTCTAACAATATTAGTAAGGCGATAGAGGACTTAGTTTGCACTTTAAAAATTAATAAGCTTGATAGTAGGAGGGTATTTGTTAGTAATAAGATTAAGGAGATAGATAAGGAAGAGAATATAGATTATGAAAAATCTAAGGAACTTTTAGATGAACTTTTAAGATTGAACTCAGAATTGGATAAACTGAGAAATAAGGATAGGGGG
This sequence comes from Tissierellales bacterium, assembly GCA_030146705.1. GTDB lineage: Bacteria > Bacillota > Clostridia > Tissierellales > Tissierellaceae > CAMIXG01. The sequence continues at coordinate 28,478 of JASLBE010000026.1, read as the reverse complement.
TAAAGTGCTTGTCTGATAAGAAATTAAATAAAAAAGAAAAAGAAATGAAGCAAAATGCTATTCGAAAACTATTAGCTAAAGGAAGAGAAGAAGGTTCTTTAAGTTATGATGAAATCATGGATTCCCTTGAAAAAATAGATTTAACTTCAGACCAGATAGATGAGATATATGAGTTTTTAGATGAGTCAGATATAGAGGTAATAGGTGAAAAAGTTGAGATAGAAGAGGAAGACCACGAGGAAGACAAGGAAGAAGACTTGTCAGTACCAAAGGGGATAACTGTTGATGACCCAGTTAGGATGTACTTAAAAGAAATTGGTAAGGTGGACTTATTAACAGCAGAGGAAGAAGTAGAGATTGCCAAGAGGATGGAAGTTGGAGATGAATCGGCTAAAAGGGAACTTGCAGAGGCCAACCTAAGACTAGTTGTAAGTATAGCAAAAAGGTATGTTGGTAGGGGTATGTTGTTTTTAGACCTGATACAAGAGGGTAACCTAGGTTTAATGAAGGCTGTTGAAAAATTTGACTATACTAAGGGCTACAAGTTTAGTACCTATGCAACATGGTGGATTAGGCAGGCTATAACAAGATCTATAGCTGACCAAGCAAGGACTATAAGGATACCTGTTCATATGGTAGAAACTATTAATAAACTAGTTAGGGTACAAAGGCAACTTGTACAAGAGCTAGGAAGAGAGGCTACGCCTGAGGAAATTGGCAAGGAAATGGACTTGGATGTTGAAAGAGTCAGGGAGATAATGAAAATTGCCCAGGAACCTGTTTCCTTAGAAACTCCAATAGGGGAGGAAGAGGATAGTCACCTTGGTGATTTTATTCCAGATGATGATGTTTTAGCTCCTTCAGAGGCAGCAACCTTTACAATGCTAAGGGAGGAACTAATTGGTGTATTAGATAGTTTAACTCCTAGGGAGCAAAAAGTTTTAAGGCTAAGATTTGGTTTAGATGATGGTAAGCCTAGAACTTTGGAAGAAGTTGGTAAGGAGTTTGATGTTACTCGTGAGAGAATTAGGCAAATAGAGGCTAAGGCTCTTAGGAAACTCCGCCACCCTAGTAGGAGTAAAAAATTAAAAGATTTCTTAGAATAAAGATTCGCTTAAGCGAATCTTTATTTAATATATAGAGTTGAGGTGGATTATGAAGTCTAAGAGGTTATTGGAAATAGCAAGTTTAGTAAAGCAAAATGCAATTGTAGGAGATATTGGTACTGACCATGGTTACATACCTGTATATTTAATTGAAGAAGGTATTGCAAAAAAAGTTATAGGAAGTGATATCTCCAAGGGATCTTTGAAGAAAATTATAGACTATGTTAAATCTAAAGGTCTAGAAGATAAGATTGATACAAGATTAGGTAATGGTTTAGAAGTTATAAAACCCTTTGAAATAGATACTGTTATAATTGCAGGTATGGGGGGGATATTAATAAAAGATATTTTAGACAAAAATTGGAAGTTAACTAAGAGTATTAATAACTTTATACTTCAGCCTATGATTGGAGCTAAGGAACTTAGGGAATATCTTTTAGATAATGGTTTTACTATAGTTGAGAACAAACTTTTAAAAGAGGATGGAAAATATTATGAAATAATTAATGCTAAGACTGGGATAGAGCCAAAATGGTCAGAGTTTAACTTAGAAATCCCTAGGGATTTAATAGAAAAAAAGCATCCCTTACTAGAAGAGTATGTAAGGCATAAACTGGACTATTCAGAAAATATACTGGAAAGTTTAGGAGACAAGGATAGCGACAAGGTTGGGGCAAGAATTAAGGAGCTTCAGGATAAGATAAAAAAATATAAGGAGGTGCTAGTAGAAATTGAAAGCTAGAGAAATAATGGAGTATATGGATAGGTGGGCACCGGAGTTTTTAGCAGAAGACTGGGATAATGTAGGATTTCAACTAGGTAGGGAAGACTTAGAAGTAACAGGTGTGGTCTTGGCCTTAGACTTGGATGAAAGAGTTTATAAGTTTGCAGTAGAAAATAAGTGTAATATGATAATCAGCCACCACCCCTTTATTTTCACAGGGCTTAAGTCCATTACAAATAGGTCTTATGATGGTAGGCTTATTATGGACATAATAAAAAATGATATGGTTTTCTATGCTGCCCATACTAATTTGGACCAGGCAATAGGAGGAGTTAATGATAAACTTGCTAGGGTTTTTGAACTAGAAGATTCTAGGGTCTTAGAAGTAACTGGTGATGATGAAGAAATAGGCTATGGAAGAATTGGCAAGATTAAAGATCAAAAGCTGGGAGACTTTATAGGTAAGGTTAAGGAAAAACTAGGTGTAGACCACCTTACTGTATATGGGGACATAGGTAAGAAAATAAGTAGTCTAGCCATAGTAGGGGGAAGTGGAAGTTCATTTATAAGCCAGGCTAAAAGAGAAGGTGCAGACCTCCTAATAACTGGTGATATAAAGTACCATGATGGGCAATTAGCTGAAAAATTAGGCTTGGCCTTGATTGATGGGGGACACTTCCATACGGAGAAACTAATTTTAGAAGATATAGGAATAAGATTGGAAAAATTAAATAAAAATTTAAAAATAAAAACTTATAAATACCCAAGCCCTCTTTATAAAATATATTAAAATTTTTTGTATTAATAGGGAAAATATGGTATAATCATTTAGTGGTTAGAGTAAGTTGAATAGTCGCGTGTATTAAGATACATGAGGAAAGTCCGTGCTCCTCAAGGCAAGATGCTGGATAACGTCCAGTGGGGGCGACCCTAAGGATAGTGCAACAGAAAGATACCGCCTAAATTTTTAGGTAAGGGTGGAAAGGTGAGGTAAGAGCTCACCAGCATTTAGGCGACTAAATGGCTCTGTAAACCCCATCTGGAGCAAGACCAAAATAGAATATACAACATAGTAGCCTTGCTATGATTCAAAATGGTAGGTCGCATGACTCTTTTGGTAACAGGAGAGCTTAGATAGATGACTATTTAAACAGAACACGGCTTATAGATTTGCTCTAATTTTAAAAAGATATATGGATACAACCTTATAAATTAGGTTGTATTTTTTTATCTATAATTATAAATTATATAAAGATATCTGAAGTTAATAGTTCTAGATATAGGGTATAATTATTTAGGAATTAATTATAAATATCTATATAAGACAAGTTAGGAGTTAGAGATGAAAGATAATAAAAATATGGCTAGTAAAACTGATACTTACAAAGTAGCCAAAAAAGTATCCTTGGTTACTATACTTATAAATATGGTCCTAGCCCTTATTAAAATTGTAGCGGGGCTAGTTGGAAAAAGTAGTGCCATGCTAGCAGATGGAGTACATACAGTTTCAGATGTGGGAACTACTGTGATTGTTTTATTTGGCATAAGGATATCTTCTAAAAAAGCAGATAGTAACCATCCTTATGGGCATGAAAAATTTGAGTCTGTATTTGCCAAGCTTCTTAGTATAATCTTGGTTCTTACAGGGGTTATGATAGGCTATGAGGCTATAAAAACTTTAAGGGAAGGTAACCTAGCTACACCAGGTAAATTAGCCTTATATGCGGCTGTTTTTTCAATTCTTACCAAGGAGCTAATGTATAGGTATACTATTAGGGCTGCCAAGGAAATAAATAGTACTTCAATGGAGGCAGACGCTTGGCACCATAGGTCAGATGCCCTTTCTTCCATAGGTACATTTATAGGAATCTTAGGGGCTAGAATAGGCTTTCCTGCCCTTGATCCAATAGCAGGGTTAGTTGTATCTATTTTAGTTATAAAAGTTGGAATAGACCTGTATTTAAAGTCTATTAGCCAGCTAGTGGATGAGGCAGCAGATGATGAGGTTATTGAGAAAATAAAATATGCCAGTTTAGGGGTTGAAGGGGTTAAAAAGATAAACTCTTTAAAGACTAGGACATTTGGAAATAGAATATATGTTGATATGGATATAGCTGTAGATGGAAATATAACAGTGAAGGAAGGACATAATATAGCTGAAAAGGTCCATGATGAAATTGAGGGAAAAATACAGTGTGTTAAACATTGTATGATACATGTAGAGCCATATTAAGAATATGAAATATTTTCTGAAAACTAGTTATATACTATTATATAACTAGTTTTTATTTTGGAAAAATTCATATAACTTGCAAAATAAAGTCACTTGACTTATAATTGTAACAGTAAATATTGAGAACTAGAAAAAAGACATATTGTTAGGAGTGTGTTTTAGTGAAAAATAAAAGTCAGAAGTTTACAAAGTTGGTAGTCTTATTGTTAGTAGGAGTTATGAGCTTTAGGGATACTGGAGTTTTTGTAAAAGCATTTAAGGGAAATGATGGAAGTTTTGATACAGGAGATAAAGTAGAGATCATAAAAGAAACAGAGGATAATTTTTTAGTTAAGGGAAAGGCTAGTAACATAGAGGTACCTAAAGAAAGTATGATAAAAGAGGGTAGATCTGCATTTACATATGAAGTTAAGAAAAATACAGACATAAAAAACCAACAAGATAATACAACTTTTAGGAAGTTAAGAAAGGGAGAAGTTGTAGATGCTGTTTATTTAGATGATAAGAGTGGGGTATTTAAAACAGAGGATGGAATAACTGGTGTAGTTGATGTTAAGGACTTAAGAGAGGTTAAGACAGATACTATTACAAAGGCTACTGCAACCACTGATAAGGTTCTAAGGAATGGCAATAAGTCATTTACCATTAAGAGGGGAAATCCTGTTAAGGTTAAGGGCTTTGAAAATAATAAGTATATAGTTGTTGACCTAGATGGTAATGAATACAAGGCTAATAGTGATGATATAACTCTTGGTAAGCTAGAAAACAAGCCTACTAGGGGTAAGAGTTTGGCTACACCGGCTCCTAAGGCTGGAGGGAATGTAGACAAGCTAATAGCTTCTGCCCATCAGGAACTGGGAAAACCATATGTTTCTGGAGATATTGGAAGAAGAGGATATGACTGTTCTGGACTTACTTATTCTTTATTTTTAAAGAATTTTGGTATAAAGTTGCCAAGAACATCTGGTGGACAAGCAACAGCTGGAAGCCATGTTAATAAATCTGATTTAAAGCCAGGAGACCTAGTATTTTTTAGGACTGGAGGAAGAAGTATTGGACATGTTGGACTTTATATAGGTAATAATAATATGATTCACGCTTCTACTGGACAGAGAAGAATGAGTATAGCTAATATAAATAATAGTTATTTTGCTCCTAGGTATGTGACGGCTAGAAGGATAATAGACTAGTTTAAAAATTGAGAAAACACCCATATTAAGTATGTGGGTGTTTTTTTGTTTATATTCTCTAAATAAGGAAAATTCAGAAAAAAGCATTGATAATATTTTAGCAATTTGCTATAATAAAACTAGGCCTAAAAGAAATACACATTGTTTTATTTTTGTCTTTGAAAATTTAATATTATTAGTAATTACTCGGAAAATCAGTATTTATCCGGAAAAAGATTTTTTTGATTTAAAGATTCGCAAAATTTAGAATTAAAAGAAAAGGATTGAAATCGAGGGGGTAAATTTAAATGATAGCATTTATTAAGCTTTCACCAGTAATATTATTGACTGCAATGATGATGTTAAGTGGATTTGGATATTGGGATTTAGATATTTTAGTAATAGCACCAATTGTAACAGTTTATGGAGCAATAGTGGCAGCAGTTGTAGATAAGTTTTCATTCCAAGATTTAGTTGATGCTGCAGTTGAAAATGTTAAGGAAATGCAGCTTGTATTCTTTATACTAATGTTGGCTTATGCTTTAGCTGAAGCATTTATGGCAACAGGTGTAGGAGCAGCAATTATAAATTTATCATTAGGCTTTGGAATGACTGCAAAAACAGTAGCAGTTACAGCTTTTATAGTAGCTTCAATTTTATCAATAGCAACAGGGTCTTCATGGGGAACCTTTGCAGCAGCAGCACCAATATTTTTATGGTTAAACCATATAGTTGATGGTAACCTAATCTTAACAGTAGGTGCAATAGCCGGAGGATCTTGTTTTGGAGACAATATAGGACTTATATCAGATACGACAGTAGTAAGTTCTGGTATTCAAGAAGTAGATGTTATTGATAGGGTTAGACACCAAGGTCCATGGTCAGTTGGATGTTTAGTAATTTCGGCAATTATATTTTTAATACTAGGTATGGGTTTACCAAGCCAGGTAGGATCAGCATCAGAAGCCATAGCTCAAATACCAGATGAAGTATGGCAAGTACTACAAGAAGAAAGACCAGCAGCAGTAGAACTTTTAAACCAAGTAGCAGCAGGTGTACCATACTATATGGTTATACCACTGATAGTAGTAATTGGTTCAGCAGTGTTAGGTGTACCAACATTAGCTTGTTTAGGACTGGGTCTTATAGCTTCATACATATTAGGTATGGTAGCAGGAACTACAACTACTTTTGAATTCTTAGATTTAATATATTCAGGATTTGAAGGTGCAGGTTCTTGGGTTATCATAATGATGATGTGGGTCGGGGCCTTTGGAGGTATAATGGGTAAGATGAATGCATTTAAACCATTATCTGACCTAGTAATAAAAATAGCAGGAAGTGTAAGACAGTTAATGTTCTTAAATGGTATCTTGTCACTACTAGGAAATGCAGCTCTTGCAGATGAAATGACTCAGATAGTAACTATTGGGCCTATTATAAGGACTATAACTGAAGACAATGTAGTTGCAAGTGAAGAGGATATGTATAAGTTAAAACTTAGGAATGCTACATTCTCAGATGCTTTAGGAGTGTTTGGATCCCAATTTATACCGTGGCATGTATATATTGCATTCTTTACAGGTATAGCACAGGCTATATATCCACTACACAACTTTAAACCATTTGATTTAATGAAGTTTAATGTTATGGCTGCAGTGGCAGTGCTTTCAATCTTAATATTAACCTTAACTGGTTTAGACAGGCTTGTCCCATTATTTGGACTTCCAGCTGAACCAGAAGCGCAATTAAAGAAAAATATTGGAAAGTAGAATTTAAAATAAAACAATCATAAATATTTGGCCTAAAGAGCACCTAGTTTAACCTAGGTGCTCATTTTTATTTTTTTAAATAAAAAATTAAAAAATCCTGGAAAAACTATAATTAAAAAACTTAAAATTTCTTAAGGCTAGTTAATATAATGCCTATGTAAACTGTTCATATTTACTGAATATTTTGAAGAATATAAAATGAATTCTTTTCATCTGTCTTAATTTGCTAAAAATTTAATTAATGGTTGCATATTGTCAACTACTGTTTTATAATTATGGAGTGAACAAAATTATAGAATTTCGAATATAGGATTTACGGATTTAGACAATTAATTGCTGCAGTGTATAAAATATATAAAATAATTATTGCATTGGAGACTCCAATGCTTTTTTTATACCTATATTCTGAAAAAATTGAATTTACTCACAATTTGCATTTTGAAAGCAGGTGGTTTTATAGGGGAAAATCTGAATAAGAGATTGAAAGTATAGTAAGTGAATGGTAAATAGAAAATAAAATATTTAATAAAGGTTATTATTTTAGGGAGGGTGATTAGGTGATAGAGTTTTTGAAACTTTCACCGGTATTTTTATTAGCAGGAATGATGATGTTAACAGGCTTTGGTTTTTGGGATTTAGATATCCTAGTAATAGCACCAATAGCAACAGTTTACGGAGCTATAATAGCTGCTGTAACAGACAAGTTTTCATTTAATGAGTTAGTAGATACGGCTATAGATAATGTTAAAGAGATGCAACTTGTATTTTTTATACTTATGTTGGCTTATGCACTTGCAGAGGCGTTTATGGCAACAGGAGTAGGAGCAGCGATTATAAATGTAGCCCTTAAATTTGGAATGACTGGTAGAACAGTTGCGGTAACAGGATTATTAGTATCATCAATACTTTCAATGGCGACAGGATCTTCATGGGGAACTTTTGCAGCAGCAGCGCCAATATTTTTATGGTTAAACCATATGGTAAATGGAGATGTAGTTCTTACTACAGCTGCAGTTATAGGAGGATCTTGTTTTGGAGATAACATTGGGCTTATATCAGATAACACTATAGTAAGTTCAAATATACATGATGTTAGGATGGAAGACAGGCTACCAAATCAAGGTATTTGGTCAATCCTTATATTAGTAGCTTCTGCAATAGTATTTTATATTGTAGGTATGAAACTACCAAATGAATCTGGATCAGCAGCAACAGCAATTTCTCAAATTCCAGAAGAAGTTTGGGCTAGCTTAAGAGAACAAAGACCAGCGGCAGTGGAGCTTTTAAACCAAGTACAAACTGGAGTTCCAGTATATATGGTTATACCTCTATTGGTTGTAATAGGAACTGCTATGATGGCTATGCCAACTCTAGCTTGTTTAGGTTTAGGACTTATAACTTCTTGCCTTCTAGGTGTAATGGCAGGAACTACAACATTTATGGAGTTTTTAAACTTAATGTACTCAGGTTTTGAAGGAGCAGGTTCTTGGGTTATTATAATGATGATGTGGGTTGGAGCATTTGGAGGTATTATGAGTAAGATGGATGCCTTTAAACCTTTATCCAACTTTGTAGTAAAAATAGCAAAGAATTCTCGTCAATTAATGTTCTGTAATGGACTACTTTCAATTATAGGAAATGCAGCCCTAGCAGATGAGATGGCTCAATTAGTTACTATTGGACCTATTATGAAGACAATAACTGAAGAGAATATTGTTGGTAGTGAAGAAGATATGTACCAATTAAGACTTAGGAATGCATCTTTTTCATCAGCCTTAGGAGTATTTGGATCTCAATTTATTCCTTGGCATGTATATCCAGCCTTCTTTATAGGTATAGCAGGATCAATCTATCCACTACATGAGTTCCAAGTATTTGAATTAATGAAACATAATTATTTAGCGATGTTGGCAGTAGCTAGTATCCTAATAATGACTCTTACTGGACTAGATAGACTTATACCAAACTTTGGTTTACCAAAAGAACCAGATGTACAATTAAAGAAAAATATGTAGGATAAGTAGAATAAAGTATTTGGTTAGTATATACTCTAATTATTAATAATATAGGAGGGGTATAGATGGAGCTTAGGGGAAAGCCGGTTGCTGATCAAATAATGGAAGAATCTATTAAGAAAATAAAGGAGTTAAGGAAGAAAAATATTCTTCCAAAACTTGCCATAGTTAGACTTGGAAAAAACCCAGGGGATATATCTTATGAAAAAAGCATTTTAAAATATAATGAGAATATTGGGCTAGAAACAGAAGTAATTGAGATGGATAGAAAAGTTACATCAGAGGAATTATTAAGACAGATAGACATAATGAATAAAGATGATAAGATCCACGGAATTTTAGTGTTTAGACCACTTCCTTTGGGAGTGGACCTAGCTAGAGTCTCTGAAAGTATTAGCTTGAAAAAAGATGTAGATGGGATGAATCCACAAAATCTTTTAGCCTTGTTTCTAGGTAGTAAAACCTTATATGAACCATCAACAGCCAGGGCTGTTATGGAGCTTTTAAGATTTTACAATCTAGAACTTAAGGGTAAAAAAGTAGCAATTATAAACAGGTCAGAAGTGGTTGGAAAACCTCTTGCAATGATGTTTCTAAGGGAAGATGCTACTGTGACAATCTGCCATTCTAAGACTGAAAACTTAAGGGAGATAACTAGGACTAGCGATATAGTAGTTACGGCTGTGGGCAAGGCTAAATTACTAGATAGGACCTATTTTAATAAGGATAGTATAGTTATTGATGTTGGAATGAGTTTAGATGGTGAGGGGAGTTTAAGTGGCGATGTTAATTATAATGAAGTAAAAGATTTTGTGAAGATGCTAACCCCTGTTCCAGGCGGAGTTGGTAGAATAACTACTGCAGTACTTATGAAACAATTAATAGATAATATAGGATAAGAAAAAAGCTTCTAAGTTAACTTAGAAGCTTTTTTTATGCCTATTAGTCAAATTGAAAGTCAACACCCTCATTTTTATTTTTATCTTTAGAAGGTTTTTCCTTACTAGGCTCTTTAGGCTTTTCTTTATTATCTGTAGTAGATGAATTATTGGAGTCTTCACTTCCGTCAGTATCTTCAAATTCAAAGTCAACAGTCTCATCTTCACCTGGGCTACTACTATTATGAATAGTACAATAACCAGTTGGTGCAGTATATCCGTAGTCTCCAGGTACTATACCTTGGTTGTTACTAGGAATATATGGAGGCGTTCTTTTAATGAACACCCTGTTTACAATATTTCCACTAGGACAAAAATCATTGGCTAATTTACCAGATGCACTATCTATTTTTACAGATACGTGGACATCACATGATTTTTTAGGTTCTGTACCCTTGGCAAAAATTTCCGTATAAACTCTTCCACCACGAGGGTCAGAAGAACAATAAGGTCCTGGAAGTAGGCCAGAATCCTTACAAACACTTACGCTAACAATTCCTTCAGGTTTCTCAAAACTCCTCTTACTTTCCTTGTCCTTATGGGCAGTGGTCATGATATGCTTCCAAAGTTGGGCAGCAGTACCACTACTTTTTGAAAGAGTTATGGCAGGAGAGTCATTACCTATCCAAACTCCAGTAGCATAGTAGGGAGTAAATCCTACAAACCATATATCGGCCTTATTTTGTGTTGTACCAGTCTTACCAGCAGTTGCCATATTAGGAATTTGTGCCCTACTAGCAATACCTTTAGTTACAGTAGAATGCAAAATGTCCTTCATAATATAGGCTTTTTGTGGAGAAACTACCTTGGTTTCAAACTTGGTATTATCTATTAAAACATTCCCATCCTTATCTTCAATTTTTGAGAAAGTCATAGGTTCTATATAGACACCATCATTGGCAATAGCTCCAAATGCAGCGGTTACTTCTAGTGGTGTTAAACCATGGGTCATACCACCTAGAGCCAAGGATGATAAGTTTTCATCATTATATTTTGCATTTTCCTCTGCAGTTATAAAACTATCACGGTCTGGGCTTTTCTTATTAATAATTCCCATTTTTTCTAAATACTTCATACTAGTTTTAACTCCAACCTTTTCTACTACCTTAACAGCAGGCACATTAGCAGATTGTTCCACAGCAGTCCTTAGGGGCATTAGGCCTTTGTAGCCACTACGGTACCAGTTTCTAGGCCAAAGCTTACCATTACTATAAAAAGGTATATCATCAATAGGAGTAGCTGCAGTAAATCCGTTATCTAAGGCAGGCAAATAAGTTGCAATAGGTTTCATTACTGAACCTGGCTGCCTTTGAGATGAGGTAGCCCTATTTAAGATCCTATTACCCTTAACATCTCTACCACCAATAAGGGCCTTAATCTGTCCGGTCCTATAGTCTAAAATAACAGTTGCAGATTGTGGTTGAACTATTCCAGTCTTAGAAACTGGGAAGTACCTATTATTAATATATAAACTACTACCATTTATCTTGTAGAAGTCCTCATTATTATTTAAATAATTGCTAGTTAAAACAATTTCTTTACTATCATTTATATAGAAATCATCAGGAGATAAGGAAATAGATCCAACAGTATAGGTTACTAGGTTCTTTTTCTCATCAATTCCATAGTAATCAGCAACATCTATGTGGTTTTTGTATGGATTTAACTTATTAGTATTAAGGATTAAATTCCCATCTTCCAACCTATACTCACTACTTGAAATTTTAAGGTCATTATCTTCTGTTAATAGGTTATCTCTTGAAAAATAGACAACCCTACCACTACCATCTATTATATTACCCTGGGCATTTCTCCTCCAATTTACAAGAATTGGTCCACGAACACCAGAAGTATTACCAACTAAAACCTGGGTAAAGTTACTGTAAATATCTTCTAATTCTTTTTGAAGCTTTAGGTCAATAGTTGAATAAATCTTTAGACCACCAGCAACAAGTTCATTTCTAGCATCTTCTTCGCTATAGCCTAGTTTACTTACTAGGGTTTTTACCACTTGTGTTTTAACATAGTCTGTAAAGTAAGAAGATATTCCATTTAAATTACTTGATGTAGGTTTTAGGTTTGCCCTAATATCTTCTTCTAAGGCCTCGTTGTATTGGGCTTGATTTATTTTTCCAAGAGCTAGCATTTGCTTTAGGACTATCCTTTGCCTATCTATAGCCTTAGGATTAAATATAGCCACATATTTTTCCCCCATTAAATCTAAGTGGAGGATGGCATCGTGTATACTAGGGTCAAAGTCCTCAGGCCTTATAGTCTTAAAAGGAGCAAAATTCATACTACTTTTTGCAATACCTGCAATAAGGGCCGACTCTGCAATAGTTAAGTCCTCAACATTTTTATCAAAGTAGGTCTGGGCTGCTTCTTGAACCCCGTATGAGTTTTGTCCTAGGAAAATTCTATTTAAGTAAAGTTCTAAAATTTGATCCTTGCTTAAAACCCTTTCAACTTTAAGAGCTAGGTAAGCTTCTTTTATTTTTCTTTCCCAAGATTTTTCACGAGTTAAGTAAACATTTTTTACCAACTGTTGGGTTATAGTACTGGCACCCCTTACAATTTTACCAGCCTTTAGATTATCAATGGCAGAGGCCATAATTCCCCTAGGATCTACTCCTATGTGGGATTCAAATCTTTCATCTTCTATTGAGATGAAGGCATCTTGTAGATGCTTTGGCATTTTATCAATAGATACTACAGTCCTATACTCAGGTGCTTGAATTTTTTCAAGGACCTCACCTTCTGGAGTAAGAATGTAGGATGTTTGGTCTAGAGACGCATTAATATTAGTTGGATCTATCTTTGGGGCGTCATTAATAATAGCCATTACAACACCGGCTGATATAGCACCAAAAACAAGTATTCCAACTAAAATAATAATTAAAAAAGATTTAATAAATTTACTTGATTTCTTCTTATTTCTTTTTTTTCTCTTGACCCTTTTAATATTTTCATCATCATTATTTTTATTATTGTTTATATTGTTTTGTTCAGACATTAAATACCTCCTTATAATGATAAAAGGGTTCGATTTTTTAATTATATCACAGAAATAAATTAATGTTAACTTTTAGAAAGCAATGTAATATTACATTATAATGACAAAATATTAAATAATAAAACTATATAGTGTTATAAAAAATACAATACTATGATATAATTAAAATATAGTATATAGGAGTGGTAATTTGAGTCAGGATAAGGTGAATTTAGAAAGAACTTTAATAGTAGGCTTAAGCCTAAGTAGTGATGAAGTATTAATTGAAAACTCCCTAGATGAATTAGAAGAACTAGTCTTAGCAGCTGGTGGTATCGTTTTAGGAAGGATTTCTCAAAAGGCAGTGGCCATAAATGCAACCTATTATATAGGTAAGGGTAAGGCCCTTGAGATAAAAAATTATGCAAAGGAATTAGATATAAGTACTATAGTTTTTAATGATGAACTTTCTGGGGCCCAGCTTAGAAATTTAGAAAAACTTATAGATTTAAAAATAGTAGATAGGACTAATTTGATTTTAGACATATTTGCTAGTAGGGCCAGTACAAAAGAGGGAAAGCTACAAGTAAAACTAGCCCAGCTCCAATATAGGCTACCAAGATTAGTAGGATTTAGGGACTATCTTTCTCGTGAAGGTGGAGGGATAGGAACCAGGGGGCCAGGAGAACAGAAATTAGAAACTGATAGGAGACATATCTTAAAAGAGGTCCATAATATAAAAGAAGAATTAAAAAAAGTTGAAAAAAATAGGGAGCTTAAAAGAAAGAAAAGGGAAAATACGAATATACCTATAGTTGCCCTAGTTGGATACACCAATGCAGGTAAGTCTACTCTTATGAACCAAATGGTATATAGGGAGGACCAGGTGGATAGGGAGGTCTTTGTTAAGGATATGCTTTTTGCAACCCTAGATACATCACTTAGGAAGGGTAAGTTGCCCAATGGTCAAAGTTTTCTCTTAACAGATACAGTTGGTTTTGTTTCAAAATTACCAACAAAATTAATAGAGGCCTTTAAAAGTACCTTGGAAGAAGTAAAATATGCAGACCTGCTCCTACATGTTGTGGATAGTTCCAATGAAGACTTGGATATTCAAATAAAAACAACTTTTGAAATTTTGGAAGATTTAGAAAGTTTAGACAAGCCTATAATAACTGTGTTTAATAAAATGGATAAGTCAGAACTTGAAAATCTTTACTATGATGAAGAATATATAGATAATAAAATTTTTATATCTGCCTATAATAAAGATGATATAACTAGGTTACTGGAAAAAATTGAAAAAAACCTGCCCCAAAAATTTACAAGGGTAAGGTTGAAAATACCCTATGGAGAAGAAGTTGTCTTGGATTACTTTATGAAAAATTATGAAGCTGAAAACTTAGAGTACACTGAAGCAGGTACCCTAATAGACATAAGTATTAACCACGTAGATTTTAATAAGTATAATACATATATAATTTAAAAGGAGTGTGTTGATCATGTTAATAAGAAATTGTGCAGGTGGAGTAGTATTCAAAGACGAAGAGGTATTCATTCTTAAAAATGATAAGGAAGAGTGGGTATTTCCAAAGGGTAAAATTAGGGGGGACGAACTATCAACTGAAACAGCCCTAAAAAGGGTTAGTTATGAGGGTGGAGTAGATGCAGAGATTGTTTCTGTTGCAGGGGATACTGCCTATGAGTTTTACTCAGTAACTAGAGAACAACCCGTTTGTAATAAAATTATATGGTATATTATGGAGGCAAAAACTAAGGCATTTTCAATAAACAAGGATGAAGGCTTTATAGATGGTGGCTTTTTTCCTATTGATAAGGCCATGGAAATGATAACTTATAGCCAGGATAAATCCTTATTAACATTGTCAAATAAAACTTATGAAAAGCTTAAATTTTTCCATAAGAATCTAGAAGAGGCTACAATTTAATAGAGCTTAGAATAATATAGGAGAAAATAAGGATAAGCTAGGTCCTTATTTTTTTCTATTTTAAAATGTAAAGTATATTGGAAGGAATATAAATAGTAGGAGGTTAGTATGAAAGATTTAGAATACAAGACTATATATAGGTATGGAGAGGATGAGGTCGATATAAATAAGTCTAGGTTTATTGGCTATGCTAAACCAGTTGAGACTGAAGAGGAGGCCCAGGCCTTTATAGGGGAAATAAGTAAAAAACATTATGATGCAACCCATAATGTTTGGGCTTATGTTATAGGACTAGATAGTATGGTGCAAAGGTTTAGTGATGATGGTGAACCTTCAGGCACTGCAGGAGTTCCAATGTTGGAAGTTATAAAAAAAGAGGGACTGGTAAATGTGGTCGTAGTTGGAACTAGGTATTTTGGAGGGATTAAACTTGGGGCAGGAGGCCTTATTAGGGCCTATACCAAGACGGCAAAAATAGGCCTTGAGGCGGGGATTATAGTTGATATGGTCCTTCATAAAATTATAAAAATTAGGATAGACTATACACTTTATGGGGGCTTGGAAAACTTCCTATTAACTAATAAGTATATTATTAAGGATACTAGCTTTGATGATGGTGTAAATATGGAGGTCTATGTTAAAGGGGACCAGGTAGAAGCTTTTGAGAAAAAAATAGTTGACTTGACCAGTGGAACTGCTGAAATTAATGATGTGGCAGAGGAATATATAGCGATTAGGGATGGGAAAAGAATTTTAGAAAAATAATTAATTATACTATATATGGGTATATTTAACCTAGGAAGTTCAAGACTTTTAAAGGAAAAAGGAGGCAAATTATATGGATATAAAGGAAACTATGCTAGGTATGAAGAAATGGGTAGTAGTAGGTGTAACTGATAAAACAGATAGGTTTGGATATAAAATTTGGAAAAAATTAAAGGAACATGACTATATAGCTTATGGTGTTAACCCTAAATTAGAAGAGCTAGATGGGGAGAAAATCTACAAGACCTTAAAGGACCTGCCAGAAAAAGTTGGTGTCTTAGATATGGTAGTTGGTCCAAAGGTTGCCTTAAGCATATTAGACCAGGCTAAGGAGGAAGGTATAGAGTATATATTTTTCCAACCAGGTAGTTATGATGATGAGGTAATAGAAAAGGCAAAAAACCTAGGACTTAAGTATTTAGATGGAGATTGTATCCATAAAACCCTTGTAAATATGGAGTAATTACAGGCTACAAAAGTTTATCTTTTGTAGCTTTTTTATAAAAATTATTAAAAATTAAAATTTATGATATAATTAATAAGTATATGGAATGGGGGAAGAAAATGGAAAATGTAGATTTAATTATAGATGACCTAGTAGCTTGGCTTAGGTTAAAAGTGAAAGAATCTAATAGTAGGGGGGTTATTTTTGGCCTTAGTGGGGGGATAGACTCAGCTGTTATGGCTGGACTAGCTAAACTTGCCTTTGCTGATGATACAATGGGACTAATAATGCCTTGCCATAGTGTAGACCAAGATGAAAAAGATGCCCTATTGGTAGCTGAGAAACTTGGCTTAAAAACAAGGAAGGTTGATTTAACTAGTACTTTTGATAAATTTTTAGCTGCAACTGATGGAAGCTTGGATAATTCTTTGGCTAAGTCTAATATTAAGCCTAGGCTCAGGATGACCACTCTTTATTATTATGCTCAAAATTTAGGTTACCTAGTTGCGGGGCCTACTAATAAATCGGAATTTGTAACAGGATATTTTACAAAAAATGGGGATAGTGGTGTAGATATTATGCCCCTAGCTGATTTTCTTAAAAGTGAAATATATGAACTTGCGGAGGCCCTTGGGATTCCAAAGGAAATAATAAACAAGGTTCCTAGTGCTGGCCTTTGGGAAAACCAGTCAGATGAAGAAGAAATGGGATTTACTTATGATATATTAGAAAAGTATATTAAGGGAGAAACAATAGAAGAAGACTTATATAAGAAAATAAGTAAGATGGATACAAGGGCAGAACATAAGAGAAAATACCCAAGTGTCTATAAAAAGTAGATGCAAAAAGCCCTCTAATATGCTAGAATAATTATAGAAATTTGATTAAGGAGAGATAAGAATGGCAGGACATTCAAAGTGGAATAATATAAAACATAAAAAAGGTAAAGAGGATGCCAAAAGAGGAAAAATCTTTACAAAAATAGGCAGGGAAATAATGGTAGCAACTAAACAAGGAGGATCAGATCCAGCCTTTAACCCAGCCTTATTGTCAGCAATAGACAAGGCAAAGGCTGCTAATATGCCAAATGATAATATTCAAAGGGCTATTAAACGTGGAAGTGGGGAGTTAGGAAGCGGAAACTTTGAAGAGCTAATGTATGAAGGATATGGACCTGGTGGAGTTGCTGTTATGGTTGCAGCTCTTACGGATAATAGGAATAGGACAGCTCCTGAAGTTAGACATGCCTTTGAAAAGGGTGGCGGAAATATGGGCCAAGATGGGTCTGTTTCTTATATGTTCCAAAGAAAGGGTCTTATTGGGATTGAAAAGTCTGATGAGATAGATGAAGAAACCTTGATGATGGAGGCAATTGAACTAGGAGCAGAAGACTTTACATCTGAGGGAGAAGGCTTTGAAGTTACAACAAGTGTTCAAGACTTTAATGATGTAAAAAATGGCCTAGAAGAAGCTGGTTATAAATTTGCAATATGTGAATTAACTTACATTCCAGATAATACAATAGAAGTATCGTCTGAAGAAGATGGGGAAAAAATAGAAAAATTAATAGACCTATTAGAAGACCTTGATGATGTTCAAGAAGTTTATACAAACTGGGAAGACACAAGGGAAGAATAGGAAGTTTAAGAGGCCTTTTGGTCTCTTAAATTTTTTAATTATTTATCAGAAAATTAAAAAAATAAAACTTTTTATGATATAATTAGCTAAAGGAGTGGTAGTATGGATATAAAAATTAATGAGAAGGTATTAAAATATTTAGAAAGGTATGCTAGGAAGGAAGACCAGGATTTAAACAGTTATATAAACCAAGTTTTAGTTAACCATATAAAGGAAAAGTTAAATGGAGATGAAGGTATTAAGGATGAAATATATGAAGAAAGCCTAAGAAAATTAGGTCTTACAGAAGATGATATAGAAAATATAGTTTATGGTGGAGGTAATAAATAACCTTGGTTATTTATTACCTTACTTTATTTTTAGGCCTAAAACCAAGTCCTTATTTGTAAATGAAACCTGTCTAGAATCTCTTATTTTTTGGATAGTCTTATTGGTTATGGACTTAGAGAGAGGCTTTTTTTCTAGGAATTTATAAGTTTCATAAGGAAAGTTAATATAGGAAGAGGAAACAGCCCAAGCAATAGCCATTTCAACATAATAGTCTTCGGTTTTTATAGACCTTATAATCTGGAAAAAATCACCTAAGTATTCTTCTTCTATATAGTAGGTTAAAAAAACTACTAGGGCAAACCTAGTAGGGTAGGTTTCCCTTGAGTGGAAGTAAGGCTTAATAAAATTCCAAAAATAAGCCTTATTTTTCTTAACTATTTTTAGGTTATTAGCGAAGCTATCACATATGGACCAGTTGTATATTTTAGGAATAAAATTTTTTACAAGGTCTATAACCAAGTTTAAATCTTTATCTAAATAACCAATTACAAGGCCTTCTAGCATTATATCTTCAAAATAAATATTTTTATTTGTTTTAATAAAGGCCATATAGTCTCCACTGGCAATCTCTTTTGCAAGTTTTCTTAAAATGGGCATCCTAATACCAAGTATATTATCAATATTTGGCAAAAGTTTTTTAGAAAATTTAAGGTAGTCCAGGTCAATATTTTCTAGGAAAATGTTGGAAACATAATTATAATCCAAGTTATCAACTCCAGTTTAAAGTATATTTTAAATATTTAAATATCTAGTGTATTATAGTATAATATATTGGATAGATATAGTCTAGAAACTATAAATCTTAAAAATTGAGATAATGGGTATAATATTCATTATTAAGAAATAAAAAGAAGGTTAGTATATTTATTTAAGAGGTGGTATGATGAAGAAGTTTTTTCGTATTATTACTATCATATCCATATTGTTACTTATAAATAGTAGCTCATTTGCAGAGCCTCTAAAGAAGGAAATAAATGATAGGCTATTTAATAAGGAAGAAGTAGCCCTAAAAGGTTCCCTAATTCTTTCGGTAGAAAAAGCACAAGACCTATTTTTAGGCTTCTTTTTTACAGAAAATAAGGGTAACCTAGATATGCTATTAACGGAAACTAAGGATATAATTAGGTTTAGGATTAATAACAACCTAATTTTAATTAACAATACAGGCAAGGTAATATCTAGGTTATTTGAAAAAATAAAGGAAGATAGTGCTTTAATAACAGGTTTTGTTGATGACTTTATATTGATTAAATATAATTGGGATGGAAAAGATAGGATAATATCTTTAGATTATGGTGAAGAAGACAGTTCTGACATTTTTTTAAGAGGTTAATTTTGATTGTTAAAAATTAAAGGAGATGGAAGAAATGTCAGTATATAATATGGGGTTAGATGTTGGCTCAACTACTGTAAAGTTAGTAGTATTAAATAGTTCTAACCAAGTTATACATTCAATTTATAAGAGGCACTTTTCAGATGTTAAAAAAACAGTTGGAGATGTTTTACTAGATGCCTATAAAAAATTCAAGTACGACAATATAACAATAATGGTTACAGGATCAGGAGGGCTTGGAGTTACTAAATGGTTGGATATACCATTTATCCAAGAGGTTATAGCTTCAACCCATGGGATTGAAAAGATGATACCCGAAACTGATGTGGCTATTGAACTTGGTGGTGAGGATGCAAAGATAACCTATCTAGGAGAGGCCCTAGAACAAAGGATGAATAGTATTTGTGCTGGAGGTACAGGGGCCTTTATAGACCAGATGGCCAGTTTGTTAGAAACAGATGCCCAGGGCTTAAATGCCTTAGCTATGAACCACAAGGCTATTTACCCAATAGCATCAAGGTGTGGAGTTTTTGCTAAAACAGATATCCAGGCCCTTATAAACCAAGGTGCCAGCAAGGAAGATATTGCAGCTTCAGTCTTTCAAGCAGTTGTTAACCAAACGATTTCAAACCTAGCTTGTGGAAGGCCAATAGAAGGAAATATTGCATTTCTAGGCGGACCACTTCACTTTATGGAAGGGCTTAGGGATAGGTTTATTAAGACTTTAGAATTGACTGAAGATGAGATAATTAACCCAGAAAACTCCCAACTATATGTTGCCCTTGGAGCGGCTCTTTCTTCTAAGGATGAAAAAGTTATTAGCTTTTTAGAGCTTAGAAATAGGGTTATTAATAATAAGTACGAGCAAAGTCTAGAGATTAAAGAAATGGAACCCTTATTTAAGGATGAAAAAGAGTACGAGGATTTTAAAGAAAGGCACGCAAGGGATAAGGTGGAGTTTGTAGAAGACCCTAAGGCTTATAAGGGAGAGGCCTACTTAGGGATAGATGCAGGATCTACAACAACTAAGGCCATCTTACTAAGCGAGGATAATAAGATACTTTATTCATTTTATGGCAATAATAAGGGAAAACCAATTGACCAGGCCCTATATATTTTAGGGGAGATCTATAAGAGTCTGCCAAATATAAAAATAACCTATTCTTGTGTTACAGGTTATGGGGAAGACTTGATAAAGGCTGGTTTAAAAGTTGACCATGGAGAGGTTGAAACTATGGCCCACTACAAGGGGGCTAGGTTGTTTAGACCAGATGTTGACTTTATACTAGATATTGGTGGACAAGATATGAAGGCCATAAAGATACAAAATGGAGTAATTAATGAAATTTTATTAAATGAAGCCTGTTCATCAGGCTGTGGGTCATTTATAGAAACTTTTGCTGAGTCTGTTAATATGAGTGCAGAAGACTTTTTAAATGAGGGGCTATTGGCTCAAAATCCAGTAGACCTAGGGTCTAGGTGTACAGTTTTTATGAACTCTATGGTAAAGCAGGCCCAAAAAGAAGGCTCTACCCTAGGAGATATATCTTCTGGTTTGGCTTACTCTGTAATTAAAAACGCTATCCAAAAGGTAATAAAGGCTAGGGATCCTAAGAAATTAGGGGAAAATATTGTTGTTCAGGGTGGAACATTTTATGGTGATGCTATCCTTAGGAGTTTTGAAAAAATCTCTGGTAGGGAGGCCATTAGGCCTAATATAGCAGGTTTAATGGGGGCACTAGGAGCAGCAATTATAGCTAAAGAAGAGTGTAGGGGCAGGGAGTCTACTATACTTGAGAAAGACCAGGTTGCAAGTTTTGAATATAAGTCAACTCAAAGCAATTGTGGAAAGTGTGGAAACAACTGCTTGCTTACAATAAACCACTTTCCTAATAATGAAAAATATATAATAGGTAACAGGTGCGAAAGAGGTGCAGGCATAAAATTAGAAAAAAATAAGCTGCCTAATTTATTTGACTATAAATACAAGAGGACTTTTTCTTACAAACCTCTTAAGAAGGAAGAAGCTATAAGAGGAACAGTTGGTCTACCTAGGGTTTTAAATATGTATGAAAACTATCCGTTTTGGCATACATTTTTTACAGAACTTGGCTTTAGGGTAGAACTTTCCAAGAAGTCTAGTAGGGAGACCTATGAAAAAGGGATTGCTTCAATTCCTAGTGAAACAGCTTGCTATCCTGCAAAAATGAGTCATGGACATATTTTAAACTTAATTGAAAAAGATGTTGATTTTATTTTTTACCCATCTGTGTTCTATGAAAGGCAGGAAAGTAATTCAACAGATAACCACCTAAATTGTCCAGTAGTTGCAGGTTATCCAGAGGTTATAAAAAACAATATCCATGAAATTAAAGAGACTAATATAAACTTTAAAAATCCTTTTATAAGCTTGGATAATAAAAAATCTTTAAAGAGAGAACTTTATGAATCGTTAAAAGAATTTGATGTAAATAAGTTTGAGGTTAGTAGGGCTGTGGAAAATGCATGGGAAGAACTACTAAACTATAAGGAAGACCTTAGGGAAAAGGGAAGGGAGACTGTGGAGTATTTAAGGGAAAACAACCTGCAAGGAATAGTCCTAGCTGGTAGACCTTACCACACAGACCCAGCAATAAACCATGGCATACCAGAGTTAATAACTTCTCTTGGCTTGGCTGTTTTAACAGAAGACAGTGTAGACCACTTGGCAGATATTGAGGGACCTTTAAGGGTTTTAGACCAATGGACCTACCACTCAAGATTATATAGGGCAGCAGAATATGTTGCGACAAATGATAATTTAAATTTAATTCAGTTGGTTTCATTTGGTTGTGGTTTAGATGCAGTTACAACTGACCAAGTAGATGAAATTTTAGAGAAACACGACAAGCTTTATACCCAACTTAAAATAGATGAAATAAGCAATTTAGGTGCAGCAACTATAAGGCTTAGGTCTTTAGTTTCAGCCCTAGAAGAGAGAAAGAATAAAAAAATAGAGCCTAGTAAGGCTAAGGAAGCAAAAATAATTCCATTTACGGAAGAAGATAGGAAGAACCATACAATTTTAATGCCACAAATGGCTCCTATTCAGTTTAAAATGATAGAGAAGTCTATGAATATTTCAGGCTACAATGTCGAGGTTCTAGGTGGGGAAGACAAGGACATAATTGATACAGGCCTTAAATATGTCCATAATGATGCTTGCTTCCCAGCTATTGTAGTTATAGGACAGTTTATAAATGCCCTAAAGTCTGGTAAGTATGACTTGGATAATACTTCTATTCTTTTAAGTCAAACTGGAGGTATGTGTAGGGCTTCAAACTATATAGGATTTTTAAGAAAGGCTCTTAAGGAATCAGGTTTTGAAAATATACCTGTAATAGCAGTTAGTGTTCAGGGTATAGAGAAAAATCCAGGCTTTAAGTATTCAATAAGTATGATAAATAACCTAATTATGGCTACGATAATAGGAGATTTACTCCAAAGGGTTAGCCTGAGAGTTAGGCCTTATGAAAAAATTAAAAATTCTACTAATATCCTGCTTGATTTTTGGATAGAAAAGGCTAGAAATAGTTTAGAGGGTATGAACAAGAAAAGCTTTATAAAAATTATAAATGACATAGTTTTGGCTTTTGACAAGCTAGAAGTAGTAGATGAAGAAAAACCTAAAGTTGGTATAGTTGGAGAGATACTTGTAAAATACCACCCAGTGGCAAATAATAACCTAATAGCTACCCTAGAAAATGAAGGGGCTGAGGTTGTAATTAGTGACCTGGCGGATTTTATAAACTATTCAATGTATAATTCTAACTTTAAGCACGACCACCTAGGTAAGGACTACTTGTCTAAACTTGGAGGTAACCTAGGAATAATGTATATTGAATCCTACAGGAAGCACCTAAGAGAGGCCTTGGAAAAAAGTGAGAAATTTGAGGCACCTCTCCACATAGAAGAATTGGCAAAACTTGGTGAAAAAGTTGTTTCCCTAGGTAACCAATCAGGAGAAGGTTGGTTGTTAACAGCAGAAATGATGGAACTTGTAGAGATGGGGGTTGAAAATATTGTTTGTGTTCAACCATTTGGTTGCCTACCGAA
The DNA here is from genome assembly GCA_030146705.1 of Tissierellales bacterium. Taxonomy (GTDB): domain Bacteria; phylum Bacillota; class Clostridia; order Tissierellales; family Tissierellaceae; genus CAMIXG01. Next base: position 4,974 of record JASLBE010000026.1, on the reverse strand, counting down.
CCATATAACAGGCAAGGGTATGGTTAAGCCAGTTAGGGAAATAAACTCTAAGGCAAATATTATACCAATAGATTTTGACCCAGGTGCAAGTAGTGTAAACCAATTAAACAGGCTTAAGTTAATGCTTTCTCGTGCAGAAGAAAACCTTAAGTCTAAGGATGAAAATGAAGTTTCTATGACTAGGCAAGAATTAGATAAAAACTTTAAATAATAAAGATGGGGACAAGATAGCTGGCTATCTTGTCCCATTTTTATTTCTTAATATATTCTTAATATTAAAAAAAGTAGGGCATAAGCTGGTATAATTAAAAAAGACCTAGCTAGGAGGAGGAATTTAATAACCTATGAAGAGGAGGGATTATTATTAAAATTATTGAAAGTATAAAAAGTGATTTAAGAGGAATGAAGTCAAACATAAATAGGTTTCCCTTAACCTTAATGGCAAGTTTGATCACAGGTATATACATGGTCTATTTAAATGAGTATTCGTCTTATGTTAAAGAATTGAACTTTATACTTAGAACTTTATATTTAGGGGTTATTTTATCCCTGGTAATAGAAATATTTTTGGAAACAAAAAAGCTAAAAAAAGAAGGGAAAATCCTAATAGGATTAATGGAAATTGGAGTCTTGTTTTTATATTATAAATTTTCAGCTAGGAAGGAAAGCTATCCAGAACTTATTAGGTATTTTGGAATAATTATGTTTTTAGTCATAAGTATGTTTTTTGTTGGAAGGTTAAAAAATAGGGAAAAATATGAACTATATGTTATAGATATAATAAAGTCTTCATTTGTAGCCTTTATTAGCTCCCTAATCTTATTTTTGGGAATAGCCTTTATTATAACCACAATAAATATTTTGTTTAGCATAGAAATAAGCATAACATTAATTAGTAATATTGGTATTATAATATTTTCAGTGTTTTTTACTTCTTTATTTACTTCTAAGATACCTGAAGTTGGGGAAAAATATGGGGAGGAGAAAATTTCCCTAGTATTTGAAAAAATACTGGCAAATATCCTAATACCCCTTATATTTACCTACAGCCTAATCCTATATTTATTTTTTATAAAAACACTAGTAATTAGACAGTGGCCCCATGGCAAGGTAGCCCACCTAGTTTTATGGTATTCCTTAGTAGGGGTTTTTAGCTTGTTTTTTACCAAGACCATTAGGGAAGAGAATAAGCTGGCTAAAAGTTTTAGGAGCTTCCATCCTATTTTAAATATTCCAACCATATTCCTCTTGTTTATTTCCTTGTTTATAAGGGTCAAGGCCTATGGATTTACAATAAATAGGTATCTTGTTTTACTGGGAGGAATCTATATTTTATTACTTGATATCTACTATGTTGTAAAAAAGGATGAGGAAAATATATTAGCCAGTATTCTCCTAGGATTTTTAACCCTTATATTTAGTTTTGGACCCTTAAGTGGAACAAATATAACGATTAAGTCCCAGGCAAATAGGCTAAAGAAAATATTAGTTGAAAATAGCTTGCTAAAAGATGGAAAATTAGTTAAAAATAAAAATATGGGAAAGAAAGAAATTGAAGAAATAAATAATAAGTTAACCTATCTTGATAGGTTTGGTTTTGATAATATAGCTTATTTACCAGATGATTTTTCTACTGAAAACAGCTATAATTACCTTGGTTTTCCCTATAGTCCATATATGGAATATATTGAAGAAACTAAGTACTATGATTATACTAGGCCCCAGGAAGAAGGCCTTGATATAGGAGGGTATAGGCAGGTCTTTAAGCTGGATAATGATAGATGGGATATGGAAATAAACTTTGAAAATTTAGAACTTGTCCAGTCAAAAAGAAATATATTTGAAATTAAAGTAGATGGTAAGGTTAAAAGACTTGACATTGGAGAACTTTTAAAAGATAATGATAAGATAAAAAATGCCATTGAAGATGAAGACATAGTATATGAATTTGAATTTGAAGGATACAAGTTTAAGCTTATATTCCAAGAGTTATCTGGAGATATAAAGAACTATGGCTTTGCACTTTATAGGTTCTCAGCATATCTTTTAATTAGTTAGCTTAAAAGTCCTACACTTGTAGGACTTTTTTTGAATTTAAAATACTAAATATTTAAGGGGGAAGACTATGGAAAAGTTCTTAGAAAAATTAAGAGAAATATCAAGGATAGGTAGGGATGGTAACGGAATTACTAGGCTGGCCTTTAGTAAGGAGTTTTTTCAAGCCCAGGCTGAATTAAGGGAGTTAATGGAAGGTCTTGGTTTAAAAACCCATGTTGATGGTGTTGGCAATTTAATAGCTAGGCTAGAGGGAAAAACCAGGGATACTATATGCTTAGGTTCCCACCTAGACACTGTTAGGAACGGTGGTGAATTAGATGGATTTTATGGGGTTGCAGCTGGTCTAATAGTTGCTAAGCTCATTAAGGAAAACAAGCTAGACTTAAAAAATAGTTTAGAGATAATAGCCTTTAATTCAGAGGAAAGCAATGAGCTAGGTGGAACTTTTGGTAGTAGGGCTATGGCTGGTGAATTGGAGTTGGACCTAGACTTAGAGGCTAAGCTTGAGAAATATGGCTTGGATTTAGATGATGTAAGGTCTAGTAGGAGGGATCTTAGAGATATAAGGTATTTCTTAGAAATCCATATCGAGCAAGGAGATATTCTAGACTCCAATAAGGAAGAAATAGGGATAGTTACTGGAATTGTAGGAATAAATACCTATGAAATAAAAGTAAAGGGAGTAGTCAACCATGCTGGGACTACTAGTATGGCTAATAGGAAGGATGCTCTTTTAGAGGCAGCCCTATTAATTATTGAAATAAATAAGATAGTTAAGACCTATAATAACCAAGTAGTTGGAACTGTTGGTATGGTTCAAAATAAGCCTAATTCTATAAATATAATTCCAGGAGAAACCAGCCTGTCTTTAGATATAAGGAGTATTAGTAAGGAAAAACTAGATGAGGCGGTTTCAAAAATAAGGGAATATATTATGACTAGAAAGAATGTTGAGTTTGAATTTAAAAATGTTTCTATAATAGAGTCTGTGGAAACAAGTAGTGAGATAAATAAAATTACTGAAAAAATATGTAGGGAGAATGCCTATAGCTATAGGTATATGACTAGTGGTGCAGGGCATGATGCAGAAACTATGCTTAAGCATGTAGATGGTAGTATGATTTTTGTCCCTAGTGTAGCTGGCCTAAGCCATTGTAAGGAGGAGTTTACTAGGCAGGAAGACCTAGAAAAGGGAGTAAGGACCTTATATGAGTTGGTTTTAAGTCTAGATAGGCTATAAAATCTATTAATTCCCTAGTAATAACTAGATAAATAGTAGTATAATGGTAGTATCTAGGAGGGATATGGTGGAAGTAATAAATATAAGAGATTTAAAAGAAGGAGAAAATATAGAGGGTGTTAAGTTTAAAATCCTAAGCAAGGAAAATAAAACTTTTAGCACAGGAAAAAAAGCCACAGTTTATAACCTGGCAGATGAGGAAAATAATCAAATCCAAGGCAAGGTTTGGGATAAGCATATAGAGGAAGATTACCACATTTTAGAGGTGGTAGAAGGTAGGGTTGGTAAATTTAGGGATAGACTAGAACTAAATATTAACTCCTGCCAGGGTTATAGGGTTGAAAATGAAAGTATGGAAATAGGGGAGGCAACTAAGTCCTATTATGAAAAAATTTTAGGCTTTATATCGGATATTAAGGATGAAGACTATAGGAAAATAACCAGCTACCTATATGACAAGTATAAAAATGAATTATTAAATATACCAGCAGGTTTTAAAATGCACCATAACTATAGGGGAGGCTTAATTGAACACATATGGGAGGTTACAAGTGTAAGTAGGAGTTTTAAAGCTACTTTTCCTATGTTAAATGAAGACCTCCTAATAGCTGGTGGTTTGCTTCATGACATAGGCAAGGTAAAGACCTTAGGCATAGATGGGTTTGAAACAACTATGGATGAAGAGGCCCATATTTTTGACCATCTTTATATAGGAACGGAGCTAGTAAAGGATGCAGTTAGGGACCTAGGCCTACCTATTAATAAAGACAAGCTCTACCTATTGATTAATATAATAGGTTCCCACCACAATAAGCTAGAGTATGGTGCTATATTTAGGCCAGCTTGTATGGAGGCCTACTTTGTTTATCTTGGTGATGTTGCTTCCTCTAAGCTTAATAGGTATAAGAATGAATGGGAAGTAAATGGAAGTCCAGATATATTTAGGCATTTCTTAGATGATGGGTATGCTAATATGTATGGGATTGATAGGGTCAAGGAGATTATGGAAAAATAAATATTTTACAAAATATTTTTAAAAAGATACAATATAGTTAATATTTTTTAAGGAGGAATAAAATGGCAAGTTTAATGATACAAGGGACAACCTCATCAGCTGGTAAGTCTTTACTTACAACAGGTTTATGTAGGATATTTTCAGATGATGGTAAGAAGGTTTATCCCTTTAAATCTCAAAATATGTCCTCTAAATACTATGAAACTAAAAATGGACATAAGATGAGTACGGCACAAGCACTTCAAGCAAAGGCTGCAAGAGTAGAACCAGAAGCAAGGATGAATCCTATACTTTTACAACCAACTTCAGACCAAGGCTCTAAGGTTATAATCCTTGGTGAAGAACATTCGACTATGGAGGCCCTAGAATACTATGAGTTTAAGAATGGGCTTAAAGATGGAATTGAGAAGATTTATAAGGAGCTGGAAGCTGAAAATGAGCTTATAGTAATAGAAGGAGCAGGTAGTCCTGCTGAAATAAATCTAAAGAAAAATGATATTGTAAATATGGGTATGGCTAAGATGGCTGATGCACCTGTTTTACTAGTAGCAGATATTGATAGGGGGGGAGTCTTTGCCTCTCTTTATGGGACAGTAATGCTTTTAGAACCTGATGAAAGAGCTAGGATAAAGGGTTTGATTATTAATAAGTTTAGGGGGGA
>JASLBE010000074.1 GCA_030146705.1 Tissierellales bacterium | reverse complement strand
TAGATAAGCTCTATACTTTGTCAATGCAGGTGTTTTTATTATTAATCCTCTAAACTTTAGGTTATTTCCAAATTCCCAGCAATGGATAAAGATCTGATAGATAAATTTAAAAAAGGAGATAAGGCTGCCTTTGAAGAGATATACATAAGCTATTATGCTCCTTTATGTGAGTATGCCTCTCATTTTGTAGATGGCTGTGATGTAGAAGAACTTGTTTCAGACTTGATGCTTTATCTGTGGGAGTCGCGTGATAAGCTTGAAATTCATACTTCTCTTAAAAGTTATCTCTTTGTTGCTGTAAAATACAGATGTTTCACTCTACTAGAACAAAATAAGCGAAGAGCAAAGACACATAGTGAAATTTATTATGCACTCCAAGATCAATTTGATAATCCAGACTACTACATGAGTAAGCAACTAGCATCAGAAATAGAAAAAGCAATAGAAGAACTACCCGATACATACAGAGAAACATTTAAACTGAGTCGATTTGGTGAGCAAACCAATGCAGAAGTAGCTAGGCATCAAAACTTGTCGGTGAAGACAATTGAGTATCGCATATCACAAGCTCTTAAATTCTTAGTAAAGCGACTTAAAGACTACTTAGTTATGCTTCTACTATTTGTGTAGGTTAATGAGTGTTAAGGATTTTCATAATCTTTAGGGTAATGACTTAGATTCATGTCGTATATATAGATAATAGATTATATGGAAGGGAATATAGAATTAAAAATACTGCAATACATTAAGGGAGAGTTAAATGCTACAGATAGCTCTTCTCTTGCGGCTTGGATGGAAGCATCAGCTGAGAATAAAAAACTGGTCATACAGATTGCTAAGATTTATTATGCTGATCAAACGCAGAGGAATATCCAGAAACGCCAAGAGTCAGCGCAGCAGTCTTTTCAAAAACTGAATAAGCGTATTGAACGCAATAAAGTAGTTTGTTTTTTCCGTAAGCTAGGTCAAATGGCAGCTGCTCTTGGTGGAGTTTTTCTAATAAGCTATCTGTTGCTTCAGTCTAACTCCATTAGGAATGTTTTTTTAAAGCCCCAAGATATAATTGTTGAGGCTAATAAAGGTATGCAGTCTAATATGGTTTTGCCAGATGGTACAAGAGTATGGTTAAATTCAGGGAGTAAACTAGCTTACTCTTTACCTTTTAATAAGAAAGAACGAAAAGTGCGAGTAGAAGGATTGGCCTATTTCGAGGTGGAAAAAGATCCCAATCGGGCATTTGTTGTTGATGTGAATGAGATGCTTCATATTCATGTATTAGGTACTAAGTTTAATGTACAATCGTATAAGGATGAAGTAGAAACCAAAATAGCACTTACTGATGGTTCCATCTTAATTACTGATGTAGCTGGTACAGATATTCAGTGTCATATGCAGGTGCAAGATGAGTTTATCTATAATAGAGAGACTAAAGCTTATCAGCTAAGGTCTAATCCTGATATTTCAAATCAAATAGCCTGGATTCATAATGAATTCATCTTTAAAGATACACCTATGGTGGAGGTGTTCAAACAGTTATCACATCATTTTAATGTGGATATTGTGATCCAAGATGCACCTATTCAGAATTATAAATTTACGGGTAAATTTAAAAATAAGAGGTTGGAACATATTCTTGACTACATTAAGGCTACTTCTCCTATACGTATTCAACAAGAAGATATACAATCAGAAAAACACGCTTACTTAGAGCAAGAAAAAATCTTCATCTACAATAACTAAACTAAATAAACCTATGAAAAAATCAGTGGCTCTTGCCTTACTCACAGTATTGATATGCTCGTGTGCTCATAAAAACAAAGCGAAAGAACCAGCAACTGAGCTTGTAGATGTGGCTACTAGCCAGGCCTTACCTACTGGTATGGAGCTCATTTGGCACGATGAGTTCAATGACTTAGAACTAGACACTATGAAATGGTGGCCCTATTATTTTTCTTCTTTAGACTGGTTTAATAAGGAGGCCTACCAAGCTTTTCTAAATCAAAGCATCCCTGAGGCAGACTATGAAATGACAGGTCATTCTATACTTCTAAAAGCCACAGACAAACTCTATCCTGGAGCAGAGCGTCAGATATCATCTATACAGACTTACAACTGGTACACAGGAGAAGATAAGATGCATGATTTTGTGGGTGGTTTTATAGAGGCTCGTATTCGTAGATCGACAGGGGAAAACGGGGATCGAGTGAACTTAGCCTTTTGGTTTGACTCCCCAGGGCCAGACCTAAAATACTACTTAGAGGAAGGAGGAGAAGCTTTTGGTACCAAAGGTGTACGTCCTAGAGGACAGGTGTTTGAAATTGATATGTGTGAATACATCACTACAGAAATTGTATTGCATGGCGACGTAGATAAGGATGGGGAGTTTCAACATAACATTGGACATCACATCCATAAGGGCGATTTCAATAACAAATGGGTACAACATGCTATTCTTTGGAGTCCGGCAGGCTTAAAATTTTATATTGATGGTGAGTTAATACGGGAGTGGTGGGATCCTAAAGATATTAAATCACCCAATCACGCCATGAATATGTTCTTCGGAGCCTATGGTATAGATGGCGTAAGTATGGAAGTGGACTATGTACGGGCTTACCAGTGGCAGCTCGAAGAGGGCAACTTATTACCTAATAGTGGTTTTGAATACAGTGATGCGCTTTTCCCTTGGGAGGGAGATGGGCTCATTAATAAAGAGGAGGCACGCAGTGGTGTGCAGTGTTTGTACCTAGCTCCTAAGGCCAAAGTGGAGCAGTATATTTATTTAGAGTATGGACAAGACTACGAGCTAGGTGTATGGGCCAAGGGAGCTGGTGAGCTTCAAGTGCGTGTAGATGAGATAACTCCAGTAAGTGGAGAAGCAAACCTCTTGCAAGAAGCTAGCTTTAGTACAGACAAAACCTATATGCAGCACTCCTTGCACTTCAAAACGGCTGCACAAGATAGCAAAAATAAAATCACAGTCAAGCTGAGCCTAAAGAATACATGTGATGCACCACTTTACTTAGATGACCTCAGCCTAGCCAGCAAATAGACTTACACGATTTAGTCTAACTTACAGTATAAAACAGCTAGTCCCAGCTTCAGGCTTGACTAGCTGTTTTTATATGCTCTCCAAATGAGTCCCTGAGTCAGCACCAAAAGGTTCTTGACCCAACACTGTTCTCTCAGGGAGAGAACAAGCAAAGGTTCCTGAACAAAATATTTTGTTCAGGAACCTTTGCTGTATTATATCCGTTTGCCACAATACGCTATAATAATTGAATTATAATTGTTGTTTTAGAACAACAAGATCTCTAAATATAAGTAAAAAACCAAAAGGTAGAGGCTAGGTTTGTAAGTGCCTTTAATGGTTATCTTACTAGTAGCAACAATTAATATTAAGTCATATTTGTCGGTGGTACCAACTGGTGCAAGTCTTCTAATAGACGTATGGGATTTTATTTCGGCGAGTTAGTATTATTCTTTTGTAAAAAGAAGAGTAAATGGTTACACTTTACAATACCTAGATGGGGGTAAATACGTAATATTATATCCTAATACTATAAAAAGTTGTTGTTGTTGACTCATTTACAAGTGAATAACTAGTTTGTTTTTACACTGAATTATGTTGTTGGGGCTTATATGAAGTAAAATGGCTAGGTAGTGTAACGATTTCTTAAATCACTAGTCATACTGTAGATGTTGACAATAAAATCAGAATAATCTGACTTCCTCGAGCTTATTTAGTCTATTTACATCAATAAGGATGCTTTTCTGTGACATTAAAGGTGGTATAAACTATAAATAACTTAATAAAATCCCTAAATATCAAGAGGCTTCTTTGCCATATATGGTAATTTTGGAGAGTAATTATATAACACTTAGGTTGTTTATTGTAATTAGATAGTTGGAAGTGGAAAACAATAATTATTAAACAAAAACTAGAGGCACAAGATAGGAATGAGTTTTACTTAATGTGAGTGCTTCTTTAGAATAGAGGATAATAAGATTATGAAAGAAAATTATTTGTTTCTCAACGGAATAAAAAAAATATTACTATTTCAAGTAGTTTTATTGATGCTTATTTCTTGTGTGAGTGACGATAT
>JASLBE010000008.1 GCA_030146705.1 Tissierellales bacterium | reverse complement strand
AAAGATATTACATTTAATCTATAAAATAAGTCTTTCCTTATTATACCCTCTTCTATACTTTTCATAGGTTCTTCATTTGTAGTTGCAATAATCCTAACATCAATTGGTATATCCTTTTTGCCACCAACCCTTCTAATGTACCCTTCCTGAAGGACTCTTAAAAGTTTTGCTTGCAAGTCAATAGACATTGAATTTATTTCATCTAAAAGAAGGGTACCACCATTTGCCTGTTCAAAGATCCCCTTATTAGACACAGCCCCAGTAAAGCTTCCCTTTTCAGTTCCAAATAAAATACCCTCTAATAGGCTATCTGGAATAGCTGCACAATTTTGAGCTATAAAGGGCTTATTGGCCCTATTACCCGAGTAGTGGATACTTTGAGCAAATAACTCCTTGCCTGTTCCTGTTTCTCCATATATTAAAATGCTTGATGTTGACTTACTTGCCATCTTAGCTATTTCCTTAGTCTTTTTAAAAACATCATGCTCTCCAATTAAGTCATCAAAAGTGTACCTATTAATTTTATTACCTGTATTTTTTGACTGTATCTCCTTTTGAAGAGATATTATATTGTCAGAAATTTCCCTTACATGGGTGACATTGTTTGATATCTCTAAAGAGCCAATCACTTCCTCCTTATAGTATAAGGGGATAGTAGTATTTACAGTTGTAATTTCCTGGTTCTTATTATTTTTATAGTTTTGCATCCTATTTAATATAGATTCTCCACTTTTCATAGTACTTATTAGAGTAGAAGTCTCCTTATTTAAACTAGGGAAAACCTTAAGTATATTTTTACCCATTACACTATTTACATCTAACCCCTCTAGGTCGGCCATAGTCTTATTATATAAAATAGTTCTATAGTTTTTATCAATTACATGAATTCCTACAGGGGCATATTCTAAAATCTTTTCTAAGCTAATAGTCCTAAGTCTGTCTTCTAAGTTATTAGTTTTCATTTAATATTTTTTTCAGCTCCTCCATAAAAGAATTCAAGTCTTTAAATTGCCTATATACAGAGGCAAACCTAACATAAGATACCTCATCTACTTTTTTAAGTTTAGACATTACAAGCTCTCCTATTTCAGTAGATGTTATCTCTCTATTGGCTGAATTATATATTACTTTTTCTATATCTTCTATTATTTTTTCTATTTGTTCAGATGTTACAGGCCTTTTTTCACAAGATCTTACAATTCCCCGTAAAACCTTATTCCTATCATAGGCCTGCCTATTACCATCTTTTTTTATAACTCTCACTGGAATTTCTTCAATTTTTTCATATGTAGTAAATCTCTTACCACAACTACTACACTCCCTCCTCCGTCTTATAGACTCACCATCTTCTGTTGGCCTAGAGTCTACAACTCTGGAGTCATGATATGAACAATAAGGACACTTCATATATTCACCTCATTAACACTATTTTCTTTTTCTTCTTAAGAAAACTGGTATATCTAAATTATCTTCATCATCAACTTCATCAATATTATCTGCTTCTACTTCCTCAACCTCTTCATTGGTTTGGCCTTCTAAGTCTTGTTTTTCTTCCTTTGGCTTTTCTTTGCTAGCAGGTTTTCCATTCCCAGTAAAACCTGTTGCTATAACAGTAATCTTTAATGTATCCCCTAAAGTTTCATCTATTCCTGCACCAAAAATTATATTAGCATCTTTATCTACTGCAGATTTAATTAAGTCTGCTGCTTCATTAATTTCAAACAAGCCAAGGTCTGCTCCACCTGTTATGTTTAATAATACTGATTTTGCACCTTCTATGGATGTTTCTAGTAAAGGAGAACTAATTGCTTCTTTGGCTGCATCTGCTGCCCTATTATCCCCATTACCCATACCAATACCCATATGGGCAATTCCTTGATTTTGCATAATTGTTTGAACATCAGCAAAGTCTAAGTTTATTAAACTAGGTACTGCTATTAAGTCTGATATACCTTGGATACCTTGTTTTAAAACTTCATCTGCCATTAAGAATGCCTCTACCATAGTTGTTTTCTTATCAGCAACTTGCAGTAACCTATCATTAGGTATTGTAACTAGGGTGTCTACATGGTCTTTTAAGCTTGTAATACCCTGGTCTGCGTGCTTGGTCCTTTTAGCCCCTTCAAATGTAAATGGTTTAGTAACTACACCTACAGTTAATATTCCTAGTTCTCTTGCTATTTCAGCAACAACTGGTGCAGCTCCAGTTCCAGTTCCACCACCCATTCCAGCTGTTATAAAAATCATATCTGCTCCTGCAAGCTCAGTTTCAATATCATTCCTATTTTCTTCAGCTGCCTTACAGCCTACCTCTGGGTTAGCACCAGCTCCAAGACCCTTGGTCAACTTATCTCCAATTTGAAGTTTTATATCTGCCCTTGATGAGTTTAATGCTTGCTTATCAGTATTTACTGCTATAAATTCTATTCCTCTAACACCAGATTCAATCATTCTATTTACAGCATTGTTTCCACCGCCACCAACACCTACTACTTTTATTTTTGCATATTGGTCCATATCATCAACATCAAAATCAAACATCTAATCTCCTCCTACTATTATATTTAAATATATTATTTTTATTTCTGCTTATCTATAATGTCTTTTTTTGTATTCTTTTCTTTATTCTTTTTAAGAAGCGACCTTCTAATCTTACCAAAGTTCTCAAAAAGCCTGCTACCAAATGTAAATATTGCTGCATAATAAAGTGGTACTCCTAGCCTATCACCTAAATAGGCTAAAAAAGCTGCTAATATTGCATTTCCAAAAAATCCAGATATAAATATTTCTAAGTCAAAATATCCTTCTAAATTAGCCCTAACTCCTCCAAAAACAGAGTCTAGGCAAGCCAATATTGCAACTGATATATAGAGAGAGTAGGCAGTATTATAAGTGAATGGTAATAAAAAACCAATTACTACTCCTATTATTATTCCAATTACTGCAAAAAACAATATTAATCACCTTCTCCCTTAGGTTTTGCAAATTTATAGTTAATAACCCTGCTATTTTTCTGTATAATCAAACTGTCTTCCATACTAGTGTCTAATCCTTTCCCAAGACCATTTTTCAAAATATCCCCATAGGTTCCAGGAGCATTAACAGCTGCCGAAAGTAACTTAGGATCTCCTATGGCTTTTATAATAAATGGGGTTCCTGTCCTTCTTTTATTAATACTAATAGACGGGCCATTACAAAATACTTCAGAGCTTGACAAAACCCTTTGGTTATTAATACTTATAGCCTCTGCTCCCGCTATTCGAAGATCATTTATTATGTTCAATATATCTATATCATGAATTACATCATCATTAATATCATAATCATAATCTAGTCCCCTATCTTCCATATTATCATATAATGAAATAATTATTCCTGGTCCTTCTAAATTTATATTTCCAGAAAACATCTTGTTTCTTTCAATATCTTTTTGCATAGTTTCAACTAGGTCTGCCTTAGGATTATTGGCCACTTCTTCTATCTCCCTAAGTCTCTCTTTTCTGTCCTCTTCCATTTTTGTGAGTTCTTCTAGTTCCTTACTTATCATATCTATTTGGTTTTTAGTATCCTGCATAGACTCTAGGGTAACTGGCACATACATAGTTATTTGTCCCTTAAACTGGATTGACAGGACAACTCCTACAATTATACTGAAGATTAAGATTATAATTTTTGGTTCTCTTTTCATTATACCACCTTATTCTCCTAGTTCTTCTAAAGGCTTAGCGAATATTAATTCCTTAACTTTTTTAGACTTAGGTATCTCTATCTTATTTTCTTTCCTTACCTGGACATTATAGTCTGAATACCTTAAAACATCTACTATCCCATTTTTTATTGTCAATACAGATTCTAGAGTTTTAATATCTCCTATGGCCTTAATAACTATTGGAGTATTAGTAGGAACTCCATTAATCATTACATGGTCTCCTGCCCTTTCTATTTCTGTAAAGGATGTATATCTTTGGTCATTTATGCTTATTGCTTCCGCATCTGCTGCATTTAATATAGATATAGTTTGAAGTATATAGTCTAGCTGGTCTATTAAGTATAGGCCATCCCCATATTGAATATCCATATCAGGGTCGCTAACTTCCATAACTATTCCCGGGCCTTCCATATCTAGGTAGCCAGCAAGAGTCCTATATTTTTGCATATCCTTATAGATGTTTTCTGCATAAGTATTTTTATCTACTTCTCCTTTTTCATACTTTTCTATTTTTTCTTCAAGTTCCTCCACCCTTTTAGCCTGGGACTCTTTTTCAGCCTGGAGTTTCTTTAAGTCTAATGCTAATTGCTGGGCCCTTTGGGTTGGAAGAACTCCATCACCAACAGTTTTATTAACTGTTTTAAACTGTATAGAAAGTATAATACCGAGGAATATAGAGACTATTACCATGGCTAATAGCTCTTTTCTATTTTTCACCCTATCCCTCCTAATTTCTTATTTCCTTGTTGGTTACTATTATTGGATTATCTCCCCTATCCATAAGAATTTTCTCAAATGGAATCTTTTCCTTCTCAATATAATTTAATGTTTCTTTTAAAAGCTTTAGTTTATAATTAGAGTTCTTAAGCTTTCCAAATTCTATTATCTTATTGTCCTTTAAAACCATCCTAACCTTGTCATCAACTATAGATATTTCCTTGAGTTTTTTTGATATTTTAAGCTTGCTATTAGTTTCAAAAAAATCATCAATCCTCTTATATTTTATATATTTAGAAATATTTTCACCAATATTTTTATTATCAAGCTTGCCATTAAACTTAATACCATTTACTATGGTTGCATCCTTAGTAGGGTTGTTTACTACGTTTAAAATATTCCCAAACTTGTCCAAAACTACATACCTATTGCCTTCTTTAATTTGAAAAAACTCTTCCTTTTCAACTATGTCTATATTTAAAATATTGGGAAGTTTTCTCTTCACTGTCAAACCCTCAACATAGGGGCTTTTGCCCAACCTATTTTCAACTTTTTTTAAATTTATATCAAATATATTTTGTCCAAGACTTAGTTTTGACTCCTTTAATATATATTCCTTGCTTAAGTTCTTATTTCCTATTATGTTTATTTTCTTTAAATTAAAAAAGCTTATATTTTTTATAAGTTTAACTGTTAAAAATATTATAATAATTACTAGTACTACTATTAAAACCTTGCTTTTTCCCTTTAACTTCATCTTCATATAATCACTCCGAAAGTTTTAAAATTGACTATATATATATATGATTATATATTAATTGTTTAATCTTTCATAGTAAAAGCTTACTAATTTCATCAAATATATTTTCATTGGCATTTATATTGCCCATTTCCTTAGCCTGCTTCCTCATTTTATCTAGTTTTTCCCTATTATTTATTAGGTCTTCTATAGTAAGTAAAAGAACTTCTGGACCCAGGTCTTTTTCATATATAAGCTCTGCAGCCCCCTTATCTTTAAAAGACTTAGCATTATGCTCCTGGTGGTTTTCTGCTGTATATGACTTAGGTATCAATATACTTGCCACTCCAATTGCTGAAAGTTCTGATAGGGTAATTGCTCCTGCAGAAGTAATAACTAGGTCTGCTATATTTAAGACCTCCGGCATATTATAAAGGTAGGGAAGAATCTTTATATTATCTCCAAGTACTATCCCCCTATCCTCAAGGCTGGTCTTAAATCCATCATACATCTTCTCTCCTGTAACATGAATTAATTGTATTTCATTTCCTAGTTTAGGTAAAATTTCTAAAATATTATCATTTAAGGACTTTTGCCCCCCACTTCCTCCAAAAGAAAGTATTACTTTCCCATTAGGGCTTATACCCAAGTCCCTATGTGTATTATCAGTATTAACCCTAATAATCTCTTTTCTTATAGGATTACCTGTAACTACTATTTTTTCAGTATTTTTAAAATATTTTTTAGCCTCTTCAAAGGTTATTAAAACCTTGTCTACAAACTTAGCTAAAATTTTATTTGTTATACCTGGATAGGCATTTTGTTCATGGATGACTGTTTTATATCCTTTTATGGCAGCCATAAAAACAACAGGTCCACAAACATAACCACCTGTTCCAATTACAAGGTCTGGTTTAAAGTCTTTTATAATTTTTTTTGAATCCAAGATGCCTAGTAGTAGTTCTTTTATAGATGAAAAAAACTTCTTATTTATCTTCCTAGGTAAAAATTTAACCCTAACTGTTTTAAAGTTATAACCTGCTTTTGGAACTAATCTTGCCTCCAAGCCTTTTTCTGTTCCCACATATAAAATTTCTGCTTCCTTATCTTGCTTTTCTATTTCTTCTGCTATGGCTAGTGCTGGATATATGTGTCCTCCTGTTCCGCCACCTGTTATTAAATATTTCATCTATTCACTCCTATTTCCATACTTAGATATACTTAAAAGAATTCCTATTGCCCCCATATATATCAGTAAAGAGGTTCCTCCATATGATATAAAGGGTAGGGTTATTCCCGTTGTAGGTATTGAAGAGGTTACAACAGCTATGTGGATAATTGTTTGAATTGAGATTAAGGCTGTTATCCCTATAGCTAGGTAGAAACCATAGCTATCCTTAGTTTTTAATGCTATACTAACCCCTCTAATTAAAATTGTTATATATAATAATATTATTAAGCTTACACCTATTAGGCCAAACTCCTCGCCTATAATAGCATAGATAAAATCATTATAGGATTCTGGTATATAGAAAAATTTCTGCTTAGATTTACCAAGTCCTAGACCAAATATCCCCCCTGCCCCTAAGGCATATAAGGATTGAACTACCTGCCAACCCGTATCTTTTGCATCAGCAAAGGGATCTAAAAAAGATGTTATCCTCTTAACCCTAAAAGAGTTTG
The DNA here is from genome assembly GCA_030146705.1 of Tissierellales bacterium. Classification (GTDB taxonomy): domain Bacteria; phylum Bacillota; class Clostridia; order Tissierellales; family Tissierellaceae; genus CAMIXG01. Next base: position 8,048 of record JASLBE010000008.1, on the reverse strand, counting down.
CATATTTAGGATTGCCTACAACATATAAAAATATATAGGCTATTCCAGCAAGTCCAGTAAGACCTAGTAAGGCTATGTACCTTATTTGTAAGCCTGCTATTATGATCATTACTAAAAGGGTTCCTGCTAAGGTTATGGCAGTACCCAAGTCACTTTGAACAATTATTGAACCTACAGCAACAATTGCAACTCCTGCTATGGGCACTAAGCCTTCTTTAAAATTCGTTATTTTACTATCCTTTTCTTTTAGTAGTCTGGCAAAGTAAATAATGGCCCCTATCTTTATTACATCTCCAGGCATGAAGGTAATTATTTTTAAGGATACCCATCTTTTAGCACCCATACCAAAGTCTTGTCCCAAGGGTGTATATAGTAATAGTAAAACTGTCGATAAGGTAGCTAGGAAAATTATGCCTGCATACTTTTCATATATCCTATAATTTAAGTTGGCTAGACCTATCATTAATAAAAATCCCATTCCAGCATATACTATCTGCCTCTTTACAAAGTGGTAACCATCATTATGGTCCTTAATCCCTTCTGGCCAGCTTGAACTAAAAACCATTATTATCCCAATAAATACTAGTAATAATACAGTAATTAGCAAGGGAAAATCTATTTTACTTTTTTTAATTTTCTTTGTTTTTTTCATATTTATCCACCCTAATATTGTTTACTATGGTTTTAAAATGGTCTCCTCTTTCTTCAAAGTTCTTATACATTCCCCAAGAAGCACAGGCTGGTGAAAGTACTACTGCCATTCCCTTTTCACTAGACCTATAGGCTAGGCTAACTGCCTCCTCCATACTGTCCACTGTATAGATTTTTTCATAGCCAACTTCAAGAGCTTCTCTTTTTATAAGGTCTTTGGTCTCTCCTAATAATACTAAGTTTTCTATTTTATCTTTTCCATAAGTCAAAAGTTCCTTAAAGTCAGATCCCTTATTATAGCCTCCTGCAATAAGGCTAACTTTTTTATCTAGTTTTTTTAAACCTGATATTGTGGAATCTGGGTTCGTCCCCTTTGAGTCGTTATAAAACTCCACACCAGATATTTCAGCTACATATTCCATTCTATGGGCCAAGGCCTTAAAGTCTAAAATAGTTTGCCTTATAAGGTCTAAACTTAAGTCTAAGGCCAGCCCTATTCCTATTGCAGCCATAGCATTTTCTACAAACAATTCTATCTTACTTGCATCTAAGACTTCTTCTATAGAACTACCATTATTATAAACAATCATTTTCCCTTCTAAGTAAATGCCTTTTTCTAGTTTTTCTTCCTGGGAAAAATAAATTTTCTTAGACCTAAGGTTTTTTGTATTTTCATAAATTATTTTATCATCATAGTTTATAATAGAAAAATCTTCTTCATCCTGCTCCCTATATATTTTAAGCTTAGACCTAACATAGGCATCAAAGTTTCCGTGCCAATTTATATGGTCTTCTGTAATGTTGATTATAACTCCAACCTTTGGCTTAAACTTTATAGTGTCTTCCAGTTGAAAACTACTACACTCAATAACAACTATATCATCTTCCTTAGCCTTGGCCATAGTGTCTAAAATTCCTACACCAATATTTCCACAAACATAGGTCTTTCTTTTAGCCCTGGTAAAAAGCTCTCCAACTAGACTAGTTGTTGAAGTCTTCCCATTAGTGCCTGTTATTCCTATAATGTTTTTAGTCTTAGCTAAAATATAACCTAGCTCTAGGTCGGTTATTATTTTTATCCCCAAACTCTTAGCCTCTATTAAAACCTCATTACTTGGTGGTATTCCTGGGCTTTTAATAATCAAGTCAAATTTTTCCAAGTCTACGCTTCCAGCAAAAACTCCCTCAAATTCTATATCTTTAACTTCCTCTAACTTATCTTTAACTTCTTCTTTTTCCTTGGAATCAAGTAAGGTCAAGCTACAATTATATTTACTCAAGGCTTTAAGTGTGGAAACCCCACTTATCCCAAGTCCAAAAACTAATATATTCTTATTATCTAATATCATTTCATCCACCTTACTTTATACTTATAAAGCCTATAATACACAATATAAATGTTATAGTCCAAAATACAAAAACCACCTTTGTTTCATGCCAACCCTTTTGTTCATAGTGGTGGTGGAGTGGACTCATTAAGAAAACCCTCTTTTTCCTATACTTAAAAGATAGGACTTGGATTATAACTGAAAGTGCCTCCGCAAAATAAATTCCACCTACTATAGGAATTAAAAGTGGCATATTTAAAACCATAGCTATGGTTCCAACTGCACCGCCAAGGGCCATTGAGCCTGTATCCCCCATAAAAGCCTTGGCAGGATGGAAGTTTATTACTAAAAAACCTCCTAGGGCCCCAATTAAAATCAAGCTAAACTTTTCTGTCTCTACTACCCCAAGTCTTTTTGATATAAAGTAGAAAAAGACCAAAACTAAGATGGTAACTCCTGTTGCTAGACCATCTAATCCATCTGTTAAGTTTACACTATTTACTGTCCCTACTAAGACAAAAACCATAAATGGTATATATACTATTCCTAAACTTATTAATTTTGTTGTAAATGGAACTACTAGACTTGTATCACTAGTCAAGTAGTAGTATGTTGATAAACCTATGGCTATAAGTATTTGCCCTGCTAGTTTTTCCTTGGGCCTCAAGCCTGTATTGTCCTTTTTAACAACAATTAAAAAATCATCTATAAAGCCTACTAAACCAAATAAGAAAGTTCCTAAAAACATTATCCAAATTTTTTTGTTAAATTTAGTAAATAAAATAAGTCCTATTAATAGGCTTAGGAAAAATATTATCCCACCCATAGTTGGTGTCCCACTTTTTTTATAATGTGACTTTGGTCCTTCCTTCCTCACGCTCTGTCCAATTTCAAACCTTTTGAGCATTGGTACTGCTATTGGTTCCTGTATAACTGATATTATAAACGGTATTATTAATAACTTTACTATGTCTAAATTAATCTTCATATTATCTCCCTACTATTCATTTAAATATTTTCACTGTATTACCCTATAATTATCAAAAGATTCCTGTATTTATTATATCACCATCCTAGTAAAATATTAAACTATCCCCCTAAGTCCTACTCTATTATTAATTATGTAAATTTAAATAGGTCTTAAAGGGCAGGCCAGGTGCAAAATTTTTTCCAATATTTTAATCCATTTAAATGGCAACTTATATAAGTTGCCATTTAAAATTTCTATTCAAGTTTTACCTTAACTACCATATCTTGTTTTATTTCTACCCCTGGTAAAGGTTCTTGGCCAACACAAATACCCGAACCCTCTATTTCATATTCCAAGCCTAGCTCATCTAAAATAGCAATTATTTCTTCCTTACTCCTATTTACAAGCTTAGGCATATTTAATAACTTGACATACTTATCTAGCTTTAAGTCAACAACAGTTTCTTTAGGAACCCTGGCTCCAGCCCTAGGGTCTTGTTCAACTACTATTAAGTCTGACTCCCTATTTTCATAGTCTATCATATGTCTAAGTTCCAAGCTGGATAAAATTCTACCAGCATCTTCTAAAGACTTATTAGTAAGGTCTGGAATTGTAACCAACTCTTGGTTTTTCTTATTATCCTTTTTGTCTGGTTCAACCTCTAAATAATCCAAGGTTTTTTCCATAATTTCTTTAACAATTGGAGCAGCTGTAGTACCACCATAATAAACCCCTTTAGGATCATCTACTATGGCTAAAATTACAACTTCTGGATCTTCAGCAGGACCAACCCCAACAAATGATCCTATATATTTCCCCTTAACATAAACACCATCTATTGCCTTTTCTGCTGTACCAGTTTTACCGCCAATCCTATACTTTTCAGACTTGGCCCTCTTACCACTACCCTCACTTACAACACTTTCCATTAAGGATAGCATAGTATCTGAAGTTTCTTTAGATATAACCTTTCTCCTAACCTCTGGCTCAAATTTTTTAACAACATTTCCACTATTATCAACTATTTCCTTAACAACCCTAGGTTTCATTAAGTCTCCACCATTTACTATGGCAGCAACCGCCGTTGTTAATTGTATTGGCGTCACTGCTACACCATGGCCATAAGACATAGTTGCTAGGTTAACAGGCCTAATATTTTCTGGCTTAAAAGGTATTAATCCATATTCTTCACCATTTAAATCTATACCTGACTTTTCTCCAAATCCAAAAGCCTTTAGATACTTAGTAAATTTTTCCCTGCCTAGTCTTTGGGCAGTATTTATAAAAACAATATTACAAGAAACATCTACCCCTCTCCTAAAATTCAAGGCTCCGTGAGCATTAGGGTAAACAGAACACCTAAGTGGTGTCCCCTTTATTTCATTATAAATACCTGGACAATAGAAGGGAGAGTTTTCATTTACCTTGTTTTCTTCTAAGGCAGCTGCAGCAGTCACTAGCTTAAAAGTAGAACCTGGCTCATAAACATCATTTATAGCATAGTTCCTCCATAGGTCATATTGTTCATTCAATATCTCTTCATTTGTTAAATCCTTCCATCTTTCTTCTGTAGCCTTGTCAGGAGCCTTTCTAGGCTCATTGGGATCATAGTCCGGTTTATTTACCATTGCCAGTAATTCTCCTGTTTTAGGATCCATAACTATTACAGATATATTCTTAGGCTGGTTTTCTTCAAAAGATTTATTAACAGCTTCCTCTGAGAACTTTTGAATAGTTTCATCTAAGGTTAAAACTAGGTTCAAGCCATCATTAGCCTCATATTTTTTATCCCTAGCGAAAGGTAGTTGCTTACCCTTACCATCAGTTACCTTAACCCACTTACCTGGTGTACCTAAGAGTTCATTATTATAGGTGCCTTCAACCCCATATAATCCTTCATTATCTATATTTGTAAAGCCCAAGACATGGGCTGCAAACTCACCATTTGGATAGTATCTCCTATAATCATCAACCAAGCTAATGCCAGTTATTTTTAACTTCTTTAAATTCTCTGCCTCTTCATCTGAAATCCATTGCTTTAATTTTTCATGCCCCTTATTTTTTTTAAGCTTTTCCAAAACTTCTTTTTCATCCAAATCTAGTGTGGTAGCTAATTTTTTAGCCGTTTCATTTATCTTATCTTTTTCAATTGAACCCACATCAACCCAAGCTGTAGATTCATTTTTACTTACAGCTAGTTTTTTACCATTCCTATCATAAATGATCCCTCTCTTTGGCTTGATGGTAATTCCTTTAGTCCACTGGCTCATAGCCCCTCGTTTAAGGTCAGAAGCCCTTACGATTTGAAGGTAGCCCAGCCTTAAAATTAAAAGTCCAAAAATAAGTATCGCTAAAAGTAGGACAACAATTAGCCTATTAGATTGTTTGTTTAAATTATTCACCAACTATTCCCCCTAAAAAATCCTTAATCCTGCTAAAACCCTCCTTAAAACCGGTCTTAACATTATCAGTTTTAGTCTGTACCTTAGGAGTTTCCTTTTCAACTGCCACATAGGCAATTTGGTCCTTTCTAGGATAGTGCATTCCTAGCTTAACCATTGCGTCATTAGCTATTTCTTCAGAAGATTTAATACCCTCTAGCTTAGCCTCTAAATTTAATTTATCCTTTTCCAAGTCTTCTATGGTTTTTTCTAATTCAGTAATTTCTGTCCTAATTGCTGTAATTTTTGCATACCTTGAAAGTATAAGTAATGAACCTATTAAAAATAAAGTAGCAAGGACTATTGTCTTAAGTCTATTAAAGAACTTATTCCTCTTAGCCCTTTTTATTTGTGCCTTAGTAGGTCTTTTCTGTCTGTTACCTTCATTATGATTTAATTTATACTGAGGTCTTTCAGCCAACATCCTACCCCCTCCTTACATATTAAATCTTTTCAGCCACTCTTAGTTTTGCCGATCTGGACCTTGGATTTAAGTCAAGCTCCTCCTTGCTAGCAACTATTGGCTTCCTTGTTATAATTTTTATTTCTCTTTCTTTATCACACATACAAATTGGTAGCTCTGGAGGACAAATACAATCCTTAAAAAGCTCCCTATACATATCCTTAACAATCCTATCTTCCAAAGAATGAAAGGTAATAATACATAGCCTTCCACCCCTGTTAAGCCTCTTTACTATCTTAGGAATGACATTAGTCAAAACTTCCAGTTCCCTGTTAACCTCAATCCTTATAGCTTGGAAGGTTTTCCTTCCTGGGTGGTTATCTTTTCTAGCCCCTGCTGGAATGGCCTTCTTTAAAACTTCTACTAGTTCCAAGGTTGTATCTATAGTTTTAGCTTTCCTCTCTTCTACAATAAATTCCGCTATTCTTTTAGCCCATTTTTCTTCACCAAAGTCCCATATTATACTGGCCAGTTCTTCTTTCGAATACTCATTTACTACATTCCAAGCAGAAAAATCCTTGGTCCTATCCATCCTCATATCAAGCCTAGAATCCTTATGATAAGAAAAACCCCTGCTTGTTTCATCAAGCTGGTGGGATGATACTCCAATGTCCATAAGCATTCCATCTATCTTGTCTATCCCTAAGTTATTTAAAACCCCATCTATATTTTCAAAATTACTATGGACTAAAATAACTTTATCCTCATAACCTTTTAAAACCTCTCCAGCCTTTTTCAAGGCATTTTCATCTTGGTCAATCCCGATTAATTTCCCCTTATCTAACCTTTTAACTATTTCTAAAGAATGACCAGCCCCTCCTAGGGTCCCATCTACATATATCCCATTAGGATCTATTTTAAGTCCAGTTATTACTTCATTTAATAATACTGGTATATGCTTAAATTCCATTTACCTTCCCCCATTGTTTCTCAAAATAATATATTTAGAAAAACTATGGTTTTTTCTATTTTCTCTAAATATATGCCTATAAATTATTAGTGCTCTAGCCTTTATATACTTTCTCTCAATATACTTTATTTTACACCAAAATACCCATATATTCCAGTACTTTATCCTATGTTTTAATGTTTTCTAAAGTTTATTAAATAGTATTAGTTGGAATTATTTAAAGATCCTTAAATTTCATATTATTTAGATTTTAAATTAAAAAACAAAAGACGCTATTAAGATTTATCCATTAATAGCGTCTTTTTTTCTCACTTAATATTAAATTGTAGCTTTATTCTATAATTCAACACTTTAGGACTTGATTTTACCATATTTTTTTTAGAAAATCAAGAATTATTTTTCATTTCTCCTATGTCTAAACATAATGACTCCTGCCACTATACCTATAAAGCTTACAATTTGAGCCACCCGGAAGTTTCCAAGCATTAAACTATCCGTTCTTAAACCCTCAACTAAAAATCTGAGTCCTGAGTAGGCAAATAAATAAATACTAAATATTTCCCCTGTATTTTTCTGCTTATTCTTCCTATACCAAATTAAAAACAAGACTAAAACCATATTACCTAAGGACTCATAAAAGAAGGTTGGATGGACCTTGACCCCTTGGACCATTATCCCCCAAGGTAGGTTGGTTGGCCCACCGTAGGCTTCTTGGTTTATATAATTTCCCCACCTTCCAATAGCCTGGCCAAGGGCCAAACTTGGTGCTGAAACATCAGCTAGTTTAAAGAAGTCAATCCCCCTTCTTTTGGTAAAAACTAGTCCTGAAATAATAGCCATTATAATCCCACCATGGATAGCAAGTCCTCCAGACCTAATATCTATTATTTTTAATAGGTCTCCTTTATATAGGTCCCAGCTAAAAATAACATAGTAAAGCCTAGCCCCAACTATGGCCAAGGGTATGGTTATAATTAAGAAGTCTAATAGGTCATCTTCTTCAATTCCAACCCTTTTAGCCTCCCTAAGTCCTAGGAGAGTTCCCAGTAGAACTCCCAAGGATATTAAAATTCCATACCAAGCTACATCAATTCCAAAAATACTAAATGCTACTGGATCCATAATCCACCTCTATTCTATTGGGTTTACAATTGAAAGTACAGCCAGGTCTTCCCTTAAATGTTCTTCAAATCTCTTGACTATATCCTCAAAACTTATTTCTGATAAAAGTTCTAAGTGGTCCAAGAAGTTAAAACCTCCTATGGCTGATTCTACACCACTATTT
>JASLBE010000071.1 GCA_030146705.1 Tissierellales bacterium | reverse complement strand
GGAGTGATTGGCTCAAGTAATGAGGTGCAGGCCTGTACCCGAGTAGTCTATAAAGGCAATGCGAATTATGTGGTTACGGCTCGCTCTATGGATTGGAAAGAAGATTTATACACCAACCTCTGGATTTTTCCTAGAGGTATGAAGCGTAGTGGCGAGATAGCCGATAATCCCTTGAAGTGGACGTCTAAATACGGCAGTGTGGTCTCCTCGGCCTACGAAAACTCCAGCACCGATGGCATGAACGAAAAAGGCTTGGTGGCCAACTTGCTTTGGCTGGCCGAGTCGGAATATCCAGCGCGTGATGCTTCTAAGCCAGGGCTGAGCATAGCAGGATGGGTGCAGTATGTACTCGACAACTTTGCTACGGTCAGTGAGGCGGTGGCTGCCATGGAAAGTAGCGATTTTCAAGTGGTGTCCGACCAAATGCCCGATGGCAGTCGTATGGCTACCTTGCACCTCTCCATCTCCGATGCACAGGGCGATAATGCCATCTTTGAGTTTATCAAAGGGCAGCTCGTGGTGCACCACGATCCTGCCTACCAAGTAATGACCAACTCACCCATCTACGAGGAGCAGTTGGCACTCAATGAGTACTGGCAGAACATTGGAGGGCAGACCTTCTTGCCAGGCACCAATCGGGCAGCCGATCGCTTTGTTCGTGCTTCGTACTACATCAATGCGATCCCCAAAAGTGCCAACAGACGTGAGGTGATCGGGAGCGTGTTTAGCGTGATTCGTAACGCCTCAGTGCCTTATGGCATCAGCACCCCCGACCAACCCAACATCTCATCTACGCGTTGGCGTACCGTGTCCGACCAGAAGAACAGGGTATATTACTTCGAAAACAGCCTGTATCCCAGTGTGATTTGGGTAGATTTTGCCGATATCAACTTTGACAAACAGAAGAAGGTTATGAAGCTCAACTTGGTTCAGAACAGCGACCACCAAGGCAATGTGATTGCTGATTTCCAAGAAGCCAAGCCTTTTCAATTTCTAGGAATCAAGTAGTTTTTTCGTTCATCACTAGATAGAGTAGCGTGTGACTTCGGTTATGCGCTACTTTTTTGTGCTCAGCTGAGGATTCTTGATCTCTAAGTTTTATTCAAGTAGAATGTTTATTATCTTGCTGGAAGAAACAAGATAAAACTATGAAACACCCTACACATTGGGCCTGTTTGCTCACACTCCTACTTGGGGTGGCTTGCACACAGGCGCCTAGCATTCCCCTACAAAACACCTATGCTATAGAGGCCGATGATGCCCCAGCAGATATTTTACAAAAGGCAGCTCATGTTGTGCCTACAGCCAACCAGCTCGCTGCCCTTGAAAACGAGTTTATTGCCTTCATACATTTTGGGCCCAACACCTTCAGCAGGCGCGAGTGGGGCACTGGCTTGGAAGATCCCAAACTCTTTGCCCTCCAAGAGCTCGATACTGACCAATGGTGCGAAGCTATGCAGGCAGCAGGCATGAAGATGGTGATTCTAACCGTCAAGCACCACGATGGCTTTGTACTTTGGCAGAGTAGATACACCACTCATGGCATCAGCTCTACCGATTTTCAGCAGGGGCAGGGAGATATCCTGAGAGACTTGTCCAAGTCTTGCCAGAAGTACGGGCTCAAGCTCGGCATCTACCTTTCTCCTGCCGATCTCTATCAAATAGAGCAGCCCGAGGGGCTATATGGCAACGGCAGCCAGGCTCGTCTGCAACAAATCCCCACTCCAGTGCCCGACAGACCTTTTGAGAACCAAACGACCTTTGAGTTTGAGGTGGACGACTACAATGCCTACTTCCTCAATCAGCTTTTTGAGCTGCTTACCGAGTACGGACCCATTCATGAACTCTGGTTTGATGGGGCCCACCCCAAACGTAAGGGCGGACAGACCTACAACTATACTGCTTGGAAAAAACTGATTCGCACCCTAGCTCCCGAGGCTGTCATCTTTGGCCGAGAAGACCTGCGCTGGTGTGGCAATGAGGCTGGGCAGACTCGGGATACCGAGTGGAATGTGATTCCTTATGCTGCTCATCCCGACACGACTAGCCAATTTCCCGATTTGGTGGCTCCCGATTTGGGCAGTCGTAGCCAGTTGTTTGCTGCTGGGGTCAACTACCTGCACTACCAGCCTGCCGAGATCAATACCTCCATCCGTGAGGGTTGGTTCTACCGTGACGACACCCACCAAAAAGTGCGTAGTGCCGACGATGTATTCGACATCTACGAACGAGCCGTAGGCGGCAATGCCATCTTCTTGCTCAATATTCCCCCCAATCGTTCGGGACGCTTTTCTGAGCAAGATGTAGAAGTATTAAAAGAGACAGGTCAACGCATTCGTGCCACCTATGGTGTCAACCTACTCCAAGGAGCTACAGGCCCTAAGGAGTTGTTAGATGCTAATACCCAAACCTCTTATCTCCTTCAATCTGCTCCAGCTGAGCTACTTATCCAGCTTGAGCAGCCACAAACGCTCAATCGGGTCGTGTTGCAAGAGGCCATTAGCACTCACGGCGAGCGTGTAGAGAAGCAT
>JASLBE010000032.1 GCA_030146705.1 Tissierellales bacterium | reverse complement strand
TTCACGGAGAAAGTATAGACAAAAAAGCCATACCAGACACAAGCAAGGAAGGCTATAAATTCTTAGGCTGGCAACTAGTGACAGGAGAATATTTTGACCTAGACCAGGCAATAGTAGAAGATATTACCCTTTATGCTAGCTATGAAAAGCTACTAGACCCAAAACCAGTAGAAAAGCATATGGTGGAATTTGTTTTAGATGGTAAGAGTAAATTAGTGGAAGTAGTTCACGGAGAAAGTATAGACAAAAAAGCCATACCAGATACAAGCAAGGAAGGCTATAAATTCTTAGGCTGGCAACTAGTGACAGGAGAATATTTTGACCTAGACCAGGCAATAGTAGAAGATATTACCCTTTATTCTAGCTATGAAAAGCTACTAGACCCAAAACCAGTAGAAAAGCATATGGTGGAATTTGTCTTAGATGGTAAGAGTAAATTAGTGGAAGTAGTTCACGGAGAAAGTATAGACAAAAAAGCCATACCAGATACAAGTAAGGAAGGCTATATATTCACCTATTGGAGACTTGAGAATGGAGATGACTTTGACTTAGAAAGACCAATTTTAAAAGATATTACTCTTTATCCAGTTTATATTGAGAAAACATATAACGGAGGGGGAAGCGGTAGGAATCCAAAAAGAGAAAAGAGTGAAGAAAAGCCTTTACCAAAACCAGATGTAGAGGTTGAAGAAGAGATCTTCAATAAGATTGACCATATAGCTTACCTAAATGGTTATGAAGATGGTACTGTAAGGCCAGAGAATAGTTTAACTAGGGAAGAAGCAGCTATGGTATTTTATAGGCTTATGAACAAAAGCTATAAGAACAGGCTAGAAACTAAAGACCATAAATTTACAGATGTTAACTTAGGAAGATGGTCTGAAAAAGCAATAGCGACTTTAGTTAAGGCAGGTGTCTTAGAAGGATATGAAGATGGAAGCTTTAGACCAAATAATAAGGTTAAAAGAGCAGAGTTTGCAAAAATAGTAAACAAGTACCTGTCTAGGAAATTAAATAAGGATAATATACCAAGTTGGATAAGGATATTTAAGGACTTAGATGAAGATAAGTGGTATTATGAAGATATGATAGAAGCAACTAATGGGCATAAATATGCCTTAGATCATGGTGAAGAAGTATGGACAGAGTCTTATGAATAATTAAAAATTGAGAAAGTAAAAAAATCCACATCCTTAGGATGTGGATTTACTTTTACCCATAAATAGTTTGCTAAGTTCACCAACTATAAATGGTATTAGGGCTAGGCCGATTACAAGCTTCCAATCATCTAGTCCTAGGGAAAAAGTATTAAAAACTATATGGAGCCTTGGTACATACAAGACAACTAGTAGGAGACCCAAGGAAAATAGACTAGAAGCTAGCATCTTCCTATTTGAAAAAACTCCTATTTTAAAGACACTAAAGTGCTCTGACCTACTAGAATATGCCCTTAGAAGTTCTCCAAGAATTAGGCAAGTAAAAACCAGGGTCCTGGCCTTATTTATATTTGTTGGATATTTTAAAAGACCATATTTAAAGGCCGCTAAAGATGCACCAGCCAGGGCTATACTCTGGATTAAAATTTTAAGGACCATAGGCCTATTTAAAATAGGCTCCATAGGGTTCCTAGGTGGAAGTTTCATAATATCTGGCTCACCCTTTTCAACCCCTAGGGCAAGAGCAGGAAAACTATCTGTAACAAGGTTTAACCAAAGTAGTTGTATTGGTATTAAAGGTAGGGGTAGTTTTAGGAGCATACTTGCAAGAACCAATAAAATTTCCCCTATATTACAAGAAAGAAGGAAGAAGACAAACTTCCGAATATTACTATAAATAATCCTTCCCTCTTCAACAGCCTCAACAATACTTGTAAAATTATCATCAGTTAAGATTAAGTCGGCAGTATTTTTTGCAACATCAGTTCCAGTAATACCCATAGCAATACCAATATCAGCCCGCTTCAAGGCCAGGGCATCATTTACCCCATCTCCAGTCATTGCTACCACTTCTTTATTAGACTTTAGGGCCTCTATAATTTTAACCTTATGCTCTGGAGAAACTCTAGAAAACACACTAACTTCTCCTACAAGCTTCTTAAGTTCAGTTTTTGTAAGCCTATTAATATCATCCCCTGTAACAGCCTGGTGGAGACTTTCAGCTATACCTAGGTCCCTGGCAATGGCAAAGGCAGTATCCCTATAGTCCCCAGTAATCATAACTGTCCTAATACCAGCCTCCTTACACTTCCTTATGGCCCTTTTGGCTTCAGGTCTTGCAGGGTCAATCATTCCGACCAGGCCAACAAAGGTTAGCTGGTTTTCATTAAGGTCACTAGAAATTTCTCCAGGCAGGCCATCATAGGTCCTGTAGGCAAAGGCCAAGACCCTTAAGGCATCTCTTGAAAAAACCTGGACTTGTTTTAGGACTTGGTCCTTCCTAGCCTTGGTAAATTCAAGGACTTTTCCATGGGTACTAATTTTATCACAACGGTCAATTAATACATCTGGTGCCCCCTTAGTAAAAGCAATAATACTGTCCTCTAAGTAATTTTCGTGGAAACTAGTCATTAGCTTCCTACTGGAGTCAAAGGGGATCTCCCCAATCCTCCTATAATTTTTATTCATTAGTTCCTGATTAAAATTCGCCTTTTCAGCCAGGGTAACTAGGGCCCCCTCAGTTGGGTCACCAATTATCTTATAACCATCAGCCCCTCTTTCTAACTGGGCATCATTTGTAAGGGCAGAGGCTGCAAAGATAGTTTCTAAGTCCCCAATGGTATCAATGGAAACATTTTTTCCCTCAAGTAGGAAATCCCCAATAGGTTCATAGCCCTTCCCAGTAACATCTATTTCCTTTCCGTTAGTATATATTTTTACAACAGTCATCTCATTTTGTGTTAGGGTTCCAGTCTTATCAGAACATATAACAGTAGTTGAGCCCAAGGTTTCAACAGCCAGTAGTTTTTTAACTATGGCATTTTTCTTAACCATCCTATTCATCCCAATAGCCAAGACTATGGTCACTATGGCAGGGAGACCCTCAGGAATTGCCGCAACAGCCAAGCTAATGGAAATCATAAACATATCCAGGAGGTTTTTACCCTGTAAAAGCCCAAGGAGCAAGACTATTATACATATTAAGATAGTAGTGGTTCCAAGGAGTTTACCTAGCTTATTTAATTGGACCTGTAAAGGAGTAGGCTCATCCTTATAGGACTGGATAATGCTGGCTATTTTTCCGATTTCTGTCTTATGACCTGTTGCCACCACTACCCCCTTGCCCCTACCATAGGTAACAATTGTTCCCATGTAGGCCATATTGGTCCTGTCAGCCAAGGCTGTATCTTCCTTTAAGACCAGGCTGGAATCTTTTTCAACAGGTAAAGATTCTCCTGTTAAGGAGGATTCTTCTAGCTTTAAATTTGAAGATGAAACCAGTCTAAGGTCAGCGGGAATAATATCTCCAGCCTCCAAGACTACTATGTCTCCAGGAACAATTTCACTGGAGGCCACTAGTTGTAACTGGCCGTCCCTTATGACCTTACCATTAGGTGCACTCATTTGTTTTAGGGCGTCTAAAGATTTTTCAGCCTTCCCCTCTTGGTAGATCCCTAAGATGGCATTTACTACAACTATTGTTAAAATAACTATTGCGTCCTTTTTTTCTCCAATGAAAAATGAAATAATGGCTGCAGCAATTAGGATTAGGACTAAAAAATCCGAAAACTGGGCCAATAATTTAGAGAAAATTCCAGGCCTTTTCTTTTCAGACAATTCATTTTTGCCATAGGCTTTTAAATTTTCCCCTGCCTTTTCACTTGAAAGGCCAGCTTCAACATTAGAGTCTAATTCACTAATTACAGCATCTACATCAATAGTATAAAATTTATTATCCATATTAAACTCCTTTCTTTATCCTATAAGTAATTATATATTAAAACATATATGTATTTCAATAAATATAATAGCAAGGAATATTGGACTTTTAGGAATTTGACAAGCATTCTAGTTTATATGATAATTGACTTATAAAAGTTTATAAATTGGAGTGATATTAATGGAAGACAGGATATTAGTTGTAGACGATGAGCGTGCTATAGCCGATATTATTAAGTTTAATCTGGAAAATGAGGGTTATTTAGTACATACTGCATATGATGGAGAAGAGGGTATGGAAACAATTCACAACAATGATATAGATTTAGTAATCTTAGATGTAATGATGCCAAAGAAAGATGGTTTCCAAGTTTTAAAGGAAATCAGGCAGGACTATAATATACCAGTCTTAATGCTTACTGCCAAGGAAGAGGAGGTAGATAAGGTTTTAGGATTGGAACTAGGTGCTGATGACTATATTACTAAGCCCTTTAGTATGAGAGAACTTGTAGCAAGGGTTAAGTCCAACCTAAGGAGGGTGGACTACTTTAACAAGCCAGATAATGGTAGCATAATTCAATCTGATGAGCTTAAAATAGACCTAGAAAAGTATGAGGTTAAGAAAAACGGCGAGGTTGTAGAACTTACCCTTAGGGAATATGAGCTTTTAAAATTTCTTGCAAGTTCACCAGGCCAGGTATTTACTCGTGAACAACTCCTAGAAGAGGTTTGGGGTTATGAATATTATGGGGATATTAGGACTGTTGATGTTACAGTTAGAAGGCTTAGGGAAAAAGTTGAAGATGAAGATGGAGAATTTAAATACATCTTGACTAAAAGAGGCGTAGGCTATTATTTTAGGAGATGATTAAGTGGAATCTAATAAATTTTCTAGTATAAAATGGAAGTTTGTCCTAGTATATTTCCTACTGGTTTTTATAGCTATGGTAATTGTAGGTATTTTTATAGTTGGCAGGCTGGAAAAACAGCAGGTAAATAATATTAGCCTAAATATGGAAAAACATATTGAAACTATGACTAAAACCTCAACCTATTTAATAGAGGATGACTGGACTAAGCATAAGTTAGAAATCCAGGATACTTTAAATGACTGGAGGTTGGACAATAAGGAAAACCTATATGTCATAGCTGGAGAGCAAAGGCCTAAGATAATTGCCAGTTCTTTAAAGGACTCGGGAAAGATTATAGATAGGGACGCCCTTCCTTTTGATAAAATAGAGCCAACCCTAATAAAAAAAGCCTTCCTAGGCAAGAAGAGTACAGAGATAATTGAGGATAAAAATGAAAGCAGGAGGCTTTTCCACCTAGCCTACCCAGTTTTAACAGATGTAGGTAGGGTCAAGGGCATTATATATATGACAACTGACCTAAGGGATGTGGAAACTACTGTTAAGGATTCTAAGATTATCCTTACTAATGCAACTATAATAGCCTTAATAATCACTATGATTTTAGGTTTTTTAATTTCAGATAGTATAGTTGAGCCTATTAGGGATGTTACTAAAAAGGCAGAAGAAATGGCCCTGGGAGACTTTGACCAAAGGGTAGATGTTAGGTCTAATGATGAGATTGGTCAGCTGGCTAGTATGTTTAACCACTTGACCTTAAAACTAAATGATACTATATCGGAGATAGACCTTGAGAGGTCTAAACTTAATACTATTTTTAGCTATATGGCAGAGGGAGTAGTTGCAATTGATAATAAGGGATATATTATCCATGCCAACCCCAATGCCCTTGAGATCCTAAATATGGAAAAGCTGGATTCTTTTGCCCACAAAAAGGTTATGTTCCCTTATGAAAGGGTCAATCTTCAAGATATAAACCAGGTTGAGCCTGGGTCAGATGGGGATATTATATCGGAACTAGATGGGGAAATTTATAAGGTGAAGTATGCCCATTTTAAGACTGAGGCTGGAAGCTTGGGAGGGCTTATTTTAGTTTTCCAAAATATGACCAATGAGTACAGGCTAGACAATATGAGGAAGGAATTTGTTGCCAATGTTTCCCATGAATTAAAAACTCCAATAACAACGATTAAGAGCTATACGGAAACCTTAATGCTAGGGGGGATTGAGGAAAATATCCAGCTAAGTTTTTTAAATATAATAAATGATGAATGTAATAGGATGGCCAGGTTGGTCAAGGACCTACTACAGCTTTCCAACTTGGACTTTAAGAAGACTGTTTGGAATAAGAAGTCTACAAATATTAATAAGTTTGTTGGAAGTATAGTAGAGAGGTTAAAGCTTTCTTTTGAAGAAAAGGGGCAAAAGTATTCACTAAAACTTGGGGATAACTTGCCAAATATTCAGATAGATAGGGATGCAATTGAACAGGTTGTTTTAAATATTATTTCAAATGCTATGAAGTATACAGAGGAAAATGGGGAGGTTTTTATAGCCACCTATATGTCTGAAAACTTTATAACTATTAAGGTTAGGGATACTGGAATTGGCATTCCTAAGGAGGACTTGGAGAGGATTTTTGAAAGGTTTTACAGGGTTGAAAAGGCTAGAAGTAGAGATTCTGGTGGGACTGGCCTCGGCCTTGCCATAGCCAGGGAAATAATAAATGGCCATAATGGTCTTATTAATATTGCAAGTGAATATGGCAAGGGGACCACAGTTGAAATTAAGTTGCCTATATAGGCATATGTAAAAAAAGATTAATTTATGTGTAATACAATTGTAATAATTATAAGGTATAATATAACTGTGGATTAATTGTGGATATTTTTTAGAAAAGGAGGAAGGACCAATGAAGAAAAAATTAATAGCTAGCCTACTAATTGGAATGTCGCTTTTTACTGTTGGAACCAGTACTTATGCAGCTGACTTTAATGGATTTAACCAAGCTAGCCCTGTGAATGAACAAACCAGTCCAAGAATTTTAGAAGACGGGACTTTAATTGTATATAAGAAATCAAATAGAACCCTTAAGACAAATGTTGATGGTTATGAAGTAATTAACCCAGATAAGGAATCTTTTTCTACTAAGGATAAGGTAGCCCTTATTAATGGAAAGGCACCAAAGAATACTCCAGTTAACATAAAGTTATATGGAACAACGGACTTAACTAAGAAGAACTTTAATTTAAATAAACTTCCAGCTAAGAGTGACTATGTAGAGGTTTCAAGTGAGACTGTCTATACTGGAAATTTAGGTTTTTTCCAAAAGCAACAGGACCTAGTTATGGGCATGAATAAGGTTCAAATAAATTTTGGAGCCAAGGGAGTAAAACCTATAGAGATATTGATTTATGTCTATGAAAAAACTCCAACAGTAACTGAAATTATATCAGTTGCTAATTAGTAGTAGGTGGAGTGATTAAATGAAAGAAAGATTTAAGACTCTTTTACTAATGGTGCTAGTTGTTACTAGTGTTGTCCTTACTAAGGAACTTTGGATAGAACTTCCAACTAAGGTTTTTAGTGCAGATAAGGAAAGGGAACTTCCGTCTAAATACAGCCTAGTAGATATGGTTGCACCAAATAAATACTTGATACATTTTGATGAGAATAACCATACTCTTTTTTATGATGAATCTAAGTATACTTTATGGACAGATGCAAGGGAAGGACTTAAATCTGTATTGGAATCTAATGAAATTAAAACTGAAAAAATAAATAAGGAAGACTTTTCTCTATACAATAGGGAAAGGTCTATTTCATTTGAGTTTCCTGAAAAATTAAATATATATATACTGGCAAAGGCTTTAGAAATTGAGAAACCTAATAGGATAATAGATGCTATTGAAGAGATAAATAGTATTTATATCTACCTGGGTCCAAAGGAGCCTTTTTTTGTGTTTTCAAATGATGAAAAGAGCATAAAGGTTACAGACCAAGACCTTTACTATATAGAGGGGGTTGATGGTGACCAAGGCAAGTGGGACATAATTTCCAAGGTTGAAAGTAGGTTTAGTCTAGATAGGAAGAGGCCAGACCCAGTTGAAGAGGATGTTTTTAAACTAGCCAAGCTCAAGGAAAAGATTACTAGGATAGAGGAAAAGAAAAAATTTAATTATTATTATTCTATGAAGGATATGATAGGGACTACAAGCGATGTTTATATACCTTATGAAATGAATAATATCCTTCCTACGGTTTATATGGAAAATAAGATTAGGGAGCTAGATGAGGAAACCAAGGGTAAGATTGCAGAAAAGTTTTTTAATGAAAATATAGACTATATTAGGGAGGTTGTGGAGAGTAATGGGTCCAATATTTATATTCATGACCAAAGGGTTTTAAAGTTTAACCTAAATGGTACTTTGGAATATTTTAACCCCCTAGGTGAAAAGGTTAAAAAAAGGAACCTTTATGAAAGTATGGAAACGGCGGCAGGATTTTTATCAAATATTATAGACCTATCAGATGGGATGTATCTTTCAAATATTGAGGAAATTGAAGATGAAAACCATAACCAGGGCTTCCTACTTAGTTTTAAGTATAGGATTAGGGGAATTCCTGTAATCTTGGGGAATTTAAATTTTGAAGACTTTGTAAAAATGGAGGTTTACAATGACCATGTTAAATCCTACAACCAGTTTATGAGAAAGGATATGGCCAAGTCTTTAGAAATATCCATAGAGGACAAGAGGTCTATGCTCCACTCTTTTGATGTAATAGACCAAAATTATAAGATCTTTTTGGAGGATTACAAGGAGGAAAACAAGGACAAGGGGGCCAGTGTTGAAACTGTGCTTTCATCTATAAAGGATATAACCCTGTCTTATTTTGACCCAGGGCTACAAGAGGTTGATGAGGAATTAATTGGGGTTTGGGTTATAAGAACTGACAAGGGAATTTACTCTTTTGATATATTTAATGGAAGGCTAGTTAATAAGAAAATCTTTAAGTAGGTGGTAGAATGGATTGGTCGAAGGCAAAAACAATTTTAATAGTTGCTTTTCTAATAACTAATGTCCTATTGGGATCAGTAATAGTTTATAAGAATAAGAGGATAACCCCTACTTTAAGAGAGGACTTTATAGAGGAGCTTAAGGGGGACCTTTTGGAGAAAGATATAAGGATAGCTTGTGACATACCAAAAACGGAAAGGGGGCTAGTACCCCTAACTGTAAGGTATGAATCCTTGGATGAAGACTTTATAAATAAAAAACTCTACGAGGGTAAGGCTAGTATAGATAAGGCCAAGGAAGAGCTTGTAATTGAAGGCTTAAATAGTAGGGTCTTGGTAAAAAAAGGGAAGATTTTCAAGTATGTAAACAAGAGTAAGGTTGTTAAGTATGAAAACTTTAATGAAGATGTGGCCAGGCAAATAGCTGAGGACTTTATTGACCTTATGGAATTTAGGAGGGATGATATGGAACTTACCTATATCACCCAGATAAACGACCATTTTAGGTTGGTCTACTCTAAAAAATATGAAGATACTTATGTTGAAAAGGCCTACATAAATATGTCCATTAGTAATATGGGCCTTGAATCTTGTGAAAGGGTTTGGTTGGACCTTAAGCAAAAGGGGGATGTGGAAATTTATACTAGTACAGCCCCAAAGGCGATTTTAAGCTTGGTAAATATGGAGGAGGCCTATGGGAGGGAGATAGTGGATATATCTCTTTGCTATTATTTTGACCCCAACCAACATGACTATATAGAAAGTTTGGAAAACGCCAAGGAGGGAAAGACTGTTCCAGCCTGGAGAATTCTTTTTGCAGATGGTAATAGGATAATGATAGATGATTATTAATTAAATTGAAAATAGACCCAGGAAACCATATAATGTACTAGTGAGATAGAACTTATATGGTTTCTTTTTTGGAGGAATATATGGATATAGATTTTTGTTCTTTAAGTAGTAGCAGTGCTGGAAATTGCCATTATATAGGAACTGAAAACACAAAAATTTTAGTGGATGTAGGCTTTTCAGGAAAAAAAGTTGAATCGCTTTTAGGCGGCATAGGACTTAAGTGTGAAGAAATTGATGGGATTTTTATAACCCATGAGCACCAGGACCATATTAAGGGGGCTGGGGTCCTTTCCAGGAGGTATAATATACCTATCTTTGCCAATCAAGGTACCTGGGAAGGGATGGAGGCTAGTATTGGGAAGATTAGCCCTGAAAATATTAGGTTAATTGAAACTGAAGCCTATTATAACTTCCAGGACCTGGATATTTTGCCGGTTAAGACCTACCACGATGCCAATGAATCAGTTGGCTACATTATAAATGCTGGAAGGAAAAAATTATCAGTAATAACTGACACGGGCAAGCTAGATGAGAGGATAATTTCTTCTATGAAGTCGTCAGACCTTTACTTGGTGGAGTCCAACCATGATATACAAATGCTAAGGACTGGGCCCTATCCAGCCTATTTACAAGATAGGATAATAGGGGACTTTGGCCACTTGTCTAATGCCTATATTGGAGATGTTATGCAGGATTTAGTTGAGGCAAGGGGAGAGACCATTCTTTTGGCCCACCTAAGCAAGGACAACAATAGTCCTAAGACAGCCTTTAATGAAATGGCCTTTAAACTTATTGAAAAGGGGATAGATATAAAAGAGGATATAAACTTAGAGTTAACTTATAGGGATAAACAAACTAAGGTCTATAGAATATAGGGGTAGTTTTTATCTCTTTTATTTTGTAAAAATACTTGTTTCTTATAATATGATATATATGGAGGGTGCTAGAAGTGGATATAAGGGGAATAATTTTTGACTTAGATGGGACCCTAATAGATACTATAGAGGATATTGGGGACAGTATGAATGAAGTTTTGAAATCTTTAGGCAGGGAAAAACTTTCCTATGATGAATATAGGCTAAGGGTTGGGGGAGGTTTTAAGAACTTAGTAGCTAGGACCTGCCCTGACCTTACTTGTGAAAACTATGATTTGGCCCTTGCCAGATTGGAGGAGGCCTATAGGAAAAACTACCTAAAGAAGTCTAGGGCCTATCCCAATATGGAAGAACTTTTAATTAGGCTGGAAGGTCGAGGAATAAAGCTAGGGATAAATACTAATAAAAACCAAGAGTATACTAAGGCCCTCCTTAATAAAATTTTTCCTACAATAGGTTTTATTAAGGTTGTTGGAGTAGATAATAGGAATTTTATTAAGCCTGACCCTAGGGGGGCAGAACTTATTTTGGAAAAAATGGGGCTGGATAGGTCCCAGGTGCTTTATATTGGAGATTCTAATGTAGATATGGAAACTGGAAAAAATGCAGGAATGAAAAGAGTTGGTGTTGACTGGGGATTTAGGGGAGAAAAAGAACTTAGGGAATATGGGGCAGACTATATTGTTTATGACCCCTTGGAAATTTTAAATCTAATATAACTTAGGAGGGAGACTATGAGGAAGAAAAATTTGGGCTGGTTATTGGTCTTAGTCTTAGTACTTGCCTTGACTGCTTGTGGAAGTAAGGATTTTAAGACCTATGAAAACAAGGAGTTAGGTTTTAGCCTGGACCTACCAAAGTCTTGGGAGGGAAAGTATCTTGTTGAGGAAGACCCTGATAGGGACCTTGTTTACTTTATGCATATTTCAAACTCTAGGGACTATGAAAATGGTATGCTTTTTTCCATAGATAGGAGGGTTGGAGGCCTAATAACTGAGGAAGATATTGAAAATGGATATGTGCCTGGGGAAATTATAGGCAAAGAGGCTGGTTACACCTTTATAAAAGGTCTTCCTACAGATATCCAGTATGGTCCTGAAGCTGTTGTTGATACTAAGGAATATGAAGAGATGAGAAGTGAACTTCCTGATGTTTTAAAGACCTTTAAAATAGGGGAGCTTAAAAGACCTAGGGGAGAGGAAGCTGGATATATAAAAGAAGGAAGTAGTTTCTTTTTACTTGATATAAGGGAGGACTGGAAGCTAGAGAAGGACAAGAAGAACCCTTTTAAGTGGGATGTTTTAAATGGGGATGGAAAAATAATAGGGAGTCTAGAAATGGTCCTATATGACAGCCAGGACCAAGAAGAAGCTGGGAGAAAGACAGCCTATAAAACCCAGGATGAAATTTTTAGGAAGTTTAGGATTTCCCTGGATAAGGAATATGAAAAAGACCTAGACCTAATGGCCAGAAGCTTAGAAATCCTAGGTGATAATTATACGGCCTTAGATGGGATATATAACCTAAGGACCAACTTAACTGATGGAGGCAAGAGTTTAGTTGGGAGGATAAAAAGCCTTGAAAAGGATATAAAGATTGTTAATAAGCTTGAACTTGTGGTTGAAGATAGTGGCGAAGTTTATTCTTTTGAGGCTGAGTATCCAGAAATAGTCCCTCTTGAGGGAGAGACTTATGGCCTATATGGTGTCTATTTATTAGGAGAGGACATAATAAAAAAAGAGGGCAAGCTAGATAAAAGCTTGTTTGAATTTATAATAAATAAGTATGGTAAGTTAGTTGGATTAATTGAACTATAAAATAAGTCTAGGCCTTGGCCTAGACTTATTTTATGCATATTACAAATTATTAACAATACCAGCTACTAAATTATGGTGTAACAAGCCTAAAGGCCTGGTTAAATTTACGAAAATGGCTATAAATAAGGCTTTATTATATGAAATAAAATTTTTATATATACATCATATTAAGGCTTATAGTACGGCATACTAAAAAATAAAAACTTAATAGACTATACTTTTAGTGGAAAATATTGTATAATAGCTTGTAGATATGGAGTAATTGACAATATGGAATTTTTCTAAATATTGACTTAATTCAGGAAATTATGTAAAATTGAGGTAAGTACATATTATATGTGTAGGAATAAGAAACTAATGATATATCGGTCGGAGATGAGAGAACCACGAGTCAACCCTTGGGAAAGGGCTGCTTAGGGTTCTCTTTTTTCTTTCCTTAAAAGCCAATAGAACAAGTTTAGCTCAAGGCTTGTTTTTATGATATAAATATAGTTTTAAGATTATATTTAACTAGTAATTATTATTTAAGTTTTTAAGAAAAAAGGGAGGAATGAATATGTCTAATATGGCTTTATATTCAGCAGAATTTTTAGGAACGGCAATACTTATACTTTTAGGAGCAGGGGTAGTTGCCAATGTAGTTTTAAATGAAACAAAGGGAAAAGATTCAGGTTGGATAGTTATAACTACAGCTTGGGGTCTTGCAGTAGCAGTTGGTGCTTATGTTACAGGTTGGGTAAGTGGAGCCCACTTAAATCCAGCAGTAACAATAGCCTTTGCAGTGGCGGGAGACTTGGCTTGGAATTTAGTGCCAGGCTATATAATTTCTCAAATTTTAGGTGCTATGGTTGGAGCAGCCTTAGTATTTTTAACTTACAAGGACCAATTTGACAGGACTGATGATGCAACTGCAAAGCTTGGTGTTTTTGCAACAATACCTATGGTATATAGTCCCCTGTGGAACTTTGTAGCAGAGGTTATAGGAACTATTATGTTAGTCCTAGGTATTATGGGTATTAATCATGTAAATAATGATGTTGGAGCCTTAAGTGCATTACTGGCAGGTTTTTTAGTTTGGGTTATAGGACTAAGTTTAGGAGGACCTACTGGCTATGCAATAAACCCAGCTAGGGATTTTGGACCAAGGCTTGCCCATGCTCTTTTACCAATAAAAAATAAGAGGGATTCTGATTGGGGATATGCTTGGATACCAATTGCAGGACCAATTGTAGGTGGAGTTTTAGCAGCGCTTATTTATAAGGCATTTTTAACTATGTGGGTATAAAATAAAAGGGAACTGAAGGAGGAGCTAGGATGAAAAAATATATAATGGCTTTAGACGAAGGAACTACCAGTGCAAGAGCTATTTTATTTGACCATGATGGAAATATAATACAAACAGCACAAAATGAATTTACACAATATTATCCAAAACCAGGTTGGGTAGAACACGATGCCATGGAAATATGGGGTGTCCAATCAGGAGTTGCTAGGGAGGTTTTAGAAACTAGTGGTGTTAGGCCAACGGAAGTTGCGGCTATTGGTATTACTAACCAAAGGGAAACAACTGTAGTTTGGGACAAGGAAACAGGCAGGCCAATCCACAATGCTATTGTTTGGCAGTGTAGGAGGACAGCAGATATAGCAGACAAGCTAGTAGAAGATGGCTGGAAGGACTATATTCAAGAAACTACAGGTCTTATAGTAGACGCTTATTTCTCAGCAACTAAGGTAAAATGGATCTTAGACCATGTAGAAGGCTCTAGGGAAAGGGCTAAAAGAGGAGAACTTTTATTTGGTACAATGGATACTTGGATTCTTTGGAACTTAACTAGGGGACAAGTACATGTAACTGACTATTCAAATGCAGCAAGAACTATGATGTTTGATATTAAAAATTTAAAATGGGATGAAAAAATCCTAGAAGAATTAGACATACCTATGGAAATGCTACCAGAAGTTAGACCTTCTAGTGAGGTTTATGGAGTAACAGATAAGCATACTTTTGGTGGGGCAGAAATTCCTATTTCTGGTATAGCTGGTGACCAACAGTCTGCTTTATTTGGACAGGCTTGTTTTGAACCAGGAATGGCTAAAAACACTTATGGTACTGGGTGTTTTATGCTAATGAATACTGGGGAAAAAATGGTTACTTCTAAAAATGGACTACTAACTACAATTGCCTGGGGCGTAGATGGTAAGGTTGAATATGCCTTAGAGGGAAGTATTTTCGTTGGTGGAGCAGTTATCCAATGGTTAAGAGATGAACTAGGCCTTATAAGAGATGCTGCAGATAGTGAATTCTTTGCAGAAAAAGTTAAGGATACAAATGGAGTATATTTAGTTCCAGCCTTTACTGGACTAGGAGCGCCTCACTGGGACCCATATGCTAGGGGAACTATCTTAGGTTTAACGAGAGGGGCTAGTAGGGAGCATATAATTAGGGCTGCCTTAGAATCTATAGCCTACCAAACTAGGGATGTCCTAGAGGCTATGGAAGAAGATGCTAGGGATGCAGAAATTCAACTTAGCCAGCTAAAAGTAGATGGTGGTGCAGTTGCTAATAACTTCTTAATGCAGTTCCAATCTGACATCTTAAATGTTCCAGTATTAAGACCAGACATAACAGAAACAACAGCCCTAGGTGCGGCTTACCTTGCAGGACTTGCAGTAGGATTTTGGACAGACAAGGATGAAATTACCAAGAGATGGAGTATTAATAGGGAATTTACTCCTGCTATGGAAGAAGATGCTAGAGAAGAAAAATATAATGGCTGGGAAAAGGCTGTTAAACACTCCCTAGGCTGGGCAAAAGATGAGTAAACTAGCTTAACTATTACTTGAATTAAAAATTTAAATATATTATTAAAGCCCTTAAGTATTATACTTAAGGGCTTCTTTTTATTTATCTTCTTTTATAAATTTTTCAATATATTCTTCATAGGACATAGACCTGTCAATAAAACCATCTTTCCTAATCTCTATAATCCTATTTGCCAAAGTTTGGATCATTTCATTATCCTTAGTTGTAAAAAGAATATTAGACTTATAGTCCTTAAGCCCATTGTTAAGGGCAGTAATAGACTCTAGGTCCAAGTGGTTAGTTGGTTGGTCTAGGATTAAAACATTGGCGTTTTTAAGCATCATCCTAGATAGCATACACCTAACCTTTTCTCCCCCAGATAAGACCTTGGCTGATTTTAAAGCCTCATCTCCAGAAAATAACATCCTGCCTAGGAAACCCCTTATATAAATTTCAGACTGCTCTTCTGAGAACTGCCTTAACCAGTCCACAAGGGAAAGGTCAACATCATCAAAGAATTCTGAGTTATCCTTAGGGAAGTAGGAAGTAGAAATAGTTACCCCCCATTTAAAATCACCACTATCAGCTTCCATTTCTCCCATTAATATTTTAAACAGGGCAGTAATAGCAATTTCATTATCACCAATAAAGGCAATCTTATCCCCCTTGTTAACCCTAAAACTAATATTGTCTAAAACCTTTACACCATCAATAGTCTTGGAGAGATTTTCTACAGTTAAAATTTCATTACCAACCTCCCTATCCATAGTAAAGCCAATGAAAGGATACTTTCTTGTACTAGGCTTAATATCATCTAGGGTAATTTTATCCAATAGTTTTTTACGGGAAGTAGCCTGCTTAGACTTAGAAGCATTGGCACTAAACCTGGCTATAAATTTTTCTAGCTCCTTTATTTTTTCTTCTTTTTTCTTATTTTGGTCCTTCATCATTTGCAGGGCCAACTGGCTAGATTCATACCAAAAATCATAGTTACCAGTAAACATAGTAATTTTTCCAAAGTCAATATCCACCATATGGGTACAAACCTCATTTAGGAAAAACCTATCATGGGATACTATTATTAGGGTCCCATCAAAGTTTATTAAGAACTCTTGTAGCCAGTGGATAGTCCTTATATCCAAATGGTTAGTAGGCTCATCCAAAATTAGGATATCTGGATTACCAAAAAGTGCCTGGGCCAAAAGAACCTTAACCTTTTCCACACCAGTAAGTTCAGACATTTTTCTTTCATGGAGGTCAGTTGCAATGCCCAGGCCTTGCAGTAGGCTGGAAGCGTCAGATTCAGCAGACCAACCGTCCATTTCAGCAAATTCACCCTCTAATTCAGCAGCCTTTATACCATCAGCATCAGAGAAGTCTTCCTTCATATAAATAGCGTCTTTTTCCACCATAATATCATAAAGTCTTTGGTTTCCCATTATTACAGTATCAATAACTTTAAATTCATCATATTTAAAATGGTCCTGTTGTAAAACAGACATTCTAGCTTCCTTATCAATGGAGATATTACCAGTAGTAGGCTCTAGCTCTCCAGAAAGGGCCCTTAAAAATGTAGATTTACCAGCACCATTTGCTCCAATTACTCCATAGCAATTTCCAGGAGTAAACATAAGATTTACATCTTCAAATAGTTTTTGTGATCCAAATCTTATACTAAGATCATTTACACTTATCATTTAATTACCAACCTTTTCTTATAATTTTACATAAAAAAAGTATATCACAAAGTGGCCTTTAATCAATATATTTTATGGTAAAGTAGAAAATATATTGGTCAAGTTAAGGCTGGGACAAACCTATCTTGTAATATACATTTATTAAATCTTGTTAATATACTAGTCTAGGGCCAGGTACTCCTCTAGGGTAATTTTCTTAGAATAAATCTCCCTGGCTGGGTCCAGCCCAACATACCTAATATGCCAAGGCTCATAGGAAAACTTAGTAATCCCAACCTTGTCCTTGGGATACCTAATAATAAAACCAAACTTATGGGCATTATCCCTAACCCACTTACCCTCCTTAGTATCCTCAAAGCTTTCTTCCAGCTGGAACTTAATCTCCCTAGAAGTAAGGTCCATAGCAAGACCTGTTTGGTGTTCACTTTGGCCGGGGTAGGCAATTAGCTTGGCAGCCTCCTCTTCTCCTTCTTTTTCAGCCAGGTTTTTAAATAAGTACTCCTGGGTTGCGTAGGCCCTATAACCAGAAGATGCATAAAGTTCCACCCCATCTTTAAGGCTGGCCTCAAAAAGTTCCTCTAGGGCACTTGCCGCTTCTTTTCTTAAGTATCTTTTAGGCAGGTCCTCCTTAAAGACAAATTCCACCTTGGGACTAACCAGGTCTTCTGGATCATAGTCATCAGGCAGGTACCTATCCTTGTTGACCAAGACTAACTTGTCATTAGGGTCTAGGACTACCTTCCTACCCTCTTCATCTATTTTTACCGTAGGATCTATTTTACTAGTTTTTTTCTCTAGTTCAGTTTCTTGCTTGGTTTTTTCCTTGTTTTTCAACTCTTCTATTTTTCGTCCCCTAGGTCCAAGAGATATGAACCTATTTAGAATCAAGGCCATTCCAACAAAAAGAAATAATTTTTTAATACTTTTAACCAGCTTATCTTCCTTGGTTTCGTCTTGCTTGTTAAGCTTTTTACTCACAATAACCCTCCTAACCCTTAAAACTTCCTATATAGTATTATACATAATATAATATAAAAAAGATATTAAAATATGGGTATATAAAGAAAAATGGAGGTAGTTATGGAAAATATAAAATACTTAAAAAAATATAGGATGTTATATATAAAAGACATCTTCCTATCCTTATTTTTCTTGTCCCTAGAGACCCTATTCTCCCTACTAATATTTTATATATTAGGGAAGATTATAGACCTAGGTGTGGGGAAAAATGACCTGGACTATATATTTACCAGGGGGGGATTGATGGTTTTAATAACAGGATTAATGGCAGTTTGTACCATAATTAGAAATAGGTACTCTTCTATTGTTAGCCAGAGTTTTGGGTCAGACCTAAGGTATGACCTTTATGAAAAAATCCAAAGGCTTAACCTAGACTCCCTAGACAGGTATGATAGGTCAGAGCTTTTAACTAGGCTAACAAATGATATTATGCAAATTCAAGGTTTTGTCCACTCACTATTAAGGGTGTTTTTTAAGGCGCCACTTTTGGCAATAGGGTCCATATTTTTATCGTTTTTCCTAAGTTTTAAATTGGCCCTAGTCTTGGTTATGGTAATTCCTTTGGCCATATTTTTAATCTATAAAAACCTTAAAATATCCTACCCCCTGTTTGTTAGGATCCAAAAGGCTATGGATGGGCTTAACCTAGTTTTAAATGAATACTTGTCTGCTATCCAGCTTGTTAAGTCTTTTAATAGGCAGGATTTTGAGGAGGAAAAATTTAAGGAGGCCAACCTAGAATATAGGGATGCTAATATTTATGCCCTAAATATTATGGCTATTTTTGCCCCTCTTTTAAGTCTAATTTTAAATTTGAGCCTGGTTTTAATTATCTACCTAGGTGGCCTAAGTATTTCTAGGGGGGGTCTAGAAATTGGAGCCATAGTAGGTTTTATTAACTATATGGGCCAAATAAGCTTTGGCCTAATAATTGTTAGCAGGTTTTTAACCAGGGGTCTTAGGGCTAGGACTTCCTTTGAAAGAATAGTAGAGCTTTTAAAGATGGAGGAAGAGGACCTGGGAAAACCAAAGAAACCTAAGAATTTTAATATAGAGTTTAAGGACCTATACTTTAAATACAATAACTATCTAGGCTATGCACTAGAGGGGATAAACCTAGAGGTGAAGGAGGGCGAAAAGCTGGCTATTATTGGGAGTACTGGGTCAGGCAAGTCTAGTTTAATAAGCCTGGTTTTAGGTTTTTATTATCCTAGCCAGGGGGACTTAAAAGTTGGAGGCCATAGTATTAGGGACCTAGACCTAAACTACCTAAGGGAAAATATTGGGCTTGTAGGTCAAGATACTTATTTATTTAGGGGGAAGATTAGGGAAAATATAAGCTTTGGAACTGGAGATGGCTATGAAAGATACGGGAAGCTTGCCGAGGCTGATGGTTTTATAAAATCTTTTAAGGATGGCTATGAAACCTTAGTTGGAGAGGGTGGGGTCAACCTTTCTGGAGGGCAAAAGCAAAGGATAAGCATAGCCAGGACCCTATATAGGGAGCCAAGGGTTATAATTTTAGATGATAGTACTTCCAACCTAGACTTAAGGGTGGAGAAAAAATTAAGGGAAAATATCCTGGCAGCCTTTAAGGACAGGACTATAATAATAATATCTCAGAGGATTAATACAGTTAAGGCTGCTGATAAAATAGTGGTTTTAGACAAGGGAAAAATTGAAAGTATTGGGAGCCATAAAGACCTAATGGAAGGGTCCAGGGTCTATAGGAGTATCTATGACTCCCAGTTGGGAGAGGGGGAGAAAAATGAAGCTTAATAATAGGGGGAGCAACCTTGCCTATGGGACCAGGGAGTCTAGTAGGCCAGAGGACCTAAGGTCTACTCTTAGCCACCTTTGGAAACTAGTAGACTTGGACTTAAAATACTTTATCCTTCTTTTTTTAACAACAATAATAACTAGCCTGACTAGTCTTTATATCCCCCTCCTACTAGGCAAGGCTGTAGATAGGATTGGTTTAAATATGGGGGCAACTAGCCTTAAAATATTCAAGCTAGTTCTTTTGAGCCTGGTCCTTGTTTATATTTTAGAAGGAGTTTTTAAGGTCTTAAATGAGGTAGTAATAGTTAAGATTTCCCAACTAGTAGTCTATAGGATTAGGCGGGAGAGCTTTAATAAGCTACAAAAACTTCCCATAACCTACTTTTATAGGGAGACCAGGGGGGAGGTAATGAGTAGGATCTCTAATGATATTGAAGATATAAGCACTAGTATCTCCCAGGCCCTAGCAGACCTAATAGCATCTTTTATTTCTCTTGTTGGGTCACTTATAATAATGTTTAACCTATCTTTTAGCCTGGCGAGTTTAAGCCTTGTAACCATTCCGCTTACTTATTTTTTAAGTAAGTTTGTAACCAGGAAAACCAGGCTCTTGTTTAGGCAAAGGCAAAGACTCCTGGGAAGTCTTAATAGCCAGATGGAAGAGAGTATATGGGGGATAGAAACTATTAAGGCCTTTAATAAGCAGGAGGATTTTTTAGCTACTTTTAGGGAAAAAAACCAGGAATTTAAGGAAGTTAGTATAAGGGCCCAAATTTTATCAGGGGTTATGATGCCCCTTATGAATGTTATTAAAAACTTAAACTTCACAATAATAGCTGTAGTTGGGGGCTATCTTGCAACGAAAAATATTATTACTGTTGGGGTTATAACTTCTTTTATAGCCTATTCTAGGCAGTTTTCAAGGCCATTAAATGAAATCGCCTCTAGCTTTAATATTTTACAATCAGGTATAGCTGGGGCAGAAAGGGTTATGGAAATCCTTAAGGAGGAAGAGGAGGACTTAAATTTAACTTCTAAGTTAGGGGCTAGTGGGGTCCTAGGAGGGGTTGAGTTTAAGGATGTAAGTTTTTCCTACAAGGAAGATGAAGAGGTTTTAAGGAAGATAAACTTTAAGCTAGAACCAGGGGAAAACATAGCCTTAGTTGGGGAAACTGGTGCTGGGAAGACAACGATTATAAACCTTCTAACTGGTTTTTTTACAGGCTATACAGGTGAAATTTTAATAGATGGAGTAGATATAAAGGACTATAATCAAAAGTCTTTAAGGGATGTTTTTGGAGTTGTCCTACAAGATACCTACTTGTTTTCTGGCTCCATAAGAGAAAATATTAGGTATGGTAACCTAGGGGCTAGTGATGAAGAAATTTTAAGGGCCAGCCAGCTTTCTAGGGCCTATGATTTTATAAAGGTCCTGCCCCAGGGTTTAGATACTATAATAACTGAGGCTGGAAAGAACCTTTCTCCTGGAGAAAGGCAACTAATAGCCATAAGTAGGGCCATAATAAAAGAGCCAAGGATTTTAATTTTAGATGAGGCAACTTCCAGTATAGATACTAAGACAGAAAAACTTATCCAGGAGGCTATGGTAGATATTATGGAAAATAGGACAACCTTTATTATTGCCCACAGGCTTTCAACAATAGTAAATGCAGATAAAATCCTTGTCCTTGACAAGGGAGAAATAAAAGAATGGGGTAACCATAAGGAGCTTTTGGCCAAGAAGGGCTTTTACTACAAGCTTTATACAAGCCAGGTCTAATCTCTGCATAAGACCTAGGCTTAAGGGTATTATTAGTATGATAGATAAAAATAAGGAAGAAGGGAAGGATAGAACTTGAAGAGATTTTTACAGGCTATAAAGGCTTACAGGAAGTATGTTTTTATAGTTATAGCATTAACCTTCTTTGATGTAATGATAGACTTTTACCTGCCTAATTTAATGTCTAAAATTGTGAATGATGGCATTATAACAGGCAATAGTAATTATATTATAAGAACAGGTCTTAGGATGCTTGTAGTGTCCGTTGTAGCTGGGATTAGTATGGTGGTTTCGGCCTATTATTCATCAAAGGCTACGATGAGTTTTGGTAGGGATGTTAGGAATGAAGTATTTTCCCATATTAGTAAATTTTCCTTGGGAGAATTTAACCATATAGGGACCTCATCTTTAATAACTAGGACAACAAATGATATAAATCAAATGCAGCAGGTTTTCTTAATGAGTCTTAGGATGATGATCAGGGCTCCACTTATGCTAGTTGGAGGACTTATTATGGCCATTAGTAAAAACCCTAGCCTTTCAATGGTTTTAGGGGTAGCTATGCCTATTTTAGTGGTCCTTGTCCTAATAGTTGGGAGGAGGGGCTTCCCACTTTTTACAAGGGTTCAAAAGGAACTTGATAGGTTAAACCTAGTTCTTAGGGAAAAACTTACTGGTGTTAGGGTAATAAGGGCCTTTAACAAGGTTGATTTTGAGAAGGAAAGGTTTAAGGAGGCAAACTATAATCTGTCTATGACTTCTTTGAAGGTAGATAGGACTATGTTAGTTTTGTTTCCCTTAATAAACCTAGTTTTAAACTTTACAATAATAGGGATACTTTGGTTTGGGTCCAAGCAAGTAGATATGGGCAATATGTTAATTGGAGATATTATAGCCTTTATCCAGTATGTTATGCTGACTATGTTTTCACTAATAATGTTTTCAGCCATATTTATTGTTGTACCAAGAGCCCTTGCCTCCAGTAGGAGGATAGAAGAGGTTATGAAAATAAACCCAAGTATTGTTGATAAAAAAGAAGCTAAGGACCTAGAAAAAATTGATAGGATAGAGTTTAAGAATGTTGAATTTACCTATCCCCAGGCAGAAAATGAAGTTTTATCTAATATTAACTTTAGCCTAACTAGGGGGGAGAGTCTTGCTATAATTGGTGGGACAGGCTCAGGTAAGTCTACCCTAGTAAACCTAATACCTAGGTTTTATGATCCTACAGTTGGAGAAATCCTAATAAATAATAGGAATATTAAGGATTATAGCCAGGATAGTATCCGAGCTAGGATCGGCTTTGTTCCCCAAAAGGCTGTCTTGTTTTCTGGGAGTATTAGGGAAAATATTCAAAGGGGCAAGGAAAATGCCAGCCTGGCTGAGGTGGAAAAGGCAGCAGAAATTGCCCAGGCCAAGGATTTTATAGAAGGCTTAGAAGCAGGATATAATTCAGTAGTTGCCCAGGGCGGTGGAAATTTTTCTGGAGGGCAAAAGCAAAGGCTTAGTATAGCCAGAGCCCTAGTTAGGGATGGGGACTTATTTATTTTTGATGATAGTTTTTCAGCCCTAGACTTTAAGACAGATAAGAAACTAAGGCAGGCCTTAAAAACAGAAATGAAGGATACAATGAAGGTAATAGTTGCCCAAAGGGTGAGCACAGTAGTTGATGCAGATAAAATCCTAGTCCTAGATGACGGTAAGATGGTTGGCCTAGGTAGGCATAATGACCTAGTAGAAAGTTGTGAGGTCTATAGGGAAATAGTAAATTCACAAGCATTTAGAGGTGATGGAAATGAGTAGGGGACCAAGTCCACATAGGGGAGGGCCACCAGGTTCTAAGGCCGCTAGGCCTGTTGAAAAGGCCAAGGATTTTAAGGGGACTTTTAAAAGGCTCCTAAATTATATAGCCAGGTATAGGTTGGGGATATTTTTTGTATTTATCCTAACTATTTTAAGTAATATATTTACAGTTATTAGCCCAAAGGTTATGGGGCTTGTAACTACTAAACTTTTACAGGGTATGGAACTTAAGTTTGCTGGCAAGGGATTTGTAGACTTTATATATATAAAGAAAATTTTATTTATCCTAGCTATTATGTATATAACATCGGCCATATTTTCTTATATGCAAAGGTATTTAATGGCTGGTATAACCCAGAGGATAGTTTTTAACCTTAGGGAGGATGTTGATAAGAAATTGTCTAAACTACCCCTTAAGTATTATGATGAGAACCAGGTTGGAGATATTTTATCTAGGGTTACCAATGATATAGACAATATAAGCACTACTATGCAACAAAGCATAACCCAGATTATAACCTCAATAGTAACAGTGGTTGGGGTCTTGTTTATGATGGTTAGTATAAACTTTACTATGTCATTAGTAACTGTTTTAGTTATACCAGCAGGCATAATGGCAACCAAGACCATAGCTAAAACCTCCCAAGGATACTTTATAAAGCAAGCCAGGAGCCTTGGGGACTTAAATGGACATATTGAAGAAATGTACTCAGGCCATAATATAATCAAGGCTTTTGGCCAGGAGGACAAGTCTGTAGAAGAATTTATGGAGATTAATGAAGAACTTTATTTGGCCAGCTATAAGGCCCAATTTATTTCAGGTATAATAAGGCCTTTAATGAATTTTATTAATAATATAGGCTATGTTTTTGTAGCTGTACTGGGAGGTTTTTTTGTAGTTGCTAAAAAGATAACCATTGGGGATATCCAGGCCTTTATCCAGTACTCAAGAGAGTTTACCCAACCTATAGTTAGGGGGGCGGATATTATTAATACAATCCAGTCAACTATTGCCTCAGCAGAAAGAGTTTTTGAGATCTTAGATGAAAAAGAAGAGCCTAGATTTGAGGAAATAGATATAGAAATAGGAGAAATTAAAGGCCAGGTAGACTTTAAAAATGTTGCCTTTTCCTATGAAAAGGATGAAGACCTAATAGAGGATATGACAATAGGGGTCAAGCCTGGAGAAACAGTTGCCATAGTTGGACCGACTGGGGCTGGAAAGACTACTTTAGTCAACCTATTAATGAGGTTTTATGAAATAGATAGGGGAGAAATCTTAATAGATGGAATAAATATACAAAGCATTAATCCAGGAGAGTTAAGGCAGGTGTTTGGAATGGTACTTCAAGACACCTGGTTATTTAATGGTAGCATTAGAGAAAATATTGCCTATGGTAAGAAAAATGCCAGTGATGAAGAAGTTGTTAAGGCAGCAAAGATTGCCCAGGCAGACTACTTTATAAGGACCCTACCAGAGGGGTATGATACAATTTTAGGAGAGGATGCAGATAATATCTCCCAGGGTCAAAAGCAACTTTTAACCATAGCCAGGGCCATAATATCCAACCCAGCAATTATGATCTTAGATGAGGCTACATCTTCTGTAGATACTAGGACAGAAGTCTTGATTCAAAAGGCTATGGACAAGGTTATGGAAGGCAGGACAAGTTTTGTAATTGCCCATAGGCTATCAACAATTAGAAATGCAGACAAGATTTTAGTTATGAATGAAGGTAGGATTATTGAACAAGGTAATCATGAGGAACTAATGGCTCAGGCTGGTTTTTATAAGGAACTTTATAATAGCCAATTTGCAGCCTAGGATACTTTATTGTATTAAGGAGGGGTAAAATGAAATTACTTGTACTTTTAGCAGAAGGTTTTGAAGAGGTGGAAGCCCTAACCGTGGTAGATTATTTTAGGAGGGTTGGTGGAGAGGCCTTAATAGTTTCTACTAGTGGAGAAAAAGAAGTTACAGGAGCCCATAATATTAGGCTTGTGGCTGATGAAACTCTTGACAATTTAAAAGACCTAGATTCCTATGCTGGAGTTATTATACCTGGTGGACTTCCAGGGGCTACAAACTTAAGGGATAATGAAAAAGTTATTGAAGTTTTAAGGGAAATGAATGATAATAAGAAGTTGGTTGGGGCAATTTGTGCAGGGCCAATAGTTTTAGAAAAAGCTGGGATAGTTAAGGGAAGAAAACTAACTTCCTATCCTGGGTTTGAAGACCAACTAACCTCCTCTATTTACTTGGAAGACAAGCTGGTTGTTGATGGAAATATTATAACTTCTAGGGGCCCTGCCTTGGCAGTTGACTTTGCCCTAGCTATTACAAAATATTTATTAGGTGATTCCAAGGAGGAAGAACTAAGGGAAAGTATTTTATATGACAGATTATTTGGGAAATAGTAGGGCATAATTTTTAATGTGCCATACTATATATTGGGAGTGGATTTATGAAAGAATTAGTTGAAAGAATAAATTTTTTATCTAAAAAATCTAAAACTGAAGGGCTGACAGAGGAGGAAAAGCTAGAACAGTCAAGGCTTAGAAAGGAGTATTTGAAAACTTTTAGGTCCAGGATGGAGGCTAGTTTAAAAACAGTTAAAGTTATTGATCCTGATGGGAAGGATGTTACTCCTGAAAAGCTTAAAAACCTTCAAAAAAATAGTAAACTAAATTAAAAAACTAGTTGAGGAAAGACGGATATTTAGCCAGGCTATCTATTCGTCTTTTTTATATAATAAATTAGTCATAGGCAAAAAAACTAATAGAATATATAATATATAGGAAATAAACTATTGACAAAGTTTAAATAATGTCATACTATATTTTCGTATAGTACGACACATTTATTAGAAATGTGTAGATACTATGGAAAAACTAAAAATTTATGTAGCATCAGATTCTTTGGGAGAAACAGGAGAGGTAGTCATAAGGGCAGCAATTTCTCAGTTTGAAACAGATAATTATGAGATACTAAAATACCCTCATATAAAAAGTATCGAGGATTTGAAGTTTGTGCTTGAGAAAATGGAGGGGGATAAAAACCCTATCTTAATTTATACACTGGTTAAAAAGGACTTAATTGACTATATAAAGGCCTATGAAAAAGAAAGTGATATAAAGACCCTGGACCTACTTAGTTCAGTTATTGATGCCCTAAGCCAGGGGCTAGGTATGTCTCCTACTTATGAATCTGGAGTTATTAGAAGGCTAGATGAGCAATATTTCAGTAGGATTGAAGCCATAGAATTTGCGGTTAAATATGATGATGGCAAGGACCCAAGAGGATTTAGGGAGGCAGATTTAGTATTATTAGGAGTTTCCAGAACATCTAAGACACCTCTATCAATGTACTTAGCTAATAAAAATATCAAGGTGGCAAACTTGCCTCTTGTTATGGGGATGGAACCTGCCGAGGAGATTTTTGAAATACCTAGAAACAAGATAATAGGTCTTACAAATTCACCTGAGAACTTAAATCAAATTAGGGAAGAAAGACTTAAGGCTTTAGGACTTCCAAA
This sequence comes from Tissierellales bacterium, assembly GCA_030146705.1. Taxonomy (GTDB): domain Bacteria; phylum Bacillota; class Clostridia; order Tissierellales; family Tissierellaceae; genus CAMIXG01. Next base: position 34,337 of record JASLBE010000032.1, on the reverse strand, counting down.
CACTTCTAGTTATGCAAGTTTGGAAAAAATTTTAGAAGAATTGGAATATGCAGATGGAATTATGAGAAAAATAGGTTGCCCAATAATTGATGTTTCTAATAAGGCTATTGAGGAAACATCTGAGATAATAATTTCCCTGCTTAGGAAGATGAATTCAAAGATAATATAGGAGGATTAAGAATGGCAAAATATGTTTATAGTTTTGATGAAGGTAATAAGGATATGCGTAGTCTCCTAGGAGGCAAGGGTGCAAACTTAGGAGAAATGACTAACATAGGACTTCATGTCCCACAAGGATTTACAATAACAACAGAAGCTTGTACAAGGTTTTACAAGGAAGACCAAAAACTTTGGGATGGACTATTAGATGAAGTTGACCAACATATGAAAAAATTAGAAGGAATAACTGGTAAAAAATTCTCTGATATAGAAAACCCTCTACTAGTATCAGTAAGATCAGGAGCAGTTATTTCTATGCCAGGAATGATGGATACAATTCTTAACCTAGGCTTAAATGATGAGTCTGTAAAAGGGCTTGCTAAGCTGACAGGTAATGAAAAATTTGCCTATGATAGTTATAGAAGATTTATCCAAATGTTCTCCGATGTAGCTATGGAAATTCCAAAGGTAAGGTTTGATATCTTATTAGATGGAATGAAGGAAGAAAGAGGCGTGGAAGATGATATGGATCTTTCTGCTGAAGACTTTAAGGCCTTGGTTGAAAAGTTTAAGGAAGTTTACAAGGAAGAAATGGGTGTTGACTTCCCACAAGAACCTAAAGACCAATTAAGACTTGCTATAGAAGCTGTATTTAGTTCTTGGGAAAACCCTAGGGCTACAGTTTATAGAAACCTTCATGAGATACCTCATGACCTAGGAACTGCTGTAAATATCCAGTCTATGGTTTTTGGTAATATGGGTAAGGACTGTGGTACAGGTGTAGCTTTCACTAGGAACCCTGCCACAGGAGAAAATAAGATTTTTGGAGAGTACTTAATAGATGCCCAAGGGGAAGATGTTGTTGCTGGTATAAGAACTCCAGAACAAATATCTAGGTTGGAAGAAAATATGCCTGAGGTTTACAAGGAATTTATTGAGAGTACAGAAATTCTTGAAAAGCACTATAAGGATATGCAAGATGTTGAGTTTACTATAGAAAAAGGTAAGTTATACTTCCTACAAACTAGGAGTGGTAAAAGGACTGCCCAAGCTGGTATAAAAATAGCTGTAGACCTAGTTAAAGAAGGATTAATTACCAAGGAAGAAGCGGTTATGAGAATCAACCCAGATGATTTAAACCAACTACTTCACCCAGCTTTTGATATAGAAGACCTTAAAAATGCAAAGGAACTTGCAAGGGGGCTAGCTGCTTCTCCAGGTGCAGCAACAGGACAGATTTACTTCCACGCAGATGAGCTAGTAAAGGCTAAAGAAAGCGGAGTAAAAGAGTGTATTCTAGTTAGGCAAGAAACTTCTCCAGAGGATATAGAAGGTATGATTGGGGCAGAAGGTATTTTAACTGCTAGGGGTGGAATGACTTCCCACGCAGCGGTAGTTGCAAGAGGTATGGGAAAATGCTGTGTTGCAGGTTGTACTGGAATAGATGTTAATGAGGCTGAAAAAACTATGACTGTTGGGGACAAGGTCCTAAGAGAAGGAGATTATATTTCCTTAAACGGAAGTACAGGAATAGTTTATGAGGGCCAAATAGAAAAGGCTCAACCAGAACTTGGTGAAGACTTCAGGGTATTTATGTCTTGGGTTGATGAAGTTAGGGATATGGGAGTAAGAGCCAATGCAGATACTCCTAAGGATATAAAACAAGCTTTAGAATTTGGGGCAGAAGGTGTTGGTTTAACTAGGACTGAGCATATGTTCTTTAACCTAGAAAGATTGCCTTCTGTTAGGAAGATGATACTGGCTAAGAATTATGAGGAAAGGGTTAAGTCTTTAGAAGAACTATTAGAGGTTCAAAGGGAAGACTTCCACGCCTTATACAAGACAATTGGTGAACTACCAATGACAGTAAGACTTCTAGATCCACCACTACATGAGTTCTTACCTCATGGTGAAAAGGAAAAAGAAGAAGTGGCTAGTATGATGGATATAAGTATAAAAGACTTAGAGTCTAGGATGAATGCCCTATATGAAGTAAACCCAATGCTTGGTCACAGAGGTTGTAGGCTGGCTGTAACTTATCCAGAAATATACAGGATGCAGGCTAGGGCCATAATTGAAGCAGCAATGGATGTTGCTAAGGAAGAAAATTTAAATATTGTCCCAGAAATAATGATTCCTTTAATAGGACATATAGATGAGTTAAAGTATGTTAAGGCTGAGGTAGTAGCAGAAATAGAACAAGTATTTGAAGAAAGAGGAGCTAGTATAAAACACTTAATAGGAACTATGATTGAAGTTCCTAGGGCTGCCCTTACTTCAGATGAGATAGCAACGGAAGCTGAGTTCTTTAGTTTTGGTACAAATGACTTGACTCAAATGGGCTTTGGATTCTCTAGGGATGATGCAGGTAAGTTTTTAAGTGAATATGTAGATAAGAAAATATTTGCCCACGATCCATTCCAAAGAATAGATCAAAAGGGAGTAGGTAAGCTAATGAAAATGTCTGTTGAACTAGGAAAGAAGACTAGGCCAGACATCCACCTAGGAATATGTGGAGAGCACGGAGGAGAACCAAGTTCTGTAGAATTCTGCCATAGTATAGGACTTGACTATGTTTCTTGTTCACCATTTAGGGTTCCTATTGCAAAATTAGCAGCAGCACAAGCAGCTTTAAAATAATAAATAAAAGTTTAATAAAAGTTAAGATTTTAAAGGGTAAACATTTGAAAAAATGTTTACCTTTTTTAATATATATACTATACTTAATATATAGGCGGGTGATAAAAAAATAAGCCTATATAGGGCATTTAGAGGGTGAAATAAATGCAAACTGAAAATAGAATAAGGATAGATAAGTTGTTACATACTAGGGAAACTGTACTAAAAAACATAGCAGTTCAAAAGGAGAACTTGGCAAGGCAGGGAAAAAGGGTAATAGATGTTGAGATGCTAGTAGGGGCTTCGGTGGGGCTAGTTGGATTTTTTGGTTTTAATGTTGAACTTATGATTCTCAAACACCTATTATTTTTATTACTTAGTGTGGTTATTATAACTGCACTTTATGTTTTAAGAGTTTCAAAATCGTTCACTCGTCTAGAAAAAGAGGTTCTAAGGAGCCTGGATTTAAAAATAGAAACTCTCACGAAAGACAGGCAGGTTGAGTAAGGAGGAAGCTTATGGAGAATTTATTTATATGTTATTCGAAGTGTAGTACTTGTAAAAAGGCTAGGAAGTGGTTAGACGACAAGGGGATTTCTTACCTGGAAAGAGATATAAAGGAAGATAGGCCCAGGGAAGAGGAACTGGCAGAATGGATAGCTAGAAGTGGCCTTCCTATTAAGAGGTTCTTTAATACCAGTGGGGTTAAGTATAGGGAGCTTAAGTTAAAAGATAGGCTGGAAACTATGGAAGATGAAGAAAAAATAAGGCTTTTAAGTACAGATGGTATGTTGGTAAAGAGGCCCTTATTTATATCTAAGGACTTAGTTTTAGTTGGTTTTAAGGAAGCAGAATGGGAAAAATTATCTGAATAGTCAAAATTAAAAGAATAACTTGTTTGCATTAGTAAGGGGAGTTGGCCAAGCCAGCTCCCCTTATATTTTATAAAACTTCATAAAATCTTAAAGATTATTTAACCTGGAATTAATATAAAAGTAGTATAGTATACCTATATTAATGGGGTGGTAAATAATGAAGAAAAAAATAAAAATTTTATGCCTCCTAGTACTTGGCCTGGGCCTTGTGGCTTGTAGGTCTTTGGAAGACTTTACTAGGGAGGGGCTAGGGGAAGACAAATACCTTGGAGAAATTATTAGGGAACTTGTAGAAGAGGAGTTTAAGGAAGTTAAAGACCTGGAGCTAGAAGACTTAAGGCTGGAGGATCTTAAGGGGGAACTTAGTATTGGTTTGGATTTTAATGTCCTACATATTGACCAGTTGGACTTGGAGCTGGAAAGTAACTTTATAGCCGATGAAATAGGAAAGAGGCTTAAGGAAAGGCAGGCCATAGTTTCCATATCCTGGATAGACCCTAGTAGGGAGGATGAAAATACTATAATCTATAGCTACAGGTATAGGACCAAGGGTCAGAAGCCTGCTGATTTAATAGATGTTTATGTAGATGAGATACTGGATTAATATGAATTATAAAAAAATATAAAATATCCCTTGACACTATACGGAACTTTGTGTATAATAATAAGTTAAAACTATAGTTAAATTTAATAGGATTTAAAATATTAGCGGCCGAAATATGTTTTCTTAAATCCTCCTATTAAGCAAAGAGAAAAAGTTTTAAAATCATCTGTATAACTTAGGAGGGATAGCTATGTATAAATTCAGAAAAATATTAACAGTGGTGTCTTTAGTTATGGCCATTGTTTTCCTACAAGGTTGTAGTAGGGAGATTAAAAATAAGGAACTTATGAGCCTTGAGAATATGACTGATGGAGATATTGAAAGAACTATAGATGAAGAGGTATATACCTTGGTTAAAAACTATAAATTTATAAACATAGATGGTTTAAAACTAGTACATGACCTAAGTGGCTACGGAACAAGCCCAAAATACCAGGTTGTTATAGACCTTGCTATTAAGGATAATATAGAAGGTTTATATGAGAGGATAGATGGCTTAAGTGGTGTAATAGCCCATAGGATAAACACCGGTGACTTGGCTTCTTCTAAAGTTACCAATGTAAATATAAATTGGAACAAGGAAGTTGAAGACCAGGAGGAGGCTGTTATGCATTATAGTTATAAGCTTGGTAAGAGGAATCCTGAGATAAAGAATAAGTATGTTGAAAAGACATTTAAATAGGCAGGTAAAATAAGACCCTAGGGTCTTATTTTTTTAGGCTCCTATGGAGCTTATCCAGGCTAAGCTTACCAAGGCTAAGGGCCAGGTCTTTTAGATCTTCTAAGGGGAAGTTTTCCCTTAAGGACCTGGCTTTTTTCTTAAGTTTTTTTAAAGCTTCAGTATAATTTTTCATGGCCACCTCCTGCTACTAGTTTATCTTAAAAAATGTAAAAAACTCAACAATAATTGAATAAAACTATAAATTGTGGTATTCTCATACTTGTCTTTAATATTATTTAGGTGTTTCCTTGGTACCCACTTTAAAAAACAAGGATGTGATATTTATGATTAGATATAGTGTGATTTTAGATAAAAATCCACGGGAAATTGTTCTCTTAAAATCGCGTCCCTGTCAATGGGGACGCTGTTTTTTTTGTGATTATACAGAGGACAATATGGAAGATGAGGAGGAAATTATTAAATTTAACCGACAAGTCTTAAAAGAAATAAAAGGTAATTTAAAACAAGTAGAGGTTATTAACTCTGGAAGTATATTTGAACTACCTAAGGAATGCCTAAAGGATATAAAAGACATAGCAGTAGAAAAAAATATAGAAAGGCTATATTTTGAATCCCATTATAGTTATAGGCATAACTTAGAAGAACTTAGGGACTACTTTAAGGGGATAGACTTGGTCTTTAAGATGGGTATGGAGACCTTTGATGATGATTTTAGGAACAAGTATCTTAAAAAAGGCATAGTCTATGAAGATATAAAAGAGGTTAGTAAATACTTTAAGTCCATCTGCCTATTAGTTGGCATAAAGGGTCAAACTAGGGAAATGGTCAAGAGGGATATTGAAATCTTACTTAAGAACTTTGAAAGGGGCTGTATTAATATTTTCGTGGAAAATTCTACACCAGTTAAGAGGGATGAAGACCTTATAAATTGGTTTAGGGAGGAGTATTCTTACTTAGAAGATATGGAGAATATAGAAATTTTATGGAATAATACAGATTTTGGAGTTGGTAGTGATGGATAGTAAAAAATTAACTAGGTTTGCAGTAGTGGCAGCCCTTTATGCCCTACTTACAAATGTATTACAGGGAGTTTCTTATGGGCCCTTACAATTTAGGCTATCAGAGATTATGACTCTTTTGGCCTTTATAGACCCATTTTATGTAGGCCCCTTGACCTTAGGATGTGCCATAGCCAACCTATGGAGTCCTTTTGGTCTTCCAGACCTTATATTTGGGACCCTGGCAAGCTACTTGGCCCTTAAGTCTATGACCAAGGTTAAAAATATATATTTGGCCAGCCTATTTCCAGCCATATTTTCTTTTATAATTGGACTGGAAATCTTAATTTTTTCTAGTGAACCTGTAAATTTTTTCTTAATAACGGGGCAAATAATGTTTTCTCAATTTGTAGTAGTTACAATAATTGGGGTCCAAGTATTTAAGAAGCTAGGAAAAAATAAGCATTTTATGGAATTAATAAAGGATACAGACTTTAATAAAGAAGGAGTAAAGCTTTAAGCTTTACTCCTTTTTCTTTTTCGCAAAAAGTAGATAAAGGCACCAATAAGGTCTGCAATTATCCATCCTATTGGAGCTGCCCACCAAATGGCAACCCTTCCATAGATAGGACTTAAAACAGCCACTAATAGAACCCTTATTCCTAGGGATATAATAGTCAGGAACAAGGAAGTGTTAAGGCTACCTATCCCCCTATAATATCCATAGAACATCATTAAAAACCCTAGTAGGGTATAGAAGAAGGAAAGAATAGACATATATTCAATCCCAATATTAATCACATTTTGCTCACTAGCATCTACAAAAATCCTCATAAATCTTCCGGCATTTAAGTAGATTACTGCTGAAATAACTATCCCAAAAACAAGGATGATTTTTACAATAGACTTAAGGCCAAGCTCAATTCGGTCCTCCCTTTGAGCCCCCTTATTTTGTGCAACATAAGTTCCAAAGGCATTTCCAAAGTCTTGTAGGGGCAGGTTGGCAATGCTTTCCACCTTTCCCCCTGCTGCGTAGGCAGCAATTGTGTCTGGGCCAAAAATATTTACATAGCTTTGGACAACTAGCATACCAAAAGTCATTACAGATTGCTGGATGCTTGTTAGGAAACTATACCTGCCTACTTGTTTCATAATAAGCCTATCAAAAATTAAGTCTTCCCTCTTTAGCCTGAGGATGGGAATTTTAATTAGTCCGTAAATAATACAAAGGACTGAAGAAACCCCCTGGGCTATAATTGTTGCATAGGCTACCCCTGCTACCCCCATATTTAGTTTTAAGACAAAGAAAAGGTCTAGGCCTATGTTTATAAGGGCAGACAGGACTAAAAAGATTAGGGGGGTATTAGAGTCCCCAATACTTCTTAGGATAGAAGCCATCCCATTATATAGGAAGACAAAAATCAAGCCTGAAAATATTACCCTTAAATAGGCAAGAGAGTCCTGAAATATATTAACAGGAGTGTTCATAAGTACAAGGATTTTCTCTGTATACCTAAGTAAAAACATTGACAGTATAAGGGTGAAGGCCCCTATAAATAAAAATGATACAAAAATGGAAATCCTAAGATTTTTAAAGTTCCTCTCCCCAAAGTAATAGGAATAGACTATTCCTGAACCTAGGCAGAGGCCAATAATTACAAAGGAAAAAAAGTTCATAGCCATAAAAGAAGAACCTACGGCGGCCAGGGCATTTTTCCCAATAAATTTCCCAACTATAACTGAGTCTACTATGTTGTAGAGTTGCTGGAATAAATTTCCAACTAGCATAGGTAGGGTAAAGCTTATTAATAGCTTAGTAGGATTGCCCTTAGTCATATCTTTAACCAATAAATCTCCCCCAATATAATATATTTTGTTCTAGGAAAAAAACAAATAAAAAAGAACCGGAAGATTAAGTTTAAGCCAAGCAAAAACTAATCCCGATCCTATATGAAGCCTTGTCTAAATTTTAGGTAAAAAATTAAAACTTAGATAAAACTTAAATTTAGTTCCTATACCTATATTATATCCATAAAAGTAAAAAAATATCAGGCTAAATGAAATATTTTGTTTTTAGGCTAAAATCTTGGGTAATAAAAAGTTAGGCACACCTAAACTTATATTTAGGAGGTAGTTATGAACATAAATAAGGAAGATTATATCAAGGCCATATATGAACTGGGAGGCTATGAAAAAATTGTTAGCAATAAGGCTATTGCAGCAAGGCTTGAAATTTCTGCCCCTTCTGTTTCAGAGATGGTTAAGAAGCTTGTAAAAGATGGTGATGTTAAGTACAAAGAATATGTTGGGGTTAGCCTGACTGAAAAAGGGATTAAAAAAGGCAGGGACCTAAGGAGAAGGCACCTCTTATGGGAGGTTTTCTTAGTTAAGGAGCTAGGCTATTCTTGGGATGAGGTCCATATTGAGGCTGAAAAGTTGGAGCATATTACCAACAAGAAAATGGAGGAGAGGTTAAATAAGTATTTAAATTTTCCTAGCCACTGCCCCCACGGAAGCCCCATAGTCCTAGATGGTGAAAAATATACTAGCCTGGAAGAATTTAATGGGGGCCTGGGAATAATAGCTAGGATTAGGGACTTGGAAGGGACCTTAAATTTTTGCGGGGAGAATGGCCTGGACCTTAGTAGTGAAATTAGGTTTTTAAATAGGTCTGAAGATGGGCTTAGGGTCCTAGTAGATAATCTTAAGGAGCTTTTAATTCCTGAAATATATATGAAAGACATTTTTATTAAGGAGGTAGACTAGTGAAAAAATTAAGTTTAGTACTTTTATCTATAATGTTGTTTTTAACAGCCTGTAGTAAGAGGGAGGATTTTCCAGACAATGGAAGGCCAAATGTTGTTACTACTACAACCCTAGTTGGGGACCTAGTGGAAAATATTGGGGGAGATAGGGTAAATGTTAAGGCCCTTATGGGACCAGGAGTAGACCCACATATGTACAAGGCTAGTGCTGGAAATGTTACCAGTATGCAAAAGGCTGATATGGTGGTTTATAATGGGCTCCACCTAGAGGGAAAGATGGGAGATGTTTTTGAGAACCTAGATAAGGTTGGAAAGTTAATAGTTGCAGTTTCAGATGGAATAAGTGAGGATAGGTTTTTGGATTTTGTAACTAATCCAGGAAATTTTGACCCCCATATTTGGTTTGATGTTAGCCTTTGGGAGGAGGGGGCAGTTAGGGTAAACCAAGGACTTAAGGACCTCCTACCAGAATATAGTGAGGAGTTTGATGAAAACTTAGCCAAGTATTTAAAAGAGCTTGAGGACCTAGATGCCTATATTAAATCAAGGGCTGGAGAACTTCCAAGGGAGAAAAGAATTTTAGTAACAGCCCACGACGCCTTTAGTTATTTTGGCAGGGCTTATGATTTTCAGGTAAAGGGCCTACAAGGAATTAGTACATCAGCAGAGGCTGGGACTTCAGATGTTAGAAATTTGGCTAACTTTATAGTAGAAAACGAGGTTAAGGCTATTTTTATAGAGTCGTCTGTGCCAAGAAAGAGTATTGAGGCTCTCCAAGAGGCTGTTAGGGCCCAGGGCTTCCAAGTTGAAATTGGGGGCGAGCTTTATTCAGATTCAACTGGAGGGGAAGGCTCAGGTGCAGAAACTTATATTGGAACTTTTAAGGCAAATATTGATACTATTGTTGATGCTTTAAAGTAAGGAGGATACTATGGATAATAAATTAGAATATGTAGTTGAAGTTGAAGATATGACTGTTGCCTATAATATAAAACCAGTCTTATGGGATGTGGACTTAAAAATTCCCAAGGGGGTTTTAATGGCAATAGTTGGACCTAATGGTGCTGGGAAATCCACCCTAATAAAGGCTATGTTGGATTTAATAAAGCCTGTTTCAGGCAATGTTACCTTTAATGGCCTAAGCTATAAGGAGGAAAGAAGGCATATTGGATATGTACCCCAATCTGAGTCTGTGGACTGGGACTTTCCAGCAGATGTTTTAGATGTTGTCCTAATGGGGAGATACGGTAAGCTAGGCTGGTTTAAAAGGCCTAAGAAAGAGGATAGGGATATTTGCATAGAGGCCCTTAGTAAGGTTGGTATGTTAGAATTTGCCAACAGGCAGATTTCAGAACTTTCAGGTGGCCAGCAGCAAAGGGTTTTCCTGGCCCGTGCCCTAGTTCAAGAGGCAGATATCTATTTTATGGATGAGCCCTTTAAGGGGGTAGATGCAAAAACAGAAGTGGCAATAATAAATATTTTAAAGGACTTAAAAAACCAGGGAAAGACTGTTGTAGTTGTCCACCACGACCTGCAAACAGTAGAAGAATACTTTGATTGGGTGGTTCTTTTAAATACCCAACTTATAGAAAGTGGACCAGTTAAAGAGGTATATACAGAGGAAAATTTAAATAAGACTTACAGGAGTAGGGGAAAGGTCTTAAGAAGGTAGGTGGAGATTTTGGATATTATAAAATTAATTTTTACAGACTATACACTTAAAATTGTAGGACTAGGGTCTATGCTTCTAGGAATCATATCAGGTGTTTTAGGTAGTTTTGCTGTAGTTAGGAAGGAAAGTTTACTAGGAGATGCCATATCTCACGCAGCCCTACCAGGGATAGCGGTGGCTTTTTTAGTGACCCAGGCCAAACATACTGAGACCCTCCTTTTAGGGGCCCTAATATCGGGGCTAGTGGCAACTTTTTTAATCCTGGTTATAGAGAAAAACTCTAGGATAAAATTTGATAGTGCCCTGGCCTTAGTTTTATCAGTATTTTTTGGTATAGGTATGATGCTTTTAACCTATATACAAAAGTTGCCAGATGCTAACCAGGCAGGACTAGAGTCCTTTATTTACGGTCAGGCATCTACACTTCTAAGAAGGGACATAGATATAATGATTGGCCTAGGCCTGGTTTTAATCTTTCTAGTAGTCTTGTTTTGGAAGGAATTTAAGCTAGTTTCCTTTGACAGGGAATATGCAGAAAGTCTTGGTTTTGCAAGTAGGAAACTTACAATTTTACTTTCTACAATGATAGTTCTATCAATAGTAATAGGCCTGCAAACAGTTGGGGTAATCCTAATGAGTGCTATGCTAACTGCTCCAGGAGTAGCAGCCAGGCAGTGGACAAATAAGTTTTCTAAGATGGTGGTCTTGGCAGCAGTTTTTGGAGCGTTGGCAGGGGCTTTTGGAACCATAACAAGTTCTGTAGTAGAAAATCTTCCAACAGGTCCAATGATAGTTATAACCATAAGTATTATAGTCCTAATATCCTTATTATTAGCACCAAATAGGGGCTTAGTTTGGAAGAGGATAAGGGATAGGAAAAACCAAAGAAATATTAATAAGTACCAATTATTATTTAACATATATGAGCTGGCCTTAAACCACGATGATTTAAGCCATAGCCATGATATATATACTATAAAACCTAACAAGACCAGGAACAGGGAGGCCAAGAAAATAGCCATAAGCAGGATGAACTCCCTAGAAAAAGAGGGCCTGGTTCAAAGGGATTATTTTGACTCTTGGAGGATAACAGAGGCAGGAATTAGATATGTTGAAGAAAATTTATTAAAGGAGGGGTATTAAACTATGAATCCAGAATTAGAAATTCAATTAATAGCCATAGTAGTAGCAGTAGCAGCAGCCCTTCCAGGAGTATTTTTAGTCCTTAGGAAGATGGCTATGATGACAGATGCCATAACCCATACAATTCTTTTAGGGATAGTTATAGCCTTTTTCATAACTGGCAGTTTAACATCACCATTTTTAATTGTAGGGGCAGCCCTAATGGGACTTTTTACAGTGTTTTTAACAGAGGTTTTAAATAATACAGGCCTAGTATCAAAAGATTCAGCTATTGGGATAGTTTTCCCGCTTTTATTTAGCTTGGCCATAATAATAATTTCAAAATATGCAGGAAATGTCCACCTAGATACAGATTCTGTACTTTTGGGACAAATAGAGTTTGCCCCATTTACTAGGCTAGTTATTAGGGGAAAAGATCTAGGGCCTAAGGCATTTTATATGATGCTAGGGATTTTGCTTATGAACCTAATTTTTGTAGTAGTATTTTTCAAGGAACTTAAGATAGTAACCTTTGACCCAGCCTTGGCAGCAGTCTTGGGAATAACACCTAGTTTAATCCACTATCTTTTAATGGGGGTAGTTTCCATAACGGCAGTTGGTGCCTTTGAGGCAGTTGGTTCAATTTTAGTCATAGCCTTTATGGTTGGGCCACCAATAACCTCCTACCTTTTAACAGATGACCTAAAAAAAATGTTGGTCTATTCTTCTATAATTGGAGGGGTAAATGGACTTTTAGGCTTTAAATTAGCCATGTACTATGATGTTTCCATAGCGGGAAGTATGGCTCTTATGACGGGGCTTGTATTTTTCCTAGTCTTTATTTTTGCACCAAAGAGGGGACTTATTACAACTATGACTAGGAGGAGGGTCCAAAAAGGGCAATTTGCAGCTAATTCACTTTTATTCCATATCTTAAACCACGAAAATGAGGCTGATGCAGACTACCATAACCATATAGAAAATATAGAGGAGAACCTAAACTGGTCCAACCACTATGTTGAAAAAATCCTCTCAAGATTAAGTTCTGATGGGAAGGTTAAAATAAAAGATGGTGTGGTTTGCCTAACTGACTTTGGCAGGGACTATGCAATAAAGAGTTATGAAGAGATAGTTGGAAGTTTAAAGAACATAGCAAATGGCTAAAATGTAATATAGGTGTAATCTTAAACTTGTAAAAATCTGATATAATTGTAGTCAAAGAATATAAAAAAGGGGAGATTCAAGATGAAGAGAAAACTAATAATCTTTCTCTTATCTTTGACTATGATCTTTAACGGATTGCCTGGCTATGGTATGGCTATGGGGGTTGTTGAAAAAGTAGATAGTGGCAGGAGCCTTACAAGAGAGGGTAAGAATTCTTTTGAAAAACTATTTGATACAGATGACTTAAATATCTATAAACTGGAAGATGTTTATATGGTACCTGTAAGGCCGGTTCTTGAAAGATTAGGTTATAAGGTAGAGTGGAATAATAAACTAAGGCAAGTAGATATTACTAAGGATTTGACAACATCAAACCTTAAGGCGGGAGAAAACTATTATTTTTATAATGGTGAGCCTACAAGGTTAGGACTAGCACCCCAAATGAAGGATGGGGTTACCTATGTTCCAATGACATATTTTGAAGAGGTTTTAAAAGAGCCTTTAATCCTGGCTGGAGATACTCTTGGACTTATGCTTAGGGAGATCCTAGTGGAAGAAAAAGACATCCTAGAGGTTGAAGGTTACCTAAAGAATAAGGTTTTAGTACTTGATGAAAATGGGGAAAATGAGGGAAAGTATATCCTGGTAGGTGTTGAAAAATCAGATATAGAGCTTTCGGACCTAATAGTCCATATAGTGGATGAAACTGAAATTTTAGGAAATGATGAAGAAAAATTAAGATTTGAAGACTTAAGGGTTGGAGATAAATTAGATATGGAAACACCAGTCTATATGACTATGAGTATACCACCTCAAACTACTGGTAAAAAAATAGTTAAGACTTCCTACCTAGACCTTAAAAGGTCTGTGAAAAAACAGGGAGAAAACACTATTAACTATCCTGTTTTGGAATATAGTGGAAACAAGGTAGTAGAGTCTTTATTTAACCAAAGGATAGATGGATATATAAATAATATTTTGGCCAATGATATGTTTTTTGACCTAGACCTAGACTATATTGTTTCTGCCTTAAATGAGGACCTAATAAGCCTTATTTTTAGGGGGAAGTTTACCCACCTAGGCAGGGAAAAGGATATGATAAAGGCCTTAAATATAGACCTAAAGACTGGGGAAGAAATTACTTTTGAAAGCTATTTTAGCCAAGAAGAAGAAAAATTAAGGGAGCTTGAGGACCTAATTAGTAAAGAGGTAAAGAGGAATTATAATAAGGATTTTCAAGCTGAAAGTGCCTTTATATACTTTAAGGAAAAGCAGGTTGTAATTTACTACTATGAATTAGATGATTCATCAGTGGTTCCAATAGAGGTATATTTAGAAAAGGATAAAATTAAAGATTTAATAAACTAGGAGCCAGGGCAACCTGGCTCAATTTATACTTTAAAAGGAGACTAGGAGGTTATTATTTTGAAGATAAAGGGCAAATATGGGGAGGCAAAAGTATTTGCAAAAAATGTAGAAGAAGACTGCCAGTTGCAAATTAAAAAGCTTTTAGACCAAGACTTTATAGAGGGGTCTAAGGTTAGGATAATGCCTGATGTCCACCAGGGCATAGGGTGTGTAATAGGCTTTACGGCAGATATGAAGGACAAGTTAATTCCCAATATAGTTGGGGTGGATATAGGTTGTGGTATCTTGACTGTGAAACTAGGAGAGGCCTACTTAGACCTTCCTAAGCTGGATAAGGTTATTAAGGAAAGTATACCAGCTGGTTTTAATGTTTTTGATAGGAAGGAGGCTAAGTTTGAAAAACTTACTGACCTTTATTGCTATAGGGAACTGGAAAATATAAAAAGAATAGAAAGAAGTATTGGAACCCTAGGGGGAGGCAACCACTTTATTGAAGTTGCAGAAGATTCCAAGGGTGATAAATACCTTCTTATCCATACGGGGAGTAGGAACCTGGGAAAACAAGTTGCAGACTACTACCAAGACCTAGCTGTGGATCTTTGCTCTGGTAAGGAGGACTTTTTTATTAGGAAGGAAAAAATTATTAGGGACTACAAGGACCAGGGCAGGAGGGGCGAAATAAAAAAGGCCCTAATAGAATTAGAAAAAGAGTATGAAGGCTTGGAACCCAAGTATCCAAAAGACATATGTTTTTTAACAGGCCAGTACAGGGAGGACTACCTTCACGATATGAAGATTTGCCAGGAGTATGCCAGCTTAAACAGAAAAACCATAGGGGATATTATACTTAGGCAGGTAACTGGTAGGGAAGTTGAGGATTATGAATATTTTGAGACTGTCCATAACTATATAGATTTTGAAGATAATATAATTAGGAAGGGGGCAGTTTCTGCTAGGCTAGGTGAGGAAATTTTAATCCCAATAAATATGAGGGATGGGTCAATCCTGGCTAGGGGTAAGGGCAACGAGGACTGGAACCAGTCTGTACCCCACGGAGCAGGCAGGCTTTTAAGTAGGAAGCAGGCTAAAAAAAGGCATTCCCTAGATAGGTTTATAAAAGATATGGAAGGGATTTATACAACTAGTATAAGTGAAAAGACTTTGGATGAAAACCCAAGGGCTTATAAGCCAATGAAGTCTATTTTAGAATTTTTAGGTGAGACAGCAGAAGTTGTGGATATCTTAAAACCAATTTATAATTTTAAGAGTGTTTAAGGAACTAAGTTTTTAGTTCCTTTTTTTTTATAAATCTTTAAATTATTAATTATATACAAATTGGGTATAAGTAAGTACGAACTAAAATGAGGTGATTGATTTGGGTTATGACTACGGAAGACAGGTTGAGGAAATAGAGACCTATTTAAGAAATAAAGAGAAGGAAATAGATAAATTTAGGATTGGGGTAGAGTTTGAACACTTTATAGTGAGGAAGGAAGACATGACCACTGTAAGCTACTGGGATGACTTAGGTGTTAGGCACACACTTGAGGAGCTAGTTAAGCTAGGCTGGACAGGAGAGTACGAGGGAGAGTATATCCTAGGTGCCCACAAGGGTGAAAAGGTAGTTTCCTTGGAGCCAGGTAGCCAGTTTGAATTTAGCGTAAATGCCCAGTTAAATATTTCTTGTGTCCATAAGGAATATTTGGATTTTATAGGGGAAATTACAGGAATTTTAGAAGCCAAGGGGCAAGAACTAATAGCTGTTGGCTACCATCCTGTTACAAAAATAGAGGATATAAAGATCCTGCCTAAGGAAAGATACGACTATATGTTTAACTATTTTAAGACCAAGGGCAAATATGCCCATAATATGATGAAGGGAACAGCATCTTTACAGGTTTCCCTGGATTATTCTAGTGAGGAAGACTATAGGAAAAAGGTCAAGGTTGCAAATAGTATATCCCCAATAATGTATGGGATTTGCGATAATGGATATTACTTCCAAGGGGAAAAATATCCAAAAAGGAGTCTAAGGACGGCTATTTGGACCAATATGGACAATGATAGGTCTGGAACAGTTCCTAAATCTTTAGATAAGGATTTCTCCTATGGGGACTATGGAAGGTATATACTAGACACCCCTCCTATTTTTATAATGAAGGAGGGAGAGGCTGTTTTTACTGGAGAAAAAAAGGTAAGGGACCTATTTAACCCTGATGACTATAAACTTAAGGAACTGGAACATATGATGACTATGGTTTTTCCAGATGTTAGGACCAAGGGCTTTGTAGAAATTAGGATGATGGATAGTATTCCCTACCCATATAATTTTGGAGTAATAGCCTTGGTAAAGGGCTTAATATATAGCCAGGAGAACTTAGACAGTTTATATGAACTATTTAAAGATATAGACTATGAAGATATAGAGGCTGGTAAGCTAAATATTATAGAAGAGGGAATCCTGGGAGACTTTCTAGGAAGACCAGTTATAGAATGGGGAAAGGACCTAGTAAAGATGGCCAATAGGACCTTGGAAGAAGAGGATAAAGTCTTCTTAAAGCCATTTTATGACCTAATTATGGAAGGGAAAAATCCCTATTCTTTAATAGATGAAAAGGCGGGCCTAGGACTTAAGAAGTCCTTGAGCCATTGTGTTTTAAATACAGGGGTGGTTAAGTGAATTACAAGGAATTAGACAGGGAGTATATTGAAAATTTTAGGGAAAATAAGGGGGCCTATGAAGAGGATTATTTGGATATCCAAGCCAGGGTTAAGACTTCCAAGGCCTTATTTAGAAATGAGGTTGTGCCCTATTCTTATAAGCCCCTCCTATTTACAGAAAGAGATGTAGAGGCCTTTAATAGGATAGGTAAGATGATCCTTAAAATTGGAGATAAGGTAGTAGATGAATATGTTAGGAATCCAGAATTTAGAAAGAAGTTTGCCTTTCCCAAGGAGCTAGAGGAACTAATCCTAATAGACAGTGGCTATGGGATAAATGTTCCTATGAGTAGGATAGATATATTTTATGGAAGTGAGGACGATTTTAAATTTTGTGAGCTAAATACAGATGGGTCTTCTGCAATGCTAGAGGATAATAGTTTTGCTGAAATAACAATGGATACCCTAGGAATTAAGGACCTGGAAGGAAAATATGATATTTCCTACTATGAACTTATTGATTCTTGGGTTGAAAAGAGTTTGGAAATTTATGGAGACTGGCAGGGAGAAAACAAGTGTGAAAGGCCTAATATAGGAATTGTAGACCTTATAGAAAGTGCTACCACAGAAGAGTTTAAAGAATTCAAAAAAGCCTATGAGAGGAAGGGTTATAGGTGTGAAATAGTTGACCCTAGGGACCTAGACTATAGGGATGGTAGGCTTTATTTTGGGGACTTTAGGATAGATATGGTTTATAGGAGGCTGGTTACCTTTGAAATGATGGAAAAACTAGCTGACCTAGGAGAATTCTTAAGGGCCTATAAAGATGGGGCCTTTTGTTCTATTGGTTCTTTTAGGTCCCAGTTAATCCACAATAAATTAATTTTTAAGGTCCTGCATGATAGGGATACCTTGGACTTAATGACCCAGGAAGAAAAAGACTTTATCTTAAACCATATCCCAGAAACAGGGGAATTTAAAGCTAGCGATGAAGTTTTTAATAAGGTCCTATCTAATAAGGATAAGTATATAATGAAGCCATCGGATATGAATGTTGCAAGAGGGGTTTTTGTTGGCAGGGACCTGGATGATAAAGAGTGGGAAAAAAGACTAAGGGAAGTCTTTAATACAGACTATATCTACCAGGAGTTTATTGAAGCTTATAACAGGCCATTTTTAATGTATGACAAGGGCTTTAGGATAGAAGACTTAAATTCAGTAGTTGGAATTTTTATGTATAAGGAAGAATTTGCAGGCCTCTATACTAGGATAGGGTCAGAAAAAGTAATATCATCAGTCACAAGCTATAGGGCAGCAAATTTAATAGTCAAAGAAAAATAAGGAAGTGGGGAGACCCACTTTTTTTATGTCCAGCTAAATTTTAGGCCAAGTCCCTATTAATTGGATATATATAGTGTTATAATCAATAGGTATAATAAAAAATAAGGGGGGATTATTATGTTTAAGGACAAGAAGGATAGGCAAAAATATTTAATACTTGCCTTGATTGGTTTTATTCTTGGGGTTAGTGCCTTCTTTTATTATCAAAAAATTAAGAATAAGGATATAAAAGAAGTTGAATATAAAGAGTTTGTAACTATGGCAGATAAGAAGGAAATAAAGGAAGTAGAGATAGATTTTTCCAGCCCAAAATTTTTATTTGAGGACAAGAAGGGCCAGGTTTATAAGACAGAAAACCCAAAAAGCATAGACTTTAAGAAGTCTATATTAGAAAAGGGGATAAGGGTTGAGGAAACATCTGGTAAGACTAGGGCCAAAGATATGGCATTTTCTTTATTTGGAACCCTTGTGTCTGTTGGTCTTATGATATTTTTACTAAAGACTATTATGGATACGACAATTGCCAATCCAGATATTATAAATAAGTCAGAAAACATAAAGACCAGGTTTTCCGATATAGCTGGTAATGAAGAGGCCAAGGAAGATATGCAATTTTTAGTAAGCTTTTTAAAGGAGCCTAAAAAATATATAGAAATGGGGGCAAAACTACCCAAGGGAGTTATTTTATTTGGGGCACCAGGAACAGGTAAGACCTTGACAGCCCGTGCCATAGCAGGGGAGGCAGGGGTCCCATTTTTTAATGTTACAGGTTCAGATTTTATAGAAATGTATGCTGGCCTTGGGGCTAAAAGAGTTAGGACCCTATTTAAGGAGGCCAAGGAAGCAGCTCCCTGTATAGTCTTTATAGATGAGCTAGATGCCCTTGGAACCAATAGGGGGGAATATGGTCATTCGGAAAAAGACCAGACTATAAATGCCCTTTTGGCTGAAATGGATGGTTTTGATGTTTCAGATGGGGTCATAGTAATGGCTGCTACTAACAGGATGGAAGACTTAGACCAGGCCCTTGTAAGGCCAGGGAGGTTTGACAGGCACATAGCCATTGAGCTACCAGAAAATAAGGATAGGCTAAGCATCTTAAGGCTCCACGGAAAAAACAAGAGGTTTGGAGAAGATGTTGATTTTGAGGCCTTGGCTAAGATGACTATTGGGTTTTCAGGTGCTGCTCTTGAGGCCCTTTTAAACGAGGCAACAATCCACGCTGTAAACCGTGGGAGTAAGCTTGTTGAAAACCAGGATATAGATGAGGCCCACTTTAAGATGCTAGTCAAGGGGAACAAAAAAAGGACTAGTGATAGGACTGAATTTGATACAAGGCTTGTTGCCTACCACGAAGCTGGCCACGCACTTTTATCTAAACTTTTGACTGATGACGATGTCCCTAAGGTTACAATTATCCCATCTACATCGGGAGTTGGGGGGGCAACTTTTTCAGTTCCAAAGAAAATGAGCCTGCTTTCTAAGGAGGATATTATAAATGAGATTACTGTCCTTTATGGGGGCAGGGCTGCAGAGGAAATTATTAATGGTAAGGATAAGATAACTACTGGTGCTTCTAATGATATAGATAGGGCAACAGATTATATAAAGGGCTATTTTAGCCACTATGGTATGAGTGACAAATATGGACTAATTAGGGTTGACTCTATAGATAAAGGTGCTAAAATATTAGACGATGCTGTAGAGATGTCCAAGGAAATTTATGGAAGGGCCCTGGCTATTCTTAGGGAAAATAAGGAGAAGCTGGACCAAATAGCAGGGGAACTTATAGAAAAAGAAACAATTATAGAGGCAGACCTAGATAGGATTATTTTCCTTGAAAACCAAGGTCTAGACCAAGCTAAGGCAGAAGAAGGAGAAGGGGCTTTAGAATCTTAAAATTTGAGGTGAATTTATGAAAGTTATTGTGGTAGGAGCTGGAAAATTAGGTAGTAAACTTGCAGAAACTATGGTTTCTGAGCATATTGATGTAACGGTTATAGAAAATGATCCAGTTGCTATAGATAGGATAAATACACATATAGATGTGTTAACCATCCAGGGAAATGGGATTGATATTTCAATTTTAAAGGAGTTAAATATTGAAACTTATGATTTACTAGTGGCTTGTACAAGTACAGATGAGACTAATACAATTATTTGTACCCTGGCTAAAAAACTAGGTTGTAGGAAGACTATTGCAAGGATTAGGAATCCTGAATACCTCCAGCAAGTTGAGTTTATTAAAAACAAGCTAGGAATAGACTATGTAATAAATCCAGACCTGGCTACGGCAGAGTCCATTGAAAGATACCTCCTAAAGAGCCATAGTTTTTATTCAGATGGGTTTGTAAGCGGTAAGGTACAAATGATGGACTTTAATATAGAAACTATGGAGGAGTTTGTTGGTAAAAAACTTATGGAGTTAGAAGGTTTTGAAAAGCTTTTAATAGCAGCCATATCAAGAGACGGCAGGGTTATTATCCCAGATGGAAATACAGTTTTACAGGAGTTTGACCTTATATATGTAATAGGTAAGTCTGGAGAAATAGAACTTTTGTCCAAGAAATTTGACACTAGACATATGGGCAAGCCAGTTAAGAATATAATGATCTTAGGTGGAAGCAATATTGCCTTTTACTTGGCTAAAAAACTTTTAAACCACAATATAAATATTACCATTATAGAAAGAGATATGGAGATTTGCAATAGGTTATCAGAGCAGTTAAATGATGTTTTAATAATCCATGGAGATGCAACAGACATAAGCCTTTTGGAGGATGAAAACTTGCAAGAGATGGATGCTGTTGTTGGTACTACAGGTTTTGATGAAGCCAACCTCCTAATGGGACTAATGGCCAAGCAGGCTGGGATACCTAAGGTGGTTTCTAAAATATCTAAGGAGAATTATTCTAAAATAATAGATAGGCTAGATGTAGATGCAGCCCTTAACCCTATATATATAACCTCTAGCAAGATTTTAAAAATCCTAAGAGGGGGGAAAATAATGTCCGTTTCCCTATTGATTGGTGGAGATGGAGAAGTTACTGAAATCGTACTTGATGAAAAACTACCAATTTTAAATAAGACCCTGGAGGAGCTAGACCTACCAAAGGGGATCATCATTGGGGCAATTTCTAGGAAGGGTAAGGTCTTTATCCCAGATGGGAATACTAGACTTCAAGCAAAGGACAGGATAGTAACCTTTTCTTTAAAGGAGAATTTAGACGACCTGGCTATGTTTTTCAAGCCTAAAAGAGGAGGTTTTTTAAGTGGACTATGGAATAGTTCTAATGATCTTAGGTAAATTATTAATCCTAGAGTCTATACTTATGACTCCCTCTTTAATAATTTCTATATATACAAGGGGGCACGATTTTAAGGCCCTGGCAATTACAATTTTAATAAGCCTGGTTTTGGGAGTCTTATTTTCTAGGTTGAAAAAAGTAAGGATGGAAAATATAACTATAAAGGAAGGCTTGGCCATAGTTTCTTATGGCTGGGTAATTCTTTCATTAATAGGGGCCCTGCCTCTTTACTTGTCTGGAGGAGTTCCAACCTATATTGATGCTTTTTTTGAAACAGTTTCAGGCTTTACAACAACTGGGGCAACAGTTATAGAAGGGGTTGAAAAATTACCTATGGGGGTAATGTTTTGGAGGTCCTTTACCCACTGGATAGGGGGGATGGGAATCCTAGTATTTACTATATCCCTTTTACCAGCACTAGGAATTGGTGGCTTTCAAATATTTAAGGCAGAATCCCCAGGCCCTGTGGCTGGGAAAATTGCCCCTAAAATAAAGGATACAGCAAAAATCCTATACACCATATATTTTTCCATAACTATAGTCCAAGTAGTCTTGCTTTTACTTGGTGGAATGAACCTATATGATTCCTTGGTCTATACTTTTGGTACGGTGGGTACAGGTGGTCTAGCAACAAAGTCGGCTAGTGTTGGCTACTATAAGTCCAACTATATCCATATGGTAATTGGTGTTTTTATGGTTCTTTCTGGTGTTAACTTTTCCCTATATTATTCAATTTTTAAGGGTAAGTGGGAAGAAGCAAGAGATGATGAAGAGTTGAAGCTTTACTTAATAATAATAACAATAGCAGTCCTAGGAATTATGATAAATTTACTTAAAACAAGCTATACAAGTGTGGGATTGGCCTTTAAGGACTCTTTCTTCCAAGTTGGGTCTATAATTACAACAACTGGTTATTCTACAACAGACTTTAACCTTTGGCCAACCTTTAGTAAGTCTATTTTATTTTTACTTATGCTAATAGGTGGATGTGCAGGTTCTACTGCTGGAGGAAGTAAGGTAATAAGGGTCTTGGTCCTACTTAAGCTAATTAAAAGGGAGATTTTAAAAATTTTCCACCCAAGGGCAGTAAGGCCAATAAAAATTAATGGAAAGATAATGTCTGATGAAACAATAGAAAGTATAAATGCCTTTATGGCCTTATATATAATAATATTTTTTCTTTCCACCATATTAATTACCCTGGAAAATGTAGACCTAGTAACAGCAGCATCTTCAGTTGCTGCAACCCTAGGAAACATTGGGCCAGGACTTAATATGGTTGGGCCAGCAAGTACCTTTGCTGGATACAGTCCAGTGGCTAAGTTTTATTTTTCAATCCTAATGCTACTGGGAAGGCTGGAGCTTTTTACAATAATAGCCCTGCTTGTTCCGACTAAGTGGAGTAAGACAAATTAAAATATAGGAAAATAGTAGGGGATACCCTACTATTTTTATGGTTAAAGGCTTATAAGTTTTAAAAATAGGGTAAGACTATATAAAGCAAAGGAGTGGTTAAGATGGATATGGAAAGACTAGAAAAATTTGCAAAGGACCTGTTTAAAGAATATAATTCTGAGGGATCTAGGACTGCAACTAATATAGTCCAGGTGGACAAGGGAGAGGACTACCTAGTCTACCAGTATGACTACAAGCCTTTAAATGGGCCAGCTAAAAGGTTGGAAAAAAAGTTTTTATATAATAATAAGGGGGAAATTATCCACAAGGGTCCCCTAGTAGTTGAAGACTAAATAAGGGTCCCTTGGACCCTAGATACTACTAGTTAATCTCTGGCCTTGACCAGGGATTTTCAACTTGCTAGACTTCTTAATAACTGTTATTTACATAGGATATATTATATAATATAGGGGCAAGGAGGTTGCTTATGGATAAGTGTAAAAAATGTGGACAAAACTTGGATAAGGAAGATAAGTTTTGTAGGAATTGTGGACAAGCTGTTGAGGATTTTAATAAGGCAGAAGAGGAAGCCAATGGAGAAACAATAGTTCCAAGTTTCACTAGGGATAAAAAAGAAGAAACTAGTGGGCAAATAGGCAGTGGCGAGACTAATAGTTTTGTCTTAGATACTTCCTTAATAGAAAAAGCCAGGATAGAAAAAATAAAGCAGGAGATAGAAGAAACAAAAAATAGGCAGGAAGAAGAGCCAGATGATCTTAGGGAGTACAAGGATTATGAGCTGGCTAAAACCCAAGTAATAGGAGATATTAACCAGTACCTAGACCAGGAAGGCCTGCCTGGTGGAGAAAAAAACCAGGAAGAGGATTATGAAGATGGGGAAGAGGACTATGACTACGAGAGGGATCCTAGGTATGATAGGCCTGATTTTAGTTTTAAGAAACTCCTAATAGGCCTTGGAATTGTAGTGGTTGGGGTTTTAATAATAATCGCCAGTATAATTTTTTTAAGAAATAGGAAGTCCCTAAGCAAGGAGGACTTGGTTGAAAACTTTATTGAATCAGTTAGGACTAGGGATGAAAATCAGGTCTTGGAACTTTTAGAGCCAGGAAGTCCTGACTTAAAAGTAGATGAAGGGGGAATACTTGCCTTCTTTAACTACCTGGACGAAAATCCTTCCTACCTAGATACTATAGAGCTTGAGCTGGAAGACCAAAGCAAGTTTTATGACCAAAATAAAAATAAGGATATAGGGGACAGGTTTGAAAATATTGTCCTTAGGAAGAAGAATGGGGACTATTACTTGGAGGTAAAGCCCTATTATTTCAAGTTGGAAGTTCCTATGGAGGGGGTAGAAATCTACCTAGAAGATAAGAAGCTTGATATTAGTGATAGGGATAATTATACTAGGGAATTTGGGCCCTATATGCCAGGTATCTATACCCTAAAGGGTAAACTTACCTCCAGTGGGGATGAGGATGCAGTTGAACAAAAGTTAATACTTCTTGACGAAAAACCAGATGTGGGTAAACTTTCCAAGGAGGTAAGCCTAGACCTTAAGCTTGTTAGTTTTAAACTAGAAACTAATGAGCCAGATGCAAGTATAGTTTTAAATGGGAAAAATACTAATACTAAGGTTAGGGAACTGGAAGATGGAATCCTAGGCCCCCTACCCCAGTCTAACACTTTACAATTAGTTTATAAGACACCTTTTGGAGAAATAAAAAGTAGGGAAGTTGAACTTAATAAGGTAAAGGATGTCCTAAGGCTTAACTTAAACTACAATATCAAGGAAGCAATAGATGGGATTGTGGAAAGTATAAATACTTTTGTGCTGGCTGATGCCAAGGCCAAGGAAACTTTAGATGAAAGCCTTTATACTAATGTTGTTGAGCCAGAACTTTCAAAAAGGATAAATATTTTAATAGATATGAAGGACCTTGACCAAAGTATAGAAACAGACCTAAAGGAAATAAGCTATGACCTGGATTCCCTTCAAATAAAGGGGCACGAAGGATCCTACTATGCTATGATAAATACTAGGCTAGAGCTTGAGGAAAGTTTTTTAACAGACTTTTCAGTGGAAAAAACCTCTGATATTAAAAAGTTTAGCTACCTATTAATCTATGACCAGACTAAAAGGACCTGGTCTATATATGATATAGAACCAGCAAGTAGTTTTAACTTTGCCAATACCAGGGAGCATAGGTTCTAAAAATGAGACCGAAAGGTCTCTTTTTTGAAAAAATTAACAATGTTTTATGAAAATGTAATTAATTCTTAATACTTTATTAAGAATTAAATGTTAAAATTAGAATTGAATTCTTATTTGGTTTAGTCTAATTACTTAATATAAACTTGTTGGAGAAGAAGAATAATGGAGGAGATT
Source organism: Tissierellales bacterium (assembly GCA_030146705.1). Lineage (GTDB taxonomy): Bacteria > Bacillota > Clostridia > Tissierellales > Tissierellaceae > CAMIXG01. The sequence goes on along the minus strand of JASLBE010000032.1, from coordinate 9,197 downwards.
TTATGAAACGAATAGTATCTATGATATTAGCACTAGGAATTATGTTACCAAGTTTTGGAATGGCCGAGGCAGTAGAAACTAAGCCAACTCCAAAGATAGATTTTAACTTTCTATATAGTACCTTTCAAATTATAAACCAAAAGTATCCCTTTGAATTGGATAATGAAAAGATTATAAGGGGGGCAGTAAAGGGAATGCTCCAAGCAGTAGATGAAAATTCTGATTACTATACTAAGGAAGAGGCCCAAAACTTTACCAGCCTAACAGATGGTAAGGTTGTTGGAATTGGTGTAGTTATGCAATTAATAGATGGCAGGATAATAGTTAATGAAATAATTAAGGGAAATTCAGCAGAAAACTCTGGCCTAGAGGTTGGAGATGTAATAGCTGCTGTGGATGGAGAAACTGTTATAGGAAAGACCCTTACAGAGGTTTCAGCTATGATTAAGGGAGAAGAAGGAAGCAAGGTAAGGATTAAAATAAATAGGGAGGGGAAATTCCACGAATATGAAATAGAAAGACAAAGTGTGGAAATTCACTCAGTAAGGTCAAAAATCTTAGAAGATAATATTGGCTATATAGAGATAGATGAATTTACCTTTGGTATGAACAAGGAGGTAAAGGCTGCCCTTAAGGAATTTGATAAGAAAAATGTTAAAAAGGTAATAGTTGACCTAAGGGACAATCCAGGAGGACTTTTATCAGAAGTTGTTGAGATGTCTAGTCAGTTTATACCAGCTGGAGATGTGGTTCATGTAAGGTATAAAAACTATAAGGAAAGCTACAAGTCTACACTTAAGGAAGCCAAGTATGACCTAGTGGTTTTGGTAAATTCTAGGTCAGCATCTGCATCTGAAATTTTTGCTGGAGCAGTAAAGGATAGGAAGGTTGGAAAGCTAGTTGGTACAAAAACATATGGTAAAAGTACAGTCCAATCTTTACTAGATATTACAGATGGAAGCTTAGTAAAACTAACAATAGCAGAATACCTAACACCAAGTGGAATATCTATCCATAAAAAAGGCATAGAGCCAGATGTTAAGGTGGAAAACTCAAATCCAGAGGTTGACCTACAACTTCAAAAAGCCATAGAAGTTATAAAATCAATGTAATAGGATAGTGAAAATATGTTGAATATCTTACCAGTATTAAAAACAATTCTTTATATAGATATAACAAATATAGAACACAATAGAATATTAATACTACTAATAACCAGCTTAGGAACCATAAGCTGGTTATCCTTTATTGGGAAAATTAGTAGGGAGCATAGGGGGAAAATAAGGGCCGTATTTTATAGCTTATTTTCCCTTATTCTTTTTGCAGACAGCCTCTACTATTTACAGTTTAATATGCTACCCTCAGTTAAGCTCTTGGGGCAAATAGGTCTTTTAACAGCAGTAACAGATTCTATCTATGGGCTGATCAACCTTAAGAACCTACTTTTTTTACTAGACCTGCCCCTTGTCTTGGCCTATTACTTTAAGAAAAAACCAGGGGAAGTCCAAGAAAAAAGTTTAAATCCAGCCTACCCCCTTGGGGGTCTAGTCCTATTCTTAGGAATTACACTTGTAACAGGTAGCTTTGACTCTATTAAAAACCAAGAAGTTTACAGCTACCATATCCTAGATATAGTAGGGAGCTTCAAGGAGGCAGAAGGAGGAATAACTGAAGAAGAAATAAGGGACTTGGAAGATAGGAGGACCTTAAAAGAGGGAAGGTACACAGGGCTAGCCAAGGGGAAAAACCTTATTGTTATCCAGGTTGAAGCCCTGCAAAATTTTGTTGTGGGCTTAAAATACCAAGGCCAGGAAGTAACTCCAAACATAAACAAGCTAGTAGCCAGTAAGGGGACGATTTATTATGATAGGTACTACCAACTAGTAGGTAGGGGGAATACATCTGATGCAGAGTTTGTTACTAATAACTCCCTCCATCCTGCTATGGACCAGCCTAGCTATACTAGGTATGAAAAAAATACTTTTTATGGCCTGGCCAAACTTTTAAAGGATAATAATTATAAGACTTTTGCAATGCACGGTTATAAAAAGGATTTTTGGAATAGGGATAAGGCCTATAAGTACCAAGGATTTGATGAATTTTTACATGAGGACTTTTATAGTGGCAAGGATATAATTGGTATGGGGGTTAGTGATGAGGAATTTTTCAGGGAGAATATTGGTTTTTTAAAAAAATATAGGGAGGAAAACACGGAGCCTTTTTATGCCTTTATGGTTACCCTAACTAGCCATACTCCTTTTAAGATGGAGGAAAAGTACCAAAAAATAAAAATGGATAAGGCCTATGACAACTCAATGGTCAAGGACTATATCCAGTCTATCCACTACCTAGATAGGCAAATAGGATATTTTATGGACCTTTTAAGGGAGGCAGACCTCTATGATGATACAGTAGTTGCAATTTATGGAGATCACTTTGCCATAAAGGCATCAGACAAAAAAGAAAGTGACCTAATGACCCAGCTTTTAGGTTACAGGTATGACCTTGATACTATGATGAATATCCCCCTAATTATCCACATAGGAAATGAAGATATTAATGAAAAAAATTCTAGGCTTGGTAGCCAGATAGATTTTTATCCTACAATACAAAATATTATGGGATATGATAATACCAAGGGTCTTATTTTTGGTAGGGACTTAAATAATTATACTGGAGAAAATACAGTTAAGCCCCAGACCTATATGACCAAGGGTTCTTTTATAAAATCTGACCTGGCATTTGAAATATCTAGGGATGGGATTTTTGATCATAGTAGGGCCTATGATATAGAAACTAGGGAGCCAGTCCCAATAGCCCCCCTAAGGAAGTACTATGAGGAGGCCATAAGGGAGATAAACCTAAGTGATTATATTACTAAAAATAATCTTTTAAAGGATTATATGGAGGGAAAAAGCCTAGTTAAACCAGGGCAAAAGTCAGAGGTTAGGACCTACTCAAAGGTTGACTCTCTAGAAGAGCTTACGAGGATAAAACCAGGTGGGACTGCCCTTATAGACCTGGAAAATGTTAAGGACCTAGAGGCTATACTAGCCTATAGTGGGGAAAACAAGCTAGAATTAATCCTAGAAGGGGACCTAGATAGGCTTTTAACTACTAGTAGGACCTATGGCCTTAAGGATCAAATAGCCAGGATTGATAATATTAGCGACTATCTTGCCTTGACCAATGGTGCCTATGAAAGGGTAATTTTAAACCCCTATAATAAAAACTATAAGACCAAGGATCTCAAGGAATTTATTTCTCTTTATCCCAATATATATTTAGAATTAAAAGAAAAAGATTTAAAGAAATTCAAAAACAAGTATGTTACAATTTATATTGATAAAAATTAGAAGGGGGTAAATTATGTACCAAGATAAAAAATACCAGCTAGTCAAGGGGCTGGCCTTAATATTAGTAGCCAGTTTAATCCTACTAGTAGTAAGCCTATCCTTTGCCCAAGGTATAACAGATATGGACCTATTTAAGTCTTATTTTAAGTCCTTTAAATTATTAGTTTTAAACTTTCTTCCAATCCTAATATTTTTAATATTGGCCTGGGGTTTAACCAATAGGACTTGGCTTAGTTTTTTCCTAGCTTCAAGCCTAATAATAATTGGTGGAATGGCTAATAGGACTAAGATTATTTATAGGAATGACCCCTTGGTTATGACAGACCTAGGACTTATAACAGAGGCCAAGATGATGAGCGAAAGATACAAACTGCCTATAAACACTAGGGTTATCCTAAGCATAGGACTTTTAGTCCTTCTGACTATTTTAATTAAGAAGTTTTTTGACTATAAGTTTCCTAGTAAGAAGTCTAGGCTAGGCATTATACTAGGAACTATTGTCCTGGGAATTGGACTAGCCAGTACAGTTTATAGTAACACCAGGCTGTATGACTCCCTGGGAGATATGGAAATTATCAACAGGTGGATACAATCTGAAAGGCACCAGGCAAAGGGGTTTATCTATCCCTTTGTTTATAGTGGAAGAGACTTAAGGGAGGAAAAACCAGAAAATTATAGTGAAAAAAGGGCTAAGGAAAAATTGGCCTCCTATGACTACAAGGACATACCAGAAGATAAGAAGGTAAATATTATAGGTATAATGCTAGAGGCCTACAATGACTTTAGTAAGTTTGATGGGGTAAACCCACAAAATGGAACCTATGACTTTTTCCATAGGCTTCAAGATGAGTCTATTTATGGCAACCTAGTTACTAATATTTTTGCAGGTGGGACAGTTGATACGGAGAGGGCATTTTTAACTGGCTACCAGCACCAACCTAAGTATAGGAAGATGACTAATTCCTTTGTTTGGTACTTTAAGGACCAGGGTTACAAGACAGAGGCTATGCACCCAATAACAGGATCTTTTTATAATAGGATGAATGTAAATGAAAACCTAGGTTTTGAAAACTTTAACCACGGGGATAACTTTTATGATGACAAGGCCCTATTTGATGAGGAGTTTTTGCCTAGCCTAATAGCAGGTTTTGAAAAATCTAAGTCAGAAGGCAGGCCTTATTTTAATTTTTCTGTGACCTACCAAAACCACGGACCCTATAGTACAAAGGCCTATCACGACATAGACTATCTAGAAAGAAAACCAACCTATGATGAGGGCTTATTTAACATAGCCAACAACTATCTTTATGGGGTCAAGGATACTGGGGATCGACTAGAGGAGTTTATAGGCTACTTTAGGGAGGAAGAAGAACCAGTTGTAATAGTTTTATTTGGTGACCACAACCCTTGGTTAGGAGAGGGAAACTCAGTCTATAAGATGCTGGGGATTGACCTGGACCTAGAAAATCCAGAAGGCTTTAAAAACTATTATGAAACCCCCTTTATAATATGGGGCAATGATGCAGCCAAGGAAAGACTAGGAAAGGACCTAAGGGGAGAAAGGGAAGAAATAGGCTCCCTATATTTAATGGCAGAGTTATTTGAGGCCCTAGGTTATGAGGGTAACCCTTATATGCAGTACCTAGTGGAAATGAAAAAAATATTGCCAGTCCAACACCATCTTTTCTTTAAGGAAAATGGGGATTATAAAAAAAGTTTAGACAGCTATAAGGACCAGTATAGGGAATTTGTAAATACAGAATTTTACTATAGTAGGAATATGGAAAAGAGAGATAGGTAGTAGCCTATCTCTTTTTTTATTGGCTTTTATATAAGTTTTACAATAAAATAAAAAACTTTCAAAAAAAACAGTCTATTAGTGTTTACAAATTTGATATTTATGAGAAAATATAGTGTAGGGCATCTTGACAAATGGAGGCAATTAGATTAATATAAGTACAGGTTGATTTTACACTTAAAATTGACCCACTAGTAAATTGAAAAGAGCTATGAAAATATAAGGAGAAGAGCCATTATGAAAAAGTGGGAAAAGGTGAAAAAACTACATAGTGAGGGAGTTTCCATTAGGCAGATAGCAAGGGATATGGATATGTCTAGAAATACTGTTAGGAAATGGTTGAGGTCTGAGGAGAAACCTAAATATACTAGGAAGCATTATCCAACAAAGATTGATGAGTACAAGGGACAAATAAAAAAGTGGTACTTGGAAAGCGGCTACATTGGAGCAAGAATATATAGGGAGTTAAAAAAAGAAGGATATGACGGAAGTATTAACCCAGTTTATAGGTATATAAAACAAATAAAAGAAGATATTAAGGAGGAGTTAAGATGAATATAGTAAAAAAGCTAACATCTATGGTTTTAGCTACTACAATCCTATTTTCAACTACTGGTATTAGCTTTGCAGATTCTCTTGAAAAAACAAGTATAACAATAGAAGATGCAGTTAGACATGGGATTAAAAATAGTAAGCAACTAGATGAGGTTGAGGTGGAAATTGACCTGGCGAAGGTTTCAAAAAACAGGGGGAGGTTTAAGGCTGACAAACTTAGGGACTCTGATAGGGATTTAGACAAGGGTAACAAGGCACTTTCAGCAGCCCAAGACGCCCTGGACAATGGGATAATTCCCCAGGATGTGGAAATACCAGGTATGGGAACTATTAATGCTGGTACTCCCATAACCAGCTTACCTGAAAATATCCAGGGGGCAGTAAAGGGAGAAATACAAAAAGGGATAGATAAGAGCAAAGAAAAACTTACATCGGGCCAGTCTGCCATAGCAAATGCCCTAGAGCTTGCAGGTTCTACCATAGGATCTGCCATAGACTTTGCTTCTTTAACAGCCCTAGATGTTGACTCTTCCTCAAACTTGATGGAACTTATGCCATCGGTTGCCTATGAGGTTACAAAGGCATCTTATGATATATATAAAAATGGGATTGCCCTTTTAATACAAAAATCCTACTATGATGTCCTACAGGCAGAGGAGCTTGTAAGGGTAAAGGAAAAGGCTATGAAAAGAGGAGAAAAGCAATACGAGTTTGCCAAGGCTGCCTATGAAGAGGGGATGAAGGCCAAGGATGATATGCTTATGGCCAAGGTTTATTATGACGGAACCCAGGTAGAGTACGAAAAGGCCAAGGGGGAACTTAATGGAGCCAAGATAGAGCTTAAAAAAATTGCAGGTTATGATATGGGCAAGGACTTGACCTTGGAAACAGTTATGAAGACTGGGGATGAAGATTATAACCTAGAAGAGGGCTTAAAGCTTGGTATGGAAAAAAGGCTGGAGATTAAAAAAACTGTTGGTGAGGTCTTAATATATACTACCAACTTTACAGAAACTAAAAAATCTTATCCAGAAAATACCTTCCAATATAAGGAGGCAAAATTATTACAAGATAAGTCTGGCATAAAGTATGAGCAGGCTAAAGATGAGGTAGAGTCTTCCATAAGGAAGTCTTATGAAATGGTTTTAAGTACTAAGGATATGCTTAAGAAAACTAATGATATGGTGAAAAATGCCAAGGAAAATGTTGAAATATCAGAGTATAAGTACAAGGAGGGTTTTGGAGTTGATACTTCAATGCTGGCAAGTATGAACTTGGAATCTTCAGCAGGAACCATAGTAGAAGTACTAGCTGCAGAGGAAAAATTAGCAGAAGTAGAAGAAAATGTTGTTAAGATAACTTATGCTTATAATTTATCTAGGATGCAGTATAAAAACAATATAGGAGACTTCATATATTAAACGGAGGTAGGCAAATGAATAATAAGAAGAAATTAGCAGCAGTCTTAGGAGCGGTTGTCCTAGTTACAACTGGCTGCGGTAAGAAGGCGGAAAAAATAGAAGAAGCAAAAAAACCAGTAGTGGTTGCCAGTATGAAAACTGAAGAACTTTCTAAGGACCTGGAGATTTCAGGAAATATTAAACCTGGCCAGCTAGTTAAGGTGGCTTTTAAGGTTCCAGGTAGGATAGAGTCTATAACAGTTGAAGAAGGGGATAGGGTTTCTTCTGGTCAGACCCTAATGAGCCTAGACAAGGGAGACTACCTAATAGGAATAGAGGGTGCCCAGGCAAAATATGACTCAGTTAAGCTGGAGATAGACAGTAAGGTTGCATCTGGAGAAAACCAGGCCAGGTCAACCCTTGACTTTGTAAATACACAGCTAGGCAGGGTCAAAAGGCTTTATGAAAAAGGGGCAGTTGCCAAAAAAACTGTGGAAGAACTAGAACTACAAAAAGTAGTTGCAGAAAACAAGCTACAGGAAGTTTTAGATGCCAAGGTTACAGCACAAGCCCAGTTGCAACAAGCCAAGGCTATGGTTGATTTGGCCCATTCTAAAATGGAGGACACAACTATGTATAGTCCAATAACTGGAACTGTTGTAAAGAAACTAGTGGAACCAGGAGAAACAGTTATTCCAGGCTATCCAACAATAGCTCTTGGAAAGCTTGATGTCTTAGACCTAGAGATTGGTGTGCCAGATAAAAACATAGATAAGATTAAGGTTGGACAAAATGTTGCAGTTAGGATAAAGGGTTTAAATAGGGATGTTTCAGGAAGGATAAAAAGAATAGAGCCAACAGCAGACCTAGAAACTAGAACCTTTGGAGTAATTATAGAAATAGCAAACCCTAAGGGAGATATTAAACCAGGTATGATAGCAACAGCCAAGATAAATATGAATAAGGTAAGGGCCATAACAGTCCCAATAGATGCCATAACAGATAATGCAGAGGGAACTTTTGTCTACTTGTATGATGAAGCGAGTAAAAAAGTTACAGCTAAAAAGATAAAAACTGGAGATGTCTATGGGGACAAGCTAGAAGTAAAAGAAGGAATCAAAAGTGGAGATGTAGTAGTAATTGAAGGACAGTATAGGATTAACGATGGAGAAGAAGTAAACGCTAGGAGAGAAAATAATGATTAAATGGTGTATAGAGAATAAAAAGTTATTGGCTGTAATCTCTATATTCATTATAGTTCTAGGTGCCTATGTATATGTAACAATGGAAAGACAGGAAAATCCTGATGTTGTTTCACCAGGAGCCCTAGTAATGGGTGTCTATCCAGGAGGAACACCAGAGGATATAGAAAGACTTATAGTCAAACCCTTAGAGGATAAGATTAGTGAGATTTCCAATATAAAGCTTATGGAATCCTATGCCCTAGATAATGCAGGGGTAATAATAGTTCGTCTAGTAGACCTACCAGATGATGAAATTACAAACACATGGGATAAGCTAAAGGAAAAGGTAGAGGAAACAGAGCTTCCAGAAAATGCTTGGGAGCCAACAGTTGATACAGAGCTGGCAGATACTTATGGAATGCTTTTCACAGTAAGTGGAGAAAATTATAATTACAACCAGCTTAAGGAAGTTGCAGATGACTTAAAAAATAAGATAGAAAACATAGATGGTATAGCATCGGTGGATATAGACGGTCACGAACCAAATGAAATCCATATAAACCTAGACCTGCAAAGGATGAAAAACTTAAAGGTGCCAATGACTCAAATTGGAACAGTCCTAAAGGCTAGGAATATAAATATACCAGGAGGAAGCTTAAAGCTTCAAAAATCAAATGTACCTATTTCAACAACTGGTGAGTATAAGTCTATGGAGGAAATAGAAAATACTATAGTTAGTATGTCAGAAGCTGGAAATGTTATCTACCTAAAGGATATAGCAGACATAGTCTTAGAACATCCAGATAGGGAAACCTATATAGATAGTAATGGGGAGAAGGCCCTTTTAATGACCTTGAAGTATGAGGAAAAGAGGAATGTTGTAGTAATAGGAGAAGAAGTTAAA
>JASLBE010000022.1 GCA_030146705.1 Tissierellales bacterium | reverse complement strand
TTTAAGAAGGGTAGATATTCAGGTAGATATGGTATCAATTTCAGATAGCTTAGAAGTAAAAGGAGCCCATGATGTTGTAGTACAGGCAGACCTTACTATAGATGCTTTAGAAAATGTAGATTCCTATGATGGAATAATAGTTCCAGGAGGTATGCCAGGAGCATCTAATATTAGGGATGAGGATAAATGTATAGACCTAGTCAAACACTTTGATTCAAAAGATAAGTTGCTAGCAGCTATATGTGCAGGTCCTATAGTTTTAAATAGGGCAGGAATAATAGATGGAAAGAAGATAACTGCCTATCCAGGATTTGAAGATGACTTAAGTAAATCCCAAATAAGTAAGGCTGGAGTTGAAAGGGACGGGAACATAGTAACAGGAAAAGGACCTATATTTGCAGTAGACTTTGCTGTTGAAATAGTAGACTATCTTTTAGGAGAGAAAGCTGTAAAAGAGTTAAAGACGGGGATTTTATATGAGGAAAGATAATTTAATACTAATATTTGCAGTAGATGAAAATTGGAGCATAGGCCTGGAAGGGGATATGCATGTATATATAAAAAAGGATTTAAAGAGATTTAAATCTTTAACAGAGGGAAATGTGTTAATAATGGGAAGGAAAACCTTAGAATCCCTTCCCAATAGTCAACCCCTTCCTAATAGAACTAATATAGTTTTAACTAGGAATGAAAGTTTTAAGCAAGATGATGTTATTGTAGCAAACTCACTGGATCACTTATTTGAAATACTAAATGAAATTGATGAAGATAAGGACTTATTTGTATCTGGAGGACAGGCAGTAGTAGAAGAACTTATAGATTATTGTGATAGGGCCTATATAACTAAGATTCTCTATGCTTTTCCAAAGTCAGATACAAAAATACCAGATTTAGACCAAGACAGTAGTTGGGAAATAGAAGAAGAATCGGAAGTTTATGAGGAAAACAATATAAAATTTAAGTATGTAAATTATATTAGGAAAAAATAAATAAAATGGGGTAAAATTGTAAACTAGTTGTAAATATTTATAACTAGTAAAGGTATATACTATAATTAACTATAAAAGCAGAGGGGATATTATTATGGATAAAAGAAGGGTAAGAAAAAGAATTAGGCAAGTTGTTAGCTTGCTTATGCTTCTAGTTATAGCCTTCGGTGGTTATAAACTATATGCTAACAAAAAGTTTAAGGATAATGTTAATAAGACATATGCAGGAAAAATAAATCCTGATAAACTACAGGAGTCGGAAAATGTAGAAGCAAAAAATAATATAGAAATAAATAAAAATTATTTAGTAGCTAGTCATAGTCCTAAGCTAAAGGAAAAAAATATAACTGAGGAAGTTAGCTCTATTGTAAATAATTATGTAGAGCAATTTAAAGAAAAGGTTGGTAAGGAAGAGGTAAAGGATGTAAAAGATTTACCTAATATTTATACCAACTATGAAGTTTACAAGTATGGACCAAGTATAACTAGTGTAAAACTAGATATAGTTGAAGAGAATGTAAAAGATCAAATAAATGATACTATAGTTCAGTCATACAATAATGAAACTGGTGAAAAAGTTAAGTTTGATGATATATTTATAGAAGAACTAGGTGGATTCCTATCTAAAAGAGCTTTAACTGACTTTAGTGAAAATAATGTAGAAGTTTTAGATGATTTTAAAGGCCAGTTGCAAGCAAATGAAGCAGACTTTAATAAGTTTATTTTAACTGATAAAAGTTTAGATGTTTACTTTAAAGAAGAACTAGTTGATGAAGAGCCACACAAGATTTCAATTCCTTATGAGGAATTAGAGGCCTATACTAAATATGATTTAAAAACATTTGAGTTTCTATCAGAGGAGGAAATAGAAGAGAAGAGACATATAGCCCAAGGGAAGGGCGGAATTAGGCCAGGTTTAGATCCAGACAAGCCAATGGTTGCTTTAACCTTTGATGATGGACCTTTCCCACCTGTAACAGAGCCTATTTTAGATGCTTTAGAAGCTAATGGTGGAGCAGGAACTTTCTTTGTCCTAGGTCATAGGATTCCAGGAAATGAGTCAGTATTAAAGAGAATGGCAGATAATGGCCATGAAATAGGTAATCACAGCTTTGACCATGCGAACCTAGCGAAGGTATCAAAGGATGAACTAAGAAGCCAGATAGATAGGACTCAGAACTTAGTGGCAGAAGCTAGTGGTAAGGAGCCAAGACTATTAAGACCAACCTACGGAGCTATAAGCGATACCTTAGAAAACAATGCAAATATGCCTTTAATGTTATGGTCAGTAGATACTCTTGACTGGAAACATAGGGATGCTAATAGAGTAGTCAATGAAATAGTAACCAAGGCTAAGGATGGAGATATTATCCTAATGCATGACTTATATGAATCAACAGCAGAAGGGGTTAAAAAAGCTATTCCAATCTTAAGAGAAAAGGGATTTCAGTTAGTAACTCTTTCAGAAATGTATGAGCTTAAGGGTGTAGATCTAGAAGCAAATAAAAGATATTTATATATAGAATAAGAACTAGACCTTGGTCTAGTTCTTTTATTATAAATCTAGATATTATTTACTATATAGGTTATAATAATTTTAATAGAATTTTTCTAAAATTTACAATATTTGTTATATTGTTTTAAGGGGCTGTAAGAAATGAGAGTAAATAAAAAACTTGTA
>JASLBE010000028.1 GCA_030146705.1 Tissierellales bacterium | reverse complement strand
CCTCTTTTTAATGCTACAATTGTTTTGACTGGAGTATTAAGAGGGGCAGGAGATACTAAAGTGCCTCTTTATGCAGCTATAGGAGGTATGTGGTTTGTAAGATTAATATCTGCCTTTATCTTTATTAATATTTTTGGATGGGGACTAAGAGGAGCCTGGCTAGGTATGCTTTTAGATCTATCTCTTAGGTTCTTTATAGTCTTCTATAGATATATTAAAAAAGAATGGTTAGATGCAGAAATAATTGTAGATGATTAGCAAAAAGCTATAACGTGATGTTATAGCTTTTTTAACTCTCTCATTAATTCTTTAGTTTTTTCTTCATCCATATGACTATAAAGCTTACCATTTACCATAATATTTGGCCCTTGCCCACAGGCTTTAAAGCAAGACTGGGTATTTAGCCTTATCTTCCCATCCTTAGTTGTTTCGCCTATTCCTATTCCCAACTTATCTTTTATTACCTTAAGATTAAGTATAGAGCCCTTCTTTCCACACCTTCTGCCACTACAAAAGACAATTTCATGTTCAACAAAGGATTCCTTTATTGATGGCATAAATTTAATAATAGTCTTTACTAATTTGCCTTCTACCTTGAAGGCCTGGGCTATCTCTTCTTGGTGCTTAACTGCCACATGCCCGTAAGCTTTTTGATAAAGTCTTAGAGCTTCTTTTATACCATCCTGGTTCCCTTCTCCAAATATCCCTACGATATTTTCTAGCTCACTGGGGATATCATTAATTCTACTCTCATCTTTCATTATGCATATCACCTATCCCTTTACTTTAGTATTAAACATACTCCTGTGCATCTTATAAACTTCCTCATCTTCTTGCTTTAAAGTCATTCTTGTTCCCAATATATTTGAACATTCTGGACACTCAAAAACAGAAGGCAATTTAGATAGGTCTATCTCACTTTTAATAATCCTATCTATGTGCATATTTAAAAGATTGCCCCTGCCTTGTTTTTGATATAGAACTAAGTCCTTCTTACATTTTCCACAAGAAACTACCATCTTAAAACTTCTTTTAATCTTTTTATAATAAGGATTTTTATACTTCAATAAAGTCCCTCCTATATAAAATTTATCCTTATATTTAAAACCTCTCTCCTACTACCTAGCCTAACTGGTATTCCCCAATTACCTATGCCTGAACTTACTATGTGTTGTAGGTTGCCAACTCTATGATAACCATAAATATAAGATTTGGAAAATCTTTTAGCTAAAGGGTTAAAAACTTGCATAGGAAAAAATTGTCCACTATGGGTATGGCCAGATAATTGTAAGTCTATCATATCACTTTTTTCCGCTTCTTTAAAACTTGGCCTGTGATCTAGGAGGATTATTGGCAGTTTTTCCTTTACTTTTCCTCTCAAATCATCAAATTTTACTAAATTACCATAGCTATCCTTCCTACCTATTAAGTAAAAACTATCATCTACCTTATATACTTCATCTTGTAATACCTTTATCCCCTGCCTTGTATAGTAGGCCATCTGGTCATCTATATTAGTATTTCCACTTTTATATTCATGATTTCCTTCTATTGCAAAAATACCATATCTAGTTTTTATTTTTGCTATTTTTTCTAGTATGACTAATCTATCCTTTTCTGTTGTACCTTCGTCTAAGAAATCCCCGCCTAGAATAAGTATTTCAGGCTTTAGCTTTTCAATTTCTTTAACTAGCTCATCTATATTCTCCCTGTTTACTGATGTTCCTATATGCCCATCAGATATATAGACTAGGTTTAAACTATTTAATTTAGAATCTTTTTTTCTTATTTTAATATTATAGTCTTTAATCTCTAAATGCTGACCATTGTATATACTGTATAAGGATATTAAAGCTGTTAGTCCATAAATTAAAAGACCACCAAAAAACAGTCTTGATCCTAAAACTTTTAATTCTTTAGGGTAAGGAATCTTATTCCTTGTCCAATATATAAAGTCATGAATTAAAAGAAAAAGCATAGAATAGTGAAGGAAGGTTAAATAAAAGCCTGCTATATAGGACAAGACCTTTGTTTGTTTCCCATCTGTTTTTTCATTAAAAAACAAGTAAAAATAGTGTATACTTACTATGGCTAAGGCCAGATGAATTATTGAATAATTCATTAATTTTAATATTTTCCCCTTGCTAAAGGGTATTTTCCAATTGAAATTCCATATATACAAGTTCATAAGAAGCATAAGAAAAAATACACTTAGCCAACCAATTGTCATTACTTTCATTCTTCATTCTCCTAGTAAATAATATGTTATATAACTCCTACCCCTATTTAGTCCAATTTAATTTTACTAAAACTATTATACTAACAATTTGTAAATAAAAAAAGGACTCTTTTTTGAGTCCTCTCTTGTCTAAGCTATATTGTTCTACTATTTCTCTCTTACTTATAAAGTTTTTTCATTAAATCATGGGCTGTTTTTTGGATTATTAAAGTTGAATTATTTCTATATTGAACTCCTGATGCTAAAACTCCGTGTACATGTAAACTCTCTATCTTTCCAAATCTAGGTGATATTGCAGCCATATCCCTTGGGTCTAGTGTAAAGCCACCATACTTATCCACCTGAACATATCTTTTGTCTAAAATTTGATCCAAAAGTGGATTAAAGTCTCCTATATTTTCCATACTTGTATCTAATCCTGTCGCATTTAAAACATAGTCTGATTTTACCTTAGTTTTCCCAAAGCAATCTTTTATTTCAAATAATTTTTCCTTGTGATTATATTTAATATATTTTATATTATCTAGTACTTCTAATCTAGACTCCTCTTCCCCCTTAATAAGTTGTTCTGCCGATATTAAAGGTAGAGGACTCCTATTTAGACACATAAATGGATGGTATTTTTCCCTAAACTTAATCCTGTCTTTTTCTCCCATACTTGACCAAACTAAGTTAAAAGTTAGATTCATAGGAGGCAAAAGAGCTTGGACCTTAGCTAAATCTTCTGGTTCTTCTATATTAATTCTTAAACCATCTATTCCTCCAGACATATGTTTCTCTAAAAATTCTTCATAGTTTATTCCATGACTATCTAGCTCTTTATTGAAAATTTCATCGAAAGTTTCAAAACTTATAAATCCATTATTTTTATTAATTAAGTCTTGAGTTTTCTCATAAGTCATCACATTTATATCTATATCTACTGGATCTACACGAACAGTAGGGATAACATTAGTTCTTGAGAACATATATATCTTATCTAAACTACTTTCCTCTAAAAGATAAGTTGCTACATCTACTGCTGTCAGGCCCATACCTATAATAGTGGCCTTCCCAATCTTTAAGTCAGCTAATTTCTCCTCAACTGGATATATTTGTCCATAATAGTTCTCAATCCCATCTAATCCATAAACATCTTTTTGTGGTAATTCCCCTGCACATAGGTGAACCCTATCATATTTTTTAACTAAACCACCCTCACTCTCTATCTCCCACTTAGATTCTTCCTCTAAGTAATCCATTCTTATAATTTTTTCTTTTATAGCCTTGGCTCCTATTTTTTCCATAGTATCTTTTAATCTAGATCTTGTATACTCTCCGAATGTCCTTCTTGAAGTATATTCCTTTATTTCCCTTCCTTCTTCCTCTAGCCAATTATATAAATCATCATTATCCTCATAGTTATAACTTATCTTCCTTGTTTTTAGGTTCA
>JASLBE010000059.1 GCA_030146705.1 Tissierellales bacterium | reverse complement strand
GTGGAACTTTCAAAAACAGATGCCAGGATTTTGGGAGTTAATCCTCCAATAAGAGACTCTGGAGACCTTAAAGGATCAGAAAGCTTATTTATAGCTTCTAATAAAGGGGTTGTCCATGCAAAGGAATCAACAATAATTGCTAAAAGACATATCCATATGACTGAAAATGATGCTTTAAAGTATGGAGTTAAGGATAAGGACATTGTTATGGTTAAAGTCTTAAGTGAAAGAGGTTTAATTTTTGATAATGTTTTAATAAGGGTTAATAATAATTTTTCTCTTAGTATGCATATTGACTATGATGAAGCTAATGCTATTGATTATAATCCAAAACTTAGGGGATTAGTAATAACTAGTGAGGAGTAGCTATGGATATTGAAAATATTAATAGGTTGATTAGGGCAACGGAAAAAACCTTAAAGGAGACTAAAGAGATAGGTAAGTCAGAAAAATTATTAGTGGGAGTTGACCTTGGAACTGCTTGTATAGTGGTTGTAGTTTTAAATGAAAACAAGGAACCAGTAGCCTGTGAACTGGAATATGCAAGTGTTGTTAAAGATGGTTTAGTAGTTGACTATATGGGCGCTCTTACTATTGTTAGAAACTTAAAGGAAAAATTAGAGGCTAGACTTGGAAAAAAATTAGAAAATGCAGCAATAGCCATTCCGCCAGGGGTATCTAAGGAAGATACAAAAACCCATAGGTATATAGTTGAAGGTGCTGGTTTTCAGGTTACTAATATATTGGATGAACCAACTGCAGCTAATTCAGTTTTGAATTTAGATAATGGAGCAATTGTAGATATTGGTGGGGGAACTACTGGAATTTCTATAATCAAAAATAAGGAGGTTGTCAAGGTTGAGGATGAGCCTACTGGTGGTACCCACTTATCTTTGGTTATTGCAGGAAATTATAACATAGATTTTGACCTAGCAGAGGAAAAAAAGAAAGATCCAGCTAACCACAGAGACCTATTACCAATTGTTACTCCAGTAATACAAAAGATGGCCAGTATAGTAGACTCTAGCCTAGAAGGTGGCCAGGTAAACACTGTTTATTTAGTAGGTGGAACTTGTACACTTACTGGTTTTGAAGAAGTTTTTCAAAAGGAATTAGCTATAGAAGTTGTGAAACCTGTAAACCCATTTTTAGTTACCCCTCTTGGAATAGCTATGAACTGCTAGTAAGGAGTAGTTATGGATATAGAGAAAGTTGTAGAGAAAATTGTGCAGGAGGTTATTTCTAAACTTGAAGAGAAGAAGACAGAAGAGTTTAGAAATGAAATTCTTTTTGCAGGAGAAAAAAGGGATGATCTTATTATAAAGTACAGTGATTTTTTAGATGATTGGAAGGGAATAGACTTTATAAAAGATGGTTGCATGGTTGAAGATTATAAAATTATTATAGTTCCAAGCTTAAGCTTAAATAATCTAATAGATATATCTTTTGCTAGGGAGGCAGATGAAATTAGTTCTTTGGTTATAAAAAGTTTTTTAAATGGCCTAGATGTTATAGTCCTTGAAGAAGGCTTGGAGTATAGGAAGTATAAGGAGAGCTCTAATGAAAAGTTTTATAAATATATTGAGTCTATAGAAAGAAGGCTCGAGACTTTTGGCTTAGAATTTATAAGTGTTGTAAAGCTAAAGGACAGGCTAAAGGCTTACAGGAATGAAAAGCTTAGCGGGCCTAGTAAGGAGATAATTAATAAAAAGTTAATTACTAAAAAAGATGTTACTGACCTTATTGAGCTTGGAGAAACTACAATTCTAATAAATAAAAATACAATAGTTACTGCCTTGGCTAGAGACTATATAGAAGAAAATGAGATGGAGCTTGTAATTGTAAATTAGAAAGGAGCTATCTATGATAATAGGAAAAGTTGTAGGCAATGTGTGGGCTACTAGGAAGGAAGAAAGCCTAAATGGTTTAAAATTTTTAGTAGTTCAACCTATAGATTATGTAACTGGAAAAGTAGATACTTCCCTAGTAGCCATAGATAGTGTCGGGGCAGGAGTTGGTGAGGTTGTAATAGTGACTTTAGGGAGTTCTGCTAGGAAGGCAATAAGTAATCCGACAGCACCTATTGATGCCACAATAGTCGGAATAATTGATGAGGTGGAAATTGAAAAAAAGGTGTGATTTAATGAAGAAAATTTTAATAAATAAAAATAATTTTAAGGACTATATTAATGGAAATAGGTTTTTAGTCCAGGATAACTTTATAGTTTCTCCACTAGTATTTGACGAACTAGAGAGGATGGATATAGTCCTAGTATATGAAAAAGATTTAAATAATTTACAAGAGACCCTAGATAGGGTTGAAAGTATTTTAAAAGATGAGTATAAGATTGTTGAAAAATCGGTTATTTCCAATGTAAAAGCCGAAGTTATTAATATATTGAAATAATTAAAATTTAGGAGGTTTTAAGATGAATGCATTAGGTATGGTAGAAACAAAAGGTTTAGTAGGAGCAATTGAGGCAGCAGATGCAATGGTAAAGGCTGCGAATGTTACTTTGGTTGGTAAGGAACAAGTAGGGGGAGGACTTGTAACTGTTTTAGTAAGGGGAGATGTTGGAGCAGTAAAGGCTGCAACTGATGCAGGTGCTGCAGCAGCAGAAAGAGTTGGAGAACTTCTATCTGTTCATGTAATTCCAAGGCCTCATTCAGAAGTTGAAACAATATTACCAAGATAGTTATTAAAATTTAAGGGGTGATTTTGTGGGAATTAATGATGTAATAGTTTATATAATGACATTATTTCTAGTTATTGGGGCAGTAGATAGGATTTTTGGAAACAAGTTTGGTTATGGAGCTAAGTTTGAAGAAGGTATAGAAGCTATGGGAGGGCTAGCACTTTCTATGGTTGGTATTGTATCTTTAGCACCAGTTCTTGCAAATATACTTAGGCCTATTGTAGTTCCAGTTTATAAGGCCTTGGGTGCTGATCCATCAATGTTTGCAACAACACTTTTAGCCATAGACATGGGAGGATACTCACTGGCTATGGAACTTGCAGAAACTACCCAGGCAGGACTATTTTCAGGAGTAATACTAGGGGCTATGATGGGGCCTACAATAGTATTTACTATACCAGTAGCCTTAGGGATAATAGAGGAAGCAGACCACAAATATTTGGCAACGGGTATTTTAGCGGGTATTATAACAGTTCCACTAGGATGTCTTGCTGGCGGACTAGTAGCTGGCTTTGAACTAACAATGGTTCTTAAAAACTTAATACCTATAGTAATAGTATCTGCTTTGCTTGCTTTTGGCTTAATGAAGGCACCAGATGCAATGACAAAAGGTTTTATTATATTTGGTAAGGGTGTAATAGTAGTAATAACTATTGGACTGGCAGCAATTTCTGTTGAAACATTAACAGGTATAGTTATAATTCCAGGACTAGCACCTATATCAGAAGGTATATCAATAGTTGGGGACATAGCAATTATGTTGGCAGGAGCCTTCCCACTAGTTCACTTTATTACTAAAGTATTTAAAAAACCACTTATGAAGCTTGGAAAGGCTTTGGGAATGGGAGAAATTGCAGCAACAGGTTTGGTTTCATCCCTAGCAAATAATATTCCTATGTTTGGCTTAATGAAAGATATGGACAATAGGGGTAAGATAATAAATGTTGCCTTTGCTGTAAGTGCATCCTTTGTATTTGGAGACCACCTAGGCTTTGTTGCAGGAGTGGAAAGAGGAATGATCTTCCCTATGATTATTGGTAAGCTAGTTGGAGGTATAACCGCTATAGTCTTGGCTATGTTTGTAGCTGATAAGACACTAGCTAAAGAGGAGCAGAATTAACTTTGACTCTTTGATGGAGGGTAATTATGAAGAATTTTAAAATAAAAACAGATATTATTTATGGAGAAGACTCCATAAATAATATTGAAAATATAAAAGGAACTAGGATATTTATTGTAACAGATGCTACTATGATTAGGACGGGAATAATAACAAAAATAACCTATATTTTGGATAACTTAGGTGTTGATTGGTTATTATTTAGTGATGTAAAGCCAGATCCAACTATGGGGATAGTTGAAAAAGGCTTGAAAAAATTGGTAGAATTTGTTCCGGATACAGTTATTACATTGGGAGGAGGCTCATCAATAGATACAGCCAAGGCTATAATTTATTTTTATAAGTCTATGTTATTAAAAATAACCAATGGGGAATATAATAAAAAATTAGAATTTATAGCTATTCCAACTACAAGTGGAACAGGTTCAGAAGTAACATCTTATTCTGTTATAACAGATGAAAAAACAGGTGGAAAAATTCCCCTTGTAAATGATAATATGCTACCAGATATAGCAATTTTAGACTCTGACTTAACAAGAACAGTTCCCAAAAATGTAGTTGCTCATACAGGTATGGATGTATTAACCCATGCTATAGAGGCTTATGTAGCAACAAACAGGTCAGAATTCTCTGATGCCTATGCTTTAAAAGCTATAGAGATAGTTTATAAAAACTTACTATCTATTTATAGTGACGATGATAAATTAGAGGATAGTAGAAGGGATAAGATGCACCAAGGATCAACTATGGCTGGAATAGCATTTAATAATGCTGGTCTTGGTGTAAACCATAGTTTAGCCCATGCAATAGGAGGAAAATTCCACCTGGCCCATGGGATGACAAATGCAATTTTACTACCTTATGTAATTAGATTTAATAGCAGGGATGAGAATACAGCTAGTAGGTATGGAACTATTGCAAAGTCTTTAGGATTTCCACAAATGAGCGATGAACTTTTAGTAGAGGCTCTTATTACTTCTATTGAAATTTTAAAGGAAAAAATGGAGATTCCTAAAAACTTTAGGGATGCTGGAATTAAAGAGGTAGATTATATAGGATCCTTAGATGAATTAGTAGCCAAGGCTATGAAAGACTTTTGTAGTAAAACAACACCTGTTGAGTTAGAAGAAGAAAATTTAAAAGAATTACTAAAGAGTGTATATTATGGAGAATAAGAAAGATAAAAAAAGAGCTACTAGATAGTAGCTCTTTTTTATTAATTTAATTGAAGGCTTTTTTTACTAGCCATTAGGGCATCTATTACATATTCAGCATTTACAACTACAGCCCCATCTAGTAGGGAGTCTTCCTCTACTCCATTGTGGACCATACAAGCTGAGCAAACCTTAAGCTTTCCTCCAAGTTCTAAATACTTAGGAATAAGATCTTTTATTGCTTCAAAAGGTTGGCCTATGTCTATTTTATCGCCATAACCCTTACTAGCTAGGTGGACACCATCAGAAAGTAGTAATATTTCAGTAGTATAACCTTTCTCTAAAGACTTAATCCCCATAGTAAAAGCTATAGTTACATTGTTAGCATCATTTTCATTTTTTGTTAAAGTGATTAATAAATCATTATTTATCATATAATCCCTCCTAGGGTAAGTATACCCCTTATGGGTATATTTAATCAAATATAGATAAATAGGTTTTTTATGGACAATTTATAGTATAATGAAAAGTATAGACTAGTAAGGAGGAAGGAATGGATAGGAGAGAGCTTAGAAGATTTTCATTAAAATCTAGGGAGAATTTAATGAAAAATATTGAAAAAAATGCAGAATATCTAGGGGCTACAAGTGGTGGACTTGTAGCTACTACTAGTTTTTTATCTAGGGAAATAGAAAAGAGATTAATAGACAAGGAATATATTGAAGCTTATAGGGAGCTAGTTGAAGATTTTACCTACAAGCTATTTATTAGCCTAATGGGGATTAAATTTCTAGAAGTAAATGACTACATAGAGGATAAGATTCTTACAAAGGAAAACTTAAAGGGAAAATTATTAGAAAAATCATTTAATTTAAAACTTAAAGAACTTAGCTATTTTATGCCAGGTTTTTTTGAAGAATTGGTGGATTATGAGAAGGAACTTTTAGACTTTGATTATTCTAAAGGTGGGTTTATAGCTTGTTTAATAAATGAATTTAATGATGGTTTTTTAGACCTTGCAAGTGGAGGAGAGATAGAAAATATGGGCTGGCTCCACCAATATTTTAATAGTCCAATAAAAGATGAGTTAGATAGGAAAATAAAAGGAAACTATAAGGTAACAGAAAAGGATATAATCGCCAAGACTCAACTTTTTACACCTAGTTGGATTGTCAAGTATATGGTTGAAAATAGTCTTTTTAGGCTGTTTTTAGAAGGCCAAGGGGAAGAAAAAGACCTAATAGGAAAATTTCAAATGGACTACTATATTGAGGAAGCTGAACAAGATAGGGAGGTAAAAGATAAGCTAATAAGTTTTAGGATGAAAAAAGAAAAATTTATGATTGAAGATATAAGCTTGATTGATCCAGCAATGGGGACGGGACATATCCTGACCTATAGTTTTGATGTTTTTATGAAGATTTATAAGTATTTAGGATATGAAGAAAAAATAGCTGGAAAAAAAATATTAGAAAGAAATATATTTGGCCTGGATATAGATAGAAGGGCAGCTAAGCTATGTTATTTTTCTCTTATGATGAAGTATAGAGAATATACTGACAGTATAGATTTTAGGCAAATAGACCATAATTTACACTATTTTGAAAGCCCTAGGTCATCTTCTAGTCCAAAGGGTTTAGAGGAGGTCTTGGGAGAATTTCATAAGGCAGAAGAGTTAGGTTCAATTTTAAAGTTACAGAAAGATTATAATTTTAATAAGTTAAAAAAGCTTACCAAAGATAAAGATATTCTTAAGATATTAAAATTAGGCCAGTTATTAAATAAGAAATACGATCTTGTTATTACAAATCCACCCTATCTATCAAGTAGCAATATGAATAAAGATTTGGCCTCTTACTGTAAGGAAAATTATAAGGATACTAGAAGGGACCTTTTTGCAGTGTTTATGGATAAGTCCAATGAACTTTTAAAGGAAACAGGTTACTACAGTATGGTAAACCAACATTCTTGGATGTTTCTTTTAAGCTATGCAAATTTTAGGGAAAGATTTTTAGAAGAAAACAATATAGTAAGCCTGCTGCATTTAGGGACCAAGGCTTTTGACCCTGGAGAGGTTGGCACCTTAGTCCAGTCTGTTGCCTTTGTAGCTAGCAAATTTAGGGACGATAGGTATAAGGGGACATATTTTAGACTCTTAGAAGGAGAAAATACTAGGGACAAGGACCAGACCTTTCTAAGGGGAGAGAACAAGTATATAAGGGCTAAAAAAGATTTTAAATTAATTGAAAATAAGCCTATAGCCTATTGGACTAGTAAAAATTTAACCAGGGCATTTTTAGAAAATAAGAAAATAAAAGACCTATATGATGTTAAGCAGGGAATGAGCACATCTAATAATAAGAGGTTTCTTAGGAATTGGAGGGAGGTAAATTTTGAAAAAATAGGCTTTGCTATGGCTAGCTTAGAAGAAGCAAAGCTAAGTGGTAAGAAGTGGTTTCCCTATAACAAGGGGGGCTTAGCAAGAAAATGGTATGGAAACCATAGCGAAATTATAAACTACCATAAAGATGGCAAGGAAATTAAAGAATATACATCAAACTTGCCCCAGGGTACTTGGGTTAGGATTAAAAGTAGGGAATACTATTTTAAGGAAAGCATATCCTGGGTCTATATAACAGACCTGGAAAGTTTTGGTGCTAGATATATACCTGAAGGCTTTATTTTTGATGTTTCTGGGTCTTCTATCTTCTTAAATGAGGAGGATAGGAGCTATATATTAGGACTTCTATGCTCTAAGGTTAGTATTGAATTTATGAAATTATTAAATCCAACTATGAATTTCCAGGTTAGGGATATAAAAAATATACCAGTTAGGTTTACTAGGACCTATAAGGAAGAAGTAGTTAGACTAGTTGAAGAAAATATAAAAATTTCAAAGTTGGATTGGGACCTATATGAAAGGTCTTGGGACTTTAAAACCAATAGTTTTTTAAATACTAGAGTTCTTTCTGGTGTTAATGGGGGGATTAAGAAGAGGTTTGAGAGCTTAAAAATATTTATAAATAAAAATTTTGAAAGGATAAAGAAAAATGAGGAAAGGTTAAATGAAATATTTATAAAATTATATGGACTTGATGGGGAACTTTCTAGTAGGGTAAGGGACCAAGATATAACTATTTCTAAGTTATATGAAACCAGGGAAGAAGTGGCTCAAAACTTAAAAAATAACCCATATATAAAAACTAGAGAAGACCTACTAGAAGACCTCTTATCATTTTTTATAGGCTGTCTATTTGGAAGGTATAGTCTAGGTAGGCCTGGAATAGTATATGCCGGAGGTAGGTTTAATATGGCTGCCTATGACACATTTAAACCTCTAGATAAAAATTTA
>JASLBE010000001.1 GCA_030146705.1 Tissierellales bacterium | reverse complement strand
AGCTAAGATGGATATACTTATACTTATCAAGGTCTTCAGCAAAAAATAATTCCATCCAAGGATAGGTTATAAACTCCATACTCATAGAGTGGATTTCTGCTGCTTCACTAGTTGGAAAAGAATATTCCAGTAGTTCCAAGTCCTTACTCATATATGTTTGAAAAGCATGGCCTATCTCATGGGTTAAAACATTTATATCAGCCATAGTCTTATTAAAGTTAGCAAATATAAATGGTGAATTAAAATCATCTATATATTCGCAATAGCCCCCACTCATTTTTCCTGGTTTACTCATAATATCTAGGAGACATTTATTTAAAATATAGTCAAAAAACTCCCTAGTCTCCTTAGATAAGCTTCCATACATTTCTCTAGCCTTAGTTAAAATAAATTTAAAATCTCCTCTAGGCACAGGGTTTCCCGTTTTAAACTTTAAACTCTCATCATAATAGTATAATTTATCTAACCCTAAGTTTTCTCTTTGCTGGTCTTTAAGCTCCTCAACAAGGGGAACTATTTCATCTAAAACTTCCTTCCTAAAAGACTTTATTTCCTCCTTACCATAGTCAAACCTTCCCATCCTCAAATATCCTAGGTCTATAAAGTTATCAAAACCTAACTTTTTAGCCATCTTGGTCCTAACCCTTACTAATTTGTCATATATATCATCAAATTCATCTTCATTTTCTTCAAAGAACCTATCATATATAAGGCTAGACTCCTGCCTTATATTTTCATCTTCAGACTCCATAAAGGCCAACATTTCACTTAAGGTCCTGTAGGCTCCCTTAAAGTATATATTGGCTGAGGCTATTAGTTTAGAATACTTGTTTATTAGTTTATTTTCTTCTATTAATTCACTAATAATATCTCTTGAATATGTTTTAACCTTCATCTCAGCAATATTAAATATTTGCCTGCCCCAAATGTTTTCTAATTCGTCCCTATATTTAGAGTTTAATATGGCTTGATAGAATAAAGACTCTATTTCCATATATCTTGGAAGTTTTTCATCTAAAAAATCTTGCTCCCTAGAATAAAACTCATCTCTTGTGTCTATACTATGTCTTATAAAGCAAAGCTTTACCATAGTACTAACATGACTTCTTATTTGGTTGATTTTTATAAATAAATTATTTTCCTCTTTTAAACTTTGTGAATCATTAAAATCCCTAAGTAAGATTTCTAGGTCTTTTTCTATTTTCTCAAAGTCAGGTCTTTCATATTTAAAATCTTGAAATTTACTCATATTTCCTCCTATATTACCCTTTTTGTTTTTGTTTTGTTTTCCCTTTAATTAGTATTGTCATTAATAAGCCAAAGTAGTATGTAATATTAATTTAATCTAGGATATTTTAAGCCTTTCCCAGCTTATAATATAAAGTTCTACCACTTAATACTTCGGCTATCTGACCCTATAAATTAAGCCTTATATAAAAGTAATTTGCCTTAAACTAGATTTAAATACAATTAATGAAGCTATATTTATAGTCAGGAACATAGCCTCATTAAAATTAATAAGCAATTACATAAATATACCCTAATTATACTATTAATATTCAACTGGTAAAATATTTTTTCTCAATAATGAATACCAATCAACTTAGTCTTATATTAATAAATACCAATTGTCTTTTATTTTTTATTATGTTACAATGTCTCTATATAATTGTTAATGTTTTAACAATATATCTTAACTTTTAATTATTATTATTTATTTTAAGGGGGTTTTAGTAATGAAAAAAATGGTGAACATTACTATAAATAATCAAAAAATCCAAGTTGAAGAGGGTTTGACTATTTTAGAAGCAGCAAAAAAAGTACAAATAAAGATACCTACTTTATGCTTTTTAAAAGTAGATGGTATCAATTATATTAATAAGAATGTATCTTGTATGGTTTGTGTGGTTGAACTTGCAGATAAGAACAGGTTGGTTCCATCATGTGCTACTAAAGTCCAAGAAGGAATGGTCATAAACACCCAATCGAAAAAAGTGTTAAACACTAGGTTAAAGGTAATAAATAACCTAATTGCTAATCATTCTAGCAGTTGTTTAACCTGCAATGAAAGCTTCTATTGCCAGCTGCAAAAAATTGCCAATGAATTAAAGCTTGAAGATAAGGAAATTGAGTTTAAAAGAGAGGCCAACGCCTTTCCATTGACAAATGATAATCCTTCAATTTTTAGGGATCCTAATAAGTGTATTAGGTGTAATAGGTGCAAAACTATGTGCCAACAGGTCCAAACTATTGGTGCTATTAAAAAAGTTGGCCTAGGTTATATTGGCGATGAGGACAATACCCCCCTTGATGAAACTGAATGCATTTATTGTGGACAGTGTATAACTGTGTGTCCTACTGGGGCTATTACTGAGGTTAATAATATTAAACCGGTATGGGATGCTCTTTTAGATGATGAAAAGTATGTTGTAGTCCAAACTGCTCCTGCAACTAGGGTTGCTCTTGGAGAAACTTTTGGAATGGGTTACGGAGAAAATGTCCAGGGTAAAATGGTTACTGCCTTAAATAGGTTGGGTTTTGATAAGGTGTTTGATACAAATTTTTCAGCAGACTTAACAACTATTGAAGAAACTTCTGAGTTTATAAGTAGGCTAAAAAATAATAAGGACCTACCAATCCTAACTTCCTGCTGTCCTGGTTGGGTAAGGCATGTTGAAAAAGAATATCCTGAACTTATAGATAACATTTCAAGTTGTAAATCTCCCCAAGGTATGATGGGTGCCCTGGTAAAAAATTATTTTGCCGAAAAAGAAAATCTTGATCCTAAAAATATAGTATCTGTTGCTATTATGCCTTGTGTTGCTAAAAAATGGGAGGCTACTAGGGATGAATTAAATAATGACTATGGTCCTGATGTTGATTATGTCTTAACTACTAGGGAGCTTTCACATATGATCAAGTCTGCTAGTATTGATTTTCCCAATTTGCCTGATAGTTTATACGATAGTTTATTTAGCGAGTTTACTGGAGCTGGTGCCTTGTTTGGCACTTCTAGTGGAGTTTTAGAGTCTGTTATTAGGACTGCAAATGAGTGGATGGGCAGTGACCCTCTTGACCAAGCTGAATTAAATAAACTTAGGGGAAGTGAAGGCATAAGGGAGGCTAGTATAACCATAAATGATACTAGTTTAAATATAGCAATTGTTAATGGTATTGGGAATGCTAGGGAAGTTCTAGAGGATATTAAAAGTGGCAAAAGTAATTACCACGCCATTGAAGTAATGGCTTGTCCTGGTGGCTGTATTGGCGGTGGTGGTCAACCCTACCACGGTGGTGAGCTACAAAAGATATTAGATAAAAGAAGGGAAGCAATCTACAAGGTGGACAGGTACAAGGAATTAAGGGCTGCTCATAAAAATAAAATGATTGAAGAGCTATATGATAACTACCTGGGAGAAGCTGGTAGTGTCAAGGCCCATAAGTTGCTCCACACTAGCTTTAAGCATAGGCCAGTAAAGAATAAAAAGTAAAATAAAAAATAACCTTATTTTAAGGTTATTTTTTTTGTCTTATTTTGCCAACTATACTAAATATTATAAAGGCTAAAATATTTACCACCACTACACTGGCTCCTGATGGCAAGGAGTATAGGTAGGATAAGACTATGCCTATTAAAAAGGCTAAAATTGATACAACAACTGAAGATACTACAACAGATTTAAAGGTGTTAAATACCCTCATTGAAGTTAGGGCTGGAAAAATTATCAAACTTGATATTAACATAGCCCCCATCATTCTCATTCCCAAGACTATTGTTATGGCTGTTAAAAAAGCTATTAGGATATTATACATCGATACCTTAACTCCTGTTGCCTTGGCAAAACTCTCATCAAAAGTTACAGAGAATATTTGATTATAAAAAACTAGGTATAAAACCAGGACTAGGACCGATAAAAATATGCTTAAGTAAACATCAGACTTACTCATAGAAAGTATACTACCAAACATATAGTTATAAATATCTGTATTTACACCTGTTGTTATGGATATTATTAAAACTCCAATAGCCAAAGAACTAACTGAAACAAGACCTATAATAGCATCGCCCTTTATATTGCTATTTTCACTTAATCTTAGTAGTAAAAAAGCCACTATAATTAATATCGGTAGGGATACTAGCATAGGATTTATTTCAAGAGCCACTGCTATAGCCATTGCCCCAAAAGCAACATGGGAAAGTCCATCGCCAATCATAGAATACCTCTTTAAAACTAAGCTTACTCCTAAAAGAGAGGCACAAACTGAAACTAAAAAACCAACTATTAAGGCCCTCACTAAAAATGGGTAGCTAAGCATTTCTAAAACTAAACTAATCATTCCTATCACCTATTTTACTTAAAATATCTACCCTTCCTTGGTTAACATAGAAAACTTTATTCTCTTTTTCTAATAATTCTTCTTTTATATCATGGGTCACCATAATAATTGTAATACCATCATTTTTATTTAAATCCTCTAAGATTAAATATAAGTCTTTTTTAGCCTCTGGATCTAAGCCTGTATCAGGCTCATCTAAAATTAAAAGCTTACCTGTTGCACAAAGGGCCCTTGCTAAAAGTACCCTTTGTTGCTGGCCCCCAGATAAAAACTTATAGGGCTTATTCTTCAAGGCCAAGATATCTAATTTTTCCATATTCCTATTTGCTATCGCCTTATCCTTCCTAGTATAAAATAAGCTTTTCCCCTTATTATTCAACCTTCCTGATAGGACTATTTCCCATACACTAGCAGGGAAGTCTCGCTTTATATCCTTCTGCTGTGGTATATATCCAACTTCATTCCTGCCTAAACTAGCCTCAAATATAATCTCACCTTTATTAGGTTTTTTAAGTCCTAATAACCCCTTAATCAGGGTAGTTTTACCAGAACCATTTTCACCTACAACATAAATATAATCACCAGTATTTATATCTAGGTTTACTCCAGTTAAAATATCCTTACCAGAGTAAGAAAAGGAAACATCTCTAAATTTTATAAGTTCCATTAATTTAATGCCTCCTTTAGGTTTTTAAGGTTATTTTCCATAAGGTCTAAGTAACCTATCTTGCTTTTAAATTCGTCCTTGGATATATTATGGCCAGAATGGAACAAAAGTTTTTTAGCCCCTGTACTTTCTACAATAATATCTGCCATCTTTTCATTAGAGAATTCTATATAAAATACTACTGGCAGTTCCTCATCATTTACCTTATCTATTAAAAATTTCAAAGTAGCAGGACTAGCCTCTGTTTCAGAAGAGCAACCAGGAAAGGCACCATAATAGTTTATGCCATATTCCTTGGCAAAATATAAAAATGGGAACCTATCTGCAAAAATTAATGGCTTGCCAGATCCATTCTCAACAACCTGTCTTATATCCTTATCTAGTTTTTCCAAGCTGGTCAAATACCTGGCTAAATTCCCCCTATATTCTTCCCTATTACTAGGGTCAACCCCTTCTAATTTTTCTTCAATAGCCCTGGATATTGCCATTACATTTTTAGGAGATGTCCAAACATGTTCATCATACTCATCACTATGCCCATGGTCCTGAACATCATCCATCCCCTCAACTACCTCTTCCTCTAAAAGGTCTACTATCTCCATCATAGATATAACTTCTGATTCATCCTTGTCCATATCCTTCAAAATCTTCTCTATCCAGCTGTCAGATTCCCCTCCAACATATATAAATAGGTCACTATTTTCTATGTCTATAATATCCTGAGGACTAGGCTCATAAGAATGAGTTTCAGCTCCAGGAGCAATTAACATCTTAAGGTCTACATTATCTCCAGCAATTTCCCTTGTAAAATCATACTGGGGAAAAATAGTTGTAACCACCCTTGGCTTAGATGTAGTTTCCTCCTTAACTTTTGGACTACAGGCTGTTAACAAAACCAACCCAAGAAATAAAATAGTATTTATCTTAAAAATTTTTTTCATTTAATACCTCCTAGTATTTACTTATATAAATCTTCAAACACATATATACCCTTACAGAGTATTAATTATAACACTATTTTTTTCTTTGTCAAAGGCTGAAACTATGTTAAACACTTAATCATATGAATATCACTTCAGTCGTTTATATAAGATTATTAAGATATTTTTTAAAAACATCTTAATATAGTTAGGCAAAGTTTTAGCCTTTAATCCTGCAGTCTCTAACTTAATTATAAATGCTTTACCAATTCTCTTATAAAACTTTTAAACTTATCTGATGACTTCCTTCCAACCTCATCTACTTCCTCCCCAGTAACAGGCTGGTCTAAAATTCCTGCAGCCATATTGGATATAAGAGATAGGCCTAAGACTTTCATCCCACAATTGGCCGCTGTTATGGCCTCCGTTACAGTAGACATTCCAACTGCATCTGCTCCAAACATCCTATATAACCTAATTTCTGCAGGAGTTTCAAACTGGGGTCCAGTTGCAAAAATATAGATGCCTTCCTTAAGGTCTATTCCTTGTTCCTTGGCTACACCTTTGGCTATATCCCTAAGCTCTCTTGTATACATATTAGAGACATCAAAAAACCTAGGCCCAAAATCTTCAAGATTTTCCCCCCTTAAAGGACTCGCTCCAGTTAATTTTAAGTGGTCTTTAATAAGCATAATATCTCCTGGCTCGAAAGACTTATTTATGGCTCCAGCTGCATTGGTTAAAATTACAGTTTTAACCCCTAGTAAATGAAAAAGTCTAATAGGTATAACTAACTCTTCAAAATCATATCCCTCATAATAATGAAACCTTCCAGACATACAAACTACCTTCCTACCATTTAAATCTCCAAATATTAGCTTGCCTTCATGAGAGTCTACTGTTGAAACTAGAAAATTAGGAATATCTCCATAGTCTATTACCTGCCTATTTTCTATCTCATGCCCAAGACTTCCTAGGGCTGAACCTAAAATAATCCCTATTTCAGGTTCAAAATCTACCAAACTTTTAATATAATCCGCTGATTCTTTAAAAAAATCATATGTAAATTTACCCATATAAACCCTCCCTTTCCTAGGACCATTATACACCATATCATTAAGCTTTGATTTACTTTTGAGAAAATTTTTGATATACTCTTTCAGAATATATTAATAATTAAAAGCTTAGGAGTGTGAAAAATGGAGTTTAAAATTGAAGGTAAG
>JASLBE010000072.1 GCA_030146705.1 Tissierellales bacterium | reverse complement strand
CACGTGTCTTCTGCCATCATGTATAGCAATTGTGTGTCCCACAAATTCTGGGAATATTGTAGAACGTCTTGACCAAGTTTTGATCACTTTTTTACCATTGTCTTCATTTAATAATTCAACTTTTTTCATTAAATGATCATCACAAAAAGGTCCTTTTTTTAGAGATCTTCCCATTATTTTCCTCCTATAAGATTATTTATTTCTTCTTCTTACGATATATTGATCTGATTTTTTCTTTCCAGCTCTAGTCTTAACTCCAATAGCCTTCTTACCCCATGGTGTCATTGGTGAAGGTCTACCGATTGGTGTTCTACCTTCCCCACCTCCGTGTGGATGGTCTACCGGGTTCATCGCTGATCCTCTAACATGTGGTCTTTGACCCATGTATCTAGTTTTACCAGCCTTACCTACTCTTATAAGTTCGTGATCAATATTTCCAACTTGTCCTATAGTAGCTCTACATTCTAAATGGATTTTTCTAATTTCTCCTGAAGGTAATTTGATAATTGCAAATCTTCCTTCTTTAGCTGCTAATTGTGCTTCTGCACCAGCAGTTCTAGCTAATTGTCCACCTTTTCCAGGTTTCATTTCTATATTGTGAATAGTTGTACCTACTGGTATATCTCTTAATTCCAATGCATTACCAACCATGATATCTGCATCTTTACCAGATTCAATTGTTGCACCTACTTTTAATCCGTGAGGAGCTAAGATATATCTTTTCTCACCATCTACATAGTGGATTAAAGCGATATTAGCTGTTCTATTTGGATCGTATTCGATTGCTGCTACAATTCCTGGTACTCCATCTTTGTTTCTCTTGAAGTCTATTATTCTATATTTTCTTTTAACTCCGCCACCTCTATGACGAGAAGTTATTCTACCATTATTATTTCTTCCGCCTGAACTACTTAAGCTTGTTGTTAATGCTTTTTCAGGTGTCTTTTTCGTAATTTCTTCGAAAGTTGACACGCTCATTGCACGGCGTCCTGCAGAAGTTGGTTTATACTTTTTAATAGCCATTATATATTCCTCCTATCTAATTACATACCTTCGAAGAACTCAATAGTCTTAGAATCATCTGTTAGAGTTACTATTGCTTTTTTCCAGTCAACTCTTTTTCCTTCATACATTCCAAATCTTTTAGTTTTTCCTGTCATGTTCATTGTGTTGACATTTTTAACTTTTACTCCATCGAAGATTTCTTCAACTGCTTTTTTAATTTCAGCTTTGTTAGCCTTTGTACTTACTCTAAATGTATATTTGTTTTCGTTCATTAAATCCATAGATTTTTCTGTTACAATAGGTGCTAATATTACATCATATGCTGTTTTCATTAGATGAACACCTCCTCAGCTTTTTTAACTGCGTCTTGAGTTATAATGAATGAATTATGTTTGATTATGTCATAAACATTCATGTTGTTTGCTACAACAATTTCAACGCCTGGTATATTTCTGAATGATTTATAAATGTGATCATTCTTTTCATCTATAACTACTAAAGCTGTTTTGTCTGCTTTAATGTTGTTTAAGATTGCTTTTGCTTCTTTAGTACTGAAAGTATCTAAGTTTAATGCATCTAATACTATTATTTCTTCTTCAACTACTTTTGAAGTTAAAACTGATTTTAATGCTACTCTTCTTACTTTCTTAGGTACTGCGTATGAGTAATCTCTTGGCTTTGGAGCAAATACTACTCCACCACCTCTCCATTGTGGTGATCTTATAGATCCTTGTCTAGCTCTACCTGTACCTTTTTGTCTCCAAGGTTTTCTTCCCCCACCTCTAACTTCAGCTCTTGTCTTAGCAGATTGAGTACCTTGTCTTTTGTTAGCTAATTGATTTTTTACTACTTCGTAAACAGCATGTTCATTAATTGTTGCTGCAAATAATTCTTCGCATAAATCAATGTTTCCTACATGCTCTCCTTTTTGGTTTAACACATTAACGTTAGGCATATTCTATCCTCCTTCCTACTTAGAAGCCTTTACTGCTTCTTTAATAGTAACAAGTCCGCCTTTAGGTCCTGGTATAGCACCTTTAATAAGAAGTAAGTTCTTATCAGCATCAACTTTTACTATTTCTAAGTTTTGTACAGTAACTCTTTCGTTACCCATCTTACCAGAACCTTTTCTACCTTTGAAAACTCTTCCTGGGTAAGCTGCTGCAGATCTTGCTCCGCCAACTCTATGAGATTTAGAACCGTGTGTTTCTGGTCCTCTACTGTAATTGTGTCTCTTGATAGAACCTTGTGTTCCTTTACCCTTTGATGTTCCAACAACGTCAATTAAGTCCTTGTCAGCAAATACATCAGCTTTAATTTCTTGTCCTAAAGTAAATTCCGCTGGGTTTTCTACTAAGAATTCTCTTAAGTGTTTCTTTAATTCAACATTTGCCTTAGCAAAATGTCCTTTCATTGGTTGGTTAGCGTGTTTTTCTTTTTTTTCTAAGTAACCAACTTGAACCGCGTTATATCCGTCAGTTTCTATTGTTTTGATTTGTGTTACAACTATTGGTCCTGCCTCAACTACTGTTACTGGAACTACTGCGCCAGTTTCGTCGAATACTTGAGTCATACCTAGTTTTTTACCTAATATACTCTTCACGAGATATTCCTCCTTTTCTTACATTGGATTGCCTAGCAATCATACTAAGTTTAGCTTATAGCTTAATTTCGATATCTACGCCTGCTGGTAGATTTAATTTTTTAAGAGCATCTAATGTTTTTGCATTAGGATTGATGATATCAATTAATCTCTTGTGAGTTCTTTGTTCGAATTGTTCTCTTGAATCTTTATACTTGTGAACCGCACGTATAATTGTTACCTTTTCAATTTCTGTTGGTAATGGAATTGGTCCAGATACTTCTGCACCTGTTCTCTTACATGTTTCTACAATCTTTTGTGCTGATAAATCAATCACTTCATGATCGTATGCTCTTAATCTGATTCTAATTTTTTGTTGTTTAGCCATTTTT
>JASLBE010000038.1 GCA_030146705.1 Tissierellales bacterium | reverse complement strand
CATTTTTTCATAACCTATTGTAGACTTAGGTCCATGCCCAGGTAGGACAATAGTATCTTCATCTAAAATAAATAATTTATCCTTAATACTTGCTATTATGTCATTAAAGTTACCACCAGGAAAATCAGTCCTACCTATAGACCCTTGAAATAAAGTATCTCCTGTAATTAAATACTTATCATAAAGTAAGCATATCCCACCTTTAGTATGGCCTGGTGTATGAATTACCTCCATAGTGTGACCAGGATCAACTTCTATAAGGTCTCCTTCTTCTAATAATTTGTCTGCTTTAAATTCAATAGGACTACCAAACATTTGAGTAGAAAAATTATAGTCTCCATCTCCTATCATAGCTTCATCATCCCTATGGATATAAACTGGTAGCTTATATTTATCTCTAAGCTCCTCCACACTTGCAATATGGTCTCCATGCCCATGGGTTAAAACTATTTTATTTAATTTAAGCTTGTGCTCAGCTAGGTTATCTTCTATAAGTTTAACTGGGCAAGCAGGATCAACTATAAATCCCTCCTTGCTCTCTTCTGAAAATACTATATATGAATTTGCAGACATTCCAGTTTCTGGTATTATTAAAATTCTTAGTGACATTTCCTTCCTCCTTAAAATTTTTTCTCACTATCAAGCATAATTGTTACTGGACCTTGGTTTAACAAGCTTACATCCATATCAGCTCCAAAACTTCCCTGGCTTGTTTTTAGTCCCTTGTCCCTACACCTTACTATGAACTCTTCATAAAGCTTTTCTGCTAATTCTGGCTTGGCAGAGCTTGAAAAACTAGGTCTTTTTCCCTTTCTAACATCTCCATATAGGGTAAACTGTGAAACAACTAAAATTTCTCCACCTATATCTACTAGAGATAAGTTCATTTTATCATTTTCATCTTGAAAAATCCTAAGTCCTAAAACCTTGTCTACCATATAGTCTAAGTCCTTAATAGTATCATTTTCTCCTACTCCTAAAAGAACTAGCAGTCCCTTGCCTATTTCTCCTATTAATTTTCCTTCAACCTCAACCTTAGCATGGTCTACCCTTTGAACAATTGCTCTCATTTTTCCCTCCTTAAACGGTTACCCTATATGCATCTATAACTCCTTCTAACTTTCTCATTTCCCTTAAAAACTTTTGTAACTCTTCCTTATCTTTTATTTCCAAAGTCATATTTATAATAACTATTTTATCCTTATTTGTCCTAGCATTTAAAGAAAGAAGAGATATGTCTGTCTCTGCCATCTTGTTAGTTATTTCAGCCAAAAGTCCTTGTTTATCTACTGATTTTATCTGAACCTCAGCTGGATAAGCTGTCTGTTCATGGCTACCCCAATAAACATCTATGAACCTCTCTGGATCAATTGCATTAACTACATTTGAACAGTCCTTCCTATGGACTGAAACTCCCCTTCCCCTAGTAATATATCCTACAATATCATCTCCAGGAACAGGATTACAACACTTAGAAAACCTTACTTTTATATCATCAACACCCTCAATATTTATTCCCTGGCTACTTTTTTCCTTAGGCTTTCCTCCAGGTTTTTTTACCAAGGGTTTTACTTCCTTCTTAGGATGCCTTTTTTCATAGTCATCCCTAAGCTTAGGAATTATCTGAGATAGGCTAGTACTTCCAAATCCTATGGAAGCATATAAATCATCTAGGTTCCCAAGTCCCATCCGTCTACCAATTTGCTCTAATTTCTCTTCATCTATAAATTCTTCAACATTATAGTTAAGTTTCCTAACTTCCCTTTCAAGCATTTCTTGACCCTTTTCCATATTTTGGTCCTTATCCCTAACTTTAAACCACTGCCTTATCCTACTTCTTGCTTGGGGACTCTTAACAATATTAACCCAATCCCTGCTTGGCCCACTATTGCTAGATGTTAAAACTTCTACTATATTTCCTGTTTTCAACTTATAGTCAAGGGGAACTATCCTACCATCAACCTTGGCTCCAACACATTTATTCCCTACTTCTGTATGGACCCTATAGGCAAAATCTATTGGTGTTGAACCATCTGGTAGGTTTATTACATCTCCTACTGGAGTAAAAACATATACCTCATCTGTGAAAAAATCCACCTTTAATGTTTCCATAAAGTCTTTTGGATCTTGAAGGTCTCCTTGCCACTCTAATAGTTGTCTTAACCAAGCCAACTTACTGTCTAGGTCTCCAGACTTAGCCTCATTATTCCCTTCTTTATACTTCCAGTGGGCTGCAATTCCGTACTCTGCCGTCCTATGCATATCCCAAGTCCTAATCTGAACTTCAAAGGTTTCTCCTTGTTTGCTGATAACTGTTGTATGAATTGATTGGTACATATTAGGTTTCGGCATAGCAATATAATCCTTAAACCTACCTGGAATAGGTTTCCAAAGATTATGAACAATACCCAAAGATTCATAGCATTCCTTAACTGTATCTACTATTATTCTAATTGCTGTTAAATCAAATATTTCATCAAAGGTCTTATTTTTTTCAGTCATTTTTTTATAAATACTATAAAAACTCTTAGGCCTACCACTTATTTCATAGCTAATATTTTGCTTATCAAGATTTTCTCCAAGTAGGTCTGAAATCCTTTTTATATAGGCCTCTCGTTCATCTCTTTTTTTAGAAACCTTGTCAACTAACTCATAATATTCTGTAGGATTTAAATACCTAAGAGATAGGTCCTCTAATTCCCACTTTATTTTGGAAATCCCCATTCTATGGGCTAATGGTGCATAAATTTCTAAAGTTTCAAGAGCCTTTTCCTTTTTCTTAGCTGGACTCATATATTCTAATGTTCTCATATTATGAAGTCTATCTGCTAACTTAACTATAATAACCCTAATATCTCTAGCCATAGCTAAAACCATTTTTCTTAAATTTTCAGCCTGGTTTTCTTGCTTAGTTTTATAGGGAATGTTTTTAAGTTTAGTCACACCATCTACTATTACAGCAACCTCTTCACTAAATTCTTCTTCTATATCCTTAAAAGTTACTTCCGTATCTTCTATAGTATCATGAAGAAGGCCAGCAATTATAGTTGAAGTATCCATATTTAAGTCAGCTAAAATCAAGGCTACATTAAAGGGATGGATAAAAAATGGCTCTCCAGAATTCCTAATTTGTTCTGCGTGAGCCTTCTCTGCAAAATAATAACCTTTTTCTACTAGGTCTAAGTCTGCAGTAGGATTATATTCTTTTATTTTATTTAATAGTTTTTCCAACATGCCCTTCACCTTCTCTCATTTTTTTATACTTATTTACTTATTCTATATGATTCTATAATAGATTGCAAAGTGGTTTTTCCCCTAAACTCATTAATAGATGGATAAAATACTAGGTCTAGTTTAACCTGGTTTTCTAAACCATTTAATAGGTTTTCCATTTCTTGCCTACCATAATGGTCTATAATTAAACTTTGAAAGCCTTCTACATCATTAAAAATCATACCTTCAATAGGGATTCCACTAGGGCTAACCAGGCCTAATTTTAATACATTTTTATTTTTCCCTAAAATCCTAGCTTCCTTGATCCTAACATTCTTAGTTCCAAATAAGGGCTTACTATTTCCCTTTCCAAAAGGAGCCAATCTTTCAATTTCCATTATTGTAGTAAAGCTAACCTCATCTAGAGATAGGGCCATATCCATATATATCCTAGGAGTTAAGTCTTCCTTGGTTAAGTCATTATTATTTAAGTCTTTTCTTAAAGCTTCTATATTATCTTCCTCTAAAGATAGGCCCGCTGCCATAGGATGTCCACCAAACTTTCCTAGGTATTTTTTTCTTTTGGTTAGTTCTTCAAAAATATTATAAGCCTCTATAGACCTGGCAGATCCTTTTATTCCTTCCTTAGCCCTTGTTAAAACTATGGTTGGCTTATGGTACCTATCCTTAATTCTTCCTGCAATAATTCCTGCAACACTCTCATGGATACTTGGTTCATAAACTAAGAGCACAGTATCTTCTTTTAAGGAACTTGTTTCTATTTTTCTTATAATCTCCTCTGTTCCTCTCTCTGTCATCTCCTTCCTAGACTCGTTTAGCCCTTTTAACTCCCTAGCTAAAGCTTGGGCCCTAGTTTCACTATTAGTTAAAAACAAGTCCAAGGCCTTGACTGCACTATCAAGTCTTCCAGATGCATTTATACTAGGCCCTATTACAAAGCCTAGGTGGTAGACACCAATTTCACTATCAAGTAAGTCCGTTTCCTCTAAAAGGGCCTTTAAACCCAAATTACTAGTTTTATTAATTAGCTTTAATCCTTCACTAACTATTATCCTATTTTCATCTATAAGGTCTACAACATCACAAACCGTAGCAATAGCTGCAAACTCTAAAAATTTAAAAGCCTCTTCCTGGCTAAAACCTAAGTAGTCATATAAGGCCATGGAAAGTTTGAAACATATACCAGCCCCACATAACTTATCAAAAGGATAGCTCTCTTTCGGCTTTTTAGGATTTATAATAGAATCAGCCCTAGGGATAATATTTGTCCTAATCCCATCTTCCTCTTTAAAGGGTAGGTCATGGTGGTCTGTAATTATTATAGTCATACCTAGCTCTTTGGCATAGTCTATTTCTTCTATGGCAGCTATACCATTGTCGCAAGTTATAATATTTTTCATCCCCTGGTCACAAGCTTCTTTTATAATAGCTTTATTTATACCATATCCATCTTCCACCCTGGAAGGTATCTTATAATCAGATAAAATACCCAAGTCATCAAAAGTCTTTTTTAAAATGTAGGTTGACATAACCCCATCTACATCATAGTCTCCAACTATTCTTATTTTCTCTTTTTTATCCTTGATTTCCTTTAATATCTCTAGGGTCTTATCCATACCTGAAAACATCATTGGACTATAAAGCCTATCAAGGCTAGGATTTAAATAGCTATCTATTAATCTTGGAGTATTAATATCCCTATTAATTAAAAGTTGGGCTGTGAATTCTGGTATTTTAAACTCTTTTGAAATTTTACCAATATCTGCAGTTTTATTTTTTATAAACCATTTTTCCAAATTATCCACCCCTATAATAAAATGAAATTTAGATACAAAAGTATCTAAATTTCATTAGTTGTTTTTTCTTCTTCAATTTCTAAAGTCTCTACTAAATCTTCTTTTTCTTCTTGTCCTTTAACCTCATCCAAGGACTTCATTAGTTTATTTTCATCTTCTAAATGGTTAATTTTTTTCCTAAGGTTTTTTATTTCCTGTGTCAGTTTAAAAGTCTTAATCCTATCAATTAAGAAAACTATCATTGCTCCTAAAAATGTAGACATTATTATTACCATGGCCTGAGACATATATAGTTTGGTAAAAATAAAGTCTATCTCTACCCTATCTCCGTTAGCTATGGCAAAAACACCAACGATAATCGCAATTATTAATACTAAAATAAAACCTTTTTCCATAATCAACCTCCTTATTTTAAGCAGATTTAGTTTTAAGTTCCTCTTTTATAGATAGTTCATACCAAAGAGGAGAAGCTATAAATAATGATGAATATGTTCCTGCTAATATACCTATCATAAGAGGTAGTGCTAAAATTTTCATATCTTCTACCCCTAAAACATAAACAACAACAACTGCTATAAAAGTAGTTAATGATGTATAAATAGTCCTTCTCAAAGACTGTTTAATACTATTGTTTACTAGGTTCTCTGCAGTTTCTTTTGGATATAGCTTGTCGTTTTCCCTTATCCTATCAAATATTACTATGGTATCATTTATAGAATAACCTAATATTGTCAAGATAGCTGCAATAAATGAACTGTCTACAGGTATCCTAAAAATTAGGTAGAATGATAACATAATTAAAATATCATGTACTAGGGCCAGTATAGCTGATAGTCCAAATTTAAACTCAAATCTTATTGTTATATAAATAAGCATAGCTATAACCGCTATAGTTGTAGAAAGTAAAGCCTTCCTTTTAATTTCCTTACCCATTAATGGTTCAAATTTATCAGCCTGATAATTGTGCCCATCAAGCTTATACTCTTCTATAAACTTATTGATTATTTCCGTTGTATCATCATTAGATAAGTCCATAGCCGACTTAATTATTATATGTTCTTGCTTGTTTCCTGAGTACAGTATAGTAGCTTCTTTGTCATAGTCATCTAGGATATTTCTAATTTCACTATCTTCCACATACTTACCTAAGTTTACTTCAATTATAGTTCCACCTATAAAGTCTATTCCTAAGTTAAACCCCTTGGCAAAAAACATTACTACTCCTAGAATTATTATTATTAAAGATAATATCTTAAACTTATTCCTGTGTTTTATAACATCCATTTTATCCCTCCTTATGCTCCGTATATTTTTATATTTCCTTCACCAGTAATTGTAGCCACTAGTTTCAATAAATACTTAGTTATTAAAACTGCTGTTAATATAGATGCTACAATACCTATCATAAGCGTTACACCAAATCCCTTTATAGGTCCTGTACCAAAATAGTATAAAACTATACCGGCAATTAAAGTAGTAACATTTGAATCTATTACAGATGTTAAGGCCCTATTAAAGCCTGAATCAATAGATGTTCTTATGCTTTTTCCTGCCTTTAACTCTTCCCTTATTCTTTCAAATATCAAAACATTGGCATCTACAGCCATACCTATTGATAAAATTAATCCTGCTATACCTGGTAATGTTAAAACTACCTTTAGGAAAGACATAAATCCTATTACTATTAAAGTATATATAATAAGTCCTACTGAAGCTATAAAACCTGGTACCTTGTAAACTACTAGCATTAATAAAAATATGAATAGTAAACTTATTCCACCAGCTAAAATACTTTTTTCAAAAGCTTCTAAACCAAGTGTAGGTCCTATTACAGATGTTGTTCTTTCTATCATATCTACAGGAAGAGCTCCTGCGTTTATTAGGTTTGATAGTTGAGTTGCAGACTCTACATCGAATCCTCCTGTAATAACGGCCATACCATCTGTTATGGCTTGTCCTCCATTTCCAACATATTGTACTGATGGACTAGATATAATTTGGTCATCTAATATAATATATATTATCCTATCTTCATTGTTTGGTTCATTAATAAGCCTTCCAGTAGCCCTAGCAAAATTTTCTTTACCCTCTTTATCAAACTCCAAGGATACTACTACTTCACTTTGACCCATTTCTCTATCTTGCCTTCTAACATCTGAACCAACTACATTTTTACCAGTTAAAATAACCTGACCCTTAGGATCAACAAATTGTAATTGGGCTGTTTTACCTATTAGGTCTATGGCCTCTTGTGGGTCATCTACTCCTGCCAACTCTACCCTTATCCTATTTTCATCTTCTATTGCAATATTTGGTTGGGTTACTCCTAAACCATCAACCCTCTCACTAATTATAGATTTCGTTTGCTCCATAAGCCTTGCTAGTTCTTCACCTTTTGCGTCTGTATCTGCTTCCAATACAACATAAACCCCTCCAGCAAGTTCAAGCCCTAGGTTTATTGAATCTTTAGCCTTTGGTATTTCAAATTTTCCAATTTTCAAACCATTAAAGGCTATAAATACCGCACCTGCTACTATTGCTAATATTAATACAAATATTATAGTATTCTTATTTTTCACATTACTCCTCCTAACAATTTTATATTTAATTATAAACAATAAAAAATAGTGGATACCCACTATAAGATATCTAATACTTTTTATTGAAAAAAGTCCTTTAAAAAAGCTTCCAAAGAGGAAGCTCTTCTTTACTTATCTTTAAGTGTTCCTATAGCCCATTTTGAAATGTCTAGTCTTGTATTAGCTGATGATGTTTCTATAGTAACTAAGTCTTCTTTGACAACTGTTACTTTACCGTGGATTCCTCCAATTGTAACAATTTTATCCCCAACTTTAATATTGCTAATCATTTCTTTTTTTGCTTGCTCTTGCTTCTTTTGTGGCCTTATTAAAAAGAAATATAGTATAGCAAACATAGCTATTGGAAATATTAAACCTCTAAGTACTTCTGACATTCTATTCCACCCCTTTATTATTGTATTACAATATAACATTATACATCATTTAATAGAAAAAATCATTTTTTTATTCATCATATCCATATTTTTTGTAAAACTCTTCTCTATATTCTAATAAATTATCATTTCTTATTGCTTCCCTTATATTTTCCATTAAGTTTATTAAGAAATAAAGGTTATGGATAGTTAAAAGTCTAGGTCCTAATATTTCATCGACATTAAATAAGTGTCTTAAATAGGCTCTTGAGTAGTTCTTACAAGTATAGCAATCACACTCTGGGTCTAGCGGAGTAAAGTCCTCTTTAAACTTAGCATTTTTAACTACTAGCTTTCCTCCAGAAGTCATTGCTGTACCATTTCTTGCTATCCTAGTAGGAAGTACACAGTCTGCCATATCTATACCCCTAATAACAGCATCAAACAAATAGTCTGGAGACCCAACACCCATTAGGTATCTTGGTTTATCCTTGGGTAAAAATGGAACTG
This sequence comes from Tissierellales bacterium, assembly GCA_030146705.1. Classification (GTDB taxonomy): domain Bacteria; phylum Bacillota; class Clostridia; order Tissierellales; family Tissierellaceae; genus CAMIXG01. The sequence goes on along the minus strand of JASLBE010000038.1, from coordinate 9,209 downwards.
TAAAGTCTAACATTTCATTCATTAACTCCTTAGGTTCACCTACACTAAGTCCACCAACTGCATAACCTGGAAAATCAAGTTCTACTAAGGCCTTGGCACTTATTTCTCTTAAATCTTTATACATTCCTCCTTGAACTATTCCAAAAAGAGCTTGCTTGTCTGTATTTTTATGGGCCTCTTTACATCTTTTAGCCCATCTAGTTGTCATCTCCATAGATTTTTTTACATAATCATAATCAGCAGGATAAGGTGCACACTCATCAAAACACATCATTATATCTGAACCTAGTTTGTTTTGAATTTCCATAGATTTTTCTGGGCTTATAAACTTCTTAGACCCATCTATATGAGACCTAAATTCAACACCTTCTTCTGTAATTTTCCTCCTATCACCAAGACTGAAAACTTGGAAACCACCACTATCTGTTAAAATTGGTCCATCCCAATTCATAAATTTATGGAGACCTCCCGCTTTTTCAACTAGGTCTTCTCCTGGTCTTAAGTGTAAATGATAGGTATTTCCAAGAATTATTTGAGCCCCCAAATCTTTCACTTCATCTGGTGTCATAGTCTTCACAGTTGCCCTTGTTCCAACAGGCATAAATATAGGTGTTTCTATTTCACCATGAGGAGTAGTAATCTTTCCAAGCCTTGCCTTACACTCCTTAGATTCTTTTAGTAATTCAAATTTTATAGCCATAAATTCCTCCTACTTATTCTATAAACATAGCATCTCCAAAGGAGAAAAATCTATATTTTTCTTTTATTGCTTCTTTATAAACTTCCAACATTTCATCCCTAGTTGCTAGGGCACTAACCAACATTAATAATGTAGACTCTGGCAGGTGAAAGTTAGTAATCAACTTATCTATTACTTTAAATTCATAACCAGGATATATAAATATATCTGTCCACCTAGCAGATTCTTCTAAATGCCCATTATTATCTGCTAGACTCTCCAGTGTTCTAGTACTTGTTGTCCCAACTGAAATAACTTTTTTTCCAGAACTTTTACTTTCATTAATAAGGTCTGCATTTTCCTTGGTTATATAACAATATTCTGAGTGCATATGGTGGTCTAAAATATTATCTTCAGTAACTGGTTTAAATGTACCTAAACCAACATGCAGGGTAACATAAGCTATTTTTACCCCCTTGTTAACTATTTTTTCTAAAAGTTCCTTGGTAAAGTGTAAGCCTGCCGTTGGTGCTGCAGCTGACCCCATATGCTTGGAGTAAACTGTTTGGTATCTTTCTGGCTCATCCAACTTTAACTTTATATATGGTGGTAGGGGCATTTCCCCTAATTTATTTAAAATTTCCTCAAAGATTCCTTCATACTTAAAATCTATATGCCTAGTACCAGTTTCTGTAATGCTTAAGACCTCCCCAGTTAAAATACCATCTCCAAATTCTAAAACATGGCCTGGCCTAGCTTTCTTTCCTGGTCTTACCATTACCTCCCATATATTTTCCTTGACCCTCTTTAGGAGTAATATTTCTATACTTTCTTCCTTACCAAGCCTATTTCCAAATATTCTAGCTGGCATAACCCTAGTGTCGTTTAAAACTAAGCAGTCTCCAGCCTCTAAATAATCTATAATTTCATCAAAAACCTTATGTTCTATACTTTTTTTCTTCCTATTGTAAACTAACAGCCTAGACTTATCCCTATTCTCTATTGGAAATTGGGCTATTAATTCTTCTGGTAAATCATAATAAAAATCTTCTTTCTTCATATCCTAACCTCTTTATTAATATATTTCTGTCCCTTCATAGTAGTATTCTAATATTTCTAAATAATCATATCCAGCTTCAGCCATAGCCTTGGCCCCATATTGACTCATTCCAACTCCATGCCCAAAACCCTTTCCTTTAATCTTTAGGGTAGAGGAGGTTAAGCCACTAGGCTTAGACCCATCTAGCTCTGTCCTTCCATATATGCTTAAACTAGCTAGGTTCTCTTTCAGCGAACCTTTTCTACCTTCTACATAAATAGGACTATCTTGGACTTTAAAAATTTCCAACCCATCTAGAACATACAAGTCTAAATTCTTATCCACTCCTAGGGTTTCCCTTCCATTTATAGTAAAGTAAGTAGATTTAAAGTTATTATTTCCTAAAATAGTCCTAAACTTACTAGCAGGTATAACCTCTTCAGCAGTAGACCCTATTAACCTTATACTAGTAGCCCTCTTACCATCAGTAAGCCCTACTATTTCTAGGTCCTTTAAACTCCCAATTTTTATCCCTGCCTTATTGAGTTTATTATTTAATTCAGCTATTGAGATTTCAAAACTCCAGTCACTATTTACCGTCCCCTCTGAAAACCTATCTTCCTTGCTTTGAAGGTAGGCTATAGGGTTACCCCAAGCCCCCCTGGCACTTTCTATATAACCACCATTATTAGAATGAAAAACAGTTTCAGCTATATTCCCATTATAGTAAACATACTGGCCTCTAGTTGCTTCAATTATTTCATTTATTTTTTTATTTTCACTAGAGTAGCCAGAGTAAACCTGGCAATGGGTTGTATTACATAAATTAAAACCTTCTGATTTATGCTTGTTTTTATTACTAAGGGCAAAAGACCTTGAGGCTACAGCCTGGGCCTTTAAGGCTTCCACTGGGAAGCTAGCTCCCATTTCTCTAGGAACAACCCCATATAAATATTCTTCTATATCTAGGTGGTTGACTATTTTCCCACTTGCTTTAAGGATTAAATCACCCCTATATTTTCTTTTATTTACTTCTACTAAGCCTGACTCTGTACCCAGCATAATCTCATTAGTATTATAGCTACTTAGCTTCCTTGTTTTATCATATAAAACAAGGTACTTACCAGCTAGTTCTACTTCTATAAACTTAGCTCCTAAACATTCTAAAATATTTCCAGACAAGTCCTTTACCACTAGTTCATTTTCTCCCCCAATACTTAGCTTATTACTAAAACTCCCTATTGATACATCAATAAATTCTCCATCTGCATACCCTAGTTCAACTGAACCAAAGATAAGTATCAAAAAGGTAAGCATCAAAACCCTATACAAACTATAATTATATTTCCCTTTCATACTTTACTCCTCTTCCTCATAAGCTATTTTAAAATGTTCATATGCCTTTTTTGTTACAACCCTTCCTCTTGGTGTCCTATTTAAAAAACCTATCTGTAGTAAATATGGTTCATACACATCTTCTATAGTGTTTGCTTCTTCTCCCGTTGCAGCTGCCAAGGTATCCAATCCTGCTGGTCCCCCCTTGAAATTTTCAATTAAGGTTAAGATTAGCTTCCTATCAACCTTATCAAGCCCCAAGGAATCAACCTCTAGCATCTTAAGTCCTCGTTTGGCTACCATAGCATCAATTTTTCCACCTTCTATAACTTCTGCATAATCCCTGACCCTCTTTAATAGCCTATTGGCAATCCTTGGTGTCCCCCTAGATCTCTTTGCTATCTCTAAAGCCCCAGTCTCGTCTATAGGTATATTTAAAATACTAGCAGACCTAATTACTATTTCCTTTAAACTATCAATATCATAAAGCTCTAAATTCAACATTACTCCAAACCTATCCCTAAGTGGAGAAGTTAAAAGCCCAGCCCTTGTAGTAGCACCAATTAAGGTAAAGTTGGACAAGTCAAGCCTAACAGACCTGGCGGATGGTCCTTTTCCAATTATTATATCTAAGGCAAAGTCTTCCATAGCAGGATATAAGATTTCTTCTACAGTCCTATTAATAGCGTGAATTTCATCTATAAATAATACATCATCTTCCCCTAGGTTGGTTAAAATACTAGCCAAGTCACCAGGTCTTTCAATTGCTGGCCCTGATGTTACCCTAATATTTACCCCCATTTCATTGGCGATAATATTAGCAAGAGTTGTTTTTCCTAGTCCTGGAGGTCCATATAAAAGAGCGTGGTCCAAGGACTCACCCCTACCCTTAGCAGCCTTAATAAAAATTTCAAGCTGTTCCTTTACCTTATCCTGGCCTATGTAGTCCTTCATAAGTTTAGGCCTAAGAGTCAGCTCACTTTCAATATCTTCTTCCTTTAAATCTCTAGCAATAATTCTTTCTTCTTCCATATTTTCACCTTCTTACATAGATAATTTCTTTAAAACATCCCTAATTATATCTTCAACTGTCATATTGTTTAAATCCATAGACTTGATGATTTTTTCAACTTCATATTTAGTATAGCCAAGAGAAGTCAGTGCCTCTACTGCTTCCCTGGTATTAATAAGGTCTTCTTTTTCTTCTTTATCAAAACTAGCATCAATTAATAGTTCATTTTCATCTATCCTATCCTTAAGTTCCAAAATGATTCTTTCAGCAGTCTTCTTACCTATACCTGGAGCTTGGGCAAGCACCTCTGGCTCTTTCTTTATAATAGCCCTTTTTATCTCATTAGGCCTAAGAGTTGATAAGACACCTATGGCTACCTTAGGCCCTATTCTAGAAACTAGTAGCAGTAGGTTAAACATATCTAACCCTGTCTCATCTAAAAAACCGTACAAGGACATATCATCCTCCCTAACTATTAGCCTAGTAAACATCATAATATTTTTCTCTCCAAGTTCTATATTGAGCATAGTTAGGCTAGGCGTAAATATTTTATAACCCATATTATTATTTTGTAATACTACAAAGTCTTCACCTATTTTTACAACATCTCCTATAATAAAATCTATCAATTAATTCACCCTTTTTTATTTCATTAAGAAATTATCTTTAAATTTTAAACCTGCTCCATGACATATTGCTACTGCTAATGCATCGGCAGCATCATCAGGCTTAGGTATTTCTTCTAAGTTAAGTAACATTTTAACCATTTGTTGGACCTGGTTTTTATCTGCCCTACCATAGCCAGTAACAGCCTGTTTTATTTGAAGAGGTGTGTACTCATAGATATTTAACCCCTTATTTACACCCGCGAGAACCTCCACCCCTCTAGCTTGGGCAACTTTTATTGCTGTCTTAACGTTTTTATTGAAAAATAACTCCTCTATAGCCAAGTCTTCTGGCTCATATTCATCTATTAGTTCTACTAGCCTATTATATATACTGGCAAGCCTCTGGGGGAAAATCATAGTAGGGGCTGTTGTTATTACACCATAGTCTAAAACCCTATAATGGTTTCCTTTACACTCTATTATACTATAACCAACGGTTGCTATACCTGGATCTATGCCTAAAATTACCATACCTACCTCCATTTTACATAATAATTGTATCATATTTACAAAAGAAAACTAAGTTAGTTTACTAACTTAGTTTTCAAATTTTATCTATATCGTTTTAATACCCTATCATTCAAGCCATACCAATATGATTCTTTGTAAATACTACTTGTACTATCTAATATTATCTTAAAAACATTCTCTATAACATCTTCTATTTCCTTAGGAGCCAAGGGTTCAATTTCCATTTCTTTTTCCAAGTCTGAATTTATATTTAAAAGCTTAGTCTCAATGACCAACCTATTATAATCACTAATTAAACTATAAATCTCCTTACTTTCTAAGTTCTCATCAAGCTCCCTATAAAGTTTATACTTGGCCCTTACTATTTCATTACTAGATGTATCAAAGTGGTGCAAATATTCCTTATTATAAAGCCTATCACACGATATATTTTCAATTGTTATATTCTCTAGTTTATTAGCAAGTCTCTTGTTAAAGTATCCATTTTTATACCCCTCTATACATATGTATAATTCTAGTCTACTAATATCTTCATGGAGTACCCTACTAATTATACTAGCTATTTCTTCCCCATTTTCATTAAACTCCAGTATATTACTAATTGATTTTCTAACCCTATCTGAAGAAATATATTTAGGATGGATATTTTTAATATTTTTGTCCAAATCATATAGGTTCAGCAGGATATGTATTGAATTTAAATCATTATTATATAAAAATTTATGCTCTAATTTTTCATATATATTATAATAATTTTCTTTAGCTATAGCCAAATTCATCTCCCGCCTTTCTCCCATTTATGTTTTCTTTTATTATAAGTTTCCCATTTAAAATTAATCCTACTATGTTTCCGTGAAATATAATTATATCAAATCTAGCCCCATCTTTCAATTGTGACTTTCTATTTAAACAAAAAAAGACTAGCTAGTATCTAGTCTTTAAATTAATAATATCCATATTTTAAATTTGAAAGGCAAAATGTCCCTCTATTTCCTCACTAAAAACATTAATAGTGTCTAGTATAAAGTATAATAGCTTTAAGTTTAGTGAAAGAGCAAAGTCCAAATCATTATCAAAATTAGTTTTTATCCTATACTCTTCTTTTAAAATATTATTTATATATTTTTTTATATTTTTCCTCAGTTCTCTTGGATTTATATCATATATATCTAAGTCCTCGGAGTAAATTTTATTTTTTCTAAAATCATGATTTATAGCATAATCATTTAAGTCTTTTTCATATTTAATATGCTTTAGCATATTATCTTTAAATGTCCACCTATTAGCATGTGGCAGGCAGGTATAGTCTGATATATAATGAGCAACAATCCCTATCCTACGGCTTAAAATTTTCATTTCCAGAGGATTAGGATTTTGTAAGTCTAAGTTTTTATTAGAATATATAATCTTCATTATTTCATTTGCTATAAAGTCTATACTTTCATCCTTATAGTGTCTTATTAGCTTATACTTTGGATAGTAGTCTGGAAGAACAGACCCCCAAACTAGATTTTTTTCATCTAAACTTATACCATATATATCAAGAATTTCCTTATTCATTTTTATTCCAATTATTTTATGAGTTTCAGCAAATATAGTAACACACCCCTTTAGGTTCCCTTATATCCTTAACCTTTAAAATGAAGTATACTCCACTATTTTATTATTGTCAAATTATGATAACTTTTTGTCACAAATTTCTTTATAAACCATATAATCTTCTTCTGAAAATAAAACAAATGTTACTTTGTCATATGAGTCTTCATTTTCATCAAGAAAATCTATTACCCCTTCTAGAGCCAAAACTGCAGCAGTCTTAATTGGATAGTTATAAGCCCCAGTTGATATAGATGGAAAAGAAATAGTTTTAAGCCCATATTCATATCCTAGGCTTAAGGAATTATAATAGGCATTATATAATAGTTTATCCTCACCTTGCCTACCATCCTTATATATAGGACCTACAGTATGAATTACATACTTAGACTTTAAGTTTCCAGCAACAGTTATTTTTGCCTCTCCAGTAGGACAGCCTCCAATTTTTTTACACTGGTCTAAAATTTCCTTGCCCCCTGCCTTATGAATTGCACCATCCACTCCACCACCACCAAGTAGGGTATTATTAGCAGCATTTACTATGGCATCTGTAGTTTGCTTGGTAATATCTCCACAGATTAGTTCAATCTCAACATTCTTATATTTATACATAAATTCCACTTCCTTTATAATAGAAATATATTTTCTCTTTCACTATATTCTATCACATCATCAGACCATACAGATGCTTGAACTTCACCTATATGTTTTTTATCTAAGAAAAACATACACATCCTAGATTGACCAATTCCACCACCAACTGTATACGGTAACTTACCCTCCATTAACTGCCTATGATAAAATAATTCCCTTCTTTCATCTGCCTTGGCAAGTTTTAGTTGTTTGTCAAGTCTTTCTTCATCTACCCTAATACCCATACTAGAAAGTTCTAGGCAATCATCTAATATAGGGTTCCAAAATATTATATCTCCATTTAACTCCCAATCATCATAATCAGGAGCTCTAAAATCATGCTTTTCACCAGACTTTAGTAGCTTGCCTATTTGATGGATAAATATGGCCTTATGCTCTTTAGCAGCTAATCTTTCTCTTTCTTCTGGAGTCTTGTCAGGATACCTATCTTCTAATTCCTGGGTAGATATAAAGGTAATTTCTTCCGGCAATTTCTTAAGCCATTTACCAGGATAAATTTCTTCTAAATAGGCTTCTGTTTCCTTAAAAACCCTAAAAATAGACCTAACTATTTTTTGTAAATAATCGAAATTCCTATCTTCTTTCTTTATTATTTTTTCCCAGTCCCATTGGTCAACATAAATTGAATGTGTAGCATCTAAAATTTCATCAGGCCTAATAGCATCCATATCTGTATAAATTCCTTCATATAAATCAAAACCATAAGATTTAAGAGCCAACCTCTTCCATTTAGCTAAAGATTGTACAATCTCTAAGTCTTGTTCATACTTTCTCATTTGAAATGAAACAGCTTTTTCCTTACCTGTTAAGTTATCATTTAATCCACTTTCTGGTTTAACAAATAATGGGGCAGAGACCCTAATTAAATTTAACTCCTTAGCCAATCTATTTTCAAAAAAATCTTTTATCTCTTTAATTGCAATTTGTGTATCTCTTAACTCCTTCATTTTAACTCCTCCTTAAAATTTTACAAAATAAAAGATCCTCCACCAAAGGGCGAAGAATCTCCACGGTACCACCTTATATTTAAATATATATTTATATTCCAACTCTATAGCAATAACGAGCTAAACCGTCTACACCTACTCTAGTTCAATGTAGAAACTCCAAAATGTTTTTCACTATAAACTACATTATCAGCTTCCACCATACCTGACTCGCTAGAACTTATTTATAGCTACTCTTTTCTTCCTTGTTTATTTATTATATTTTCTATAATTCTTAATTTTTATTTATTATATAACAAATAAAAATTTTGTCAAGTCAAATTTCCTTATATACTAAAAATACACTACATAATGTAGTGTATAAAATTCATGGCACACCCGGAGGGAGTCGAACCCCCGACCTTCTGGTTCGTAGCCAGACACTCTATCCAGCTGAGCTACGGGTGCATATATTTATTTTTTTATAAAAAAATGGAGCGGGTGAAGGGAATCGAACCCTCGCAACCAGCTTGGAAGGCTGGGGCTCTACCACTGAGCTACACCCGCAAAGTTTACTTAAATTAAATTTTATGGAGCGGAAGACGAGATTCGAACTCGCGACCCTCGCCTTGGCAAGGCGATGCTATACCACTGAGCCACTCCCGCATAAATTATATATAAAAATCAGTGGTGGGAGTGACTGGATTCGAACCAGTGAAAGCATAGCTAACGGATTTACAGTCCGTCCCCTTTAACCACTCGGGCACACTCCCTAATTTGGAGCTGGCGAGAGGAATTGAACCCCCAACCTATTGATTACAAGTCAATT
>JASLBE010000017.1 GCA_030146705.1 Tissierellales bacterium | reverse complement strand
ACCCATACCGAACACAGAAGTTAAGCATCTCAGCGCTGATGGTACTTGGTTGGAGACGACCTGGGAGAGTAGGACGTTGCTAGGCTCATGAAGAAAAACCTTACTGGAAAACCAGTAAGGTTTATTTTTTTACTATTTTATATGGGTCTAATTTATTTCTTGCCTTCTTATGGCCTTACCAGATGTTTTATTTATTATTTTCCCTCCTTCAAGGACTAGTTCACCATTTACAAAGACATATTCAATACCTTCTGGAGCCTTAGTAGGATTGTCATAGCTGGCCTTGTCTATAATAGTTTTTTTATTTAAAATTGTTATATCAGCATCACAGCCAACCTTTATCCTTCCCTTAGAAGAAAACCCAAGCTTATTTGCAGGCATTAGGGTCATTTTTCTAATAGCTTCTTCAAATGATAAGATCTCTTCTTCCCTAGAAATTTTTCCAAGGACTCTTGGGAAGGTCCCAGCCCCTCTAGGATGGCCTTGGCCATTAGTTAGGTTTCCATCACTTGCTATCATTACATTTGGGTCTTTAAGAGCCAGGTTTACCTCATCTTGATCCATAACAAAAGCAACAACATAAGCATCAGGTTCATATTCCCTTAGGTAGTCAAATATCTCTTCAGTGCAGTAGTGGTTTTTATATTTGCCTTCAGTTACAAAAATAGACTCTACACCCTTGCCCCAGGATTCAAAACAACCATCATCAAATACAGTTGATCCAATCCTAGTACTAAAGGCATTATAAGGGTAGCAATCAGCTATAATGTCCACACCATCTCCTATGGCCCCACTTAAAAGTTTTAGGGATTCCTCCATATATCCAAAGGCAGAACAACTGCCAATATGGGAGAAGATAAATGGTAGTCCAGTAGTTTTAGCTATGTGGATACACTCATTTATAGCCTCAAGACTTCTTTTATTATCATACCTATAATGGGCAGCAGCTAGAGAGTTTTCATAAGGTTTTAGCATATTAATGACCTGAATTACTTCTTCAGTTGTAGTGCCAGGTGAATACTCTAGTCCAAATGATAGGCCAAGGGCACCTTGGTCCATAAACTGCTTAACAAGAGGATTAAGTTTTTCTATTTCCCCTGGGCTTAAAATTTTATGGACATCACCTAGTTTGTAGCTGGAACCAGACTTGGATGAACTTGGGCTTAGGGTACTCCTTATGTAGTTATAGCCACCATATAGGAGGATATTTATTGGAGAACCGTACTGGTCTATATATCCGAAATATTCTGAAATATCCTTGGGTGAAAAACCACAATTTCCACCAACTACAGTTGTAACTCCCATATTCAACATAGCCTCTTGGGTGTGGAACCTAACTTGAGAATCTTTTTCTATGGGATCTTCGTGGGTATGGATATCGATAAATCCTGGCACAAGGGTTAGGCCCTCTCCCTTAATAATTTTTTCACTGGGAAGATTAAGGTCCTTGGCAATTTTTTCTATCTTTCCCTTATTTATATAAAGGTCTTCTTTTTTATAAGAATTAGATTCTGGGTCATAAATTTCTACATTTTTAATAAGATAATTCATAAACTTACCCCCTAAATTTTATTTAAAGAAATGCTTATAGTATTTAGATTATATATATTATAAAAATTAATTGCAATAAAATTTTGTAAGGGCGATTTTTTCCCTAAAAAAGTAGGATTTATTTAGGAGGAAAATAGCTTATGTAAAATTATACAAAACTTGTCTACTAGGATATACATTTGGCTCAAAGTGGGATATAATAAGGAGGTAGGACTTCTTAGCCACTGGCTCAATTTAAAATAACAGAATATTCAAATTAATATAAAATATATTATATATTAATTTTTATTTGGCTAGGGGCCTGGTTAAATATAATAACTTGAATTTAAAAATTAGGAGAAAGGTGTGGTAAAATGCTGTTAGTCAATAGTGAAAATACGAAGCCGGCGTTTAATTTAGCTATGGAGGAATATGTTTTAACACAATTAAAGGATGATATGGTTATTCTTTGGAGGAACGCTCCATCAGTTATTATAGGCAGGAATCAAAATGCCATGGCAGAAATTGATATTGATTTTGTTAAGGAAAATAATATAGATGTTATAAGGAGACAGTCAGGTGGTGGAGCTGTTTTTCATGACTTGGGTAATATTAACTTTACTATAATAAAGACTATTGATGCTGACAAATTTAATGATTTTAAAGAGTTTACAGAGCCAGTAGTAAATTTTTTAAAGACCTTAGGTATAGAGGCTAAACTAGTTGGAAGAAATGACCTTTTAATAGGGGATGCTAAGTTTTCTGGTAATGCCCAGTCTTATAAAAATGGTAGGCTGATGCACCATGGAACTCTTTTATATAATGCAGATATGTCTTTTATATCTAAATCTTTAAGGCCCCACCCAGCCAAGATAAAGAGTCGTAATACTGCATCTACTAGGAGCAGGGTTACAAATATAGCAGACCATATGTCTGAGGAGATGGACATTGAAGAGTTCTTAAGTAGGCTGTATGATTATTTATTGAACAATATGGAAGGTATTAGGGAGCATGAATTTTCTAGTGAAGATATTGAGAATATAAATAAGTTGGTTGATAAGAAGTATGGAACCTGGGAGTGGAATATTGGTAAGGCTCCAGAGTATGATATAGTAAAGACTAATAAGTTTGATTTTGGTATAGTTGAACTTCACTTAGAGGTAGAGTCGGGACTTATTAAAAAGGCAAAAATTTATGGGGACTTCTTTGGACAAGAGGAAATAATTGGCTTGGAAGAGAAATTATTGGGTTTAAGGCACGATAAAGATGAGGTTAGGTCTAGGTTAAAGGATGTGGACCTAGGAGTTTATATTGCAGGTATGACCCTGGAAGATTTCTTAAGTTTAGTTTAATATAAAAAGTCTAATTCCTAAGGAATTAGACTTTTTTTACATCATATGAATAGCTTTTTTATCTGCCAACATCATTGCTTCCCTAATTGATTCTGATACTGTAGGGTGGGCATGGATTGTATTTATTATTTCATCAGAAGTTGCTTCAACTCCTATGGCAAGGGCTGGTTGACCTATTAGTTCTGTTGCACCAGGACCTATTATATGGACTCCTAGTATTTCATTATATTTTTTATCCAATAGGACCTTAACAAAACCCTGGCCTCCGTTTTCTATTAAAGATTTACCATTGGCAACTAAAGGGAACCTAGCAGACTTATAGTCTAATTTCTTTTCCTTTAGCTCATCTTCTGATAGGCCTACACTTGCAACCTCAGGATTGGTGTATACACAAGATGGGTTGGTTTTAGGATCAAAGGTTTTTTTAGATCCAGTAGCAGCGTTTTCAGCCGCTATTTCACCTTGGCTTGAGGCAACATGGGCCAACATTATTTGACCAATACAGTCTCCAATTGCATAGATATTTGGACTGCTAGTTTGGAAATTTTCATTGACTAAAATTTTTCCTTTTTCTTCCTTAATCTTAGCATTTTTAAGGGCTAGTCCATCTGTATAAGGCCTTCTACCAGTAGCTACTAAGACCTTTTCAGCCTTAAGAATTTCTTCCTTGTCCTTGGTTTTTATTTTTATATGTTGTTCTGTATTTTTATTTTCAACAAGCTCAACCCTAGAGCCTGTGTAGATTTTAATCCCCCTAGCCTTTAGGCTCTTCTCTAATTCCTTGGCTAGGTCCTTGTCCATCATAGGTAGGATATTATCCTCTGCTTCCACAATGGTAACATCTAGTTGGAAGTCATTAAATATTGTGGCCATTTCTACTCCTATTACCCCTCCACCAATTATAACTACTGATTTAGGTAGCTCTTTTAAGCCTAGGGCCTTTGTGGAGTTTATACAATGTTCATTATTTTCAAGGCCTGGAATTGGTAGGTCAACAGACCTAGACCCAGTTGCAATTATAAACTTGTCAGCCTTTTTAACCTTACTAGACTTGCCAGTCTTAATTTCAATAGCTGAATCATTAATAAAAGATGCCTCTCCATTTATAACTTCTATTTTATTACCAGCCAAAAGACTAGAAACACCATTAACTAATTTATTTACTATATTTTCCTTATTTTCTTGGACCTTGGTCCAGTCAAAAGACTTAAGTTCTAGGTTTACACCTTGGGAGCTGGACTCATCTGCCATCCTCATATAGGAAGCAGAGTGAAGTAGGGCCTTTGTAGGAACACAACCTACATTAAGGCAGGTACCACCAAGTTTTTCCTTTTCAACCAGGGTAACCTTAGCCCCTAGTTGGGCTGCCCTAATGGCAGCAACATACCCACCAGGGCCACCTCCTATTACTACTATATCTTCTATTTTATTTCCCATATATATCCTCCTAATAGTATAAGTGAATTAATTTACTTCCATAAAACAAATCGTAATAAGATATATGAAACTAGCATTATAGCAAAACCAATACCTGCCAGGGCCCAAATATTACTTAAGGCAAGGGCTGGACCAAAGGCTGGTAGTAGGCTGTAAACAGGTGCCCATAAGGTTGTACCTATGGCACAAGCTTCAGCTGCAGTACTTTTCATCTCTGGGTCTACACATCTTAAAACAGCCAATCCAGCTGAAGAGTTTCCAGTTGTTTGTCCAAAACCGATTAGCATTTTTTCAAAGAAATCTTGCTTAAAGTACTTACCTAGCCTAAAGAAGATGGCTATTATTAATAGGACTATTACTGCTGAATAGATAATTATTGGTATAAAGAACTGGGTAACTAGTTCAACAGATATTGTAGCTACTGCACCAAAAATTAAAAATTCTAAGGCAAAACCAGAAATAGTCTGTATAGTTTTTTTATCAACATACTTGTCTAATTTTAAGCTAGTCATTATTTTCCACATAATTAAGGCTCCAAGCATACCTCCAACGAAAGATGGGATACTGGCAAAGGCTGGGAAAATATTTTTTAAGAAATTAAGTATATGTCCCCCAAAATAGATACTTGTAGCTATATAAGCAAAATGTAAGGCCAAACTATTTACACTAACAGATGATACTGTTTCTTCTCCAAGAGCAACCCTTTTATCAACATCAATAGCTCCTGATAAAGAAGAGATGTTTAACTTTCCATCCACTGTATCTAGGTTTAAATTTTTAGCATATCCCTTCCTAACTCCATAGTTTACTAGGATCATACCAACACTTATGGCAACTATAATACCTATTGTTGAAAGTATCATCCCCATATCATAATTTCCAGAAACCCCAAGTTCTTCAAAGGCAAGTCCTGCAGGAGCAGCAACAGAGTGTCCATTCCAAAAAGAAACAACCCCCATCATTCCCCAGCCTTCTGGAAGGTTTACCCAGAACTTTCCAAGGAACTTACCTAATAAAAGTCCTACGCCTAGTTGCATACCATAGACCATAACAATAACTAAGGTGTAGTCTAGATAGGATTTAACCCTGGTTTTATCAATCTTTGTACCAAAGACTAGACTGGTCATAATTATGGCAATCATTGTACTCATACCAGAAAAGGATTCTTCTGGTATAGGTACAACATTTAAAATTTGTGGACCCACGATTAAGGCAACTAATCCACCAATGACAGCTGTTGGTATAAATAATTTTTGCAAGGGTTTTATTACCTCTCTAAGAATAAAACCTATTAGAAGGAAGACCCCCATAAAGTAAAAATCATTGAAAAAGCTAGCCACAGTCATTTCCATAATTAACTCTCCTTACCAAACATATATTTAGCCGTACTTATAATATCTTCAGCACCAACCATATGGGCATCTTCTAAGCTTGGACTATATGGTACTGGGGCAAAAGGTGCTCCAACCCTCATTATAGGTGCATCCAAATAGCCAAAAGCTTTGTCTGCAACAATTGCTGCTATTTCTCCACCTACGCCCCCGGTCTTAATTGCTTCGTGGGCAACTAAAAGCCTACTAGTTTTTATAACAGAATTAACAATAGTATCCTCATCAATTGGTGATATGGTTCTTAGGTCAATTACTTCTACAGAAATCCCTTCTTCTTCTAGGGTTTTAGCAGCCCTAAGAGATTCTCCAACCATTTTTCCCCAGCTTACAATAGTCAGGTCCTCCCCTTCTTTTTTCACCTCAGCCTTGCCAATTGGGATAAGGTATTCTTCCTCTGGCACCTCATCCCTAGCACCTAATAACATCTTATGTTCTAAAAATAAAACAGGATTATTATCCCTTATGGCAGACTTTAATAAACCCTTGGCATCATAAGCATTAGAAGGCATTACCACCTTTATACCAGGCACATTTAAGAACCAGGATTCTAGGTTTTGGCTGTGGTGCATACCAGACCTAGTACCAGCACCAAAAGGTGCCCTTATAACCATTGGAACATTCATAGAACCATCAGTTCCATAGCTAACCTTGGCTGCATTATTTACCAGTTGGTCAGCAGCCAAAGGAAGGAAGTCTGCATACATTAACTCTAAAACAGGACGCATACCCATAATAGCCGCTCCAACAGATGCCCCCGTAATAGCATACTCAGAAATTGGAGTATCCCTAACTCTTTCTGGGCCAAACTCATCAAATAAACCAGCAGTTATTTGTAGGGTACCACCATAGGCACCAATATCTTCACCAATTAAGAATACTTTTTCATCATTTAACATCTCTTCCCTTAAAGCATCATTTATAGATTCTCTCATCATTTTACGCATACTATCACTCCTTATTTAGAATAAACATTATCAAGTAAAATATCAGCAGGTGGGTATGGACAGTCTTCAGCAAACTTTATAGCATCTAGAACTTCTTCATGGACACTATTTTCAATTTCTTCAACTTCTTCACTAGTTAAGACATCATTGTCTAAAACAAAAGTTTTAAACCTCTTAACTGGACATTTTGCCTTCCATTCTTCTATTTCTTCCAGGGGTCTAACATCCCTAGGATCTCTTTCAGAGTGTTTTTCAAACCTATAAGTCTTACATTCAATTAAGGTTGGTCCCTCACCATTTCTAGCCCTTTTATAGGCCTCTTCAGTGGCATTATAGACCTCGAAAAAGTCATTACCATCTACAATTACACCAGGCATACCATAGCCAGCAGCCCTGGTTGCAATATTTTTTACCTTAGTAGTTCTTTCTAAAGGAGTTGATATGGCATAGCCATTATTTTCACAGATAAAAACAATAGGAAGGTCCCAAAGAGCTGCTAGGTTCATAGCCTCGTGAACATCTCCCCTACTTGAAGCTCCATCTCCAAAGAAGGCAACAACAATATTATCCTTTTTCTCCATTTTAAAGGCCAAGGCAGCCCCAACAGCCACAGGTAAGTTAGCAGCTACAACCCCAGTTGTAAATAAAACACCAACATCAGGATCTCCTAAATGGTGGGAAGTTTGCTTGGACCTACTTTGCTTAGTATCCTTGGCAAAGGCACCAGCCATCATATCTCTTGAAGAAATACCCTTGGTTAAAAAAGCCCCCCTGGTTCTTAAGGCTGGGGAAATTTGGTCTTCCTTTCTAAGACCATAAACAGCCCCTACAGATACAGCCTCTTGCCCCTTACTACTATGAGGTAGTTCAGGAAAGGCAGAGTGGTGGAAGTATTCAACCATTTTATCCTCAGTATGCCTAGCCAAATATAAATATCTGTAAATCTCCATATATTGCTCTTTAGTAAATTGACTCATATTAATTCCTCCTTAATAAACTTAGTTAAAAGCCTTAAAATAATAGTTTTGGATTTTCTATATAGGAAATTACCTTTTGTAGGAACTTAACAGCAATCTCACCATCAATCAACCTATGGTCATATGTTAAGCCCAGGATCATTTCTCTTCCTATAACTATTTCATTATCTTCATTAACAATAGGAACTTTTTTAATTTTTCCCATACCTAAAATAGCACTTTGAGGATAGTTAATCATTGGAGTAAAGAATAGGGAACCAAAAACACCAGAATTAGTAACAGTGAAAGTTCCACCCTCTAGGTCCTCCATAGTTAACTTTTTATCCTTAGCCTTTTCGGAATAATTCTTAACCTCATCACTAATGGCTATAAGGTTTTTCTTATCAGCATTTTTAATAACAGGAGTAAACAATTGCTCATCAACACTCATAGCAACATTTACATTAATATCATTCATCATTAGGATATTTTCATCTTCAATCCTAGAGTTTATAATTTTGTACTCAGCCAGGGCATTGGCAACAGCCTTTAATATAAATGTTGTATAAGATAGGGGAACAACTTTTCTCATCTCAGCTATCTTATCCAGGCTAACCTCGGCAAAAGTAGTAAGGGAGGCAGTAGATTTTTGACTTAACATCATCTTCTCAGCAATAACCTTCCTAATACCCTTCATAGGAATAGTCTCATAGCCACCATCTACATAAACCTCATTGGAACTAGGACTTGGTTTATTTTCTAGGACCTTTAAAATATCAGCCTTTACAACTAGGCCATTAACCCCAGTACCAGTTAAGTTAGAATAATCAAGACCCTCTTTTTGGGCAATCTTTTTAGCAAGAGGCGAAATCTTCTTTCTAGGTCCTTTTTCAAGACTGATAACTTCCTTAGGTCCAGTATTTTCTAAGTCAGGCTTACTAGGACCTGCATCAGGCTTGGCTTCAGTAGGTTCACTAGGACTACTGTCAGCCCCTGATCCATCTGTAGATATAATACAAAGTTCATCTTCTACAGGAACAATATCTCCAGCCTTAGCAGTAATGCTTTTAATATATCCTGTCTTAGGTGATGTTACTTCCATAGCCACCTTATCAGTTTGAACCTCTAAAAGAGGCTCATCTTGCTCAACAAAGTCCCCCTCATTTTTAAACCACTCAATAACCTCACCCTCTATCATGGTCATACTTAATCTTGATAACTTAAAAGATAAATCTCCCATAATTTTCCTCCATTTCATAATTTATAAGTTTAATAACCACCATTATTTAATTTATTCCTAATAGTATTTCTGTGGATACCTAAAAATTCAGAAGCACTAGTTTGGTTTCCTTTAAAAAGATCTAAGACATGGTTTATAATTTCTTTTTCCATATTGGCCAAGCTTGATAGTTGGATTAATAACTTACCATCAGGAACCTGGTAGTTTAAATCTTGGTCAAATCCAAAGTAATCATAACCATCAACAACAGAATCTAGCCCTCCATCATAGACCACAGAGTACCTATATATAAAATTTTCTAACTCCCGTATATTTCCAGGCCAAGTATGGTTTTTAATGTAGTTCATAATAAGGGAATCCTTGAAAATATTTATCCTCTCCCCAGTTTCAGAAAAAATCTTATTTAGAAAGAACTTTATTAAACTAGGCAAGTCTTCAGTCCTATCACGTAAAGGGGGTAGGTTAATATTTAAGACATTTAACCTATAATACAAGTCCTTTCTAAATTCATTTTTCTCCACCTTCCTTAGAAGGCTTTCATTACTAGATGCAATGATCCTGACATCGACAGGAATAATCCTATCACCACCAATTTTAAGGATAAGCTTTTCCTGGATAACCCTAAGAATCTTTTTTTGCAGGGGGACAGATATTTGGTTAATCTCATCAAGAAAAATAGTCCCACCATCAGCATATTCAAAAAGACCAGTCTTACCCTCCCTATTTGCACCAGTAAAAGCACCAGGTTCATAACCGAAAAGCTCACTTTCCAGTAGGGTGTCTGTTAAGTTTGCACAATTAACAGCAACAAAGGGGCCCTTGAACCTACTACTATAATTATGGATAGACTGGGCAAACATCTCCTTACCAGTTCCAGTTTCTCCCTCAATTAGGACGGTAAATTCACTTTTTGCAATTTTTTTACTCCTCTTTATAATACTTTTCATACTAGGACTTTCGTGGATAATATCAGAAAACTGATAGTTGGCAACAAAGCCCTTGGCCGTAGTTTCCTTTATATGTTTTTTTATTCTTATAATCTCACTAGTCTCTTGGAAGTAGAAGATAAAGCCCTTGCTAAAACTATGTTTGGATAAATTTAAATTAAAATTCTTAGCATTTAAATAGACCTCTTTTCCATTATTGGTCCTAAAAAATTTAGTTATTTTTTCCTTTTCCTCCAAAATACTAAGGTCAAAATCTATAAACAAGTCTGATACATTAGTATCCATAAGACTTATATTTTTTTCAGGAAAAACATTTTTAATAGCCGGGTTTACCATTAAAATATCTCCATTAACATTAGTTATGATTACTGCCTGGGGTAGCTCATAGATTACATTTCTAATCTTTTCTGTTAAGGAGTTTTTAGTATATAGGAACTCATTCATTTCCTTAGCCTTGCTTATATTTTCTATTACAACATCCTTACCAAAAAGTAAGGGGAAGCTCCTAAGACCAATACTTTCAATAAGGTCTGAAAAAGTAGGTCCAGTAATAACTCCATAGTAGTCCATCTTGCTAATCTTCTTAGCAATATCATTTAAGTCAGACTCCCTTTTAAAATAATGGGGTTCAATAGTATTTTTAATAAATTTATTTAACTGCTTAATATTTAAAACATTGTCCTCGTGAATAACAAGGGCGATTTTAGTACCCTCAATCCCAAGGTCGTGTTCAATGTAACTAATAGTATCTAAAATATTCATCTCATCAGGATAGGCAACTATAATATTTATACTATCTCTATTTTTTATTTCCCTATTTAAACCAGCCGTAGTGATAATAGTTTCTACGCCTAAATTTTTAAGCTCCTCAAAATACTTAGAAGCATCAGACATTTTTACATTGTCATAAATAATAATTGAATCAGAATTTAAATCAAATTTGTTTTCAATTTTGCCAGACCATATAATTCCTATCTTCAGTTGTTCTACCATATATATATTTCCTCCCTATAGAAGCTAACTATCCCCTTTAACCATTGACCCAGTTTCCCTAAGCCTTGTGTAGGGGTCAAAAGCTTCTTCTAATATATGTGGAGTGTGTCCCCCACGAAGATTTATAGCCTTATTAAGGTAGTCTTCTAGCATAGGTTTGTAATCAGGATGGGCACAGTTTTTAATAATTTCTCTGGCCCTTTCAATAGGTGTTAAACCCCTTAGGTCCGCAACACCCTGCTCAGTTACAATAACCATTACATCATGCTCAGTGTGGTCAACATGAGAAACCATTGGAACAATAGAAGAAATTTTTCCATCCTTTGCAGTAGACGAAGTTGTGAAAATTGACAAGTAGCCATTCCTAGTGAAATCACCAGACCCCCCAATACCATTCATCATATTGGTTCCAGAAATATGGGTAGAATTAACATTCCCATAAATATCAACCTCGATTGCAGTATTCATAGCAATAATGCCAAGACGGCGGATAAGCTCTGGATTATTAGATATTTCTTGGGGCCTAAGTAGAATTTTATCCTTATACCTATGGATATTTTCTATAAAGTGTTTCATCTTACTAGGAGATAGGGTAAGAGAAGTAGCCGAAGCAAAACCCACCTTACCAGTGTCAATCAAGTCTAAAACAGAATCTTGCAGGACCTCTGAATAAACTTCCAAATCAGTAAATTCTGAATTCTCCAAACCAGACAAAACTGCATTGGCTACAGAACCAACTCCAGATTGTAGGGGAAGTAAACTTTTAGGAAGCCTACCCGCATCCACCTCAGATGCCAGGAAATTAATTAAATTTTCTGCCATTTTCCTACTAACTTCATCAACAGGAGCAACCTCCCTAGTATTATCCAGAATATTTGTTTCAACTATTGCAACAATCTTATCAGGGTTGCAAGGAATATAGTTAGTTCCTAGCCTCTCATCAACCTTAGTAAGAGGGATAGGCTTCCTCTTAGGAGGAAGGTCAAGGCTGTAAATATCGTGGCAACCCTCAAGGTCTAGAGGTTGGCTAGTATTTAATTCTACAATTACCATATCTGCCGTTTCTACAAAGACACTAGAATTTCCAACAGAGGTAGAAGGAACTATTCCACCATCTTCCCTAATTGCAATAGCTTCAACTATAGCCATATCTATATTGCCTAAAAAACCCTCCTTAACTTGCTGGGGTGTATGGCTTAGGTGCATATCCGCATAAGAAATCTTATTACTATTAATCTGCTTTCTTAAAGTAGAATTTGTTTGGTAAGGATACCTCCTAGATATAGCACCTGAAGCTATTAGTTCACTATCAATTTCAGGTCCAACAGAGGCTCCTGTAATAATAGTTAGGTCCAATTCTTCTCCATTTTTACACCTTTCAGCCAGGGCCAAGGGTACAGCCTTGGGATAGCCAGAAGGAGTAAAACCTGATGTTCCAATTGTCATACCTTTTTTTACAAATTTTGCAGCTTCTTCTGCAGTCATAATTTTTTCCTTTAATTTTTCATTTCTTAACCTTTTTGAATCCATTAATATCCCCTCTCTAAATTTATTGATAAAGGGATGAAATATAAACTTGTACAACATCCTTATTACTAGTCAAAGTTTAAAAATAAAACTTTTTTATTGGCAAATTTACTATCGCCTATATTTAATTGCAAGATGTATGCCAAGTCCTAAAATGGGATAAACAAGCTAAACTAGAATTTGGGAAAAATAAAAAGCATAAAAAGAATGCAAAAATATTGTGCAAAAGCATAAATCTTTAGCTATGAAAATGATAATATCACATATTTTAATAATAAATAATAATAAGTGCCTAAAATATATTAAAAATAATAATAAAAAACATAAAATTGAACAGGAATAATAAAAAATAAAAAAGAACTACCTATGTAATAAAACATAAGTAGTTCTTTTTTATTTAAAATATATAATTTACCCCAATGGATACCCCAATTCCAATAGCTGTGTCAATGACCCTATTAATAGCAAAGATTAGTGGACTAACATCATTGCCGTGGGCAACTACTATACTTAAAAAAACTACACAACTTATATAGCTAGAAGCTGGAAACTTAACATTTACATTGGTATAGATAACTGGTATTAAAAATAAGGATACTAGTAAAAAATATGGGTAGCCTAGTATTTCTAGGCCTAGAAATTTTGCTAGTTCTATTAATAAGTAGGCATAGAAACCACCTATTAGGGTTCCAATAAACCTATTTTTTCCAGTAACATAGCCCTGTTGGTAGTCAACCTGCATACATAGGATGGCCGCTATTGCAGAATAAAATGGGATACCAGTTCTTAAAAAACTAGAAATTGTAAAACATATAATAACAGCCAGGACTGTCTTTAAAACTCTTCCGCCGATAAAAAATTTTCTACTTTCCACCATAATCCTCCTAAGAAATTTATTGATAGTTAAATTTAATTAATAAGGATTTAATTGTCTCACTATTATATATATTATAAAAATTAATTGCAATAAAAACCTAATAAAAATATTTTATGGACCTTAAATATTTTTATGGGCCTGGTCTATTAAATAGGGAGAAAACTTAAATTTAGCCTGGAAAATATATAAAATAATTTGATGGTTTCTAAATTTAAATAGTTTTCTAGAATAGTAAAAATTGTTAAAAAAGTAATTAATGGGTATAATATTACTTGATGATATTTAAGAAAATAGAAAGGGGAATGTATATGAAATCTTTAAAAGGTACTCAAACTGAAAAGAATTTAATGCAGTCATTTGCAGGGGAATGTCAGGCTAGGACTAGGTATGATTATTATGCATCTGTTGCAAAAAAAGAAGGTTATGTTCAAATTGAAAATATTTTTACAGAAACAGCAAGGAACGAAAAGGAACACGCTAAAAGATTCTTCAAATTTTTAAACGAAGACTTATGTGGTGAAACTGTAGAAATAGAAGCTGCATTTCCAGTTACTTATGCAGATACTTTAACTAATTTAAAGGCTGCAGCCCAAGGTGAAAATGAAGAACATTCTGACCTATATCCTAAGTTTGCTAAGATAGCAAAAGAGGAAGGTTTTGATGAAATTGCCTATGTTTTTGAAGAAATCGCTGAGGTTGAAGAAAGGCATGAGAGAAGATACTTAAAACTTATAGAAAATATGGAAAAAGGCAAGGTATTTGAAAAAGATGATGTAGTTGAATGGAAGTGTAATAATTGTGGTTACATCCATAGGGGAAAAACTGCACCAGTTGAATGTCCTGCTTGTGCTCATGAACAAAAATACTTTGAAGTGTTTGTAGAAACTTATTAATTAGTAGTTTGATTAATAGTTTATGGCAAAGTCCTATATCTTAGGACTTTGTTTTTTTGTGCAAATATTATGGAAAAAGAGCCTAGTAATAATAAGATTTATAGGACCTATACCAAGTTGGTAAAATAAGCCCTTTAAATTTATTAAAATACTGTTATAATTGGTAGAGTAAAGTGTCAAATTTTGATACAATAATAGTATTGGACAATATTAAATAGATACAATAAGGAGAGCGGCAATGAAAATAAAAGACATAGGAAAAGTAGGAATTTTAGGAGCAGGAACTATGGGTTCAGGAATAGCTCAAGTTTTTGCCAATAGGAATTATAAGGTTGTTCTTTTTGATATTAGGGAAGAAGGCTTAGAGAGATCTAAGGGCCTTATAGAAAAATTTAATAATCATTATATAAAAAATGAAAGTATTAGCCAAGAGGAGGCTGATAATTTCTATAATAATATACTATTTACAGTGGACTATAATGATTTAAAAGATTGCGACTTAATAATTGAAGCAATTGCAGAAAATATGGAGATTAAAAGGGATACTTTTGGTAAGTTAGATGAAATTTGTAAGGGAGATACTATCTTTGCTACCAACACTTCATCCCTATCTATAACGGAGATTGCAAGTTCAACAAATAGGCCTGACAAGGTTGTGGGTATGCACTTTTTTAACCCAGTACCTATGATGAGCCTAGTTGAAGTTATAAAGGGAATAGCTACATCTGATGAAACTAGGGATAGGATATATAAGATTTCAGAAGACCTAGGCAAGACTCCAGTGGATGTAGAGGAGGCTCCTGGCTTTGTAGTAAATAGGATACTTATCCCATTGATAAATGAGGGGATTGGTGTTTTAGCTGATGGGGTGGCTAGTAAGGAAGACATAGATACAGCTATGAAACTTGGTGCCAACCATCCAATGGGACCCCTTGAACTTGGGGACTTAATTGGGCTTGATGTTTGCCTGGCTATAATGGATGTTTTATTTACAGAATATGGGGACTCTAAGTATAGGGCCCACCCTCTTTTAAGGAAAATGGTTAGGGGTAATAAGCTAGGAAGAAAAACTGGAAAAGGTTTTTATGATTATAGAAGAAAGTAATAGGGAAAATAAAGGGCAGGGTTAAAAAACCTTGCCCTTTATTTTTTATATAGGGGATTATAGGATATAATAACCAATAAGACTTGTGAACTTGGGGACTTATTTTAATCTAAGGAGGTAGCACTATATTTTAATAGTGGAAAATTTATGGAATTAAAAGATATTATTAATAATGAAAAGTTTATAAAATTTTTTACCTATATAATAGATGCCCTGGAAGATGCCATAGTAATAGTTGATAAAAATGGGTTTATAGTAGATATGAGCTATGAGTATAGGAAGTTTTTAAAGATTGAGGGAGAGGTTGTCGGGAAACATGTTACAGAAGTTATAGAAAACACTAGGCTCCACCTGGTTTGTAAAACGGGTAAAAAGGAGTTTGCCGACCTACAAAAGATAAATACCCAAAGTATTATAGCTACTAGGGTTCCTATTGTTGTAGATGGAGAAATTATTGGGGCCATTGGCAAGGTCTTGTTTAAGGATACTGATGACCTTGGGGAGCTTACAAAGAAGATTAGGGAGATGGAAAATGAAATTATGAAGTATAAGTCTGCCCTAGATATTGAGAGCATTGCTGAGTATGACTTGGAAAATATTATTACCATTAATCCTGAGATGATCCAGTTAAAAAATAGGATAAAGTCAATAGCCAAGACTAATTCTGATATTTTAATCCAAGGGGAAAGTGGGACTGGCAAGGAACTTTTTGCCCATGCTATTTATAAAAATAGTAGGAGGGTGGGTATGCCCTTTATTAAGGTGAATTGTAGTGCCATCCCCTATGAGCTAATGGAGTCTGAGCTTTTTGGCTATGAGGATGGTGCCTTTACAGGTGCTAGAAAGGGTGGAAAGCTTGGAAAATTTGAGGCGGCAGATGGGGGAATTATATTTTTAGATGAAATTGGGGAGATCCCCCTTAATATGCAGGGTAAACTTCTTAGGGCCCTAGAGGAGAGGGAGATAGAAAAGTTAGGGTCCATTAAGGAGAGGAAGGTTGATGTTAGGGTTATTGCTGTAACCAATAGGAACTTGGAGAAAATGGTCGAGGAGGGGACTTTTAGGTTGGACCTCTACCATAGGTTAAATATTGTTAATTTATATATTCTCCCCCTTAGAAATAGGATTGAAGATATAGACATCTTGTCCAAGCACCTGGTTGAAAAGCTTGCTAGGTTTGAGGAGATTGATGTTTTGGGAATTTCTAAGGAAACTATGGAAATTTTAAAAAGCTACCCCTGGTATGGTAATGTAAGGGAGCTTAAAAATACCTTGGAAAGGGCCATTAATTTTCTTGGAGATGATAAGGTTATAGAACCTAGGCACCTGCCACCTAATATGGTTATAAATTTGGAGCAGTATGAAATAAATAATTTAAAGGAGTCTGTTGAAAATCTTGAGAGGAGAGAAATAGTAAGGGCCCTTTTGGCAACTGGTGGAAACAAGGCTGAAACTGCTAAAAAACTTGGTATAAGTAGGACCAACCTCTATAAGAAAATAGAAGACTACAAGATTGGACTGTAATAAAAAAGTACACAATATTTTTTATTATTGGAAAATATGTAATAAAAAAGTACAGAAAATTAAAAGAAAGCCAGGAATATGTAATAAAAAAATACATTTTTCCTGGTTTTTTTTAATATTTTATTAAAATCCAGGAAAGTATGTGAAATATATATCTAAGTTTACGGAAAAATCTGACAATATAGCCATTCTTAAAAATAATATTTTACTTGGCATAGTTTTTGCAACTATATTAGACCTGTAAAGAGAACTAAGTAAATCTTATTAGGAGGTTTTTTATGTTAAAAGATAAAGTATGTTTAATTACAGGTGGAGCAAGTGGGATTGGCCTTGCTGTTTCCCAAGAGATTATAAAAGATGGGGCCAGGGTAGTTATGGTAGATATTAATGAGGATAAGCTTAGGGAGGAGTCTGAAAAAATAGGGGCTAGCTTCTTTAGGGCAGACCTAACTAAGGCAGAGGATTGTAAGGCGGCTGTTGACTATACAGTTGAAAAATATGGAACTATTGATGTTTTAATAAATGTTGCTGGTATCCAGCATGTGGAAACTATTGAAAATTTCCCTGAAGACAAGTGGAATTTCATAATTTCCCTAATGTTAACTGCACCATTTTTATTAACCAAGTATGCTTGGCCATATATGAAAAAGCAAAACTGGGGAAGGATTATTAACCTAAGTTCTATCCACGGCCTAGTGGCTTCCCAATATAAGTCAGCCTATGTATCAGCCAAACACGGACTAATGGGACTTACAAAGGTAACTGCAACGGAAGGTGGAGAGTTTGGCATAACTTGTAATGCAATATGTCCATCCTATGTTAGGACACCTCTTGTTGACAACCAAATAGCTGACCAAGCTAGGACCCACAATATATCTGAAGAAGAAGTAGTTAGGGATATAATGCTGGAAAAATCTTTTATAAAATCCCTAATTGAACCAGGAGATATAGCAGACATAGTAAGGTTACTTTGCTCTAAGGCAGGGAACCATATGACAGGTGGAGCAATAAATATTGATGGTGGTTGGACTGCCAGCTAATAAGGAGGAAATATAATGTTCGGAATTATCTTAGGTTTAGTATTATTAATGGCTTTGGCTTATAGGGGCTACTCTATAATGTGGGTGGCACCACTTACTGCAATGGTTGTTGCAATAACTGGTGGTTTAGACCTTTTGCCAGCCTATACAGATGTTTATATGACTGGATTTGTAGGCTTTACCAAGTCCTGGTTCCCAACCTTTATGCTAGGTGCAATATTTGGCCACCTAATGGATTATACTGGGGCGGCTAGGTCAATAGCAGAATGGTTGACAAAGATTTTTGGAGCAGAAAGGGCAATTTTAGGAGTTATTATAGGTTGTGCTGTTTTAACTTATGGAGGAATTAGTTTATTTGTAGTAGTTTTTGCCATGTACCCATTGGCTTTGGCCTTATTTAGGGAGGCAAATATTACTAGGAAATTAATACCAGGAACTATAGCTCTTGGATCTTTTACCTTTACAATGACAGCCCTACCAGGTTCACCACAAATTCAAAACCTAATCCCTATGGAATACTACCATACAACACCAACGGCTGGTGCCAAGATGGGGATTGCTGCAACGGTATTTATGTTTGGACTAGGTTATTTATATTTAAGGTGGAGGGAAAAAACTTATAGGGCAAAGGGAGAAGTATTTACTGAGCCAAGTAATGTTAAAGAGGAAGAAGTAACAGATATAAAAGACCCTAGTCCTATATTTGCAATTCTACCCCTACTAGTTGTTGTCCTTTCCTTAAACCTAGGAGGAAAAATTTTCAATAGGGATATAAATATAGTAGAGGCCCTACTAGCGGGTATAGTTGTATCTATGATAGTTGGGTATAAAAAATACAAGGGCTTTACCAAGACTGTTAGTGATGGTGCAAATGGTTCTATAACTGCCATTATGAATACTTCAGCAGCAGTTGGATTTGGGTCAGTTGTAAAGACTGTTCCAGGCTTTAAGATTTTAACCAATGCAGTTTTAGGCATAAAGGGAAGTCCTTTAATTTCCCAAGCCATAGCAGTAAACCTATTGGCAGGTGCAACAGGTTCAGCTTCAGGAGGTATGGGGATAGCCCTGGAGGCCCTGGGTGAAAAGTACTACCAAATAGCCCTACAAACTGGCATAAGTCCACAGGCCTTTCACAGGGTAGCATCTTTGGCTTCTGGAGGTTTAGACACCCTTCCACACAATGGGGCTGTTTTAACCCTACTTGCCATAACAGGAATGACCCACAAGGAGTCTTATATCGATATATTCGTAACATCGCTATTATTGCCAGTATTATCATCAATACCAGCCATAATAGTTGCAACTTTAGGTTTTGTCTAAAAGGAGAGGAGAATAATTATGAAGATGGAAGATATTAAATTAATAGGAGTTTCTGGAGCAGGTACAATGGGTTCAGGCATAGCACAAATTTTTGCCAACAAGGGATATAAGGTTATCCTGGCTGATATAAAGGATGAATTTTTAGATAAGTCTAGGAAGTTAATAGAGGTTTTTAACTCTTCCTTTATAGATGAGGGTTTAATGACTGATAAGGAAGCTAGGATGGTTTTGGAAAATATTGAGTTTACAACTGATGTGAAGGACTTTAAGGATGTGGATATAGTAATAGAGGCCATAGTTGAAAACCTTGAGATTAAGCAAAATTATTGGAAGGAAATAGAGGGGATTTGTAGGGAGGATACAATTTTTGCTACAAATACTTCTGGCCTAAGTGTAAATGATATTTCTCAAAAAATTATTAAAAAAGATAGGTTTATTGGAACCCATTTTTGGAATCCAGCCCATATAATTCCCCTAGTTGAACTAATTAGGGCAGATGAAACTAGTGATGGGACTGTGGACCTTTTAAAGGAAGTTTTAGAAAATATTAATAAGGTTTCAGTTGTAGTTTTAAAAGATGCCTATGGTTTTATAGGAAATAGGTTACAGTTTGCTGCCTTTAGGGAGGCTGTAAATATAGTTGAAAGAGGAATAGCTAGTCCTGAAGATGTGGACAAGGCTATGAAGTATGGTCCTGGTTTTAGGTATCCTTTAATAGGACCTTTAGAAACAGCTGACCTTGGTGGATTAGATACCTTCTACAATATTTCTTCTTATTTATTTGAAGACCTGGCAGATAGTAAAAAACCACAGGAAATTTTACAAGAACTAATAGATAAAAAGGAACTTGGGGTTAAGTCTAAAAAAGGTTTTTATGACTACTCCAATGGAAAAGATGAGGAAGCTATTAAAAATAGAGATAAGATGCTTTTTGAAATGTTAAAACATATTTATAAAAAATAAGGGAAAAGTAAATAAAAAGACTTAGTTTTTTAACTAAGTCTTTTTTATATTATAATAAATTAGGGGTGGTAGGATGTACTTTACTAGTAGGGATGGTGTTAAGATAAACTATGTGGACCAGGGAGAGGGAAGACCCCTTGTTTTTATCCACGGACTAGGAGGATCTATAAGTTCATATTTTTACCAGCTAGAGTATTTTAAGGATAAAAATAGGGTTGTTGCCTATAGCTTAAGGGGCCACGGTAGGTCGGGACTTGCTAGTGACTATTCTTTAGGAGCCTTGGCCAGGGACTTAAAAGACCTAATAGGGCAACTAGACCTTAATAAGCCTATTATTATTGCCTGGTCCCTAGGTGTCCATATAGTCTTAAAGTATTTAGACCTATATGGTGAGGAGGAAATAGGGGGCCTAGTTTTAATTGATATGGTCTTAAAGTTTGTAAATGACCAGGACTATGGTTTTGGTTTTAAAAAGGGCCAATATTTTATTAAGGACGCCAAGGAAGACCTAGACCTAATAGAGAAGGACTATAGGGGCTACTTGGAAAAATTTTTAAACTTTAGTTTAAATGGCAAGGAAGGGTCTGGTCTTTTACAGGAGATGGCGAGGACCAATAAGGAGGCCTTTTATTGTATGTATAGAGAACTTTGCCAGGCAGATTTTACTGGGATAAGTATAGGGCTTCCAAGTCTTTTGATTTTTGGTGGAAAAAGTAATTTTTTCAAGTATGAAAGTTTTTATAGGCTAAGGGAAAATTTTTCAAATTTAAAAATTTCTAATGTCTTAAATGGGAGCCATTTTTTAGTTTTTGAATATGGGGACTTGGTAAATACTAAGCTGGAAGATTTTTTTAAGTCTTTAGACTAAAACTAGCTAGTTAAAAGCCTGGACCTATAAATTATGGTATAATTAACTAGGAGAAAATATACTTTAGAGATATGGGGAGTAATATGGATAATAATATAGATAATAAGGAAAATAAAATAGGAGAAACAGAGGAAAAAAATAAGCCTAGGCTAGGTAAAAAGATTGATTTTAAAAAAATAAGGCCTGGAAAATTTAAGCTAAGGGACCCTAAGCTGGTCCTGGCCTTATTCTTCCTGGTAGTTGGTATCTTGTTTTTAATTTTTAAGCCAGGTAAATTTTCCGGCCTTAGCCTGCCTGGAAAAAATATAGAAAAGGTAAATGTCTTAAAAATGGAAGACTCTATAGAAAATTTAGAGGGGACCAAGTTTGGCATGTATAAAAATTATCTTTATAAATGGCAAAATGGGAAGATATTTCTAAGGTCCTTAACTGAGGAGGGACTTAGCTATAATATGGCCTTAAATATGTATGACCCAATAATAGTTCCAGGGAATAAGTACATATTTTTAGGCAATCCAGAAGATGGGATAATATATTTCTTAAACTCAAAGGCAGAAATGGTTGAGAGGATCCCATTAAATAGCCCCTTGTTTAGTATGAGGGAGGAAGCGGACAACCTAATCTACCATACTAAGAAGGATGGAAGTGAAGCCATAGGGATAATAGATAGTAGCTTTAACAATACTATGAAGTATGCTTATGATGGGGAAAGTA
This sequence comes from Tissierellales bacterium, assembly GCA_030146705.1. Taxonomy (GTDB): domain Bacteria; phylum Bacillota; class Clostridia; order Tissierellales; family Tissierellaceae; genus CAMIXG01. The sequence goes on along the minus strand of JASLBE010000017.1, from coordinate 124,672 downwards.
TCTTGACTTATGATTATTTTCCAAGCAAGGAAAAGGTCGCCATAGCTGTCTTAAATATAGATGAGAAATCTCTTGGAACAAGGCTGGACTTGTATAGTAACTTAAGGGATAAGGAAAGTCTTTACTTTGATGGGGAAATAGTCCTAGACTTAAAGTATATAAACCTGGGTAACCTTTTAGTTCTTACAGATAATAACCTCTATTATATATCAGAAAATGAGATTGCTTGGAAGAGGGACTTCCCCTTGATAAAAAATATGGAGGTTGAGGGAAATAATATCTATGTTTTAAATGGTAACCATTTGACCATCCTAGACAACAAGGGTGAAACCAAGGAAGATTTAACCTTTACTGAACAATATACTGGGATAAAACTATTTGAGAGGGGCTTGTTTAAAGATGAGCTTATCCTCTATAATGAAAATGGTCTTGTGCTGGTTAAAAATGGGGAGGTTTTCCTAGACCACAAGCAAGAAGTTTTACAGGTTGATGTAAACCAGGATACTATATTTTTACTTGACAATGACAAATATGGATTTTATAAAAAGACTGTTAAAGAGCTGGAAGTTGAGGAGGAATAACTAGTTTATGAAGAAGATGTACAGTATTAGGAGGATTAAAAGTTATTTTTTAAATACGGCAGGTAGGCCTAATTTTTTAGGAAAACTAGTCCAGGCTGTGGTAATTTTAGCCCTTGCTAAAATAGCCATAAAACTATTTAGGGGCTTTATAGATACTACTGTTGAAAATAAGAAGAAAAAGATGTCGGGGCTAAGTGCTAGACGGTTTGATACAATAGCAAGATTGGTTAAGAAGACTGGGAAAATTTTAGTTTATTTTTATGCAGTCCTAATGATTTTAGAAATTTTTAGGATAGATACTAGGTCTCTTTTGGCAACAGCAGGAGTCGGAGGAGTTGCCATAGGTTTTGGAGCCCAGTCCCTGGTTAAGGATGTTATATCAGGTTTTTTCATCCTGCAGGAAAACTCTTATGTAGTTGGGGACCATGTTAAGCTCCAAGGATTTGAGGGGATTGTAGAAGAATTAGGCTTAAGGACTACTAAAATTAGGGATTTTAATGGTGACCTCCATACCCTTCCCAATGGGCATATAGTTGAGATAACTAATATGAGCAGGGGGGCACAAAGGTCTTTGGTTATTATGTCCATAGCCTATGAGGAAAACATAGACCAGGCTGTAGGGGTCCTTAATAATATGTGCAGGGATGTAAAGGAAAAGTATAAAAATATAATAAAAGAGGGTCCTAGTGTTAATGGGGTAGAAAACCTAGGAGATTCCAGTGTAGATATTAGGATTACTGCTATGGTTAGGTCAGGAGACCAATGGGCAGTTGAAAGAGATTTAAGAAAGATGGGGAAGGAATACTTAGAAGAGGCCAAGATAGAAATTCCATATCCTAAAATAGTAATAGATGGGGGAGATGAAAAATGATTTTACACTATGAATTAGGAGATATTGTAAGCTTGAAAAAGGGCCACCCTTGTGGGGAAAACAAGTGGGAGATAACAAGGACTGGTGTTGATATAAAACTTAAGTGCCTTGGATGTGATAGGCAGGTTTGGATGACTAGGATAGAGTTTGAAAAAAGAGTTAGAAAAATCCTAGATAGGGAGAAGGATAAGTTCGTAAGTATAGTCCATTACAGGCAAGGAGAAGAAAAAGAAAATTAGTTAACAATTTAAAGTATATCTAACTTTTTTGATATAATAACACCGAGGTGATAGTTTGCGAAGTCTTAAACTAGTATTAACTTTATTACTTAGCTCTACTTTATTAGTAGGTTGTACCCTAGATAGTATTGATGCCAAAACTGCTCTTGAGATGAAGGAAGAACTTATTGAGAGTGCATATGAGGAATTTGGGGATTTCGAGGGTGTAAATACAAGTATAGCCTATGAAATTAAAAGTGATGAAGTCCAGGAACAAAATGATGCAAGGGAGTCCTATGATTTTCACTTAGTAAGGGCTGTTACAGAAAAAGAAGTTAATAGGGATGAAACTATTGAAATCTTAAGGGATATTTTAAATAACCTGGATTTTGATAAGTCGAAAGATGGAGTACTAGTCCTTTTAAGCGATAATGACCTTTTAAACAGGACAGGCTATAGTTTAGGAACTGTCCTATATAAAAATGGTGAAATTAGCCGCTATAATGCTTATGAAAAGGACTGGAGTAAAAAACCTAATAAAGTAGAATATGACATTTATGAGGAAATCCAAGATAGGCTGGAGGCTGGTATTAATAAGGACTTGGCCTATGAAAACTTGGCAGAAGAAATGGATTTAGACATAGAAAAAGTAAAATCGGCATATGATTTTGTAGACAAGTGGAAAAAATTAGATATATAAAAAACAGGACTGGCCAGTCCTGTTTTTTTTATTATATATTTTAGCATAGGCTATTAATAGTGCTTGGCACGGGTTCCACCAATTAGTCTTTCCCTAGTCCTGATCATAGACAGGTGGGCAGATCCAATTTTTTCTACTGAAGACCTAACAACAACCCCTACCCTATCTTGGTCTAGGTGCATACCTATGAAAACATCTCCAATATCTATTCCAGAGCTGACCCTCTTTACCCTTTCTACAACCACAGGGTCTTTAAAGATTTCCATACTAGAAGTTGCCAGACCACCACCAGCATTTCCCACAGGAAGAACATTTACTGGCATAAGGTCATATAATTCAGCATAGTCCCTTTCTACAACCAGGGCCCTATTTAGGTGTTCACAGCACTGGACAATGGGAAAGATGCCCTCCTCTTCCATTCTTTTTACAAAGGTTTCAACTATTACATTTGAAACATCTAAATTAGTAGCAGAACCAATATTTTCACCAATAATTTCACTAGTACTGCCACCAAGAACCAGGCTGTCTTTAGGCTTTAGATTTGCCACAGCCAGTAAGTCATCAATAGCTTGATTAAATTCTTTTTTTATTAATTCTAGGTCCATAATATAACCTCCTAATTTAAATACCTATAGTTTCTACTTATATTATAGCACGGGAAAAGTTTATAAGACTAGTCTTATAAACTTTCCTTGGCCTTGACTTTAAATAGGCCCTTAAAGTTCCTATAAAATAAAATAGCAGTTACACTTGCTGCAGTAAAGTCTGCTATTGGTTCAGCCAAGAAGACTGCAAAAACCTTGTTCTCAAAAAAGTTTGGCAGGATATAAATAAGGGGGATTAAAAGAATAATCTTCCTTAAAACTGCCAAAAAAAGTGAAGTTTTAGCATTGCCCAAGGCTACAAAAGTTTGTTGGCAGCTAATTTGAACCCCCATAAAAACAGAACTTGCCATAAAGATCCTAATTCCCCAGGTTGCCATTTCAATAATCTCCTTATCCTTGGTAAAGATACTTACAAAAAGACTAGGCTTCATTAAAATTAGGCCAAGGAAGACACCACTATAGATAACAGCAGAGAAAAGCAGGTACTTAAAGGCCTGCTTGACCCTCTCTAGGTTATTGGCCCCATAGTTGTAGCTTAAAATTGGCTGGGCCCCTTGGGTAAGTCCAGAAAGGGGCAGGAACATAAACTGCATGGCAGAGGTTAAAATAGTCATACTACCAACGGCAATGTCCCCACTATATTTTTGGAGGTTACTATTAAATACAATATAGGTTGCACTTTCTGTAACCTGCATAATAAAAGGAGAAAGTCCTAGGGCTAAAATAGGTAGGATTACTTCCTTTTTTAGCCTTAAATATTTTTTCTCTATTTTTATATAACTTCTACCACTAGTTAAAAATTTCAAGACCCAAACTGCTGAAACAGCTTGGGATATAACCGTTGCAAGGGCAGCCCCCCTAACCCCCATCTTAAAGGCAAAGATAAAAATAGGGTCAAGGACAATATTAAGGGCAGCCCCAATTAAGACAGTTGCCATACTGGTTTTAGAAAAACCCTGGGTTGAAATAAAAGGATTTAATCCAATGGCAAGCTGGACAAAGATTGTCCCTAGGGTGTAGATCTCCATATATTCTAGGGCGTACTTTAGGGTAGCCTCACTGGCACCAAAGACCACTAGGAGTTTCTTGTTAAAAATTGAGAAAAACACAGTCAAAACAAGGGAGAGAAAGACCAGGCTACTAGCTGAATTACCCAAGATTTTCTTGGCCTCCTCCTCTTTTTTCTTCCCCATCATAATAGCCATTCTTGGCCCCCCGCCCATACCTATTAGGGCAGCAAAGGCAGAAATTATAATAACAATGGGACTGGCAACCCCAACCCCAGTTAAGGCAAGCCCCCCAATATCTTTAATATGGCCAATATAAATCCTGTCTACTAGGTTGTAAAGTAGGTTGACCACTTGGCCTATAATTGCAGGCAGGGCCAGGGAGAAAAGAAGACTCCCCACACTTTCACTAGCTAATTTATTATTTTCTTCCATTAAAATTACCTCCTTTAAATAGATTCTAGGTCCCTTAAGTTTTTTATGAACTTTTTATTTATACTGTAAAATACTTCTAATTCCCCAGGAGAAATATCTTTAAATAAGGAAGATTTAAAATCCTTATTTATTTCAGCAAGAGCCCCAACAAGAGGGCCAGCCTTTTCAGTTATATATAAGTCCAGGCTCCTTTTATCCTCTTTATTGACCTTGGTTTTTATGTAGCCACTTGCAACCAAGGACTTAACCCCTTTAGAAACCAAGCCCTTGGAGACTCCTTTAAACCTAACAATGTCCTTAGAACTCCTGTAAGAATCCCCATTATTGATTAAGAACTTTAAGATCTCAACCTCAATAGGGGATAGGTCAAAGTTGCCTAAGTTTTCACTAGAATATTTTTTATAAGCATTTAAAATTTGTCCATATATATATAGGAAATTTTTTTCATAATTAAAATCCATAAACCCACCTCTAATAAAAATAATAGCAAAATATAGTTCAAAAGTAAACTAAATTAAAAATAAAAGCTAGGATAAGAGTTGATTTTATTTTCCCTAGGTGCTATAATTAGTCGGTAGTAATCCTTGCTCTATTAAAAAAATAGAGCCGACTAGTCCATAGGGAGGTGACTTAAATGAGAAAATATGAAGGTATGTTTATCTTTTTACCAAATCTAGAAGAAGCACAAAGAGACGCTATGCTTGACAGAATTAAAGGAATTATCGAAGCAGATGGAGAAATTGATAATGTTGAAGAATGGGGCTTAAGAAAATTAGCTTACGAAATCAACGATATAGGTGAAGGTTACTATGTTTTAATAAACTTCACAACAATTCCAGAAGTTAAAGATGAATTAGATAGAATTATAAAAATTTCTGACAGCGTTATGAGACATATGATCGTTAGAGATGAAGAATAATCTAAGGAGTGGAATTTATGAATAATGTTGTACTAATAGGAAGATTAGTAAGAGATCCTGAGCTAAGATATATACCATCAACTGGAAGGGCAGTAGCAAATTTCACATTAGCTGTTGATAGGGGACTGTCTAGGGAAAAGAAACAGGAAATGGAAGCAAAAAATCAACCAACAGCAGATTTTATAAGGATTACTGTTTGGGGCAACCAAGCAGAAAGCTGTGCTAATTATTTAAAGCAAGGTTTATTGACTGCCGTTAATGGTAGAATCCAAACTGGTTCTTATACAGACAACCAAGGAAATAGAGTCTATACAACAGATGTTGTAGCTAATAATGTTGAATTTTTAGAATGGCCAGACAACAATAGTGGTATGAAACAACCTGGCGCAATGACTCAACAACAAGGTCCACAGCAAAATCAACCAATGAACAACGATTTTGGTGGTATCGAGGGATTCCATCCTACAGATAATGATGATATTCCATTCTAGAAGGAGGGAAAAAAGATGGGTAGAAGATTTAGACCAAGAAGAAAAGTTTGTGCTTTCTGTGCAGACAAATCTTTAGAAATCGACTATAAAGATATAGATAGATTACAAGGCTATGTTAATGATAGGGGTAAAATTCTTCCAAGAAGAGTTTCAGGAAACTGTGCAAAACACCAAAGAGCATTAACTATAGCTATAAAAAGAGCTAGACAAGTTGCGTTATTACCATATAGCGCTGAATAGTATATAGATAAAAGAGAGGATAGCCTCTCTTTTTTTGTAATTAAATACATAAGTATGTTATAATTCTATAGACTAGAATTTTAATAATAGAGGTGGCAAATTTGATAGATAAAAATGTAAAAGAGCAAATTAAGGACATATCTCTAAGCTTAATATTTAGCTTGTTGTATGTATTCTTAGTGGTTAGGACTTCTGTATTACTTTTGGCACTTTTGCCAATACCCTATATTTTACTGGGATACAGGAACAATATGAGGACCAGCATTCTTGCAATGGCAATTTTGTTTACGATAATAAACTTAATGACCAATATATATGTTGCTGCAACTATAATTTTTCTTTTCCTACCAGTTAGTTTGGTTATCCAATATATGTTAAAGAAAAACTATAGTAGTAGTAAGATAATTGGGGCTGCCACTTTAGTTTTTGTGGTTTCACTTTTTGGGACTATAAGGTTTGAAGAAATAGTAAATGGCTTTAGGCTAATAGAGCAAATGGATGTAAACTTTGAGGCTATGCTAGGAGCCCAAATAGGAAACTTTAAAGAAATGAAAATGTCTAAAAGTGAAATAAACACTGCAAGTCAAATAATAAGAGGGACCTACAATTACATAGTTACAGTAATGCCTATGATAATGATGGGGGTTTCCCTAGTAATATCTTACTTAAATTATAAGATAGCTGCATTTTTAATAAAAAAAACAGAGGATGAAAATATGCTAGTTCCAGATTTTTCTATGTTTGCCCTACCAAGCAACTTTATAATGGGAACCCTAGTAATGTTTTTAGCTTATTTTATAATAAACAAGTTAAACATACCCTATGCAGCAGCCCTTAGGGAGAATTTAAGCTTCCTGATAGGATTTTTATTTTTAGTACAAGGGCTTTCTATAATAGACTATTTTTTAAAAAAATTAGGGGTTAGAAAATTTTTCAGGGTCCTAATAATAGTCTTAAATACTGTCCTTGTGCCAGTAGGTAGTATATTGATAATTTTTGGCTTTGTGGACTCAGTCTTTGACCTAAGGAAGATTAGAAGAAAAGACTAATAGGAGGAGTGTATGGACGATAATAACCAGGAGATAAATATAAATAACAAGAAAAAAAAGAAGATTGTTAAAAACCAGGACATAAAATTCCAAATTGGGGTGATCGCAGTTTTAACCCTATTACTTTGGTATTATAAGCCCATAATTGGATTTATCTCAACACTAGTATTATTTTATTCAGTATATTATGGACTTCAGCTTGCTAAAAACAGGAGGGAAGAGTTTGTAAAGTATGTGGAGGGTTTGTCAGATGAGTTTGAAAGCTCAACCAAGCACGCAATTTTTAATATGCCCTTCCCCCTAGTTATGATAAATGAAAAAAATGTTATTACCTGGTATAATACCCCCTTTTCCAATATGGTTTCCAATGAGGATATCCTAGATGAACATATTGGGGATATAATACCTGGACTTAGTGGTAAGGGAAATTTCATAGAAGATAATAAACCTATTTGTGTAGACTACCAGGATAAAAATTATAAAATATATCCAAATCTTGTAGATGTTAAAAAGACAAAGAGTATAAATGATGGTATATTAATGCTATATTTTGTAGATGATACAGAATATAAGAGTATTCTTAAAAAATACAGGGATGAAAAACTAGTTGTATCTTTTGTCTATGTGGACAATTATTCAGATGTTAAAAACTCCACACCAGATGTTAGGGAACCTCTAGTAATGGCAGAAATTGATAGGAGGATAACTAGGTATTTCACTGAAAAAAAGGCTATTGTTAGAAAGTATGAAAGGGACAAGTACCTAGTTGTTTACAATAAGTTGGTTTTTGAAGAATTAGAGGCAAAAAACTTTGATATCCTAGATGAGTTTAGGACCCTGGATATAGGAAATACTATACCTATTACCCTAAGTATGGGGGTTTCTCTTAAGGGGGACAATTTGGCTGAATCTTATAAGGAGGCCAGGGCAGCCATAGATGTGGCCCTAGGTCGTGGAGGGGACCAGGCTGTTGTCCAATATGGCAACAAGCTAGAGTTCTACGGTGGAAAAAGCCAGGCTGTTGAAAAGAGGAACAAGGTAAAGTCAAGGGTTATAGGCTATGCTTTAAGGCAGCTTATAGACCAATCAGACAAGGTTTTTGTAATGGGGCATAAGAACCCAGATATGGACTCTTTTGGGGCTGGAATAGGAATTTTATCAGCCGTTAGGGAAAGGGGCAAGGATGGTTACCTTATTTTAAATGATATAAATCCTTCAATAAAGGTTATATATGAAACTATGAAGCAGGAGGAACCAGGCCTACTAGAAAAAATATTAACTACTGAAGAGGCCCTAGACCTAGTTGGTAATAATTCCCTTATGGTTGTTGTAGATAACCATAAGCCAAGCTTTACAGAGGCACCAATTTTACTGGAAAAAATCCAAAAGGTAGTATTAATAGACCACCACAGGAGGGGTGCAGAATTTATTGAAAATCCTGTGCTTGTTTACCTAGAGCCCTATGCTTCATCTACTTGTGAACTAGTAACAGAGGTCCTATCCTATATGGGAGACAAGATTAATATTACTAAGTTTGAGGCTGAGGCCCTACTTGCGGGGATTACTGTTGATACTAAGAACTTTAGTTTCCAAACAGGTGTAAGGACCTTTGAAGCAGCTTCTACCCTAAAGAGGGCAGGGGCAGACAGTACAGTAGTAAGGCAGTTTTTCAGGGATGATATGGAAAACTTTATTTTAAAGGCAGAGGTAATTCAAACAGCCAAGGTTATAGATGGTATAATTGCCATAGGACGAATAGAGAAGGAATTAGAAAATTCTATACTTCTAGCAGCCCAATCAGCTGATGAACTTTTAACAGCCATAGGGATAGAGGCTTCTTTTGTCCTGGCCCAGGTAGAGGACAGGATCCACATTAGTGGTAGGTCTTTGGGAAATATTTCAGTCCAATTAATCCTTGAGAGCCTAGGTGGTGGTGGCCACTTAACAAGTGCTGGGGCTCAAGTGGAAGAGGATATGGAAGAGGCAGAAAAAATGCTTATAGGAGCAATAGAAGATTATTTACAGGAGAGTGAAGAGGAATGAAAATAATATTAAAAAAAGATGTTAAGGATTTAGGTAAGGCAGGAGACTTAGTAAATGCTAAAACAGGTTATGCTAGAAATTTTTTACTTCCAAGGGGCCTAGCTGTGGAGGCTACACCAGCTAATAAGAAAATTTGGGAAGAAGAACAAAAGGAGCTAAAGAAGCAAAAGGCCAAGGAAGTAGCAGAGGCTGAAGAGGTTAAAAAGAAGCTTGAGTCTGCAACAGTTACCCTAATGGGCAAGGCTGGAGATGGTGGAAAACTATTTGGTTCTGTTACTACTCAAGATATAGCTAATGGATTAAAAGACCAGTATGACATAGATATAGATAAAAGAAAGATAGAACTAGGAGATAATATAAAAGACCTAGGAGTTACTGTAGTTAGGGTTAGGGTTTATCCTGAAATAACTGCTAATTTAAAGGTAAATGTAAAGGGAAAATAAGTTAGAAAGGGAAGGGTGGTTCAAATAGATGAGCAAATAAGTGGAAAAGTCCCTCCACATAGCTTAGAAGCAGAGCAGTCTGTCCTAGGTGCCATGATACTAGATAGGGATTCTATAAATACTGCTGCCGAGATTATAAAGCCTAGGGATTTTTACAAGCTAGCCAACCAAGAAATATATGAAACTATATTGGCTCTATATAATAGAAGTGAACCAGTTGACCTAATAACTCTTTCTGAAGAATTAAAAAATAGGGGGAGCCTGGAAAAAGTAGGTGGAATGACCTATTTAGCCGACCTATCCAATATAGTTGCAACCACTGTTAATACTAAGTATTATTGTGAAATTGTGGAGGAAAAATCAATCTTAAGAAGGCTTATAAAGTCTTGTGATGAGGTTACAGGTAGGGCCTATGAGGCTTCAGAAAAAGTTGATGTAATAATAGAGGCAGCAGAGGAATCTATTTTTAATATTACCCAGGGCAGGGACAAGGAAGGTTTTGCCCCGGTTAAGGATGTACTTTTAGACAGTTTTGCCCAGATGGAGGAAAGGGCTGCCCACAAGGGGAGCCTAACAGGACTTACAACAGGATTTTTAGACATAGACTATAAACTCTCAGGCCTGCAAAAATCAGACCTGGTCCTTCTAGCAGCCAGGCCCAGTATGGGTAAGACTGCCCTTGGAATTAATATGGCAGTAAATGCAGCCCTAAATGCTGGTGCCAATGTGGCAGTTTTCTCCCTGGAAATGTCCAAGGAGCAGTTGGTACAAAGGATGATTTCATCCGTTTCCCATGTAGACTTAGGCAAGGTAATATCTGGCCAGTTGGAAGAAGAGGAGTGGCTGAAAGTTATTAATGGGATAGAGCCTCTTTCCAACGCCAATATTTTTATAGATGATACAGCTGGTATATCCCTTCTTGAAATGAGGGCCAAGTCTAGGAGGCTCCACTTGGAACATGGAATAGACTTGATCTTAATAGACTACTTGCAACTTATGGAAATGGAGGGAAGGTCTGAGAGTAGGCAGCAGGAAATTTCGGCAATTTCTAGGGGGCTTAAGGCTCTGGCCAAAGAATTAAATTGTCCAGTTATAGCCTTGTCCCAGCTAAGTCGTGCTCCAGAACTTAGGGCCGACCATAGGCCTATCCTTTCCGACCTTAGGGAGTCTGGTGCCATAGAGCAGGATGCCGATGTGGTAATGTTTTTATATAGGGATGAATACTACCACGAAGATTCAGAACTTAGGAATATTGGAGAGGTAATAATAGCCAAGCATAGGAATGGTCCTACTGGTACAGTAGAGCTAGTTTGGAAGGGCGAATATACTAAGTTCTTAAATAAGGAATTTATAAGAGAAGATATATCTTAAGATTACTTCGGGGAAACTCGGAGTAATATTTTTATACATAAGGCTGCCAGTCAGTTTAATTTATGGTAAAATAGTTAGGCTAAAGGGAGCCCTAGGAACTAGGGACTTAATTATTCCAAGAGGTGATTAGATGAAATTTACATTAGAAACTACAGATATGGACCTGGGGGATACTGCCATTGAAAATATTTTTATAAATGATTTTATGCCTATGGGCAATGGGACCTCAGTTAAGGTATATTTACTAGGCTTTAAATATGCCAAGGACAAGGATAAGTCCATAGAAGTAACCAACCAGGTAATAGCCAGGCACTTGGAAATATCTCTTGAAGATGTTATGGATGCTTGGGATTTTTGGGAGGACAAGGGGATAGTTGAAAAAATCCACTTTGGTTCTAAGGCCTATGAATATGGCATAGAGTTTAAGTCTTTAAAACAACTTTATATAAAGAATAATTTTACAATTTTAAACAAGATTGAAGAGGAGTCTAAGATTTCTAATAATGACTTAATTACCATTAGCCAAAATCCAATGATCAATCAAATGTTTAGTAACATTAACCACCTAATAAGGATGCCCCTAGTTCCAGAGCAAAAAAGAGAAATTTTATCCTGGATGACAGACTATAATATGAATCCAGATGTCATAGAGTTTGCCTTTAGGTATGCTGTGGAAAATAAGGAAATAAAACAACCTATGAACTATGTTAGGGGCACAATAAGAGGCTGGTATAGTGAAAAATTAACCAACATAGAAGCAGTTAAGGCCCAGGTAGACTTGAATAATAAAAGGTATGGAAGTTACAGGAAGATCCTTAGGCATATTGGCCTAGGAGGAGAATTAACAGAGCATAGGAAGGAAATTATGAAGAGTTGGTTTGATGATTATGGTTTTTCAGAAGAAGTAATTTTAGAAGCCTGTAAAAAAGGCTCTCTAATAACCAACCCAAACCTAAATTATGTAGACGGTATCCTTAAAAATTGGTATGACGACCAGGTTAGGACTATGGATGACCTAAGGGAAATTGAAAGGATAAAGACTGGGGATAAGGTCCTTGTGGATGGGGAACTTTGTAGGGATATTATGAAGAGTATAGGAGTTACTGGAGAGGTTACCCCCCATATAGGGGAGCTTGTCAACAAGTGGTTTAATGAATATAAGTATTCAAAGGACTTAGTCTATGAGGCTTGTAAAATAGTTACAAAATGGGCTAACCCAAGTATAGATGGCTTGGATAGAATTTTAACTAGCTGGTATGAAGGTAGGACAGAAGTTCTAAAGGACCCAGGGGAAAAACCTTTTGGAGAAAAAGCCAAGCTAAATAAACTCTACAGTGGGGTAAAGAAAGAGCTAGGTCTTTCGGGAAGTATAACTCCTTCCATAGAGGATATATTAAGAAAATGGCTTTATAATTATAATTACTCTGAAGATTTTATTATATATGCTAGTAAAGAATTTTCAAAAAATATGGTTGGACCAACTATTAATAAATTAGATAGGAAACTAGAACAAATTTATAATGAGGGAATTAAAACTTTGGAGGAGCTAAAGGCTAATATAGATAGTAAAGAACGGGTATATAGGTCTAACAGTAACAATTCAAGACCTAATAGCTATAAGGCTAGTAATGATAAAAATTATTTCAATGAGTTTAGCCAAAGGACAGATAATTATACTGAGGATGAGTTGGAAGATGTGGCCAGGAAAAAAAGAGAAGAGGCTTTTGCAAGGCTTAGGGGTGAGTAGAGATGTATAGGCAAATTTTAAAGGAACTTTCTTTAGATTATGAGAAAAAAAGGGACAGGAAGGCTAGAGAACTAGAGCTTAGGAAAAGAGAGGTCTATGAAAAACTACCAGTTGTTAAGGAGATAGACCAGGCAATATTTAAGACGGGAGTCCAAATGGCTAGGAGTGTTTTGGCCAAGGAAGGGGAGGCCAAGGACCTAATAAACCTAAGTAAGGAAAGGCTTAATAAGCTCCAAAGGGACAAGGCCATAATTCTGACAGAGGCTAATATTCCCCTAAACTATTTAGAACTAGACTATGACTGTGAAAAGTGCAAGGACAAGGGATATTTAGAGGATGGCAGGAAGTGTAGTTGCCTAGGTCAAAAGCTAGTTTCCAGGCTCTACTATATGTCTAATATTGAAAAGTCCCTGGAAAGGGAGAATTTTGATAGTTTTGACCTGGAAAGATTTTCCAATGAACCTTATGGGGATGAATTAAGAACTCCAAGGGAAAATATTAATGATATAAGAAAGATGGCGGAAAATTTTGTTATGAATTTTGACTGCGACAACCAAGAGAACCTTTTATTTTATGGGGGGACAGGCCTTGGGAAGACTTTTCTTTCTAATTGTATAGCTAGGGAGCTTATAAGGAAGGAGAAGATTGTAATCTACCAAACAGCCTTTAATATTTTAGAACTAGTTAGGAAGTATAGGTTTGACAATGATAACAAGGCATCAAACAAGTACCAATATGAGCTTTTATTTGATGCAGACTTATTGATTATAGATGATTTGGGTACGGAGTCTAAAACAGGTTATAGTACTTCTGAAATTTTTAATATTGTAAATTCTAGGATTCTTGGCAATAAAAAAACTTTAATATCTACCAACCTAACAACCAAGGAGATTTCCAATAGGTATTCAGAGAGGGTTTATTCTAGGGTCTTAGATAAGTTTACCCCCCTTAAGTTTTATGGTAAGGACATAAGGTGGCAGGTTTAAACATTAAATAGGGGCCAGGGCTTCATAAGATCCACCTGGCCATATAATCTTGACAATGGATTTGTTTATGTTATAATTATTTTAATTAAATACAATGCAATGAAGGGAAATAGTAAATAGACCTAGGCTTTAAAGAGAGTTGGTGGCTGGTGGAAACCAATAAGTTTAACTATTGAATCCGTCCCAGAGCATAATAATACTTAAGTGAGCATTTTTGCTAACAAGGGTGGCAACGCGGGTAACTCTCGTCCCTATTTATTGGGATTGAGGGTTTTTTTGATTTTATAATTAATTAAAAAGGAGAGGTAATATGCTAGATATAAGAAGAATTAGGGAAAATCCTGAAGAGGTTAAATTAGCCCTAGAAAAAAGACATGGAGACTATCCAATAGATGAAATTTTAGACCTTGATATTAAGAGGAGGGAAATAATCCAAAATGTTGAGGCTATGAAGGCTGAACAAAACAAAACATCTAAGGAAATTCCAGCCCTTAAAAAGGCTGGTGAGGACACTAGTGAAATTTTTAAAAACTTAAAGGAACTTTCAAACAAGATAAAGGAATATGATGAAGAATTAAAGGAAGTTGATGGGGAAATAAGAGACCTACTTTTAGGGATACCAAACACTCCTTTTAAAGATGTTGTGGAAGGGAAGGATGATTCTGATAATGTTGAGTTAAGAAAGTTTGGTGAGGCTACAAGTTTTGACTTTGAACCTAAGGCCCATTGGGATTTAGGAACTGACCTGGATATTTTAGACTTTGAAAGGGCAGGCAAGATTACAGGGGCTAGGTTTACTGTATTTAAAGGACTAGGGGCTAGGTTGGAAAGGGCCATAGTATCTTTTATGCTAGACCTTCATACTAAGGAGCATGGCTATACTGAAATGCTAACACCTTTTATGGTAAATAGGGATAGTATGACTGGTACTGGACAGCTACCTAAGTTTGAGCACGATATGTTCCACCTACCAGCCAAGGACTATTTCTTAATCCCAACTGCTGAGGTACCTTTAACTAATCTTTTAAGGGACGAAATTTTAACTGAAGAAGATCTACCAAAATACTTTACAGCCTATTCTCCTTGCTTTAGAAAAGAAGCTGGTTCTGCTGGTAGGGATACTAGGGGAATGATTAGGAACCATCAATTTGATAAGGTTGAACTAGTTAAGTTTGTAAGGCCAGAAACTTCTTATGATGAGCTAGAAAAGCTTACAAATAATGCTGAGGAAGTTTTAAAGAGGCTAAATATACCTTATAGGGTGGTAATGTTAAGTACGGGAGACTTGGGTTTTTCTGCTGCTAAAACTTATGATATAGAGGTTTGGATGCCAAGCTACAATAATTATGTTGAAATTTCTAGCTGTAGTAACTTTGAGGACTTCCAAGCTAGGCGTGCCAATATAAAGTATAGGAATGAAGAAACAGGAAGGGCAGAGTTTGTTCATACTTTAAATGGTTCAGGCCTTGCTGTTGGAAGAACCTTTGCAGCCATAATAGAAAACTACCAAAGGGAAGATGGAAGTATAGTTGTACCAGAGGTCCTAAGACCTTATATGGGTGTAGATGTTATAGAGGCAAGATAGGAAAATATTTAAAGCTTGTATAAAAAAGGTAGATTTACTTCTACTTTTTTTATGCTTAATTTAAGAGGAGGACTAATGAAGAAAACTATAAGTTTGGCCTTGGCCATATTAATTTTATTTTCAGGTTTAGGGCTGGTTGAGGCAGCTGGGCTTGATACAGTTATGAAGTCTTATTTAATAGGGGACTATGAAACAGGTGAGATAATTAAGGGAAATAAGATAGATGAGGTTGTAGCAATAGCTAGTATTTCAAAGCTTATGTCCTATATGGTTGTTATGGATAGTAATATTCCCCTGGATAAAAAAATCTTAATAGATAGGGATACCCAGAGCATAGGTGGGTCCATAATGAAGCTGGAAGAAGGCAAGGAGTATACAGTAGATGAGCTTTTAGACTATGGGCTAATAGTTTCTTCTAATAATGCAATTTATGCCTTGGCCAAGGCTGTTTCAAAAACAGAGGCTGAGTTTGTTAAGAGGATGAACAGGAAGGCCAGGGAGATAGGCTTAGAAACTGCTGAATTTTTCAACTCAACAGGCCTGCCAATAAAGGGGATGGATAAGGAAAACCAAATGAGTGCCAGAGACTTATTTAAAATGTCTAGGTATATTATAAACCACTATCCTATTTTAGAGAGGACCAAGACTAGGGAAATTCAAGGTTTAAATTTCTTCTATGAAGAAACGAGTTTAGAAAATACTAATCCCAGCCTGGTTATACCAGAGGTGGACGGCCTAAAGACAGGTAGGACAGGCAGGGCTGGCTATTGTTTGATTAGTAGCTTGGAAAAGGAAGACTTTAGGGTAATTGGGGTCTTTATGGGGGCCAGGAGTGAAAAGCTTAGGGAGGACTATACAGTTGAAACTATGTTGGACCTAAGGGACAATTATTCTAGGGAGGAAATTCTTAATAAGGAGGAGGCCCTAGATACTATAAAGATAGGAAAATCTAATAGGCTAGGTGTAGATATATTTCCTTATGAGGATTTTTCTAAAATAGTAGATAATAACTTAGAATTAGAAGTTGTAGTTGACCTTGATGAAGAATTTGACCTACCAATTGAACCTGGGGATTCTATGGGAAGTGTAAGGGTTTTTTATGACAATGAAGAGGTCTTTTCAACCAAGCTTGTTACTGACAAAAAGGTTAAGAAGGCCAATATAATAACCAGGTTTTTCCTTAAGCTTATAGGGCCTTTAATGAATATATTTTAAGAAATTAAAAAAAATAAGCTAAGATGTGTTGACTAAGATGGATTAAAGGCATATAATAATATATGTAAGAGTCCTTGTACTAGTACAAGGACTTAAAAAAATAGGTTCCCGTAGCTCAGCTGGATAGAGCACTTGCCTCCTAAGCAAGGGGTCGTACGTTCAAATCGTATCGGGAACGCCAAAAAATTTATTTCTATTTAGGGCAAAGGTTTATACAAGTAAACTTTTAGCTCTATTTTTGTATAAAGGGTGATAGGGTGGACGAAAAGTATATGGCTCAGGCCTATGGGGAGGCTGAAAAAGCCTATGGACTAGGAGAGGTTCCAGTTGGGGCTGTAATAGTCCAAGCTGGAAGGGTTATAGCAAGGGGCTACAATAAAAAAGAAACTAGGAACAACCCCTTAGCCCACGGAGAAATTGAAGCCATATATAAGGCCACAAAAGCCCTAGGTAGGTGGAGGTTATCAGACTGCACCCTATATGTGACCCTGGAGCCTTGTCCTATGTGTGCAGGGGCCATAGTAAATGCTAGGTTGGGCAGGCTGGTCATAGGGGCTAGGGACGAAAAAAGAGGGGCCTGTGGGTCCCAGCTTAACATCCTTACAAGTGAGGCTTCTAACTATTATCCTAAGGTGGAATATGGAGTTCTTGAAAAAGAGTGTAGCCATATCCTAAGTAGGTTTTTTAAGGAATTAAGGGAAAAGAAAAAGTAAATATATATAATACCAAAGGGCTAAGGGTTTAGCCCTATTTTTTTAGCTTATTGACAAGGATATAGATAGCATATAAAATGTATAACTAAATATATAAAAAAATAAGAGAAAAGAAGAGGTATTCTATATGAGTGAAGAACAAACTAGAGGATTGGCAGGAAAAAAGAAGTCTAGAGAAGAATTTTCCAGTAGTTTTGGTCTTATAGCAACAGCTATAGGTTCTGCTGTAGGCTTGGGTAACATTTGGAGATTTCCCTATATAGTTGGAGAATATGGGGGGGCGGCTTTTTTAATAGTCTACTTATTTATGGTGGCCCTTATTGGAATACCAATTATGGTTACGGAATTTATTATTGGTAGGGAGGGGAGGAAGGATGCAATTAACTCCTATAAACTTTTGGCCCCTAAAAGCTACTGGTACTTGGGAGGGGTTACAGGTGTTTTAGCAGCCTTTTTAATCCTGGCATTTTATGGGGTAGTGGCAGGCTGGACCCTGGAGTATATAAAGCTTGCAGCAACAAATGCCTTTGCTGGTAAGACAAGTGGAGAAATAAGCAAGATCTTTACAGACTTTACCAGCCATCCAATAAAGCCAGTCCTATATCAAATAATAGTAATGGCCATTACTTGTATGATAGTTTCAACTGGAGTTCAAAAGGGCGTAGAAAAGGCAGCCAAGTTTTTAATACCAGTCTTGGTCCTAATAATGCTAGTTTTAAACATCTATGCCTTTAGGCTACCAGGTGGTAGGCCAGGCTTTGAATTTTTATTTAAGCCAGACTTTTCTAAGTTAACCAAGGAAGGAGTCCTGGCAGCCCTGGGCCACGCCTTTTTCTCCCTAAGCCTGGGAGTGAGTATTATGATAACTTATGGGTCCTATATTCCCAGTGGGGAGAACCTAGTAAAGACCTCCCTAAAAGTGTCTATAGCTGATACAATAATAGCCTTATTATCAGGCATAGCTATTTTCCCAGCTGTTTTTGCTTTTGGGATAGAGCCTACAAGTGGTCCTGGCTTAGTATTTATTTCCCTGCCTAATATTTTTAACAAGATGGCAGGAGGCTATGTTTTTGGGCTTATGTTTTTTGGGCTTTTAGGCTTGGCAGCTTTAACTAGTACCATATCTCTTTTGGAAACCATAGTAGCTTTTCTAACAGATACTTTCCACTTCCAAAGGAGGAATGCAGCAATATTTGGAACAATCTTAATTACTGGGCTAGGCCTAGTAGCTTCATTGTCCAATGGGGTCTTAAGCCAGGTTAAAGTTTTTTCTACCAGTATATTTGAATTTTTAGACCTAGTAACGGCCAATTATTTCCTACCAATTACAGCCCTTATATCTGTAATATTTGTAGGCTGGGCCTTGGATAGGTCAGTTGTAGAAAGGCAAATAACCAACAATGGAGACTTTAAAATACCAGGGATTTTAAAAACCTATTATTTCTTAGTTAGGTTTATTGTTCCCATAGGAATTATTATAGTATTTTTATTTCAAACAGGAAGAATATAATATTTTTATAAATTAGCCTAGCCAAGACTAGGTTTTTTTATGGGCAAGTTTAGAAAAACTAAGTTGCCAGGCCTTGAAAAAGTATGGAAGACTTAAATATGGTATAATTATTTAGGATATATACTTAGGTAAATTATAATAAAGGGAGTTAAAATTTATGGAAATATTAAGGGAAACAGTTGATAAGATAACTGGTCCTTACCAAGAGGTTATGGACCAAACTAGGGAAAGGTGGGACGGCTTATTTAAAACAATTGGGGGACTTGGGTCCTTGGAGGACCTGTCTATAAAAATTTCTGGTATGACAGGCAAGACCTCTAATGAAATTAAGAAGAAGGCAGTTGTTGTAATGTGTGGAGATAATGGGATTGTAGAAGAGGGAGTTTCTGCCTGCCCTCAAAACTTTACAGTTATTTTGACTAAAAACACCTTGGCTGGAACAACAGCAGTCTCTGTCCTTAGTAGGTTTTTAGGAGCAGATGTCCATGTTGTAGATATGGGACTTTTGGAAGATATAGCCAGTGATGAGATAATAAACAAGAAGGTCTCCTATGGGACCAAGAATTTTTTAAAGGGGCCAGCTATGACTAAGGATGAATTAGTTAAGGCAATTGAGGCTGGCATAGAAGTGGGAGATAGTCTTTACAATAAGGGCTATGACCTACTTGGAACTGGGGAGCTGGGAATTGGTAATACTACAACTAGTGCCGCCATATTTTCAGTCCTATCAGACCTGCCTGTTGAAAAAACTTGTGGTAAGGGGGCAGGCCTAACTGATGACCAGTTTGAAAACAAGAAAAAAATAATTCTTAAGGCAATTGAGGTTAACAAGCCAGACAAGAATGATATTTTAGATGTTATGTCTAAGCTGGGAGGCTATGATATAGCTGGTATGTGTGGGCTTTATCTTTCTGCTGCTAAAAATAGGAAGCCAATAGTTATTGATGGCTTTATATCTTCTGCTGCAGCCCTTTGTGCCACAAAATTTAGCCCCTATGTCAAGGACTTTATGTTGGCTTCCCACCTATCTAAAGAGCCGGGAGCAGAAGCCCTTATGCTAGAACTAGGCCTTAAGCCTATGCTTAATATGGGTATGAGGTTGGGAGAGGGAACAGGCTGTCCCTTGGCCTTTAAAATAATAGAAAGCTCCCTATATACTCTTGAGAATATGGGAACTTTTGAGGAGTGGAATTTAAAATCTTCAGTATTGGTTGATATAAGGTAGGGTGATTAGGTGATAAAGATTGTAACAGGCGGTGCAAGGTCTGGAAAAAGTAGTTTTGCAGAAAGAATGTATGAGGATGACTTAGATGTTTGCTATATAGCAACCTCTATTGTTACAGATGATGAAATGAGGGATAGGGTGGCTATGCATATTAAGTCTAGGCCTAGTGAGTGGAGAACTTTTGAAGGTTTTACTGGACTTGATGAGGCAGTTGGGACGGAAAAAAATTATATTCTAGACTGCCTAACAGTTATGACTTCTAATATTATGTTTGCTATGACCAAAGGCCTTGAAAGGATTAGTAAAGAGGTCCAGGGCCAGGTTGAAGATGAGATAGTTTTCCAGGTAGAAAAACTTATAAACAAGGTTAGGGAGAAAAACTATAATCTTGTAATTGTAACTAATGAAGTTGGTTCATCTATTGTACCAGGAGACCATATTTCAAGGGTTTTTAGAGATGTCCAGGGCAGGGTGAACCAAAGGGTTGCCAGGATGGCAGATGAGGCCTATCTTGTGGCTTTAGGGTATCCGGTGAGGCTGAAATGATAGATGGAATGATTTTAGCAATTCAATTTTTAACCAGGCTTCCTATAAATATTAGGGTGGATTGGACCAGGGAAAACCTAAGGAAGAGTACCTTTTTCTTCCCCTTTGTTGGTCTATTAATAGGACTTTTTGCCTATTTGGTAAATTTTTTATTTTCCAAGATAAATCCTGATATAGGGGCAATTTTTACAGTTTTGGCCCTGGTATTTATAACTGGAGGCCTCCACCTAGATGGACTTTCTGATACTTGTGATGGCTTCTTTTCCAATAGGGACAAGGACCAGGTTTTAGAAATTATGAAAGACAGTAGGGTTGGGGCTTTTGGCGTAATATCCCTAGTCCTTATAATTATTTTAAAGTATGTCTTAGTGGCCAACCTGGCTGGAAATGCCTTTATATTTTTAGTTTTTTCCCTAGGAAATAGTAGGACTGTTCAAGTCTTTAACCTAACCTTTAAAAGGCCAGCCAGGGATTCGGGAATTGGCTATATGTTTAAGACTAGTGAACCAGGTCAAAATACAATATTTGGGATCCTATTATATATAATAGTTGCCTCTTATTTTGACATAAAGATCCTCCTGCCCCTACTTATAAATTTCTTATTTATGGAGGCCTTGGCCAAGTATTCCTATGGAAAAATAGGTGGGGTAACAGGGGATGTTTTTGGTGCTATGGCAGAATTAGGTGAGGTTGTTTCTTTAATATCATTTATGGTGGTGGACTTATGGATATCGTTTTAATTAGGCATGGACAAACAGAAGCAAATCTAAATAAATACTTTGGTAGCAAGTCTACCCCTCTTACTAGGCTTGGGATAGACCAGGCAAAGAAGTCTAGGGGGGCCAAGGATTTAGCCATAGAAAAAGTTTTAGTCAGCCCCTATAAAAGAGCCCTAGATACTATGGAATATTTGGGACTTAAGGGGGAAGTAGAAGAAGACTTAAGAGAGATAAGTCTAGGGATTCTTGAAGGCAAGACCTATGAACAGTTCCAGGCAAGCAACCCAGAAGAAGCCAGGCTATGGACAGATGATCCAATTAATTATAGGATTCCTGGTGGGGAAAATATGGTTGATTTTTACGAAAGGGTAAATGGACTTATAGACAGGTTGATTGACCAGGGGGAAGACTGCATATTAGTTTGCCATGAGGGGGTTATTAGGATAGCCCTTGCTGGGATTTTTGGAAGCCCTGATTTATTCTTTAGGTTTAAGTCTAACAACCTAGGCTTTACTAAAATTAGTGTTAATGAAGGCTACAAGTATATAAACTATATGAATAGGATAGTATATTAGTATTAATTTAAGTATTGATTTAATCATATTAAAAGTGATATGTAATAGGTTTAAAAAAGGAAAAAGGCCCCAAACGGGGCCTAAAAACAAAAAACATAAAAAATAAAAAGGAAATTCATTAAAAATGAAAACCATTTTGTTTGACTATGGTTATATATTACCATAAATTTTTTAGATTATCAATGAATTCAGATAAATATTTTCAAATTTTTAGAAATAAAAAGAATTTTATATAAAATTAAAGAAAAACCCGTAAAAAATGGTAAAGAAAGTAAAATATATGGAAATAGTAGGTATTACAATAGGTCCCTAGCTTTTGCTAGAGGCCTATTTTAAAATTATTCATGCTTATTTAATAAATTATCCTTAATATTCCAAAGTTTTTTAGATAGGTCAACATGGTACTTAAAGGGCTTAGTAAACCTTTTAAGCTCATCCCACATTAAGTCAACTTGAGATTTTGTAAAATCCTTAATTTCATCAATATTAGGAGACTCATAGACACATTCTCCCTTTACAAAAATAGGAACAAGCAGTTTTTTAGCATAAAAATTAGTTAAGGTCTTTTGCTTCCAAGTATGGATTGGATGGAAAATTTTATAAGGTTTACTTTCATCAATAACCTCATCATGGAGAGTAATAACATCTGCCAAGGCCTTGTTAGAAGTCTTGTCAAAAATCCTGTAAACCTGTTTAAATCCAGGAGTAGTTATTTTACCAACATTTTCACTGACCTTAATTTTATTTATAATTTCACCGTTTTCCTCAACACTAGTTAGCTTATAAACCCCACCAAAAACAGGTTGGGATTTGGCTGTAATAAGCCTTTCACCAACTCCAAAAGAGTCTATTTCTGCCCCTTGGTCAATTAGGTCCCTAATAACATACTCATCAAGAGAGGAAGAGGCAACAATCTTACAATCTTCATACCCAGCTTCATCTAGCATCTTCCTAGCCTCCTTAGTTAGGTAGGCCAGGTCACCACTATCAAGCCTAATCCCAGCAGGCCTATGTCCTAGAGGTTTTAAAATATCATCAAAAACCTTTATAGCTGTAGGTACTCCAGACTTTAAAGTATTGTAGGTATCAACCAGTAGGACACAATTATCAGGATAGGTCCTAGCATAGGCTGCAAAAGCGTCGTATTCTGTTGGGAACATTTGCACCCAGCTATGGGCCATAGTTCCAAGGGCAGGGATATTAAAGTCCCTATCAGAAATTGTATTGGCAGTACCAATACAACCACCTATGTAGGCCGCCCTGGCTCCTAGAGTTGCCCCATCTGCTCCCTGGGCCCTTCTTGATCCAAACTCCATAACTGCACGGCCCTCAGCAGCTCTTGTAATCCTATTTGCCTTTGTAGCAATTAAACTTTGGTGGTTGATTGTTAAAAGTACCATAGTTTCAATAAGCTGGGCCTGGATAACAGGTCCCCTAACTATTACAAGAGGTTCTTGTGGGAAAATAGGAGTTCCTTCTGGTATAGCCCAAACATCACATTGAAATTTGAAATTTCTTAAATAATCTAAAAACTCACTGCTAAACATTTCCTTGGACTTAAAGTATTCAATATCTTCTTCTGTAAAGTGGAGGTTTTTCAAGTAGTCAATAAGTTGCTCTAGACCTGCCATTATAGCAAAGCCTCCACCATCAGGTACAGACCTAAAGAACATATCAAAATAAGCTATTTTATCTGCCATATTATTTTCTAAATAGCCATTTGCCATAGTAAATTCATAAAAATCTGCCAACATACTAAGATTAGCTGTAGTTTTCCAGTTTGTATTATTCATCATCTTACTCCTTTATATAATTATTACCTTAATTATATCCTATATAGAGAAAACTGCAATATTTGATAGGTTACATTTATCCAGTAAAAAAAAGACCTAAAAATTTAGGTCTTTTATACTACTAGTTTTAGGGCCTTCTCAGTTAAGGTGTAAGTCTTAACTGGAGAATGGTTGCAAGAGGAGAAAGGACAAGAACTACAAGCCTTCTCTCCACAAGTTGGGGCAGCCTTATCCTCCCTAAGGAGTCCCAGGCTTAAAAGCTGGTCTACCCCAGTTTCAACCATAGCCTCAGATATATTTAATTTTCCAGCTATATAGGACTTAGAATACATACCAGACTCATATATAAGCTTTAAAATTTTTGTAACCATAAAATCACATCCTTAAAATCCTAAAAGGGATCCAACTTGGAAGACTAAAACTGCTGCAATCCAAGCTAGGACAAAAGTATAAACAGCTGTAAATATGGCCCACTTCATAGAACCAGTTTCATTTTTAATAGTTCCTATTACTGCTATACAAGGAGTATATAGGAGGGTCATTACTAAAAATGAGGCTGCTGATAGGCTGGTAAAATGACTTTGGATAGCAGTTACAAGCTTACTACCCTCACTAACCCCAGCATAAACCATACCTAAAGTTGCAACAACGGCCTCCTTGGCTGCAATACCTGCAAATAAACTAACAGAAGCCTGCCAAGTTCCAAAGCCCGCTGGTTTAAATATTGGAGAAATAAAGCTACCTATTTTTCCAAGTAAACTAGCCTGGCTATAAGGTTCTACTCCGTGGGGAAGGTTGGCTAAGATCCAAAGTAGGGTAACTACTGAAAATATAACTGTTCCCGCCCTTTTAATAAAGCCGTAAACCTTGTCCCACATATCTTTTACAACATACTTAAAAATCGGTGCCCTATAAGGAGGTAACTCCATTATAAAGTTTGATTCAACCCCCTTAAATAAGGTAGAGCTAAAAATCTTACCCATAATTAGGGCTATTAAAATTCCTAGAGCATAGAGGATAAATAATACTAGCCCCCCCTTGTCTGGGAAAAAGGCTGCTACGAAAACCAAGTAAATTGGAAGCTTGGCCCCACAAGACATAAATGGGTTTATTAGCATAGCAACCATCCTGTCTTTTTTATTATCAAGAGTCCTAGTTGCCATTACCCCAGGAACATTACAACCAAAACCTACAATCATAGGTATAAAGGTCTTTCCATGAAGGCCAACCTTTTTCATAACCCTATCCATTACATAGGCCGCCCTGGCCATATAGCCAGTATCTTCTAAGATACCAATAAAGAAGTAAAGGATCATTATTAGGGGAATAAACTCTAAAACTGCCCCAACTCCTTGAAATAACCCTTCTCCTATTAAAGAAACTAGCCAAGCAGGAGCGTGGAGTTTAGTTAGTAGAAGGTTTACATTGCTAGCTAAAAAGTCGATAACTCCTCCAATAGATTCCCCTAAAAGGTCTTCACCAATTGTAAAGGTCAACTGGAAGATTAAAAACATAATTAAAATAAAAATTGGTATGCCCAAATACTTATGGGTTACAATTTTATCTATCTTATCCGTTATGGTTTCTGTATTGTCCTTAGGCTTAGTTACAGATTTTTCTACCACCCTACTAATAAATTCATACCTAGAGTCTACTATTTGTAGCTGGGCTAGGTCTATTTCATTTTTAAGGGACCCAGGATCCTTGATCTTCCCCTCAATACTTTTAAAGACAGTTTCATCTCCTTCTAAAAGTTTTAAGGCTAGGGTTTCCCTAGGATAGTCACTAGTTACCCCTTCAAAAAGAGAGGCGTATTTGGAGAACTTTTCCATTAGGTCACTAGGGTATATTTTTGGAGCAATAAATTCTTGCCCAGATACTATGGTCTTAACAACCATTTCTTTTAAGTCATCTAGACCATTTTCCTTAGAAGCAATAGTTGGAACTATTGGAACATTTAACTCCTTAGATAATTTATTTAGGTCTATATTTATCTTTCTTTTTTTTGCCTCATCCATCATATTTAAGGCTATTACAACCTTTATATCCAACTCCAACAATTGGGTTGTTAAATAAAGGTTTCTTTCTAAGTTTGTAGCATCTACAACATTAATTACAACACTTGGCTTGTTTTTTAGAATATAGTTAGTAGCCACTGACTCATCTTCAGAATAATTACCAAGGCTGTAGGTTCCAGGAAGGTCAATTATATTATAGTTTTCTCCCTTATGTTTAAAGACCCCTTCCTTTTTCTCAACTGTTACACCAGGCCAATTCCCAACATGCTGGTTGGACCCAGTCAAACCGTTAAACAAGGTAGTTTTCCCACAATTGGGGTTACCCATTAAAGCTATGTTTGTCATAAAACTCCTCCTAATAAGTACTTTATTGTCTTATAATCTGAATATTATCAGCCAGGTTACGACCCAGGGCTAGTTTTGATCCAGACAAAGAAATAATAATAGGTCCCTTATCATTTTTTAGCATCTTTACTTCTGCATTTTTATAAAGGCCTAATTCATGTAGTCTTTTTTGTGCATTTCCGCATCTATTAATTTCTTTAACCCTCCCAAATTCATTATCTTTTAAAAGAGTTAAGCTTATAGTTTCCATAAAATCTCCTCCAAGCTAGTATTGAAAATGATAATAGTTATCATTACTATGCTTAATATATTAAACTATTTATTTGTTAAAATCAAGACTATATCTAAAAATTTTTAAAAAATTATCTTAAATTATTTAAAAAAATTACTAGAAATTTATAAGTTGGGCTTTTATAGGAGTTTTTGGCTTAAAATAAGTTAATTTCTTTGGATTAGTATGGTTTTCTAGTCATACTAAAGTAGGATACTTAGATTTTTAAAAGGTCCTTAACTAGGTAGGGTTGGATAAAATAAAATTTGACTTTTTACTTATTGAGAGTTATTATCATAATATAAGGACACCCCAAGGGGGGGGTAGGAGGTATGGAAATGAATAAATCTTTACAGGTAGATATTTTGGGAATGACTTGCGCTGCTTGTTCTTCAAGGATAGAAAAGGTTTTATCTAAAAAGGATGGGGTAAAAAGCGTTAATGTAAACCTATTGGCCAATAAGGCCAGTTTAGAGTATGATGATGAAAAAATTAAGCCTCTTGAAATTATTGAGGCCATAGAAAAAACTGGGTTTGAGGTTCCAGAAGTAAGCAAGATCCTAAGGGTCTCAGGTATGACTTGTGCAGCCTGCTCCTCTAGGTTGGACAAGGTTCTTAACAAGCTGGATACTGCTGATGCTAGTGTAAACTTATCAAATAATAAGGCAGTTGTAAGGTACAAGTCTGGAGCCTTAACTGAGGAGGACCTATTAAATACTGTTGATAGGGCTGGTTTTAAGGCTGAGGTAGAGTATGAAAGAGACCTAGACAAGGATAGGGAGCTTAGGGAAAAGGAAATAAATTCCCTAAAGAGGGACTTTTTAATATCAGCTGTCTTTAGTCTTCCTTTATTTTTGGCTATGTTTGTAGATATGGCAGGCTATGATACTATTTTATCCAATGGTTACTTCCAGTGGCTACTGGCAACCCCAGTCCAGTTTTATATAGGCAGGAGGTTCTATAGGGGGGCCTACAACTCCTTAAGGGGAGGCGGGGCCAATATGGATGTCTTGGTTTCTATGGGAACCTTGTCAGCATATTTTTATAGTATATATAATGTAATAATTGGGTCGGACCATTTTTACTTTGAGTCTGCTGCAGTAATAATGACCCTGGTTTTACTAGGAAAAACTTTTGAAGCTATTGCCAAGGGGCAAACTTCTGAGGCTATTAAAACCTTAATGGGTCTCCAACCTAAGAAGGCCACAATAATAGTTGATGGTAGGGAAGAGTTAATCAATATAGAAGACTTAAAGATAGGGGATATTATCCTAGTTAAGCCAGGAGAAAGTATCCCAGTTGATGGGGTAATTGTTGAGGGACATTCTTCCCTAGATGAGTCAATGATAACAGGGGAAAGTATCCCAGTTGATAAGACTGTTGGAGATAGTGTAGTTGGAGCAACTATAAACAAGCTAGGAGCCTTTAAGTTTAAGGCTACTAAAATAGGCAAGGATACTGTACTTTCACAAATTATAAGGATGGTGGAAGATGCCCAAGGTTCTAAGGCACCAGTCCAAAGGCTGGCAGATAAAATTGCAGGGATTTTTGTCCCAGTTGTAGTTGCCATAGCCCTTGTAACCCTAATAGTTTATGGATTTATTAAGGGCGATTTTAACACAGGGATAATAAATGCGGTTTCTGTATTAGTTATAGCCTGTCCTTGTGCCCTTGGTCTGGCGACCCCAACTGCTATTATGGTTGGGACTGGCAAGGGGGCTGAAAATGGGATCCTAATAAAATCTGGGGAACATTTGGAAAAGGCCCATGAACTAGATGCCATAGTCCTAGACAAGACAGGAACTATTACTAGGGGGGAACCTGCTGTAACAGATATTATTGTTTTAGGAGGGCTTAAAGAAGATGAAGTTTTAGGCCTGGCAGCTTCTGTTGAAAGGTCTTCTGAACACCCCTTAGGGGAGTCTATTGTAGAAGAAGCTAGGGCAAGAAACCTAAGTCTAGTTGAAGCAAAAGATTTTAAGGCTATACCTGGTAAGGGGCTAGAGGCTACAATAGAAGGAAATAAAGTTTTAATTGGTAACAGGAAGCTAATGCTAGAAAACAAGATAGGTATAGAAGGGGCCAGTGGAGTTTTAGAAAGGCTGGAAAATGAAGGGAAAACTGCTATGATTCTTGCAGCTGACCTGGAAATAGTTGGTATTATAGCTGTGGCTGATAAAATAAAAGATGGTTCTAAGGAAGCCATAGATAAATTAATAAATATGGGTATAGAAGTATATATGTTAACTGGAGACAATGAGAGGACCGCCAGGGCAATTGCTAGGGAAATAGATATTGAAAATGTTTTTGCCGATGTCCTACCTGACCACAAGGCTGAGGTTATTGAGGGCCTTAAAAAAGATGGCAAGGTTGTTGCTATGGTTGGGGATGGAATTAATGATGCACCAGCTCTTGCAACTGCTGATGTAGGTTTTGCCATTGGAACTGGTACAGATGTGGCTATGGAGGCGGCAGATATAACCCTGATTAGTGGAGATTTAAAGGGGATAGTAACTGCCATAAGGCTTTCTAAGAGGACTATGAGGACTATAAAGCAAAATCTATTTTGGGCATTTTTCTATAATAGTATAGGAATTCCAATTGCAGCCCTAGGATTTTTAAACCCTATGGTGGCTGGTGGAGCTATGGCCTTTAGTTCTGTTTCAGTAGTTACAAATTCTTTAAGACTTAAGAAGTTTAAATAAAATAGAGGGGGAAGAAAAAATGGAAAAAGTATTAAGGGTAAATGGAATGACTTGTGGACATTGTAAGGCTTCAGTTGAGGAGGTTCTTTCTAAGTTAGGTGGGGTTGACTCTGTAGATGTTAACCTTGATAGTAAGGAAGTAAGGGTGGTTGGAGAAGGACTTAAGGATGAAGACCTTAAGGCTGCCATAGAAGAAATTGGCTTTGATGTAGAGTAGGAGATAAGATGAACGAGGGAAAAAAAAGAGCCTTAAGTAAACTTAAGACTGCCAGGGGCCAGATAGATGGTATAATTAAAATGATAGAGGAAGACAGGTACTGTATAGATGTTTCTACCCAGGTCCTGTCCACTCTAGGCCTACTTAAAAAGGCCAACCTAGATGTCTTAGATGGCCACCTAAGGTCTTGTGTGGCTGATGCCATTTTAGAAGGTGAGCTTGAGGGTAGTGAAAAAATAGAAGAAATTATCTATACCATAGATAAGTTTGTAAGATAAAAACCACCCTTGGGTGGTTTTTATTCGTGGACTTGCTAGGTTTAATGGGCAAGTTTGTTTTTACATTTAAAATTTTAATTAAAATAATCAAAAAAATTCTGGGTATAAGCATATTATGAGATAATAGGAGGAGGTAGCCTATGGAATATAAAGATTATTATAAGATTCTTGGGGTGGAAAAAACAGCCAGCCAAGAGGAGATAAAGAAAAAGTACAGGGGGCTTGCTAAAAAGTACCACCCTGATTTAAATAAGGATAATGATGAGGCACAGGAAAAGTTTAAGGAAATTAATGAGGCCTATGAGGTCTTGGGAAATGAAGAAAAAAGGAAGCAGTATGATTCCTTTGGTTCTTATGGAGGATTTAGTGATGGCCAAAGGTTTGACCCTTCACAGTTTGGCTATACTTTTGATACGCAAAATGTTGACTTTAGTGACTTGTTTGGTAATATTTTTGGTTCTGGTGGAGGCTTTAATATTTCCGATATTTTTGGTGGAAATATGGGCGGTAGTGGACCTAGGGCCAGTAGGCCTAGGACCCCAAAATATGAAATGGACTTAGAAATTTCAGTTAAAGAGGGTTATGAAGGAAGCAAAAAAGACCTAAGGGTAAACCTAGGAGACCAGGTGAAGGATATTACAGTCAAGATACCAAAGGGAATTTTAGATGGGCAAAAGTTTAGGGTTAAGGCTGAAAAATGGGGGCTTCCAGGAGACATAATTTTTACAGTTAAGATAAATAATACTGGCCGCTTTAGGATGGAAGGTTTGAATGTTATTTCCCCTTTAAAAATTCTTCCTTGGGAGTCTGCCCTAGGTGGGGAGGTCCTTGGAGAAACTCTAGATGGTAAGGTTAAGGTCAAGATACCTAAGGGGATATCTTCAGGCAAGAAGATTAGGATAGGTGGAAAGGGCTATAAGGATAGGAAGGGTAACAGGGGAGACCTTTACCTAGAAATATGTATAGTCCAACCTAAGGAGTTCTCAGAAGAGGAAGTAGAACTTTATGAAAAATTAAAAGAGCTTTCTAATTATAATCCTAGGGATTAGATAATATAAAAGATAAGGAGATGGTAATATGGATTTAAGTAATTATACTGCTAAGGCTATGGAGGCCATAGAAGCCTCACAAAAGATAGCCATTAAAAATGGTAGTTCAACCCTAGATGAAATCCATATTCATTATGGATTATTGGAAGATAGGAATGGGCTTATATCACAGGTCCTGTCCTATATGGGAAAAGATATTGAAAAGATTAGGAGGGATGTTGAAAACCTAGTTGAATCCTTGCCAGAAGACAATAGTGATACTCCCCTTCATGCAGGTAGGAGCTATAGCAAGGTGCTTTTAAATGCTGAGGATGAAATGGAGAAGATGGGGGATAGCCATATTTCAGTTGAGCATATCTACCTAGCCCTTTTAAGGGAGAGGAATACTAGGTCAGAAAAAGTATTTTTAAACCATAGTATTGACAAGGGCAACTTCCTCCAAGCTCTTGAAACCATTAGGAGGGTTAAGGATAATACTGGGACTAGTAATGAAGATTATGAAGCCCTTAAAGATTATGGTAGGGACTTAGTTGAAGAGGCTAGGTCAGGAAAGATTGACCCAGTTATTGGTAGGGATGAAGAGATTAGAAATACCATAAGGATCCTTTCTAGGAGGACTAAGAACAACCCTGTTTTAATTGGAGAGGCTGGGGTTGGTAAGACAGCAGTGGTTGAAGGTTTGGCCCAAAGGATAGTAAATGGAGATGTACCAGAAGGCCTTAGGGACAAGACGATTTACTCTTTGGATATGGGGGCCTTAATTGCTGGTGCTAAGTTTATGGGTGAGTTTGAGGAAAGGTTGAAGCTTGTTTTAGATACTATTAAAAATTCCAATGGAAGGATAATAATGTTTATAGATGAACTCCACCTAATAGTTGGGGCAGGTAAGACCCAAGGGGCTATGGATGCCTCCAACCTTTTAAAACCTATGTTGGCCAGGGGAGAGGTTAAGACTATTGGTGCAACAACCCTTGATGAATATAGGGAGTATATTGAAAAAGATGCAGCCCTTGAAAGAAGGTTCCAAAGTGTCTATGTTGATGAGCCTAGTGTTGAGGATACTATATCCATCCTTCGTGGTCTTAAGGAAAGGTATGAAATCCACCACGGAATTAGGATTTCAGATTCAGCAGTAATTGCAGCTGCAACTA
Organism: Tissierellales bacterium; assembly: GCA_030146705.1. Classification (GTDB taxonomy): domain Bacteria; phylum Bacillota; class Clostridia; order Tissierellales; family Tissierellaceae; genus CAMIXG01. The sequence continues at coordinate 93,051 of JASLBE010000017.1, read as the reverse complement.
TGTCTGATAGGTATATTACTGATAGGTTTTTGCCAGACAAGGCCATAGACCTTATGGATGAGGCTTCTGCTATGATTAGGACAGAGATTGATTCTATGCCAGTTGAAATTGATGAAATTAGGAGGAGGGTCCTTCAACTAGAAATTGAGAGGGAGGCCCTTAAGAAAGAAGAAGACGACCAGTCCAAACTAAGGCTTGAAGACTTGGAAAAAGAATTATCCAACTACAAGGAAGATTATGATAGGCTTCTTGCTAAGTGGGAGGATGAAAAGAAAAGCCTAGATAGGGTAAAGGAAATCAAGGCCAAGATTGATGAAACCAAGAGGGAGATAGAAGAGGCTGAGAGGAACTATGACTTAGAAAAACTTTCTGAATTAAAATATGGAACTATGGTTGAGCTGGAAAAACAACTAGAAGAGGCCAATAGGCAGGAAGAAAACAGGGAAAGAATGATTAAGGAGGAGGTAACTGAGGAAGAGATTGCAGAAGTTGTGGCAAAATGGACAGGAATCCCAGTTACAAAACTTGTAGAAACTGAAAGGGACAAGCTCCTTTCCCTAGATAAAATCCTCCACGAAAGGGTTATTGGACAAGATGAGGCTGTAGATGCAGTTGTAGATGCAGTAATAAGGGCCAGAGCTGGTCTTAAGGATATAAATACGCCTGTGGGATCTTTTATTTTCCTTGGGCCAACTGGAGTTGGAAAGACTGAACTTTCTAAGGCCTTGACTGAGACCTTGTTTGATGATGAGCATAATATGATTAGGATAGATATGTCTGAGTATATGGAAAAGCACTCAGTTTCTAGACTAGTTGGAGCCCCTCCAGGATATGTTGGTCATGATGAGGGGGGACAACTTACAGAGGCTGTTAGGAGGAGGCCATATTCAGTTGTCTTGTTTGATGAGATAGAAAAGGCCCATCCTGATGTTTTTAATATCCTCCTACAAGTTTTAGATGATGGAAGGCTTACAGATAATAGGGGCAGGACTGTGGACTTTAAAAATACTGTAATTATTATGACATCTAATATAGGGTCCCACTATTTACTAGAGGGTATCCAGGAGGATGGAAGTATTTCTAAGGAGGCCCGTGAAAAAGTGGACCTAGAGATGAGAAACTTATTTAAGCCAGAATTTTTAAATAGGATAGATGAAATAGTGATGTTTAAGCCACTTAGAAGGGAAGAAGTCTTCAAGATAATAGATATTCAAATGAAAGAAATACAGGCAAGGCTTGAAGATAGGCAAATTAAAATAGACCTAACAGAAGAGGCCAAGGACTTAATTTTAAACAGGTCCTATTCTATGGAATATGGTGCAAGGCCGGTTAAGAGATACTTGCAACAAGAGTTAGAAACTAGGCTGGCTAGGTTAATAGTCAAGGGTGACTTAAAGGATAGGGATACAGCTAGGGTCCTAGTTAAGGACTATGATCTTTATATAGAAATAGTTTAATAGGAGAAAAGTGCAGCCTAGGCTGCACTTTTTTTATATTAATTAAAGTTATAGACCATCTAGCTTTAGTTTTTCTTAAGTCTAGGGCCTCTTTATTGGTCCATAAAGTCTTTAATTACCTGGTAGTATCTTTCTGGCTCTTCCAACATAGGGTTGTGGCCTGATTTTTCAAAGCTTATAAGGGGGACATCTACTTCCTTTAAAATATTATCCCAAAGAGAGATGGGTCCCATAAAATAATCATAGACAGATAAGATTAGTATTATTTTAATATCTTTTGATAGGTTGTCTAAAACATTTAAAGTATCATACCTATTAAGCTCAACATCCCAAAGAAAATCTAGGGCTATGGAGTTGTTATCAACATTTTTCCATAGGTAGGAATAGTCTTTTTTATAGTCGTAAAAAAATTGGGCCTGGTTCCTTATACACATATAGTTAAACTTAAGGTCAGGATATTGCTTTAGGTCCAAGGCCATTTTTTTGTTTTCTCTTTTATTAAAGTCTAGCCTGTCTTGGGAAGAATTTTCCCTAAAATAGCTTTCATTTATCTTAATGTTGTCTGGGTTACTTCTTGGAGGAAGATTTGATAGGATAAGGCCTAAAACATGTTTAGTATATTTTTTACAGTACTCTAGGGCAAGAAATCCGTTTAAAGAATGGCCTAGAAGGTAAATTTTTTCATAATTTAATTCTGACCTAATGGCCTCTATGTCCTCTACTATGGTTTGGATATTAAACTTGTCCTTAGTATTTTCAGGAAGGGCAAAACCCCTGTGGTCTAGATATACTATGTGGAGGTCCTTGTAGACTTCATTTTCAAAGAGCCTTGGGTAGTGGACGCTGGAGCCAATTACAAAAATAGGTGTTTTTTCAGGGTCACCAGAATCTACATATCTTAGCCTATAGCTATCCCTAAGAATATAACTAATATTATTCATATCTTCACAACTCCTTTTGAATATTTTCATTTAAGTATTTATAATATATACCTAATAGCTAGATATTTCAAGAATTTTAATAAAAATCAAATAATTATAAAGAAAACCTATACAAGCTATAGGTTATTTTAAGGAGCCAGGCTAGGCCTGTTATTTAATTAATAAAATTTTTTATAAAAAAAGGATTATGCAGCTGCATAATCCTTAATAGTCTTCACCATCTATGGTATCCTCATTATCCCCTTGGGCCTCAAAGGCTTCCAGGCCAAGAATGTCTTCAGTTGTTTCATAAACCAGGTCCCCATTTATATTATAGGTAAACCTAAAGCTTATCCAACCACTTAAGTCCTCCTCATTTGGACTTTCGTGGGTCAAGATTGAAAAACCTATCTTGTCCAAGTGGTCCTTGTCAATTTTTAATATAGTGTGGTCGTAGGCTATTGTGTAGTCCCTTAGGATAAAATCATAACCCAAGATTGACTTTAAACGGTTTAAGCTTGCCACAAATAGGCCATAGGCCCCAATATATTTTTCGTCTATTAGGTTTGGGAATAAGTCAGATTGACCTACTATGCTATTCTCATCTTCCCTAAACATACAATCACCCCATTTTATTTGTTATACCCATAAAGTTTTTCTTAAAAATAAAAAACCATTAGCCTTAGCTAATGGTAAATATGTAATCGTGCGACCTAGCTTTGTCAGACCAAACCCTAAGCGTTACCTAAACAGTTAACTCGAACCAGGCTTCCCTGCGGCACACAAGAGGAATCACTTATTGCTGCTCCCTCCCGGGCCTGACAAGGTTCATGAGCTCTTGTTGCGCAGGACCCAATTGTCAACATCACTTATTTAGGGCAGACCTTACAGTTGGTTGCCGAGGCTAGGATCAATCCTACTATAGCGGATTGTAGGTTACAGGGTGCCGCTAACTCCCCATCTAGCACGAAAAGTTTCTACTGGCGGAGAGCAAGGGATTCGAACCCTCGAAACGCTTTCACGCTTACCCGCTTTCCAGGCGAGCGCCTTCAGCCAACTCGGCCAACTCTCCATAAATTATTAAAAATTACTACAAGCTACATTATAACTAAATTCTTTAATAAAGTCAATTACTAGGCTGGCTAATTCTTAAAAAAATAGAATAATATAGGCGTATATGGTATACTAAAAAAGAAATATAGAAGGAGGTAATTATGAAAAAGAATAGTACAAAAAACAGGAGAACTATGGCAATAATAATAGTTCTAATTACACTGGTAATATCTTCTGTTGCAGATGTTTTAAATGTCAGAGAGGAAAGAATCAGGCAGGCGAAAAAAGCAGATAAAAGCAATATATCATCATATTTTTCCAAGCTAGTTGGGGGAGAATTAAATGAAGATATTATTTCAGGTTCAAACAGTAATGAGAGGATAATGGTTTTAAATATTGATGGAGTTATAGCTGGAGATAGTTATGGTTTTGGATCTACATATAACCACAGTCTAACTATGGAGGCTTTAGACCAAGCTAAAAATGACAAGACTATAAAGGGAATAATCTTCAGGATTAACAGTCCAGGTGGAACTGTTTACCACAGTGCTGAACTATGGAATAAGATTAAGGAACTTCAAGCTACTAGGGATATAAAAATTTATACTTCTATGGAAACGGTTGCAGCTAGTGGAGGCTACTATATATCTGCCCCATCAGACAAGATTTTTGCAGCTGAAGAAACAGTTACAGGCTCAATTGGGGTAATAGCAGACTATGTAAACTATGCAGGTCTAGAAGAAAAGTTAGGCATTAAGCACAATGTTATTAAGTCTGCCAGCCACAAGGACATTGGTTCTGCTTCAAGGGCTATGACAGATGAGGAAAGAAGTATTCTCCAATCTTCTGTAAATGAGTCCTATGAAAAATTCTTAAGGGTTGTTTCTGAGGGCAGGGACCTGCCAATGGAAAGTTTAAGACCTATTGCAGATGGTAGGGTTTATACTGGTAACCAAGCCAAGGCCAATGGACTGGTTGATGAAATTGGGTATTTTGAAGATGCTGTAGCTAATATGACTGAAGATTTGAAGCTTAAAAACCCTATGGTTTTTCAATTTACAGCCAATGACTTTAATGTATTTAATAAATTTTTAAGTATGAAGGCCAATAGGGGTCAAGTTAATGAACTAGATGTTTTAAGGGATATTAAGGAAGTATATGGAGTAAACAACAGTCCAAATATTCTTTATATACTTGGAGGTTATTAATATGAGTAGTGAAGAATTATTATATACTGAAGAAATCCTCTACCCTAGGTATGTATATGCAAGGTTTATGTCTAGGGTTTGGGCATTTATAATTGATATGTTGACTATTAATGGGATCTTTAAGATTATTATCTTGCCCTTGACAGTTTTATTTGGGCTTGGAAAATCCTCTAGCTTCCTAAGTCTTTACAATCTTATAAAAATCTTGGTAAGTCTTAGTTATTTCTTCCTACTAACAGCCTTTAATGAGGGACAGACCCTGGGTAAGATGGTTCTAGGTATCAGGGTTGTTTCTGAAGATAGCGAGGATTTGGACCTGGTAGATGTATTTTACAGGGAAGTTTTAGGAAGATTTGTTATGATGAGGTTTATGGTCCTTTATATAGTGGCCTTATTTACTGATAAAAAACAGCAACTAGCTGATATTTTTGCAGGCACCCTAGTGGTAAATGTAAATAGCCTAAATGGTTATTATAACCTTCAAAAGGAGATAGAAGACAAGCTTAAAAGAGAAAAATATAAAGAAGAAGTTAAGGTGGAAATATAATATTTAGTTTTCTAAATATTATATTTTTCTTTTATTAAGGAGGAATAGTATGGATATTAAGAGGAAGTTAGCAGGTCTAATGGCAGTTTGTATAGTTACTCTTAAAACTGGTCCAGTTCTTGGGGATAGGCTGGAGTACTTTGAGCTTCCTGACCAAGACCTAATAATTGCAGGGGAAAGCTACCTAAGGTTGAAGTCTATAGATGATAGGTTTAAAATGGGCCTGGCTTGGAATAATAAAGAAAAATATGCCTACTTTAAGGGAAGGGATATTAAAATCTACCCTCTTAGCCAAGAAGTTTTAGTTAAGGGCAGGCCAGTTGATTTGAAAAACAAGCCATTTTTAGACAAGGGAAGTGTTTATGTTCCCTATGAACTTGTAGCAAAGGTCTTAGACCTAGACCCAAGTGTTGCCTATGGTAACCTCCTTGTTAAACCTGGAAGTAAGGATGATCTTGTGGTTAAGCCAGACAGGGAGTTAGGAATAAAACTAGATGACTATTTAACTTATGAGGAAAAAAATAGGAACTTTATGGGGTCAGTCCTAGTTGCTAGAGGGAATGAAATAGTTTTTACTGGCTCTTATGGCTATAATAATAAGAAGGAAAATATTAAAAATAGGCCAGAAACAACCTTTGGTATTGGGTCTATTACCAAGCAATTTGTGGCAGTCAGTATTTTACAGCTGGAAGAAAAGGGACTCCTATCTGTTGAGGACAGCCTAGACAAGTACCTAGCTGACTACAAGTATGGGAAAGAGATTAGGCTTAAGAACCTTTTAAACCATAGTTCGGGGATAGTGGGCTTTACCAATACAGGAGATTTTTTATCCCTTGTTAATAAAAGTTCCCAGGAGGATATGTATGGTCTAATAAAGAATGAGGACCTCTTGTTTAAACCAGGGAGCAACTACAATTATAGTAATAGTAACTACCTAATTTTAGGTATGGTAGTTGAAAAGGTTAGTGGCTTAAGCCTAGAGGACTATATAGAGGAGAATATTTTAAGTAAGCTTGGTATGGATAGTACAGGGGTGGCTTATGGAAAAGAAGGAAAGTATCCTATGGCAACTGCCTACTCGGGCCATATAGACATAGATCCAGTTGATGATTCCTATATTATAAAAAGGGCCTATGGTGCTGGAAATATGTATTCTAATGTCTATGACCTCTTTAGGTGGTATAGGGGGCTTAAGGAAGGCAAGATTTTATCCCAAGCCTCTCTTGAAAAACTAGTAAATAGGGATAGGGAGGTTATAAAAGACCAGGCCTATTATGGTTATGGTGTAATGACTATGGTGGATGAAGAAATGGGAAGCTCCTATTTCCATAATGGTAATACACTAGGCTATACTTCAAGTAGTGGCTATTTTAAGGACCAGGACTTATATGTTGCAGTCTTGTCTAACAAGGGTTATGAAAATGTGGAAAATATTTATAATAATCTTGCCAGGCTTGCTAGTAATAAAGAGGCTACTAGGGAGGAAGAACTTAAGGAGTTAAGTATAGGTCCTAAGGACTTGGAAAAATATACTGGTGACTATACTATAAATGTTTTAGACCAGGACTTAGCTTGTAAGGTATTTATTAAGGATGGGGGGCTATATGTAGAATTAGAGGGTCAACCATCAGCCAGGGTATATTATATGGGAGACCATAGGTTTTTCTATAAGGAGGTAGATGCCAAGCTTAAGTTTGACCTAGTGGATGGAGAGGTTAAGGGGTTTGTTTTAAACCAGTCTGGCCTAGACTTTAAGGCTAAGAAAAAGGGGGTTGAAGAGGTTTATATCCCCAAGGAAAATATAGAAAAATATGTTGGAGAATATGAAACGGATAATGGGTTTTTAGTAGTCATAAGTTATGATGATGGGCTTTATATAAAGGTTGATGGCCTTGGGAAAATTAAGCTGACCCAATGGGCAGAGAGAAAATTTAAGGTAAGGGGGGTAGAAGGGTCCCTTGTTTTTAATGAAGAGAACAATGGTTTTACCATCTACCAAGGAATTACTAAATTGGAATTTACCAAGGTTTACTAAATTATATTTACAGGCTTTATTATTGTAAGGACTAGGAAGTTAATATATAATATTAGGTAAATGATATTTTAACTAGGCTTTAATTAGCTATTTTATGAATGTAGGTGAAGATATGTCTAAGGCCTTATACAGACAATATAGGCCTAGGGTCTTTGAAGATGTCCTAGGCCAAGACCATATAGTTGATACACTTAAAAATCAGATAAAGAATAATAACATAGGCCATGCCTATTTATTTTCAGGCACCAGGGGAACTGGAAAAACTTCTACGGCCAAGATTTTTTCTAGGGCAGTTAATTGCTTAAACAAGCAAGATGGAAGTCCTTGTAATGAGTGTGAAATTTGCAGGGGGATCCTAGATGGGTCCATAATGGATGTAATTGAGATGGATGCTGCTAGTAATAGGGGGGTTAATGATATTAGGGAGCTTAGGGACAAGGTGGCCTATCCACCAAGTTCTGCTAGCTACAAGGTCTATATAATAGATGAGGTCCATATGCTGACCCAGGAGGCCTTTAATGCCCTATTAAAAACCCTTGAAGAGCCACCAAAGCATTTAATATTTATCCTGGCTACAACTGAGCCAGAGAAAATCCCCCAAACTATTTTATCCAGGTGTCAAAGGTTTGACTTTAAGAGGATAACTACTGGGCTTATTATAGAAAATATGAAAAAAATTACAGGCTCTTTAGATGTAAAGGTTGAGGAAGACGCCCTTAGGGTGATAGCTAGAAATGCTGATGGGGGTATGAGGGATGCCCTTAGTCTTTTGGACCAATGTATTTCCTTTAGTGATGGAGATATAAAATATGAAGATGCCATAGAAATTTTAGGAATTGTTAACTTAGATGTTGTTTTTGATATTGTAGACAGCATTATTAATAAGTCTATGGAGGATATCTTACTGGGGCTAGATGGTATGATGGCCAGTGGTAGGGATGTCCACCAGTTTATCAAGGATATAATAAAACATTTTAGGGACCTAATGGTGGTTAAGACCTTCCAGGACCCTTCTAGGCTAGTGGAGGCTGATTCTTATACTAGGGAGAGGTATCTTGACCAGGCTGGCAAGCTAAGGCTAGACTATATAGTTAAGATTTTAGAAGTCTTAACAGATGTGGATATAAGGGCTAAAAATTCCACAGAGCCGAGGATTCTTTTAGAGATGGCTATGATAAAAATTGTTAGGGCTGAAAACTTATCCTTAGAGGAAAGGTTAGAAAGGTTAGAACAAGGCTGGCAAGCCCCTAGCAAGGTCAAGGAAGCTAGACCAGTTAAGCCAAGTCAGGAGGATAGGCCTGAAAAAAGCCAAGAAGCCTCCTTAGACCAGCCAAAGGAAGCCAAGGAGGAAAAGAAACTTAAGCTAAGGGAGATAGATCCAGTAAAGGACAAGGACCTAGTAAGGCTTAGGGAAAACTGGGAGCTTATCCAGGATAGGGTTAAGTCTATCCAGGTTAGCACTTCAGTCTTGCTTAAACATAGTGAGTTAACAGGCTTTGATGGAAGTTTTGTGGATATTGATTATCCAGAAGAGTTTGAGACGATGAAGAAGTTAGTATCTAATGAAAGTAATAAAAAAATAGTGGAGTCTGCCTTATCAGACTTCCTGGGAACTGATATAGAGGTTAGGTTTGGCTTACTTAAGGAAGAAATAAAGGAGCTTGGAAACCCTATTGAAGATATAGAAAAACAGGTAATAGATTTTTTTGGAGAAGATAAGGTAGAAGTAAAGGATTAAATTTTTAGGAGGAGATGAATAATGGCAAGAGGTGGATTTCCAGGTATGGGTGGAAATATGAATAAGATGATGAAGCAAGTGCAGAAAATGCAAAAAGATATGGAGAAGATGCAAAAGGATTTGGAAGTAGCAGAGGTGGAAGCTTCTGTTGGTGGTGGTGCTGTAAAGTGTGTAGCCAATGGAAAGAAGGAAGTAATTAGTATAAAAATAGAGGAAGATGTAGTTGACCCAGAAGATGTGGATATGCTAGAAGATTTAATACTTGCAGCGGTTAACGAGGCCCTTAGGAAGGCTGAAGAAAAAATGGAAACAGAGATGAAGAAAATCACTGGAGGAATGAATATTCCAGGATTCTAAAGGAGAAATATTATGGATTATTATGCACTACCTATAGCCAACCTAATAGAGGAGCTATCTAAATTACCTGGGATAGGTAGGAAGACTGCTCAGAGGCTAGCATTTTTTATCCTGGATATGGACAAGGGGCAGGCAGAAAAATTGGCCAGGTCTATTGTGGATGCTAAGGATAATATTAAATTTTGTGATATTTGTTGCAACCTAACAGATACGAGTCCCTGCTATATATGTTCAAATAAAATGAGGGATAAGTCTACTATTTGTGTAGTAGAAAGCCCTAAGGATATAGTTGCTATGGAAAGGTCCAAAGACTTCAAGGGGCTCTACCATGTCCTACATGGGGTAATATCTCCTATGGATAATATTGGGCCTGGGGATATAAAGGTCAAGGAACTTTTAGAAAGGTTAAGTGATGGGGTAGAGGAAGTAATAATTGCAACCAATCCAACAGTAGAAGGAGAGGCAACCTCTCTTTACTTGGCCAAGCTTATTAAGCCTTTGGGAATAAAGGTTTCTAGGATAGCCCATGGAATACCAATAGGAGGGGACTTAGAATATTTTGATGAAGTTACCCTTTCTAAGGCTATGGAAAATAGGAGAGAATTATAGGTTTGATTAGGAGCTAAGCCTCCTAATTTTTTTTATTTTCTCTAGTTTAAAATTGCCTAAAGTATAAAACTAGGGTCTTATTATAAGGATATTTATAGGGCTGGGATTTAAAAGGGAAATACCTGGTATAATATTATTACAGGTAAGATACTATAAAATTAGGGGGAAGTGATTAACTTGGATTCACAATATTCTATGACTGTAATTGAGCACTTTATGTCTCCTAGGAATGTTGGCAGTATGAAAAACCCTTCAGGAATGGCAACTTATGGTGATGTTAAGTGTGGAGATTCCCTAAGCCTTTACTTGGATATAGAAGGTGGGATTATTAAGGACATTAAATTTTTGGTTTTTGGGTGTACTGCTGCCATAGCAACAAGTAGTATGGTAACAGAGCTAGTAAAGGGCAAGAGCCTAGAAGAGGCAGAAAGTTTAACAGAAAAAGACCTGGTAGAAGCCCTTGGTGGCCTGCCAGATAACAAGCTTCACTGTTCTGTCTTAGGTATAAAAACTCTTAGGGAGGCCATAGCTGATTATAGGTTGAAAAATAGGTAAAAAATCCACCCTAGGGTGGATTTTTTTATATAATAATTCCTTCCTTAATATTTTTATTAGTTACAAAGGAATCAAAATTTAATTTTTCTAACTCTAACCTTAAGGCCTCAGCCTCAGCCTTACTAAGTCCAGATTTTACCAGTACAAAATATGTATTGCTATTTTTAAACTTTAGGATAAAAGTATCTTCAAAGCCAAAGCTAATAAGGTTATTCCTAAGTTCAACCGCCCCATCAATACTAGTAAAAGTTCCAGCTTGGACAGAAAGTGTCTTTAGGGGGGGAACAAGAGACCCACTATTAGGTTTACCCTTGTTAATATCAGAACTAGGCCTATCTTCCTTATTAAAGACATTAGGGTTAATACCAAGGTCAGTACTATCTTTTAAAATATCAGAATACCTAAACTTCTTATCTGTAATATAGGAATCTATATTAAAGGCTTGGAGCCTATCTTTTAGAATACTTGCATCTTCAAAACTTAAGAGGCAAGAAGCCAAAACAGAATAGCTACTTGTATTTGGAAACTGAACTATAAAAATATCTTCAAACCCATAGGCAAGAAGTTGATCCTTTAAACTTTTAGCAGAACTAAAGCTACTAAAGCTTCCAACTTGTAAAGAGTAGCCATAGGAAATGAAGTCTCCAGGCTTAGTCTTACTATTAGCCAGCTGGCTCCTTCTAATATTTGCAATAATTGAGGCAGTTTCACCCCTTGTAATTAATTTTTTTGGTTTAAAACTCCCATCTTCAAACCCATTCATAAAGCCTTTTTCATTTAAGAGGTTAATATAGATAATTGCCCAGCTAGACATTTTATTAATATCATTAAAATGGTGGATACCCTCAGGCACCTCATTTTCGAACCCTGAAGCCAGGGCTATTATCTTTGCAGCCTCCTCCCTAGTAAGGTGGCCATTAGGCTTTATAGTTCCGTCATCATACCCATTAATATAGCCAGCTGCCACAGCCTTCATTATGTCCTCATAGTACCAGCTATTAGGATAGGCATCACGGAAATTAATATTAACCTTTTTGGAAAAATTAAAATTATTATTAATAGCACTCATAAATTCTGCACGGGTTATAAAATCATCTGGCCTAAAACGGTTGTTTATAGAGAACATAATATGTTCTCTTTCTAGGTAGTCAATATCATTTTTGGCCCAGTGTTTACTTGTGTCTAAGGATAATGCATATGTATTTGTAGAAAAAGATAAACACATAGTAAAAGCCAATAAAGATATTAGTTTTTTCATGTTTTTCATTTTTTGCTTCCTCCTTAATATGTATAGTCTCCTATATTCTATTATAAATTGGAGGAAATTTCCAGTTTAATCCAGGATAGCAAATAAAAAAACGCCAATTATGGCGTTTATAAAAACCTATTTATAATAATAGAAACTATCACCCCTATAAAGGTTTCAAGAGTCCTATTTATGACCCTGGTATAGGCAGGAACATGGGTGTCTGTTGCCACTATTACTAGGAAGACTATTGAACTTAGGGAGGCAGATTCTTGAGAATTTATCCTTACATTCCCATAAATAATTGGTATTAGGAAGAGACTAAAGATAAGATAGGCCAGGATCCCTTGGTTGTCAATTTTTAAAATTTGGAGAAAGACTACACATATAAGGCCAAAAACTCCACCAATGATAGTCCCTTTCATCCTGTTTTTTCCCTCAACAATCCCACCTTGATGGTTGGTCTTCATAGAAATAACTGCTGCAATAGTAGAATAAACAGGAGACTCCTTCCTAATATAAGCAAGCAGGAAGCATATAAAAACAGCCAGGACAGTTTTCATAACCCTCATTCCTACAAACCAAAATTTAACTTCATTTTTATCTTCAGCCATAATAACCACCTATTATTATTTTTTTCTCTCATTTAATATTTTTTTAATCCTAATAATAGACTTAGGATTCCTACTAGACCTTAGGCTAGGATAGGATTTAAGGATCCTCCTAGTAGAAAAACCTAGCTTTAATTCCCTAGTTTTTTCTTCTATTTTATTTTCAAAGTTTTCCTTAAGTTTCTTCCTTTGTTCTTTTAAGTAGTTTAGCCTAAGCTCCCTTTCCATAGTTTTAATATTAGCCCTTTCAATAACTTCTCCATACCTAGCCTCAAATTCTAGTTCAAAATCCTTAAGCTTAGATTCTAGTTGGTCTAGGTTTGGTGTTAGGTTTAAAAGTTCAGCAATAGTTACAATTGTATCTAGGACCAAGATAGAAAAAATCAGGTTGGATATGGGGTTTACTAGCCTGGCTGGTATCTTCCTAACAAGACCATATATCCTAGGATGGACCAGGTAGATTAAAACAAGGGAAAGTAGGCCAAAAAGTGTTGAATTTAAAAGGCAGACCCTCCCATTAATATTAAATTTTTTCTTGGAATAATCCCACCACTTCATATTGAAAAAAGTTTCCAAAAGAAAGGATGTTATGTACTCTAGGCCACTAGTTAAAACTAGGCCTAGAATATAGACTAGGGCTGGATAAGGATAGAAGCCTTCCAAGGCTCCCAAGACTATTAGGGCCCCAAAGCCATAAATGGGACAAATAGGACCATTTAAAAAACCCCTATATACAAATTTTTTCTCTAAAGTAGAACAATAGATAGTTTCCAAAACCCATCCAATAAAACTGTAGATTATAAAGTACATAAAGATATTAGTCTTGTCCATACTAGCCTCCTAAATCCAGCAAAAGTCTTTAAGCTTGATCTTCTAATTGTTTAGTTTCTTCTTTTTCTAGGGAGGTTTTTTCCCTTTCTAGCTCTGCATTTAAAATTTCCATAAATTGTTCACCAGTTATAGTTTCTTCCCTAAGGAGGAACTCTGAAATCTTGTGTAAGATTACCACATTTTCACTTAAAATATTATAAGCCTTGTCGTAGGCAGAATTTATAATTTTTTGGACCTCCCTATCTATCCTAGTAGCAGTTTCAGGAGAACAAGCAAGAGAAGAATCCCCTCCTAGATACTCATTAGAAATAGTTTCAAGGGCAACCATACCAAACTCTTCACTCATACCAAACCTTGTAACCATAGCCTTTGAAAGCTTAGTAGCCTGCTCAATATCATTAGAGGCTCCAGAAGTTGGAGTCTTAAAGATTAGCTCTTCAGCCGCCCTACCACCAGTATAGGTAGCAATTTTATTAAAGGCTTCCTCCCTGGTCATTAGGACCTTTTCATCCTCTGCAATCTGCATAGTATATCCAAGGGCCCCAGAAGTCCTAGGAATTATAGTTATCTTATGAACAGGTGCAGACTGGGTCTGCATAGCTGCAACTAGAGCATGACCAACCTCATGGTAGGCAATAACTCTTTTTTCTTCATCAGAAATAACAGAATTTTTCCTTTGGTAACCAGCTATAACAACCTCAATGGATTCCTCTAGGTCAGACTGGTTAACATGGTTACGGTTTTCCCTAACTGCCTTAAGGGCAGACTCATTTATAATATTAGCCAGGTCTGCACCAGAAGCCCCAGCTGTTGCCCTAGCAATTAGGTTAAAATCAATATCCCCATCAATTTTAATCTTCTTGGCATGGACCTTTAAAATATCCTCCCTACCCTTAAGGTCTGGAAGTTCAACAGGAACCCGTCTATCAAACCTACCAGGTCTTAATAGGGCCTCATCTAGAGAATCAGGCCTGTTTGTAGCAGCTAGAAGAACAACTCCCTTACTGCCGTCAAACCCGTCCATCTCTGTTAATAATTGGTTTAGGGTCTGCTCTCTTTCATCATTACCACCAATAGAAGAGCCACGTTTTTTACCAATAGTATCAATTTCGTCAATAAATACTATACAAGGAGCCTTTTCGTGGGCCTGTTTAAATAGGTCCCTAACCCTGGCAGCCCCACGACCAACAAACATTTCAACAAACTCAGAACCGGCAATGGAGAAGAAAGGAACATTTGCCTCTCCAGCCACAGCCCTGGCAAGGAGGGTTTTACCAGTTCCTGGAGGACCTACAAGTAGGGCTCCTTTTGGCATTATAGCTCCAACCTCACTATATTTTTTAGGGTTGTGGAGGAAGTCCACTATTTCATTTAGGGCTTCCTTAGCCTCATCTTGTCCAGCAACATCATCAAAGGATATGCCTGATTCTGATGGGACATAAACCTTGGCATCAGTCTGGCCAAAGCTCATAGAATTTTTTCCTCCACCCATCTTGTTCATTAAAAACCTTCCTATTAACTGTCCAATTAATATAAAGAAAAGTAGTGGTAGGACCCAAGTTGCAAGAAATTGCATAAAAGGACTTGGTTCTTGGGGTTTCAACTTAGTAGTTGATACATTTTTTTCCAAAATTTTATCAGTTAACTTATCATCTGGTATTTGTCCAGTAGTATAGACTTTTTCGTTACCAGACTTGTCCTTAAGGCTGAAGAAAATTTCATCTTCAACTAGATTTATCTTATTAATCTTACCCTCATCTAGATACTTGATAAAGGTGTTATAATCAACTTCCTTAACCTTGTTTTTAGTCAACATAGGGGCAACTGTTAAATTAAAAACAATTAAAATTATTAGGGCCACTAAATAATAAAACATTAATGACTTTTGACTCTTTTTGTTATCTTTCAAATTAATTACCTCCATTCTTCAATTACTTATACCCAATAAAGAATATCCTACCATAAGTTGACTTAAAATTATATAAAATTTATTGAAAATATAGTATAATAAGAATTTATGGGGTGGTAAGATGAAGAAGACATTATTAATACTAGTATCTATCCTAATATTAGTTCCTACATTAATATATGGAGAAGATATAATATATGAAACAGAAAAGGCAGAAGTTCTAGAAGTAGCTGAGCCTGAAGAAACTATGGAGGGTTATTTCCAGTACAACCAAAAAATGAAGCTTAAGATTTTAACTGGTAGGAAAAAGGGCCAGGTCGTAATGGTTGAAAATGCATTAGACGAAAATAGTATTTACAATATTAATGTTAAGCCTGGGGAAAAGGTTTCCTTAACTATAGAAAATATTAATGGGGAAGAAGAAATATATATATCAGACTACTATAGGCTAGATAGTGTGGGACTTTTAATACTGGTTTTTATGGGACTGGTTATACTAGTTGGTGGCAGGCAGGGGGTTAGGTCCCTAGTATCTTTAGGCCTAACTATAGCTGGCATATTTTACATACTTTTACCAGGGATTTTAAAGGGGGGAAGTCCAATAGGACTTTCAATCTTAGTATCAATCGGGGTTACAATAATTACTATTATAATAATAACGGGCCTGACAAAAAAGAGCCTATCAGCAATTATTGGAACCTCCCTAGGGGTTATAATAGCTGGTTTGGTTGCCTTTGTTACGGGCAAAACTACTAAGCTGACAGGTTTAAGTGCAGAGGATGTAATTATGCTAATGGAGATTCCCCAAGGGATTGAGTTTAACCTCCAAGAGCTTTTATTTTCAGGAATAATCCTTGGGGCCCTGGGGGCAGTAATGGATGTTGGAATGAGTATAGCGTCTGCTATAGATGAAATATATGAAAATAAAAAAGACCTGGCTATGCTAGATTTGTTTAGGTCTGGTATGAATGTAGGTAAGGATATAATGGGAACTATGATAAATACCTTAATCCTAGCCTATACTGGTGGGTCTATATCTATTCTTTTGTTATTTCTGGCCTATGATAGTAGCCTGATGGAGGTTATGAACCTGGATATGATAGCTACTGAAATTGTTAGGTCTATTTCTGGAAGTATAGGCCTTATTTTAACAATACCAATAACATCTTTTGTGGCTAGTTTTTTATTAACTGGTTTTAAAAATAAAGAAGCTACTAGCCTAGGTATAATTGGGAGAGACAAGGAAGAGGAATAATAAAAAAACCTGGTGGTCCACCAGGTTTTTTTATATCTATTTCACCAATATTATTATTTTACATACCACATTTTACATAATTATATAGGGTGCTTACAGGTATACCAGTTGCTCCTTTTGGTAAATATGTCCTTGGAGCATCTATATAGGCAGTTCCAGCTATATCTAGGTGGACCCAAGGTGTATCATTTACAAAATGGCCTAGGAAAAGTCCAGCTGTTATAGTTCCAGCACCCATAGGTCCCTTGGAAGTATTTATAAGGTCAGCCTTGTCTGAAATAACCCTTTTATCGAATTCCTTAAAGTGAGGTAGGTGCCATATATGCTCTCCTGCCCTCTTAGAAGCCTTAACAAGATCCCTCATTAGGTCTAGGTTGTTAGTAACAGCTCCAGTTGCAACATCAGATAGGGCAACTACACAGGCCCCAGTTAGGGTTGCAAGGTCTATAATTTTATCAGCCTTTACAACAGTTGATGCATACCATAGGGCATCTGCAAGAGTTAGCCTACCTTCTGCATCTGTATTTTCAACTTCTATGGTCTTACCTGACATTGATGAAATTATATCTCCAGGCTTGTAGGCCTTACCAGAAACAGCATTCTCACAAGCTGCAACAATTCCAACAACATTTTTTTGAAGTTTAGATTTTGCTATTGATTTAAGGGCACCAATTACAGAAGCAGATCCTGCCATATCTGTAAACATTGTATCCATACTCTTAGAAGGTTTTAGAGAATAGCCACCAGTGTCATAAGTTAGACCCTTTCCAACTAGGGCAAGCTTTTCCCCATCTCCTCCTTCTAGGTATTCCATAACTATAAACTTAGGTTCATTTTCTGACCCAAGGGCAACAGATAAAAATGCCTCCATACCTAGGTCTTCAATTTCCTCTTTACCATAAACAGTAACCTTAACTCCTAGGGGTTCTAATTCTTCCTTAGCCCTCCTAGCTAATTCTTCAGGAGTTAGGACTATGGCAGGTTCATTTACTAAATCCCTTGTTAAAAAGACTCCAGCTAGGATGTTAACTGCCTCATCAATAGCTTCTTGAGATTTTTCTTGGTCCCTATCTAGGGCATTTATATAAAATGTTTCAAGACTCATTTCTGGGTCTTTTTCAGTCTTATACTTGTCAAATTTATATTCTGAGTGAAGAACTCCTTCTGCAACAGAAGCCACAGATTTTTTATTACATAAACCCTCTAGTTTTGGAAGGTCAACACCAGCAGTTTTAACCTTTAAGCTAGAAAGTTTCCTTCCAAGTTTATAGAAGGCCTCCCTTAAAGCTTCGTGGTCTAGGTCTTCTTTTTTTCCAAGTCCTAGGACTAGTTGGTGGTTGCCATTTGGGTTTAAGCTAGTATATATTTCTCCTAAGTTTCCTTTAAATAGTTCATTTTCTTTTAAATAGCTAAAAATTTCAAGTTCTTCTAGGTTTTTTGTATCTTCAAAAGCTAAAAGAACCTTAACATCTCCAGCCTTTCCTAATAATATTTTCATTAAAACACTCCTTTATTCTGAAGTAATAGCTTTACATACAATTATACCAATATAATGGACAAATTAAACTTAAAAGTATATGATTTAATGTAGTGAAAAGAAAAACAGAATTTAGGTGATACAATGGACAGCTTATTGTTTTATGTAATAGGTATAGTTGGAATAATAATAGTAGGTAAGATTCTACTGTTTCCCATGAAGCTAATTTTAAAATTTGTTAGTAATGCAGTAATAGGTGGTATTTTACTATTTATTGCAAACATATTTGGTAGCTATGTGGGACTTTATATAGCTATAACTCCTATTAGGGCCTTAGTAGTTGGTATACTTGGAATTCCAGGTATAATTTTAGTTGCCCTACTATAGAGTTTTTAGGCCACTGCAGGTGGCTTAATATTTGAAAATATCAGATAACTGTGATATATTTAAATTATCTTAAAATTATGTTAAGGAGGGTTATCATTATGAATTTAAATCTAAAAGGACAAATAAGAGATAAAAAAGGTACTGGAGCTTCAAATGCTATAAGAAAGGAAAAAATGATTCCAGGTGTTATATATGGTAGAGGCGAAGAAACAGTTCTTGTAAAAGTTGATGAGGCAGAATTTAAAAAGGTTTTTAAAGAGGCAGGAACTGCAACAATCGTAGGCTTAAAAGTTGATGGTAAAGAAGTCCCAGTTTTAATAAAGGACACTCAAAAACACCATATTAAGGATTCTTACCTACATGTTGACTTCCAAAAAGTAAGTATGGATGAAGAAGTAAGAGTAATTCTCCCAGTTATTATTGAAAATAGGGACCTTATAAAGATTCAACCTTCTACTTTATCTCAACAATTGGATGAACTTGAAATTTCTTGTCTACCAAAATACCTACCAGATGAGGATATTTTTGTAGATGTTAAGGATATGGAAGTTGGAGATTCTATCCTTGTTGGGGACCTAGAAATTGCCAAGGACGAAAATATTACTGTCCATAGGGAACTAGATGACATAGTATGTTCATTGTCAGCATTTATAGAAGAAACAGAAGAAGACCTAGATGAAGACTTAGACCAAGATGTGGAACCGGAATTAGTTTCTGATGGGGAAGAAGTAGAGGAGTAGTTTATAAATAAAGATAAAATAAATTTTTGAGACAGCCCTGGGCTGTCTTTTTTTCTTAAGTTTCTTCCTTAATCCTATTATGGATAATATATTTCATATAAGTTATAATATACTTAAGAATAAACAGATATTTTTGGAAGGAGACATTCTTTGAAAGGATTATTTATAACTTTAGAAGGACCTGATGGTTCAGGGAAAACAACTATTTTAAAAATGGTGGAAGAGGAGCTTGGAAATAGGGGGCTAGACTTGGTTTTAACAAGAGAGCCTGGTGGGACTAAGATTGGTGAAAAAATTAGGAATATAATATTAGACAAGGAAAATATAGACTTAGGTGATGAAACGGAGGCTTTATTGTATGCTGCCTCTAGGGCCCAACATATAAGTGAATTAATTGAGCCTACTATAAATAGGGGGGGCTTGGTTATTTCAGATAGGTTTTTACTTTCAAGCCTGGCCTACCAAGGTGTTGGAAGGGACCTAGGTATTGAGAGGGTTAAGATGGTCAATGACTTTGGCCTTAGGAATATAAGCCCAGATTTAATACTTTTTTTCCATATAGACCCAGAGGAAACCCTAAGGAGGAAGACGGAAAATAATGCTGGAGACAGGCTGGAACTTGAGGGGAATAATTTTCATAGAAAGGTGTATAATGGGTATAAGAAATTAATAAAAATGTATCCAGAGAATGTAGTCATTGTTGATGCTACTAGACCTGTTGAGGAAGTTTTTAAGTTTGTTATGGAAGAAATAGATAAATTACTTAGTAAGGGAGGATTTTAAAATGAAATTAATAATTTGTATCGTACAAGATGAAGATGTGCATATATTAATTGACGATTTGAATGAAAGGGATATAAGGGTAACTAGACTATCTTCTACGGGAGGTTTTTTAAAGTCTGGTAATACTACTTTATTAATTGGTTTAGACGAGTCTAAGGTAGATGAAGCCTTTGATATTATTGAGGAAAACTGCAAGACTAGGAAGATATCTACTCCCTTGATTCCTGTTAATATGCCAACAGAAACCTATATACCGCAACCTATTGATGTTACAATTGGTGGGGCTACAATATTTATGCTAGATGTTGATGAACATATAAGGTTATAGAAGGGGTGGAGAAAATGAAGCTTATAATCGCAATAATTGAAAAGGATTATGTTAGTGATGTTATAGATGGTTTAATGAAGAAGAAAATTAGGGCTACTAGGCTGGCTTCTACGGGAGGCTTTTTAAAGTCTGGTAATACTACCCTACTTATTGGGGTGGATGAAGATGAAAAGGATAGTGCTATTGAGATTATTAAAAATAATTGTGGCCACAAGAAGGTCCAATCTGAAGAAAAGGGCGATGTTGAAGTTGGAGGGGCTACTCTTTTTGTCTTAGATATGGATAAGTATGTTAGAATATAGGGATAAATATGAGTTTTAATGAACTAGTTGGACATAGGAGGCAGCAGGAAACCCTAAGGAGGATAATTAGGGAGGGAAGGGTCTCTCATAGTTATCTTTTCCAAGGTATGGAGGGGGTTGGGAAGCTAAAATTGGCCAAGATTTTTTCCAAGACCCTCCTTTGCAAGGAAAAGGGGGAGACCTATTGTGATGTTTGTAGCTCCTGCATAAAGTTTAATAGTAATAACCATCCAGACTTTACCCTTATAGCTGGAGGGGGAAATGTAATTAAAAAATCTGAGATTGATGAGATAGTAGCTGGTGTTAACCATACACCTTTTGAGTCTACTAGGAAGATTTTTATTATAAATAATGCCCATCTTATGAATAAGGAATCTATGAATGGGCTTTTAAAAACCTTGGAGGAACCTCCTGGATTTTTAAATATATTTTTAGTAACAAGTAAGCCAGAAGAGCTCCTTCCTACTATTAGGTCTAGGTGTCAGCCTATAAAGCTTAACCCTCTTAGTGATGGGGAGATACTGGATTATATTGGGAATAATTTTAATATTTTGCCAAAGGAGGCCAGGACGATTTCTAAGCTGGCCAATGGGTCTTTGGGTTATGCTATTGAGATGGTTGAGACTGGTGAAATTTTAGGTCTTAGGAAGAGGACCCTAGGCCTGGTGGACGGCTTGTTAATGGGAGATGCTGGTCTTGCTTATAGTAGTGAGAAGTTTTTTGAAGCTAGTAAGGATAGGATTGATGAAATACTTAATATTATGATTTATTACTTTAGGGACTTGGCCATCTATAAGGAAACTAGGAGTATAGAATTTTTAATCAACCAGGATATGGAGGAGTCTTTTAGGAGGCATAGTTTGGTTGATTTTTCAAAGATAGATAGGATAATAGGAAATATAGAAGAAACTAGGGAAAGTATAAGAGGCTATGTAAATTACCCATTATCAATAGAGATGATGCTTCTTAATATATGGGAGGAAAATAGATGGTAAATATAGTAGGTATTAGGTTTGCCAAGGCAGGAAAGATTTATAATTTTGCACCTGCTGGGCACGATGTTAAAAAAGGTGACTATGTAGTAGTGGAAACTATTCGGGGTGTTGAAGTTGGAAGGGTAGTTCTTGGTCCAAAAAATATTGATGAGGCTGAAAATGTTGCCCCACTTAAGGATATACTTAGGATAGCAACTGATGAGGATATGGACCAGTGCGATAAGAACTTCCAGGATGCCCAGGCAGCTATTCCAATTTGTGAGGAAAAAATTGCAGCCCATAAGTTGGATATGAAGATAATTGATGCTGAGTATACTTTTGATAGGAATAAGTTTATAGTCTACTTTACTGCTGAGGGTAGGGTGGACTTTAGGAACCTGGTTAGGGATATGGCAGCTATTTTTAGGACTAGGATAGAACTAAGGCAGATTGGAGTTAGGGATGAGGCCAAGGCAGTGGGTGGTCTTGGATCTTGTGGTAGGCAGGTTTGCTGTAAGGGTTTTTTAGGTGAGTTTGAACCAGTTTCAATCCAAATGGCAAAAGACCAAAGCCTGTCCTTGAACCCAACTAAAATTTCTGGACTTTGTGGCAGGTTAATGTGTTGCCTTAATTATGAGTGTAAGGTTTATGAGGAGAAGTTAAAGAAGATACCAGCTGTTGGGACTATTGTTTTGACCAAGGATGGCAAGGGTGTAGTTATAAACACAGATACCCTTAAGGAAGAGGTCAAGGTTAGAATCAAGGTTGAGAAGGATATGGAGGGTATAAAGACTTACTCAGTAAATGATATAAAATTCACAAAACAAATAGATAAAGCATATGTGAGGGAGGAAAACCACGAAAATATAGAAGAACTATCCTCTTTAGAAGAATAAAGGACTTTTAATATTTGTAAAAATTTAGTATAATAGGTTTGAGTAAATAGGTACTAGGAGGTGTAATATAAAATGGCTTATGTAATAGGAGATGCTTGTATAGCATGTGGAGCATGTCAATCTGAATGCCCAGTTGATGCAATTTCTGAAGGTGATATATATTCTATCGATGCTGATGCTTGTATAGAATGTGGAGCTTGTGCAAATGTTTGCCCAGTTGACGCACCAAAAGCAGAATAATTTAATTAAGTTTAAAAAGACCCAAGAGGGTCTTTTTTAATATATAATAATGGGAGGTGGTTGAGATTTTAAAACCAGATGAAAGACTAGACCTAGTCCCTGGAACTAGCTATAAGATAATTCAAAATAGGGGGAAGTTTTCCTATGGGATAGATGCCATATTGCTTTCAGAATTTACAAGGGCCAAGGGTGTGGTTGTTGACCTGGGAACTGGAACGGGAATTATTCCCATAAGGATTTTAGCCAGGCAAAGGGTTAAGAAAATATATGGGGTTGAAATCCAGGCTGAGGTTGCAGGTATGGCTAAGAGGTCCTTGGAGGTCAATAAAATCCAGGATATTGAAATTATTAATGAGGATTTAAAGGACCTAAGGTCTATTTTTAAGAAACATACTATAGATACTATTACAAGTAACCCACCCTATATGGTTGCAGAGGGGCTTATAAATCCTGATGAAAATTTTGCCATATCTAGGCATGAGATAAAGTGTAATATATATGATATAGCTGAAATTGCTAATTATTTACTTAAGCCCCTGGGGAAAATATTTTTAATCCATAGGCCAAGTAGGCTGGTTGACATTTTCCATAGCCTAAGGATAAATAATATTGAGCCAAAAAGGATTAGGTTTATCCAACCTAGGCTAGGAGCTGTTCCCAACCTAGTTTTAATTGAAGGGGTTAAAGATGGCAGGCCTGAACTAAGGCTTGAAGAAAACTTAATTGTCTATGGGGATAATGGGGACTATACTAGTGAAATAGAGGAAATTTATAATAGGAGTTGTAATAATGGAAGGTAAATTATATATATGTCCTACACCAATTGGAAACTTAGAAGATATGACATTTAGGACTGTAAATGTATTAAAGGAAGTAGACTTAATAGCAGCTGAGGATACTAGGAGGACTATAAAAATTTTAAATCATTTTGAAATATCCACCCCTATGACCTCTTACCACAAGCATAATTTAAGGGAAAAAGGAAACTACTTAATTGGAAGGCTAATTGATGGAGAGGACATAGCCCTTGTAAGTGATGCTGGTATGCCTGGAATTTCAGACCCAGGGCATGACCTTATAAAACTTGCAATAGGGGAAGGGGTAGATGTTATAGCCCTACCAGGTGCTACAGCTTCTATAACGGCCCTAGTAGTTTCTGGAATTAATACAGATAACTTTATCTTTGAGGGTTTTTTGCCAGCCAAGGATAAGCAAAGGAAAAAAAGATTGGAAGAAATAAAGGAAAATAAGTATACCAGTATAATCTATGAGTCTCCTTATAGGATTAAGGATAGTCTTAGGGATATTTTAGAAATACTTGGTGATATAAGGATATCCCTATCAAGAGAGCTGACTAAAAAATATGAAGAAAATTTAAGGGGGAGGGTCTCTGATGTCCTTAAAGAGCTTGAGAAAAGAGAGAGCATCAAGGGGGAATTTGTATTAATTTTAGAAACTAACTATGTGAGAGAAAAGGAAGAAATAGATATAAAAGAGGAGATTTTAAGGCTGATGGAAATGGGAGAGAAGAAGTCCAAGGCAGTAAAAAAAGTATCCCAAGAGTTTGGGATACCAAAAAATTTAGTTTATAAAGAAAGCTTAGAAATCTAACTTATAAGTTAGATATCTTATCTATGCAAGATTTACAAATCTTTTTATTTTTATAAATTTCAACATTTTTTGCTTGTCCACAAAAAATACAGGCAGGATTATATTTTTTAAGAATAATCTGATCTTCATCTACAAAAATTTCTAAAGGATCTTTAATATTAATATTTAGATTACGCCTAAGTTCAATTGGGATAACAACCCTACCTAGTTCATCAACCTTTCTCACTATACCAGTAGATTTCATAAATAACCTCCTCACCTATATTAGAATTATTATGTAATATCCTTATCTAGTATGTCAATTATAGTATAATATTACCATAATAAGCAAAAGATTGCAATTTTTCTAATAATTTTTAAAAATGTATAAAATTTATTTATTTAGGGGGGATAGTTTGGATAAAATCAAGGAAGAGCTGGAAAATAAACTAAGGGATTTTAACGGAAAAATCAAGGCTAGATACAATAAGGTCCTTAATATAAGTAATGAAAATTTTAGGGACTTTATAGATGGGCATATTGGAAAAATCCATAAGGCTAGTAAGCCTAATAGGGAGGAACTTTTGGCCTATGAAGAAAAAGGGGGGATAGTTGGTGTAGATGCTTCTGTAAACAGGAAGGGTGGAGCAGCCCCCCACTATATTGAAATTTATAGGGCCTTGGCCAAGTCTACTATTAGGACTGTGGAGCCAAGGGTTATTACAAAAGTTTACTCTCCAATCTTGGGGCTTGAAGAAGACTTGTCAGAAGAAGATGAAGCTTCTAATATGAGGGACAAGACCCTCTCTAGGCTGGAGGTCCAGGTTGCCATAGATGCGGCTAAAAATATAAGGCCTGCAGTTATTATGATGGATGGGGGTTTTGTTAGGTACAATATAGATTGTAAGGAGCTTTGGCTAGACCTTAGGGAAATTTGTGAAAGAGAAAAAATTATCCTAATTGGTGTAATAGAGGATATTAAGACTAGTTTTATAGGAGAAAGGCTTAAGGAACTTGGCTATACTAGTTTACTTGCCTATGATAGGGAACTACTTTTTGGTAGGCTAGACAAGGGGGAGTACATCCTGGTAGATGATAGGGTAAATAGTAAGTCTGATAAGGGAGAGCTTGCTTCTGCCTTTATGAGAAGTAGCCTAAGCCCAAATATAATAGGTATAGATATTATTGATACTCAAAGAAAGTATTTAAGCCAGATGGTTTCTTTGGTCTATGGACTTACCCCTGAAAATAGTAGGGGGGTTCCAATTTGGCTAGATATTGTGGATAAGGAGGCAAAAATTTCCAGTAGGATGATGGAGGCCTTTTTAGAAAGCCACTTGGATAAGGACATATATGAAAGGTTTTTTGTTGAGACTAGGAGTAGGAGAAGTTAGGGGTGGTTAGATGAAGGTAGTTGGAATAACTACACAACAGGAAGTATTTATAGGTTCCAGAGAGAGGAATTTTAGGATAAATGAATTTTTAATAGTTGAAGACCTTAAGCAAGGAGATATTTTAGCTGAGGTTATAGAGGCCCATACCTTTAATAGGTATATTCCCCTGGATACAGGAGGGGACTTTGTAGACGATTCGGTTTTGGAGTCCTTAAGAGCCCTGGGCTATAATATTGATGAAGAAACTATTTATATTGCCAAGCTAAGGTTTTTAGAAGAGGCCAACTACCCAGTTGAAACAGGGTCCTCTGTAAGACTACCAAGCTTTGGAGAGGTCAAGGACCTAATGGTTAAGTGTAGGAAGGAAG
This sequence comes from Tissierellales bacterium, assembly GCA_030146705.1. Taxonomy (GTDB): domain Bacteria; phylum Bacillota; class Clostridia; order Tissierellales; family Tissierellaceae; genus CAMIXG01. The sequence continues at coordinate 67,241 of JASLBE010000017.1, read as the reverse complement.
ATGGGTTGACCCTTGGAGTTATTAGAAATACAGATGATATGTATGAGGATATGGACCAAGACTTAAAAGACCTTCTCTACACCTTTGAAGATGGGAAACTAATAGGCCAGGGGGAGGTTCCATATATTATGGATATTAGGAGTATGCACCAATATCCCCATATTGGAGTTTTTGGTGGCTCAGGCTCAGGTAAATCTTTTGGCCTTAGGGTGGTTTTAGAGGAAATAATGGGGCATAATATTCCAACTCTTGTCCTAGACCCTCATTTTGAAATGGACTTTTCAGAAAAGGCTGGTTATTTAGAGGATGAAATTTCTTATGAAAATAAGTTTAAGTGCTACCAGGTTGGGGTCCATGTTGGAGTTAAGTTTGAGGACTTAAAGGCCAAGGATTTAAAAAACCTCCTAGATGCCTCCTCCCAATTAACTGATTCTATGAATAATGTTGTAGATATTTTATTTAAAGGAGGGGACTCTCTTTATAGTTTTCAAAACAGGATGACTATGTTAACAGAGGCCCAGGAGCTTGGAAGTATGGAAAAATTAGAAGGAAATATTAGGGAGGCAAAAAATGATGAGGAGAGAAAAGCCTGGCTAAGAAGGAAGGAAATTTTTGAGACCTATGATAAGACCTGCCCTTATAATTCTGTAAAGGGTATAATCTGGAGGCTTAAAAGACTAGAAAATGATGGGGTATTTTCCAAGGATATAAGGCCCATAGAAGAATCTATGCAAGAGGGAAAGCTAGTAGTAATTCAAGGGAATACTAGGCTCTTGCAAGTATTTTCTACCTATCTTTTAAACAACCTCTACCATAAGAGAAGGGAGTATAAGGACGCCCTTTATGTAAGGGGGAGTGCAGATTATTTTCCACCCTTTATAGTTGTTACAGATGAGGCCCATAACTTTGCTCCCAAGGGCTATGATTCTCCAGCCAAGTCTGTTTTAAAAGAAATATCCCAGGAGGGAAGGAAGTATGGAACATTTTTAATCCTAGCAACCCAAAGACCTACCCTCCTAGATGAAACCATAACAGCCCAGTTAAATACTAAGTTTATTTTTAGGACTGTTAGGGCATCTGATATTGATACTATAAAAGAAGAAACTGACTTGACTTTTGAGGAGACTAAAAGGCTACCCTACTTAAGGACAGGGGATGTTTTTATATCCTCTGCTGCAGTGGGAAGGACTACCTATGGTAGAATAAGGGCTGCCAATACAGAAAGTCCCCACACAGAAAATCCTTTTGATGAGCTTAAGACTAGGATGGAGACAAGGAATGAAGATTTTTATAATATAATAGTTGGAAAACTCCCAATTATGTCCACCGACCTTATTAACTTGGCTATGGATATAGAGAGGGAAACAAAGGAAAGAATATCGGTTGAAAAATTAGAGGCTAAGCTAGAAGAAATGGTAGAGAAAGACTATATAAACAAGGAGGCAAACTTTTTGGGAAATAAGTACCTGCCCAAGGATGGCCTTAAGTAAATTTGATTAAAAATTAAGCTAGTATAAGGCTAATTAAAAAAGGAAACCCAGCTGGGTTTCCTTTTACTTATGAATTTTATAATATAATGCCGTATAAATAAATTAGTCTAAAATATAGACCTTAACCTTTCTCCTACCAAAGTTCCTAACTTCTCTTGGAGAATGGAAAAACAAGTCAATTCTATTTCCTTTTATGGCGCCACCTGTATCGGCAGCAATACATTCTCCGTAACCCTCAACATATAGCTTGGTTCCCAGGGGGATTACCCTAGGGTCAACAGCTGCAATACCCCTTCTAGGCTTGACACCTGTTGCTGTTTTACCAACCCACTTACCCTGGCTTTTTTGACTATCATCATAGGCAGTGGCCGTCATAATCAATGACTTTTTAAACATAGTCTTACCCCTGCTGGTGGCAACTAATTGCCTGGTCCCTCTTTCTTTTAGTTCTGTTACAGGCTCAAGTAAAATTTCTTCATTTAAAACTTGGGAACTTTCTTTTTTACCATTTATAAACACTGTCTTAAGCTCCTGGGTTTTTTCACCATTAGATCCAGCCTGGACCAGTTTAACTTCTCCTTTATCTAAATTTAAATTATCCTTTACAATTGTCTCATAAGGTATTGTAATGTTTTTAGTCTCCACCACTTCTTCAACTTTAAATAATTTTATTACAGCACCATCTGAAACTTGTTTCCCTAAACTAGGTTCTGTAAAATCCTTTTCTCCTAGGTCAACCTTAAGGTCTTTTAGGATATCCTCTACCCTAGTGTAGGGAGAGATAAGATTTGACTTTACTTCATCTCCAATTTCTAGTGTATAGGTTTTTGGGTCCCTTACAACTATCTTCATTTTATTGGTTAGTTTAGTGTCCAAGGGGTGGTTAATATATCCCCTTTCCTTAATTTCTATTTTATTTTCCTTGAGAAAATCTTCTACGGTATGGGAAAAAGTCTTATATTCCTTAACTTCATCTTCATATTGGAAAACTATATTTTTCCTAGAAACAGCAATGAAGCCAGTTATACAGATAAAAACACCTAAGATAATAAGTATTTTTTTAGCATTTTTCCCCATCTTGGCCGTATAATCACTCATAAATATACCTCCTATTAAATTGACTATTTGCTAGTATATCAAAATAAAAGGTCATGTCAAACTTTCGGGGGGAGAAATGACAAAAAGCCAAAAAGGAATAGCTAGTAAAAGCTAGATATTAAAAGGATTTGTTAAGATATTGAAGAAAGATATGTAAAAAGTGTAACAAAGCTATATTTAAAAAAATCTTAACAAAAAACCCGAACAAATCCCTAAATGGTCGGATTTAAAAGAGGGAATTGCCTAATAATTATGAGAAGTTAAACTTATTAAATTTACCTAGGGCAGGGCTTGGAAAGATAAGCTAGAAAAACTGGACCAAAGGCTTATTTAAAGGCATTAAGTTGACAATATATAGCTTATAAAGTATAATTATCAGCATATATTAAAAACGATGAAGGGAAAAGTAGGAATAATAGTAAGATTTTAGAGAGTTGGGCTGGTGGGAACCGACATCTTAATTTATTTTGAAAAATGGCCCCTAAGTTTCTTAGCCGATATGTAGGCTAGGACGGTGAGACCGTTATCCTTCAGGTTTATGACTAATGAGATTTAATTTTATTAAATGAATTAGAGTGGTACCACGAAGGCAACCTTCGTCTCTATAGAGATGAGGGATTTTTTTATTTATAGGCAATTTATAGGCATAATATATATATAATTATAAGGAGGAAGAAGATGAAAAGATTTTATTTAACTACACCAATATTTTATCCATCAGATAATCTTCATATTGGTCATACTTACACAACAGTTGCGGCAGATGTTTTAAAAAGATTTAAGAAAAAACAAGGTTATGAAGTATTTTTTACAACTGGAACCGATGAACACGGACAAAAGATAGAAGAGGCAGCAAAAAAGTCTAACAAGACTCCTAAGGAGTATGTAGACAAGATAGTAGATAGTATAAAGGACTTATGGAAGACCCTGGAGATAGACTATGATGCCTTTGTTAGAACAACTGATGAAAGCCATACCAAGGTTGTTCAGCAAATTTTCACAAGCCTATATGAAAAAGGAGAGATTTATAAGGGGAAATATGAAGGGCATTATTGTATTCCTTGTGAATCTTTTTGGTCTGATAGCCAACTTAAAGATGGGATGTGTCCAGACTGTGGTAGGCCTGTTGAAGAAAAAGAAGAGGAGTCATACTTCTTTAGGCTTTCAAAATATACTGATAGGATTTTGAAATTATATGAGGATAATCCTAAATTTTTAAGGCCTGAGTCTAGGATGAACGAGATGGTTAACAACTTCTTAAAAGACGGCCTAGAAGACCTTTCTGTAACCAGGAGTAGTTTAGACTGGGGAATCAAGGTTCCCTTTGATGAAGACCATGTTATATATGTTTGGATAGATGCCCTATCTTGCTATATAACTGCCCTGGGTTTTGGAACGGAAAATGATGAGAATTATAAAAAGTTTTGGCCAGCCAACCTACATTTAGCTGGTAAGGAAATTGTTAGGTTCCATACTATTATTTGGCCTGCAATCTTAATGGCCTTAGACCTACCTCTACCAGAAGAGGTTTTTGCCCACGGCTGGATTTTATTTGAGGGCGACAAGATGTCTAAGTCTAAGGGAAATATAATTTACCCTGAGCCAATAATTGAACTTTTTGGAATTGATGCTTTTAAGTACTTTTTAATGAGGGAATTTTCCTTTGGTCAAGATGGGTCTTTTTCTAAGAAGAAATTTTTACAAAGGCTTAACTCTGACCTAGCAAATGACCTAGGCAACCTAGTAAGTAGGACAACTGCTATGATTGATAAGTATAATGATAGTCTTGTAGTTGAGCCTAAGACTAGGGAGGATGTGGATAAGGAACTTGAAGACTTGGCAGTTTCCACCTTGGCTAGGGTGGAAAAGCATATGGAAGCCTATGCCTTTTCTGATGCTCTTGAAGAGATTTGGAAGTTAATAAGAAGGACTAATAAGTATATAGATGAAACTAGCCCTTGGATTTTAATCAAGGAAGACAAGGACAGGCTGGATACGGTTTTATACAACCTGGCAGAAAGTTTAAGGATAGTTAGTATTTTAATAGACCCGTTTATGGGTAAGACTTCCCTTGAAATTAGGAGGCAGTTAGGCCTTAGTCCTGAAAGTAGTTGGGAGGATGCTAGTAAATGGGGTATACTTGAAGTGGGAACTAGGGTTAATCGTGGAGAGGCTATATTCCCAAGACTAGACCTAGAAAAAGACTTAAAGAGGCTTAACGAGGTTAATGATAAACTTATAGAAGAGAGAAGTAAGGATAAGGAAGAGGAAAAAATGGAAGAATTAATAACTATTGATGAATTTGATAAAATGAAACTAAGGGTAGCAGAAATTTTATCTTGCGAGGACCATCCTAATGCTGATAAGCTTTATGTCTTTAAATTAAAGTTAGGTGATGAGGTTAGGCAGATAGTTTCTGGTATTAAGAAGTGGTATAAGCCAGAGGATTTAATTGGGAAGAAGGTTGTTGTTATAACCAACCTACAACCTATTAAACTTAGGGGTGTAGAGTCCAATGGTATGATTTTAGCAGCAGAGGATGATGAAGAAAACTTAACTCTTTTATCTACTTTAGAAGATATAAAATCAGGTTCAACAATATCTTAAAAGGAGAGGTGTTATATGTTAATAGATAGTCACGCACATTTAGATGACAGGAGGTTTAATAGGGACAGGGATCAACTTATTAAGTCTTTAAGGGACAATGGGGTAGAGTATGTTGTAAATAATGGGTCTGATTTACAGACTAGTATTGCCAGTATTAACCTGGCTGAAAAATATGAAAATATTTATGCAACTATTGGTGTTCACCCCCACGAAACCAAAGGTATGGACGAAACTACAATTGAGGCCCTTCGCCAGCTTGCTTCCCATAATAAGGTGGTGGCGATTGGAGAAATTGGCCTGGATTTTCATTATGATAATTCTCCAAGGGATATCCAAAGAAAGTGGTTTAAAAGGCAGTTGGAACTAGCCAAGGAAATAGACCTGCCAGTAACCATCCATTCAAGAGAGGCTGCCCAGGAGTGTTTTGACACTATAAAGGCTGCCCAGGATGGAAGTTTAAGGGGGGTTATGCACTGCTATTCAGACAGTGTAGAACTTGCAGAGGAGTATTTAAAACTAGGTTTTTATATATCTCTTGCGGGACCTGTAACTTTCAAAAACTCTAGGGTTCCTAAGGAAGTTGCAAAAATAATCCCCCTAGATAGGTTATTAATCGAAACGGATTCTCCATACTTGACTCCAGAACCACATAGGGGAAAGAGAAATGACCCGACTTATGTTAGGTATGTGGCTGGAGAGATAGCTGAACTTAAGGGGATTTCTTATGAAGAACTGGTTGAGGCTACTAATAGGAATGCAAAAGAATTTTATGGTATAAAATAAAAAAAGGTGGTTAGCCACCTTTTTTCTTATAAAATTTTATGGCTTTATAGATATTAACAAACTGGTATAATATTATATATAAGAAGGAGGAGAGCTAATGGGTAGAACTAAGAGAAAATTTATTGAGGGCCATAGTTATTTTGAGATGTATAACTTTACAAGAGACTTATCTTTTTGGGAGCTAGGAGAGTCCTATAAGGCTGTTGAAGAATATATGGCTGATGACCATGATATGAAAATTCCAGTGTGTGTTAGGCTTAAAACTGGGGATATTAGGGTGAAAAAATATGATGAACAAATAGGCCTAGACCCAAGGAATTACTATAGTAATGCTAGAGACTTGGCTTTTATAGTAAGGGAAAGCTACAAGAGTAGGAAAATTGTTAGGGAGAGGTTCTTTAAAAGTGGTATAAAAACATATACTAGGGCAGATATAAGCAAGTCTAGTCCAATAGAACTTTTAAATTTAAGGATATTTTTAGAAAACCTAGACGGCCAGTGGATCTATATAGATGGGGTAGAAGGAGAAGATGGTAAGGACTATATTTTAGAAACCGTAAGTCCAGAAGTTATAAGGACTGTCTATAAGCACGATTTAACATCAAGGAAGGCTAGGAATATATTTTTATCTAAGTATGTAGAATCTGAGGAACTAGGTAGTTTGACCAAGAAGGAGATAGTAAACCTTATAAACCACTTTAGGCCAGTAGCAAATGTACTTAGGGAAGTGGAAGAGGCAATAGAAAATTTATAGAAAATAAGGCTAAGTTAACTTAGCCTTTTAGTTTTTTCATATTGTCCTATGATATAATAGGACATAATAATAGTTTTGAGGTGTGAAGATGATAAAAGAAGTAATAGTAGTGGAGGGCAGGGATGACATAACAGTTGTCAAGGCTGCTGTAGATGCAGAAGTAATTGCCACTAGAGGGTTTGGCTATAATAATAAGTTTATTAAAAACCTTCAAACCATAGCAGAAAAAAGAGGGCTAATAATCCTAACAGACCCAGACTATATGGGGGAAAAAATTAGGAAGGATATTAGTAGCAGGGTTAAAAATTGCAAGCATGCCTTCTTACCACAAGACCGTGCCATAAAAGCTGGTGATATAGGGGTTGAAAATGCAAGTCCTGAGGATATAATCGAGGCCATAGAAAAGGCCAGACCCATAAGGATAGACCAAGAAGAAACCTTTAGTAAACAAGAACTTTTAGAGCTAGGTTTTATTGGGGGCAAGGGGTCCAAGGAAAGAAGGGAAGAGCTTGGAAAAATCCTAGGCATAGGCTATTCTAATTCCAAGCAACTATTAAATAGGTTGAATAATTTTGGAATAACTAGAGAAGAATTCAATAAGGCAGTGGAAAGGATAGGAAAGAATGAAGGATAAAAGACTATATACACCTTCTTATTTAAAAGAGGTAATTTATAAGCATGGTTTTAGGTTCACCAAGAGCCTAGGGCAAAATTTTTTAATAGACGGAAATATTGTAAGGGGAATTGTAGATAATTCTGGTATAGACAGCACTAGTAAGGTACTAGAGGTTGGACCAGGAGTGGGTACCCTAACAGAAGAATTGGCTATAAAAGCTGGAAAAGTAGTATCTATAGAAATAGATAAGTCACTAAAACCAATCTTGGAAGATACCCTTGGGGGCTATAGTAATTCTGAAATATATTTTGGTGACATACTAAAGGTGGACTTAAAAGAGATAATAGAAGAAAAGCTAGATGGGGGACCAGTTAAGGTGGTTGCCAACCTTCCCTACTATATAACCACTCCAATTTTAGGAAGGTTACTTGAGGAGGATTTAAAGCTTGAGTCCATAACAGTAATGGTTCAAAAAGAAGTAGCAGATAGGATAATAGCAAAACCAGGCAGTAAAAACTATAGTGCTTTATCTGTCTTTATAGATTACTACTCAAGACCCGAGGTGATTTTAGAAGTTCCTAGGACAGTATTTATGCCCCAGCCCAATGTGGATTCAGCAGTAGTTAAACTAAATATAAAAGAAGATAAGCTTCCAGGAGATAGGAAAAAGTTTTTTAAGCTAGTTAAGCAAAGCTTTTCTATGAGGAGGAAGACCCTTTTAAACTGCTTGTCCAAGGGAGAATTTTTAATGAGTAAGGATGAGATTAAGGAAAAATTACTTGAGATAGGAATAGATCCAGGCATAAGGGCTGAAAAATTAGGAGTAAAAGAGTTTCTAATAATAAGTGAAAATATAGAGTAGGAGGGGTTTAATGCCTAGTAAAGAATATAAGGAAGGACATTCAGTTAATTATGAGACAATAAAGGATTTAAAAGACAATTTACAGGACTCAGAAAAAATGTATTCCCTGTCAAGTATGTTTAAGGCCTTGTCTGACCCAACCAGGCTTAATATTATAGATATCCTATCTAAGACACCCCTGTGTGTCCATGATATAGCCAATATACTAGATATGAGCCAGTCATCAATTTCCCACCACCTAAGGGCCCTTAGGGATACTAGACTTGTAAAGTTTCAAAGGGAGGGAAAATTAGTTATTTACTCTGTGGATGATGACCATGTTTTGGAAGTTTTTAATGCTGGACTAGACCATATTAGGCACAAGTAAATCCTTTGGAAAATAAATATCCCTAGTAGGCCTACTAGGGTTTTTTATTATTTAAAGGATCTGGGAAAATATTTTTTATCCAAGCCTATATCTGATTAAGCTATAAAAATATAGGGTAAAAAAATTAAGAACTTAGAGTTGACTTTTATACCCATGGGGGGTATAATGGTTTTAAAGATAAAGAAGGGGAGGAATTAAAATGTCTAAAGTAACAGTTTATAGTAGTAACACATGTCCTTATTGTGTATCAGCAAAACAATATTTATCAGAAAATGGTGTAGAGTTTGAGGAAAAAAATGTTCAAACAAATGCAGAAGCTAGACAAGAATTAATGCAAATGGGACACATGGGAGTACCAGTTATATTAATAGACGATGAAGAAATTGTAGGATTTGATAAAGATAGGATAGATAGTGCATTAGGACTATAATTATAGGGGAGGGGAAACCTCCCTTTTTTGCTGGTTAAAATAAGTTAAAATAAAAATAGAGGCCTAAAATTTAGGCCTCTATTTTTATGAAGTAATTTATTAACTACTTGTTTAAAGCGATTAAAAGTGCTTCTAAGTCTAAACCGTGAACTAGGGCAGCTTGCTCTAGGCTTTCCATTTGGCTTGATGGACATCCAACACAACCCATACCAAAGCTCATTAAAGTTTCAACTGATTCAGGTTTATTTCTAATAAGTTCACCAATCACAGTGTCTTTAGTAATTTCCATAATATGACCTCCTCTAGTCTTAATCATAAAAACTTAATCTATACTAATATACTAGCATATGTATTTGAAATTATCCAGTAAAAAATAATAAGTTTAAACCAGTAAATAATAAAAACTAGCCAGGTTTTAAAAAATTTAAAAAGGCTTATTAGCTTATAATTATACAAGGTCTATGTTATAATTATTTATGTTGGGAGTGATAAAATGAATGAAAAAAGACTTTTAAAGTTAGTTGAAGAAAAAAAATATTTAGAAATTAAGGAAGAAATAGCAAAAATGAACGAAGTAGATGTAGCGGAACTCTTGGATCCAATGGATGCCCAGATTACACTGCTCGTATTCAGAATGCTACCTAAAGATTTAGCAGTAGAAGTCTTTGCTCACTTCTCTAAAGAACAACAAATAGGAATTATACAATCTGTAACAGATGAAGAAGTTGAAAATATAATAGAAGATTTATTCTTTGACGATATGATAGATTTAATAGAGGAAGTCCCTGCTAATGTGGTAAATAAAATTTTAACCTACGCAAGAGATGATGAGAGAAAATTGGTCAACCAATTTCTAAACTATCCTCAAGATTCAGCTGGTAGTTTAATGACTATAGAGTACGTAAATCTAAAGAGAAAGCAAACAGTAAGAGAAGCCTTGGCCCATATTAAAGAAGTAGGGCTAACTAGTGAAACAGTTTATACCTGTTATGTAATAGATAGTAATAGAAAGCTAGAAGGATATGTATCACTTAGGAAAATTGTAACTTCTGATGAAGATGTTTTAATAGAAGATATAATGGAATTTGATGTAATAAGTGTTTATACCCATGATGACCAAGAAACTGTAGCTGGAGTATTTAGTAAGTATGGATTTGTAGCCTTACCAGTAGTGGATAAAGAAAATAGGCTTATAGGAATAATAACAGTAGATGATATTATGGATGTAATTGAACAAGAGGCTACAGAAGACTTCCAGATTATGGCGGGTACATCACCAACAGAAGAGAACTACTTAGATACTAGTGTTTGGCAACTAGTTAAAAATAGGTTGCCTTGGCTACTTATTTTGATGATATCGGGAACCTTTACAGGAAGAATAATGGCCAGGTATGAAAGAGTTTTAGCAGCCAATGTACTTTTATCAACATTTATACCAATGATAATGGATACAGGTGGTAACTCTGGTAGCCAATCTTCTACCCTAATTATAAGGGGTTTGGCAGTGGGAGATATCCAAGTTGGAGATGGACTTAAGGTCTTATGGAAAGAATTTAGAATATCAATAATAGTGGGAATAGTCTTAGCAGCAGTAAACTTTGTTAGACTATTAGTCTTAGAGTCAGTTGCGGCACCAATAGCCCTAACAGTTTCTATAACCCTAGTGGCAACAGTAATGGCTGCTAAACTAGTAGGAGGACTCCTACCTATAATTGCAGAGAAATTAAATATGGACCCAGCCATAATGGCAGGACCACTAATTACAACAATAGTAGATGCTTTGGCTTTATTTGTTTACTTTATAATAGCACAAAACCTACTTGGTCTTTAGTTAAAACACCTAGATATCTAGGTGTTTTTATTTTATAACTAAAAGTTTATTAAATATATTTAACAAATACTTAATTATTATAAATATATTTTATAAGCAAGGTGAATTCTTATATATAGGCTCTACAAGAACTATTGATAAAAAATAAACAATTTTGACAAAAAGGGTATGTAATATATAATAACCTTAAGAAAGTGAAAATTCTTAATTTACAGATAATTTAAAAGGAGGTATTTATTATGGAACAAAGACCGTATCTTGTAGTTGAATGGAATGATACAGAAACAGATGCTACAGGTTGGATGTGTGTTTATAACTTTGTAAATAATTATTCTGGTGGAGGAACAAGAATGCACCCTTCAGTAACTAGGGAGGAAGTAATTCGTTTAGCAACAACTATGGGATATAAGTACAAGGCTGCAGACTCCAAAACAACAGGTGGTTGTAAGGGAGGAATAAAATATGATTATAAGGCAGATGATGCTGATGAAGTTTTATATAGGTACTTAGTAGCTATGACTCCATATTTAAAAGCAGGAGTATCATTAGGTGGGGATTTAGGAGTTAATTATAGTGATGTTTTAGATATATTCGATGACCTTGGTATAGGTTTACCTCAAACAAAAGAAATGGCGGCAAGTGAGGAAATACAACAGAATATTAAAAACCATGATGAATTATCTAAGATGAAGTATGATGGATTTTTAATGTATGATATGATAACTGGTTATGGTGCTGCAGCATCACTTGATGAGGCATGGAAGCTTAGAACAGGTAAAAGCGGTGATGCTAGGGTTGTAATACAAGGATTTGGTGCTGTAGGCGCATCTTTAGCTAACTCATTAGATAAAATGGGATATAAGGTTGTTGGAATTGCAGATGCTAATTTATTAGTAGAGTGCCAGGAAGGATTAGATGTTAAGGAGCTTATAGAGACAAGAAAACCAAAAGGTGAATTGGATCAAACTGTATTTAAAGATAATTATATAGTTAGGGAAAATGATGAGTGGCTAGATGTTGATTGTGATATTTTAGTTCCAGCTGCTCTTGAAGATGTAATTAATATGACTAATGTGGATAAGGTAAAGGCTTCATTAGTTGTAGAAGCTGCAAATATACCTGTTACAGAAGAAGCTGAAAAAGTACTTCAAGACAGGGGAGTAGATATATGTATAGATTATTTATCTAACCTAGGAGGAATAAGGATTTATGAAGTTGCTGTATTTGGATTGGTACCAAATGATCCAGAGTTAATTGTAAAAGATACTGAGGAAATTTCAAGGAAAAATATTAGGAATGTTTACAATATGGCTAAAAAAGAAAATATTTATGTTAGAGATGCAGCCAATTCATTATTTAACCCAGATAAATCAGATATACCTGATATATAAAATTATTCCAGCACCAGAAATCTGGTGCTGGAAGTAAAGGATGTGAATATATGTCTAATATTAACTCGAAAATAGAAACAAGGGAAGATAGAAGGGCTAAATATCTGAAAATTCTAACACTATCAATAAGTGGTGGTGCTATATACCTAATACCTTATATAAGATATGCATTTTATGATTTTCAGATACAAGCTATGGGAATAACAAACCAACAAATTGGACTTTTGTCAACTTTATATGCTATAGGATGTATGGCTTTATATATACCAGGTGGTATGATAGCCGATAAAAAATCTGCAAAAGGAAATATATTATTTTCGTTATTAGGAACAACTATATTAACAATATTATTTGGATTTACTTATAAAAATTATAAAATATCTTTAATTATATTTTTTTTACTAGCATTTTCAACAGCTTTCGTATTTTGGTCATCACTTTTTAAAACCTTAAGAGTCATATCTGGTTCAGATGAACAAGGTAGAATGTTTGGGCTATATTATGCTGGAAACGGTATAACAGGTGGACTTGTAAATGCTATTGGCATATGGGCAACAAAATTTGGTAGTGATGTGCACCAACAATTTAAAATAGCAATCTTTATATATGCCATATCAACTTTTATAGCTACAGTAATGGTTTATATATTTTTAGATGATAGTAATGAGAATGAGGTTGACATTGAAGAAGATGAATTTAAATTTAGCCAAGTTAAGGAATTAATAAAAAATCCTATAATATGGGCATTTTCATTAGTTGTATTAACAGGATATGCTATTTATTCAAGTACATCATATTTCACTCCATACTTAACAGATGTTATAGGAATATCACCGGAACAATCAGGTTTATTAACTGTAGTTAGAACAAACTTTATGATGCTTTTAGCACCAGTTGGTGGATATTTAGCAGATAAAGTATTCAAATCAACAAGTAAGTGGTTTATGGTAGCTTATGCTATATTAGCAGTAATTTTTACAGGTGTATTATTTATACCTAAGGGCGCAAATACATTATTTGTAAGTTTATATACGTTACTTCCAGGTGCCGTTGGACTTGCTTTATATGGTGTAGTATTCTCTATAGCCAATGAAGCTGATATCCCTATAACTTTAATGGGTACGGCAGTAGGTATAGCTTCTATTTTAGGGTATACACCTGATTTCTTTATGGCAACATTGTTTGGAACATGGTTGGATAAATATGGAATTAGTGGATATACTATGATTTTTATATTTCTAATAATTATGTGTTTAGTAGGATTCATATCATCTTACTATATTAGGAAGAGATCTAAAAGAAAGGAAGGAATCTAGATGAAAGCTAAAGTAAATGCAGAAAGATGCAAAGGGTGTAGATTATGTATGGTATTTTGTCCAAAGGGAGCTATTTCAGTGGATAATTATAGCAATAAAAAAGGTTATGAACCCGTGAAGGTTGATGAAGACAAATGTATAGGATGTGGAATATGTTATAAAATATGCCCAGATTTCGTATACGAAATAAGATAGGAGGATTATAAAATGGGAGAAAAAAAATTTATAAAGGGAACAGCAGCAATTGGAGAAGGTGCTATTAGGGCTGGAGCTAGATTTTTTGCTGGATATCCGATAACGCCTCAAACTGAAGCCTTAGAGTATTTGTCTACAAGAATGCCTGAAATAGGTGGAAAGTTTGTTCAAGCAGAATCTGAAGTAGCTGCGATATCAATGGTATATGGTGCAGCAGCAGCTGGAGAAAGGGCCTTTACTACTACTTCAGGACCAGGTTTTTCATTAAAACAAGAAGGAATTAGCTATATAGTAGCAGCAGAATTACCAGCTGTAATAGTTAATGTCCAAAGATATGGAAGTGGTTTAGGAGATATTTTTCAAGCTCAGTCAGATTATTGGCAAACCACTAAAAATGGAGGACATGGAGATTATAGAACGATTGTATTGGCTCCTGGCAATCTTCAAGAAATGGCGGATTTTATGGGGCTAGGATTTGATATAGCAGAAAAATATAGAAATCCAGTAGTAATTTTGACTGATGGGGCCTTAGCACAAATGATGGAACCGGTAGAACTTGGTGAGATAAAAAGCCATGATAACAATAAGTATGAATGGTCATTAAAAGGTAAAGATGGTAAAGAACATAGAAAAATAACTAATGTATCATATTATGCCAAGTCTTATACTGATTATGATAAATATTTAAATGAGAAATATAAGAAGATAGAGGATCAGGAACAAAGGTGGGAAAGTATAGGGACTGAAGATGCAGATATTATTTTAGTAGCATATGGTATTAGTTCTAGAGTTTCTAAAGAGGCTGTAAAGATTGGAAGAGAAAAAGGAATTAAGCTGGGACTTATTAGGCCTATAACTGTTTGGCCATTTCCTAAAAAAGCATTTATTGAATCAAATCCTGATGTAAAAGCCTATGTAACAGTTGAAATGAGCGCTATAGGGCAAATGACAGATGATGTTGCTATAGCTACAAATATGAAAAAGCCAATATATACATGGGCAACAGGAAATGAAGTACCAGAGTCTAAGGATGTAGTAAAATATTGTGAGAAAATTTTAGAGGGAAATGCTCAGGAGGTGTATTCTAAATGATAACTAAAGCGCCAGAAATTTTAGTTGGAGATATGTTATTTTGTCCAGGATGTGGTCATGGAATAATAAATAGAATTTTAGCAGAGGTCTTAGAAGAGTTGAATTTAGAAGAGGAGGCCATTGCAGTATTAGCAGTAGGTTGTGGATGCCTTCAAATTGATACATTTGGTGTGGATTCAATACAAGCACAACATGGTCGTGCTCCTGCTGTGGCTACAGGAGTTAAAAGAAGTAGACCTGACAACTTAGTATTTACTTACCAAGGGGATGGTGACGCTACTTCTATAGGAATAGCAGAAACTATACATGCTGCAGCTAGAAATGAAAACATAACAACAATATTTGTTAATAATGGGGTATTTGGCATGACTGGTGGTCAAATGGCTCCTACAACTTTAGAAAATCAAGTTACAAAGTCCAGTAAAAATGGTAGAGATGTAGAAATGACAGGAAATCCTTTAAATATAGTAAATATGTTGAAAACTTTAGATATTGAATATTTAGCTAGGGGTAGTGTAAATAATCCAAGTAATGTTGTGAAAACTAAAAAATATATTAAAAAGGCTATAGAAAGCCAAAAAAACTCCAATGGTTATTCCTTTGTTGAGATTGTTTCTCCTTGTCCAACAAATTGGAATATGACTCCTGTTGAGGCTATAAAAAGAATAGACGAAGAGGTTTTAGAAATTTATCCATTAGGAGAATTTATAGATAAGGGGGTAGAGGAATAATGATAGAAATTATATCTGCTGGATTAGGTGGCCAAGGGGTTTTAACATCAGGGTTGATAATTTCTAAGGTTGCTATGGATAAGGGACAGAAAGTTACCTGGGTACCAACTTATGGATCTCAAATGAGAGGTGGGCCTGCGAACTGTGGTGTTAAGATTGATGATGAAATTGATATACCTAGTCCATTTGTAAAAGAAATAGATATATTAATAGCAATGAGTGAAGATGCTATAGAAACACATATTGGAAATATGAAAGAAGCTGGAACAGTTATAGTCAATTCCTCTATAGTTTCTAGTAAAGAATACAGGGAAGATTTAAATGTTTATGAGGTACCTATATCCGATATAGCAATAAATCTTGGTGATCCTAGGGGAATGAATTTGGTTTCTTTAGGTGTCTTGATAAAAGCAACCAATTTATATGATAAGGATGAATTTTTATTAGGTATAAATAGTTACTTTAAGGAAAAAAATATAGTTGATGAAAAAGCAGAAAAAAGTTTTATAGAAGGTTATAACTATATATAATATGGAGGAGATTTCAACATATGAAAGTAAAAAAACTATTAAAAGCTAATAAAATTGCAGTAGTAGGTGCTAGTGAGAGAACAGAATCATTTGGTGGGGCTACTTGTAAAAATATTATGGATTTTAGTAATCCAAATAAATACTTTTTTATAAATCCAAATAGAGACTCTGTGTTTGGAAAGGAGTGCTATGATTCTTTAGATAGTATTGATGGAGAAATAGACTTAGTTGTAATATGTACACCTCAAGAAACAGTTGTAGATATATTAAAACAAGCAAGTAAGAAAAATTGTAAGGGTGCAGTTATATATGCTAGTGGATATAAAGAAACTGGAGATAAAGAAGGCTTAAAAAAAGAAAAAGAGTTAATTGATTTGGCTGATGAGTTAGGAATATCGATATTAGGACCTAATAGTGGTGGATTTATAAATTATATTGATGATGTATATAGCTTTGCATTTATGTCTGAAAAAAGAGATAGGAAGGGTAAAGTTGGATTAGTTTCTCAAAGTGGGCAATTATGCTTATCCTTGATGGATAATCCTAAAGGTAAATTTTCTTATGTTATATCAGCAGGCAATGCTAATATTATTAAGGTTGAAGATTACATTGACTTTCTAGTTGATGACGATGATACAAAAGTTGTTGCCGCGTATTTAGAGGGAGTTAAGGATTCAAGGGTATTTATAGAGGCTTTAAAAAAGGCTGCACAAAAAAAGAAACCAGTTGTCATACTAAAAACTGGTAGGAGTGCTAAGGGGTCAAAGATTTCTGAATCCCATACTGGAAGTTTAGCAGGATCAGATAAGTCTTATGATGCTATATTTAAAAAATTTGGAGTTATTAGGGTTGATGATATGGAAGAATTGTTGTCTATGTCACATCTTCTAGCTACTATAGACGAAATACCAAAAGGTAGTAAGTTTGCTGCTATGAGTGTTTCAGGTGGCGAGACCATAATAACTGCAGATATGGGAGAAACTCTAGGGGTTGAATTTTCAGAATTATCGCAAGATACGCTAAAATCATTAGATGATTTACTACCAGACTATGCTACACCAAATAATCCTTTAGATATGACAGCTACCTTATCCTATGATAGTGACCTTTTTGCGAAAACTTTAAAAATAGTCACAGAGGATGAGAACATAGATATGATAATAATTGGATATACATTGCTTTTAAATGTAGTAGATCCATGTATATACTATTTAACAGAAGGAATTGAAAAAGCAAAAAAACTAGGTTGTAATAAGCCTATAGTTATGCTTCCTTATATTGAAAATACAAGAAATCCTGAATGCTCGAATAAGTTAGAGAAGTTAGGAGTTCCTACTTTACCTCCTGTAAAGTATGGTATGAGTATATTAAATAAATTAAGTAAGTTTGTTGACTATGATTACAAAAAAAGAACATTGGAACTGGCTATTCCTAATAATGAACTAGGAACTAGTAGGGTTATTTTATCAGAAAATGAGAGTAAATCTATGTTATCTAGATATGGAATAGGTGTACCTAGGGAAGATATAGCTAAGAGTGAAGAGGAAGCTTTAAAAATTGCTAAAGAAATAGGCTATCCTTTAGTTATGAAGATTGAATCAAGAGATATACCTCATAAATCAGATATAGGTGGGGTTAAAGTTAATATAAATAGTGATGAAGAAGTTGTGGAAACATACAATGAGATAATGGATAATGCTAGAACTAGGGCTAAGGATGCTAAATTAAATGGTATTTTAGTTCAAGAAATGCTTAAACCAGGATTAGAATTAATAATAGGAGTAAACAATGAACCCTTGTATGGACCAATGGTATTATGTGGACTAGGTGGAGTTTTTGTAGAAATTTTCAAAGATGTTTCCTTATATCCAGCCCCTATTAATAAGTATGAGGCTATAGAAATGATAACATCACTTAAAGGATATCCATTATTAGATGGATATAGAGGTGGCAAAAAATTGGATGTTGATGCATTAGTAGACTTAATAGTAAAAATTTCAGAAATGGCTAGTAATGAAAAGGATAGTTTACTAGAATTGGATATGAATCCTATATTTGTATATGAAAAAGGTATAGCAATAGCAGATGCTTTAAGTGTGGTTAAGGGTGAGTAATATGTTTAATATTGTACTTACACATTTACAGAAAGATATAGAAATAGAGAAAGAATATGTACCTAAAAATTCAACAATAACTAATGTCTATTCTCCAACAGAAGAAGAATTAATTAAAAATTTACAAGATGTAGATGCAGTTATATCAGCATATGAGCCATTTACTGAAAAAGTTTTGAATTCTTTACCTAGGTTAAAAATTATATCTCAAGCAGCTATAGGTTATAACAATATTGATATAGAGATAGCTAAAAAGAATGGAATAACTGTTTTAAATGTTCCAGATTATTGTGTAGAGGAAGTTGCTAGCCATACTTTAACCTTAATTTTAAATTTAAATAGGGAGATTTTAAAATATAGCAGTGATGTAAATAAGGGGAACTGGAATTACAGATTAATAAAAAATATAAGAAGGATTTCTACACAAACCTTAGGCTTGTATGGGTTTGGCAGGATAGGATATGAAGTTTATAAAAGGGCTAAATCTTTTGGTTTTGAAGTTATAGTTTTTGACCCTTTTATAAATGAAAGTTTTAAAGAATTGGATATAAAAATTGTAGATATAGATGAATTCTTAAGAGAATCAGATTATATATCAATTCATACTCCTTTAACTGAATCTACAAAAAACTTTTTTGATGTAGAGAAATTTAAATTAATGAAGGAAACTTCATATATAATTAACACAGGAAGGGGAGGTGTAATAAAAGAAGAGGATCTTTTATTTGCCTTAGATAATAAATTAATTAGAGGAGCAGCTTTAGATGTTCTGTCTGATGAGTATAATGGTAGACTTAATAAAGATTTATTAAACAGGAAAAATCTTATAATAACTCCACATGTAGCATACTATTCCTTGGAATCTGAGTATGAGGTTAGAAAACGATCAGCTGAAAACATAAAAATGTTTTTAGAAGGAAAATTTGAAAAACTTAATATAGTATAATAAATGGCTATCTAGATAGCCATTTATTATATGGATGGAGGTTAAATTATGGAATTTATAGATGTAAGCATTATAGTTATTTATTTGTTGGGGATGTTATTTATAGGTATTATGTCTAATAAAAACCAAAAAACTATGGAAGACTTCTTCTTAGGGAGTAAAGATTTAAATACATTTTCTATTATGAGTTTATGGCTATCTTCTTGGGTAGGTGGTGCAGCTATAGTAGGGACAGCAGATAATGCATATAATATGGGTATTACTGCATTTTGGTATGTTGGGGCTGTTTGTATTGGGTTTGCAATATTCGGATTATTTTTTACAGGCTTAATAAAAGATGCAGGAGATAAGTTCGATCATATAACATATCCCGATCTTATAGAGGATAGGTATGATAGCAAGTGTAGAGGTATAACTGTAATATCTACTGTTTTAGCTAATATAGCTTATAATGCAGGACAATTGGTAGCTGCAGGTGGGATTATTAGTACATTTTTAGGTTGGAGTTTAGATACGAGTATAATAGTATCATCTATAGTTGTTACAATATATACTGCTTCTGGAGGATTAACTGCTGTAACATATACCGATATACTTCAGACTATATTAATAGTAGTATCTTTAGTATTTGCAATACCTACAGTTTTAAAACTTTCAGGTGGAAGTATTGGAGCTTTAAGGACGCAATTACCATCATCTTACTTCAAACTTGGATCTTGGGGCTTTTGGACGATTTTAGGTTTAGTTCTATCCATTATTCTTACTTTTTTTACTAGTATGGATAGTTATACTAGATCTTTTGCAGCAAAAGATGCTAAGACTGCTAGGAATGGAACATTATTAGCGATAATAGGAACAGGAGGAATAGCTTTTGCGGTTACTTATATTGGTATTGCTGGTAAAGCCATATTTCCAAATTTATCTGAGGGAACATCTATATTATCTATATTGATAATAGAAGTTTTACCTAAAGGCATAAAAGGATTAATGTTAATTGGACTTATGTCTGCTATTATGTCTACAAGTGATATCTCTATCCTTTCAGCTTCTGCCAATATAACAAGAGATATATATCATAGGTATATTGATAAAGATGCTGAAGACAAAAAATTACTTAAAATTAGTACAATTAGTGCAGTTGGAATAGGAATCCTAAGTACTATAATGGCACTTAGAATGCTTAATATTATAGATATTTTATATGTAGCTTTTACAATAAATTCAGCTGGACTATTTTTGCCAACAATAACTATGTTCTTTTGGGAAAAAGCTAACTCTAGAGCAGCCTTTTATAGTATGCTGGCCTCTTTAGTTACTGTTTTGATTTGGTTCTTTGCAGACTTATTTGGCTTAGGAGGTATTTTTGGAATAGATCCAGTTTGGCCGGGCTTAATAACTTCCTTTATAATTTTCATACCATTATGTCTTATACTTGAACAGACAGATGAAGAAAAATTAAAGGCCAAAAAATATTTAGTTAAAAATTAAATATGGACCCAGCCATAATGGCAGGACCACTAATTACAACAATAGTAGATGCTTTGGCTTTATTTGTTTACTTTATAATAGCCCAAAACCTACTTGGTCTTTAGTTAAAACACCTAGATATCTAGGTGTTTTTATTTTATAACTAAAAGTTAAGTCTTTAGGGCTACTTGGGAAATTGTTAAAAATTGTGATAATTCCATATAAAAATGAATTTAATTTCTTTCTAAAAAATGAGAGAAATCCTTTGACACACAGTTTTCTATATAGTATAATATAAAGTTAATTTGACAATAATATAGATAGCTGGTATAATAGGATATAGTTGGTAATATTTTTATGAGTGCTTGCACTATGGAAGGTGGTTACTGCATTGGGAAAGAACAATTTATTAATGATAAAAAAAGATATTGAGAATTGTGTAGGAAAAAAAGTGATACTTAGAGCCGACAAAGGACGTAAAAGGATTGTCACAAAAGAAGGAACAGTCGAAGCCACATATCCGAATTTATTTATAGTAAAAATTGATAATGAGTACGGAGGAAGTAGGAGGATATCCTATACCTACACCGATGTATTAACGGGAACTGTAGAGATAACTGTGAAATTAGAATCAGAAGAAAAAATATCATAGTATTGAAAAACTGTATAAATTTTATACAGTTTTTTTGTATTAATAAGCAAATATATAAGGAGAGGGTTATGGATCTAATAAGATTGGAAGCTTTTGCTAAAATAAACCTAGGCCTAGATGTAATAGGTAGGAGGCCTGATGGTTACCACGATATAATAACTATAATGCAGGAAATTGACCTTAGGGATAAAATAGTCCTGGAAAAAATAGGAGAAGGTATTATAATAGAATCTAATAAAGAAGACCTACCGACTAATTCTGATAACTTGGTTTATAAGGTTTGGGAATTAATGAGGGATAAATATTCCTTAAAGGGTGGGCTTAGGTGCTACATAGAAAAAAACATTCCTGTGGCAGGGGGACTGGCAGGGGGAAGTACAGATGCAGCTGCAGCCTTAAGGGGGATAAATGAACTTTGGGGCCTAGGGCTAGCTAGTGAAGACTTAGAAGCCTTAGCCAGTAGCCTTGGAGCTGATATTCCCTTTTGTTTAAGGGGAGGAACTCTTTTGGCCAGGGGGATTGGTGATGAGTTTGAGGATATAGGTTCTCTTGCTGGTTTAAATGTTTTACTGGTAAACCCTAAAATAGGGATAAGCACAAGGGAGGTTTATGAGGGTCTAGACCTATCTAGAAGGCCTGGAGATTTTTCGGAAATTATTAGGGCTGTAAAGGCAAGGGACCTAGATGGACTTGGTGAAAAACTTTATAATAGGCTGGAAGAAAATGTTGTTATTAAGTATCCAGAGATAAATAACCTAAAGGAGCTTATGTTAAAGTATAATGCTAGCGGGACCTTGATGAGTGGTAGTGGGTCTACTGTTTTTGGGATCTTTAAAAATATGGAAGACCTAAATAGGTGTAGTGAAAAGATTAAAACAAGGTTTAAGGATTATATAGTTGTAGGAACAAAAACACTATAGTTAGGAGATGGCAAGTTTGAGAAATAGTAAAATAGGAATATTTGACTCGGGAGTAGGGGGGTTGACAGTCCTTAAGGAAGTTAGGAAGATGCTACCTTATGAAGATTTTGTATATTTTGGAGATACGGCCAGGGTACCCTATGGCAATAGGCCTAAAGAAGAGATTATAAGCTTTTCTTTGGAGATAGTAGAATTTTTATTAAAAGAGGACCTTAAGGCCCTTATAATTGCCTGTAATACTATTGACTCTGCAGCTATTTCGGATATTAAGTCTAGGGTGGATATACCTGTTTTTGGAGTAATAAGGTCAGGGGCGGAATATGCCTGGGAACTTAGTCCTAATAAAAGAATAGGACTTATAGCAACTAAAGGGACTGTAAATTCAAAAGCTTATGATTTAGAGTTGGATAAAATGGGAATATATAAACTAGAGGCCCTGGCAGTTCCGGAATTTGTGGAAATTGTTGAAAGGGGTCAAAGGGAAGGACTTGGTCCAATAATAAGTGATAGGCTTTCTGGTATAAATAATTCTGATATAGATGCTTTAATACTTGGTTGCACTCATTTTCCTGCTATTGAGAAAGAAATTAGGGCCTATCTAAGAGATGATATAAAAATTGTTAATCCAGCTATTAGGCTGGGGGAGGGCCTAAGCCAGTTTTTGGGAGCTGGAAACTTAAATAAGCCTAAGCTTGGACAGGTTAAGTATTATGTAACTGGAAATGGAGAAAAATTTGAGGAAGTAGGGGAAAATATCTTGGGGCATAAGCTTGATAATGTTCAAGAAATTAGTTTATAATATAAGAGAAAACCTAATTTGACAAAAACTTGGCAATTGCCGCCGAATATTAAGCAGGTGAAAAATATGCAAGATTTATTTTTAAGGGAAAACATAAACACTATATTAGATTATTTAGAAGAGGGAGTTCAAATAGTTGATAGTAATGGGATTATAGTCTACTATAATTCATTTGTTCAACAGATAGATGGAATTGAAAGAGAGAAGGTGGAAGGTAGGTATCTTTTAGATGTCTACCCATCTTTAAATGAGTATAGCAGTACTCTTTTAACTGTTGTTAGGACTGGTGAACCAATTTATAATATGGAGCAGACTTTCTTAAATTATAAGGGTGAAAAAATAACTACCTTAAATACCTCTATCCCAATAAGGGCCAAGGATAAGGTTGTTGGTGCTATGGAAATTTCTAGGGATATAACTACAGTTAAGAAGATGTCTGAGAAAATAGTTGACCTCCAATCTAAGCTTTATAAAAATTCAAAAGATGGACTTAAAGGCTTTGAAAGTGAAGATGAGGTCCATACTGCTAAATATACTTTTGATGATATTATTGGCAGGAATAAGGAAATGATAAGAATCCAATCTATTGCCTTAAAGGCTGCTGAAACAGATGTTTCTGTGATGATTGGTGGGGATACTGGAACAGGTAAGGAGCTTTTTGTCCAAGCCATCCACAACCATAGTAGTAGGAGGCATATGCCTTTTATAGCCCAGAACTGTGCTGCCCTTCCTGCCAACTTACTAGAAGGGATCCTTTTTGGAACTAAAAAAGGAGGCTTTACAGGAGCAGAAGACAGGCCTGGACTTTTTGAACTTGCCAATGGTGGGACCCTATTTTTAGATGAGATTAACTCTATGCCTTTGGAGCTACAGTCTAAGTTGCTTAGGGTTCTTCAAGATAAAAGGATTAGGAGGGTTGGCTCTATTGACACTATTGATGTTGATGTTAGGATTATCTCTGCTATAAATGTTTCTCCTAGGGAGGCTATTGATAAAAAGCAGATTAGGAGGGACTTGTTTTATAGGCTGAATGTGGTGTTTTTAGAGGTTCCTAGCCTAAGGGACAGGCGGGACGATATTCCTATATTGGTTGACCACTTTGTAGGCAAGTTTAATAGGAAATTTAAAAAGAATATAAGGGGGGTTGACCCTGAAGTTATAAGGATTTTTAAGACCTATCCTTGGGATGGAAATGTTAGGGAGCTAGAGCATTTATTAGAGGGAATCATAAGTATTACAGACAAGAAGTTTATTACTAGTGAGGACCTGCCGATAAAGTTTAAGACCTTTAGTGAAACTAGGGATAATATGTCTTTAAATGGGGTCCTAGAGTCTACTGAGATAGACTTAATTACTAAGGCCCTTATAGAATCTGAGGGAAACATAACTAAGGCAGCAGAGATTTTAAAAGTGCCAAGACAGACCCTCCAGTATAAAATAAAGAAGTTTGAAATTAACATTTAAGATTATAGACGCCAATTTATTGGCGTTTTTTTAATATATTGTCAATTGTTTTTAATTTTTTTTTAGGAGCAGGAAGTTGTAAAAAAAAATATGATAAATTTAAATGGCTTTATATGGACAAGAAATGTTAATATTTTATCAAAATCTTAAAAAAAGTTTGCACTTGGCATATAAGTTGCATATAATAAAATGCGTAAGGCTTTAAATAATAAAGTTCAAATATAAATTTTTAATAATTTTTAATTCAATGATAGGGGGAAGTAATAATGAAAAAGGGATGTCCATACGGTACACATAGAGTTTTAGAACCAAAAGGTGTTCTACCTCAACCAGCACTAAAAATAGACAACGATATGGAGTTATATGATAACGAAATACTTATAGATGTAAAAACTTTAAATATCGATTCAGCTTCATTCACTCAAATTAAGGAACAAGCGGGTGGAGACAAAGAAAAAATGGCTGAAATAATTAAAGGTATAGTAGCAGAAAGAGGAAAAATGCAAAACCCAGTTACTGGTTCAGGTGGTATGCTTATAGGTACAGTTGAAAAAATAGGTGAAAACTGTGAAACTGACCTTAAAGTTGGGGACAAAATTGGTACACTAGTATCACTTTCTTTAACACCATTAAGAATAGATGAAATAATTGAAGTTAAAGACAATGACCAAGTTAACATTAAAGGTAAGGCAATTTTATTCCAATCTGGAATCTATGCAAAAATTCCTGATGACATACATGAAAACCTTGTATTATCAGCACTAGACATAGCTGGAGCACCAGCACAAACTGCTAAACTAGTAAGACCAGGAGATACAGTAGTATTAATAGGTGGTACAGGAAAAGCAGGTATGTTCTGTCTATATGAAGCAAAAAGAAGAGCAGGAGTTACTGGTAAGGTAATAACTGTTGATATAAACCAAGAAGCCCTAGACAGGGTTATGAATGCAGGACTTGCAGATGTTGCTGTTAAAGCAAACGCTCAAGATGCTGTTGAAATGATGAACAAAATAGGAGAAGTTACTAATGGAGAAATGGCTGATGTTGTTATAAACATAGTTAATGTTCCAAATACAGAAATGTCTTCAGTATTAATAACTAAAGATGAAGGTACTGTTTACTTCTTCAGTATGGCAACAAGCTTCACTAAGGCTGCTTTAGGAGCTGAAGGTGTAGGTAAAGACGTAGAAATGGTAATCGGAAACGGTTATACTAAAGGACATGCAGATATAACTCTTCAAATCTTAAGAGAATCTAAAGAATTAAGAGAAATCTGTGAAAAACTATACGTTTAATAAATTTATTCACAATAGATAATATCTAAAAAATATAAACTTATACTTTAAATAATAAGGGGGATATTGAGAATGAGAAACTACAAAGATATTGAAATTTGGGCAGACGTTACAGAAGAAGAGTGGAACGACTGGCAATGGCAAGTTAGAAACAGAATCCAAGATGTTGAAACATTAGGAAAAGTTATTAACTTAACAGAAAAAGAAAAAGAAGAAATAGGTGAAGTATTAGGTAAATTTAGAATGGGTATTACTCCATACTACGCTTCATTAATGGATCCAAACGATCCAAAATGTCCAGTAAGAATGCAAGCAGTTCCAACTATAATGGAAACTTTTGAATCAGAAGCTGACCTAGAAGACCCTCTAGCAGAAGATGAAGATTCTCCAGTACCAGGAATAACTCACAGATACCCTGATAGAGTTTTATTCTTAATAACTGACCAATGTTCAATGTACTGTAGACATTGTACAAGAAGAAGATTCGCAGGACAACAAGATGCAGGTGTACCAAGAGACAGAATTGATACAGCATTAGACTATATCAGAAGAACTCCAGAAGTAAGAGACGTTTTACTTTCAGGTGGAGACGCATTACTTGTATCTGATGAATTATTAGAATACATCATAAGCGAACTTAGAAAAATAGACCATGTTGAAATAGTAAGAATTGGTTCAAGAACACCAGTTGTTTTACCACAAAGAATCACTGATGATTTAGTAAATATGCTTAAGAAATATCATCCAGTATGGTTAAACACTCACTTCAACAACCCTAAAGAAATAACTCCTGAATCAGCTGAAGCTTGTAGAAAATTAGCAGATGCAGGTGTACCATTAGGAAATCAAACTGTATTATTAAAAGGTGTTAACGATTGCCCTAATATAATGAAAGATTTAATGCAAGCATTAGTAAAAATAAGAGTAAGACCTTACTACATTTACCAATGTGACCTTTCAATGGGTATTGAACACTTCAGAACTAAGGTTTCTAAAGGTATAGAAATTATGGAATCTCTAAGAGGACATACTTCTGGATATGCTGTTCCAACTTTCGTAGTTGACGCTCCAGGTGGAGGAGGAAAAACTCCAGTAATGCCTCAATATATAATTTCTCAATCACCAAGAAAAGTAGTTCTTAGAAACTATGAAGGTATAATCACAACTTACATTGAACCAAATGAAGTTGAGGAAGAATGCCAATGTGAAAAATGTAAAGCTGAAAGAGAAATGGTAGGAGTAGCTGGATTATTACAAGGACATGAAGTTAAATTTATGGAACCTAAAGATTTAGCTAGAAAGAACAGAAAATAGTTAGACCTAATTAAATAGAAGAACAAAGTGGGAAGATATATGGGAGAAATCTCATATATCTACCATACTGTTCACCTATAATTATTAAATGCAAAGTCTGGAGGAGATACCGTAGTGTTAATTGAGTATATTAAAGATAAGTATAAAACAATATCCATAGTCGGCATGTCTAAAAATAGTGGCAAAACGGTAACCCTTAATCACCTTATTGGTGAGGCAATGTATGAAGATATAACTATAGGTATTACATCCATAGGTAGGGACGGCGAGGGGGAAGATGTTGTTACGGAAACGGAAAAACCTCGTATTTATGTTGAAAATGGAACTTTAGTTGCTACTGCCAAGGAGATGTTGTCTCTTGGTGATGCTAATGTTGAAATTTTGCAAGTTACTGACCACAGGACTCCTATGGGAAATATAGTTATAGGTAGAGTTAGGAGTAGTGGATATATACAAATTGCTGGACCTCAGCTTCTTTCTGAGATTAGGGAGGTCTCTGAAATTATGCTTAATTTAGGGGCAGAATTTGTAATAATTGATGGAGCTTTGGATAGGATAACTTCGGCAGATCCTAGGATTTCTGAGGCTACTATTCTAGCAACAGGAGCAGTTGTTTCAAGAGATATGGGCAAAACGGTTGAGGAAACTAGTCATGTGGTTAGTCTTCTAGGTTTGCCTGCTATAGAAAACAGTGAGGATAGGACCATAATTAGGGGTGTTATAGAGGAGGACCAAATAGCCATTGTTGATGAAGACAATACGGTTAGGGTTATACCAATTAAGACAGCTCTAAATGCTGGTGGACTAATAGGTGAACATTTAAAAGATGAATCTAAGTATATAGTTATACCTGGTTCTTTGGTGAAAAAAACTATTTTAGACATTACTAGGTCAACTAGGAAGTATAAGAATGTAGATATAGTTATTTCTGATGGAACCAAGGTTTTTATAGGCCCTAAGGACTGGTTGATTTTTAAAAGACAGGGTGTTAGGGTTAAGGTTTTAGATAAGATAAATCTTATAGCACTAACTATAAATCCTTTTGCACCACAAGGTTATTACTTTAATCCGGAAGATTATTTGCGTACTATGAAGGCGTATATAAAAGATGTTCCAGTAGTAGACTTAGTGTTAGGTGGTGAATAAAATGGTATTTATGGATAATGAAACTAAAAAATCTTTAGACTTTCAATATATATTAGACAGTATTTCTCCAACAACTCCAATAGGTAGGATGTATAAGGGTAGGCTAGGTGCATATTTACCTGGTGAGGAGGAAGAGTTAGAGGAGGAGCTAAACAGGATAGGTGGTTTACTGCCTCTAATGAAGGATAGGGAAATTAGGAGAAATATCAATAATATATTGAGCCATGTTAAAGATATTAGAAATTCCATCAGGCGGGCAAGAGATGGAATGATTTTAACGGAAGTAGAATTATTTGAAATTAAATTATTATTATTTGTAATTAGAGAAATATATGAATTTATGGAAGACCATAATTTTCCTAAGTATTACATCACAAAAATAGAGCCAATAGAAGAATTAGAAAAAGCATTAGATCCTGAGGGAACTAAGATTTCAACTTTTTATATATATGATGATTATTCTGAAGAACTTAAAAAGGTTAGGAAAGAAAAACAAGAAATAGATAGGGAACTTAAGTTAAAGACAAAAGAAATAAGAAATAAAATTAAGGAAGAATTTAACATAACAGTTCAACCAAATTCTACAGTAGTCGTTTCTAAAAGCGATGATGATACATTAAATAAGCTGGATACTTATCCTTATTTAACTTATGTTTCAGAAACCTACATGAATATTAAGTTTAAGATTAAAAATACAGAAGAGATGGAGGCCATGGAAAAGAGGCTGACAGTTCTTTTGGATAGGGAAGAAAGAGAAGAAGAAAAAGTTAGAGAAGACTTATCTAAATTAATAGGCAAAATGAGAAAGCAAGTCTTTAGGAATATAGCAAACATAGGAAGATTAGATTTATTACTTGCTAAGGCTAAGTATGCCATAGATATTGATGGAGTAAAACCAGAGATTACAAGGGAAAATATTATTGAGATAGATTCGGGAGTTCACCCTAAGGTAAGTGATTTTTTAAGGACTAAGGATTTAAACTTTACTCCAATAAGTATTTCATTAAACCAAGGTGCTACATGTATAACGGGAGCTAATATGGGAGGAAAGTCAGTTTCTCTTAAGTTAGTTGGTTTATTAACGGCAATGGCACAGTATGGTTTATATGTCCCAGCCAAGTCTATGAAACTAGGTCTTAAAGAATATATAGAATCTTCAATAGGAGATATGCAGTCTACTGACTCGGGCCTATCTACCTTTGGAGGAGAGATAAAGATTGTTTCTAAGGCACTAGCTAAGTCCAACAAGCCTGGACTGATTTTAATAGATGAACTAGCTAGGGGGACTAATCCTGAAGAAGGTCATGCTATATCTAAGGCCATAGTAGAGTATCTTAAGGATAAAGAACCTATTACACTTTTAACTACACACTATGATAATATTGCTAATTCAGAAGGTGTACAACATTTACAGGTCAAGGGCTTGGCCTCTGTAGATTTTGAAAAGTTAACTGATGATATAGACATTGATGAGAAGATGGATTTTATAAACAGACATATGGATTATAGATTAGAATCGGTAGGAAAAGAAGAATCGGTACCCAGAGATGCTCTTAATATAGCTAGCATAATGGGGTTAGATAGAAAAATTATAAAAATAGCAGAAAATTATTTAGAGAAAAAATAAGGAGGTCATATAATGAGTAAATTACATCTTGACCAATCGTTAATTGAAAGTTCAAGAAATGCTGCTAAAAATATAGCAGAAGATGTGCAAACATTTATTGATGGACATACTACAACTGCTACTGAAAGAGCAGTAGCTAGACTATTAGGTATAGATGGGGTAGATGAGGTAGATATTCCACTACCAAACGTAGTAGTAGACAATATAAAAGATGGTGGCGGACTAGGCAAGGGTATTTCTTTCTGGATAGGAAATGCTATGGTACAAACTGGTTTAGAACCACAAGAAATAGCTGAAAAAGTTGCTACAGGTGAAATAGACCTAACTAAACTTGCTATATCTGATGAAGAAAAAATAAAGGAAGCAATCTTCCCAGTAGCTGAAAAATATGTTGCTAAAATTAAGGCTAATAGAGAAGAAAGAGAAAGATTAATAAATGACTTAGGAGAAGGTAAAAAACCTTACCTATATGTTATAGTTGCTACAGGTAATATATTTGAAGACGTTCTTCAAGCACAAGCTGCTGCAAGACAAGGTGCAGATATAATAGCTGTAATAAGAACAACTGGACAATCTTTACTTGACTATGTACCATATGGAACAACTACTGAAGGTTTCGGTGGAACATATGCAACTCAAGCTAACTTCAAGCTAATGAGAGAAGCTTTAGATGAGGTTGGAGAAGAAGTAGGAAGATATATAAGATTATGTAACTACTGTTCAGGACTTTGTATGCCTGAGATAGCTGCAGCTGGAGCTCTTGAAAGATTAGACGTAATGCTTAACGATGCTCTTTACGGAATACTTTTCAGGGACATTAATATGCAAAGAACATTAGTTGACCAATTCTTCTCAAGAGTTATTAATGGTTATGCAGGAATAATCATAAATACAGGAGAAGACAACTATTTAACAACTGATGATGCTTTTGATGCAGCTCATACTGTATTAGCATCTCAATTTATAAATGAACAATTTGCATTACAAGCAGGTCTTCCAGAAGAACAAATGGGACTTGGACACGCATTTGAAATGGACCCAAGTATAGAAAATGGATTCTTATATGAATTATCACAAGCCCAAATGGCAAGAGAAATCTTCCCTAAGGCACCATTAAAATATATGCCACCAACTAAATTTAAAACTGGTAATATATTTAAAGGACATATACAAGATGCTATGTTCAATATGGTTTCAATAATGACAAACCAAAGTTTACAATTACTAGGAATGTTAACTGAAGCTATCCATACTCCACATTTACACGACAGGTACCTATCTATTGAAAATGCTAGTTATATTTTCAACAATGCTAGAGATTTAGGAAATGAAATAGAGTTCAAAAAAGATGGTATAATAGTAAATAGGGCTAATAAGGTAGTTGCTGATGCTGAACAATTATTAACTCAAATAGAAAAAGACGGATTATACCCAACAATAGAAGCAGGTAAGTTTGGTGGAGTTAAGAGATCTAGAACAGGTGGTAAAGGATTAGACGGAGTTTCTCAAAAAGATGAAGGATACTTCAATCCATTTATAGAATTAATGCTTGGAGGTGCTAGATAATGTCAGAAGCAATAGAAAAAGTAGATTTAACAAAAGTAAAACCTTATGGTGATGCTTTAAATGATGGTATGGTTCAAATGTCTTTTACATTACCAGTTCCAGCAGGAGATGAGGCTTCTGAAGCTGCTCGTCAATTAATGAAAAAAATGGGATTTGACGAACCATCAGTAGTTTATTCTCATGACTTAGGAGTAGGCTATACTTACTTTGTAATGTATGGTAAATGCCAACACACAGTTGACTACTCTACAATAGAAGTACCAAAAGTTGACATAGCTTCTATGTCATATGAAGAAGTGCAAGAGTATATTGCAGAAAACATCAAAAGAGATGTTGTTGTAGTTGGAGCTTGTACTGGTACTGATGCTCATACAGTTGGTATAGATGCTATAATGAACATGAAGGGTTTTGCAGGAAATGTTGGACTTGAAAGATATAAGGGAATGAAGGCTTATAACTTAGGTTCTCAAGTTCCTAATGAAGAACTAGTAGCTAAGGCTATTGAATTAAATGCAGATGCTATATTAGTTTCTCAAGTTGTAACTCAAAAAGATGTTCATATACCAAACTTAACAGAACTAGTTGAATTACTAGAAGCTGAAGGTATAAGAGACAAGGTTATATTACTTTGTGGTGGACCAAGAATCAGTCACGAATTAGCTAAAGAATTAGGTTATGACGCTGGATTTGGACCAGGAACTTTTGCCTATGATGTTGCAACTTTTGTTGTTACAGAAGTAGTAAATAGAGACTTAGTATAATTTAAATAGATTTAAAAAACAGCCTAGCTAGGCTGTTTTTTTGTATATAAAATTCTTAATATGGTATTATTATATATATAATATAATAGGAGGAAAATTATGAATTATTTAAGAGATAATTATGCAGTGGAAGAGGAGAAATTATATATAGGGGACATCCCCACCCTTAGGCTTAAACCCAAGGGAAAAGAAGGTAGGCTTCCTAGTATAATATTTTACCATGGCCTAGACTCTAATAAGGAGAGGCAAAGGCTTAGGGGGTATATATTAAGTTTTTTAGGCTACCAAGTATTTATTCCTGATGCCATCCACCATGGGGAAAGGGATAGGAAAGAAAGCCAGGATCCAAAACTTATAGCCAGGTATTTTTGGCAGGCAATTTTACAAAGTGTAAAAGAATCTAGTTTTTTGACCCAGGAGATTATAGGAAAATATAATGGGGATAGGGATAAGATTTATGCCACAGGCCATTCTATGGGAGGTTTTATATCAGCAGGTGTTTTGGCCAATAATAAGGATGTTAAAAAGGCTATGCCTATGAATGGGTCTTTTGACTGGGAAAAATCTAGCTCTATTATGCTAGAATCTATGGGCCTAGCTAGTGACTTTACTATTCCAGAAGAGGAAGATATGGTTAAATATAGCCCTATTAATAACATAGGTAAACTAGAGGGTAAGGAAATCCTAATCCTCCATGGAGAAGTAGACCCAGAGGTGGACATAAGACCTCAAAAAGATTTTTTTGAAGCTAATAGGTCTAGGCTAAGTATAGAAATGATTGTATATGAGGGCCTTGGCCATACTGTTAGCACAAATATGTTAGATGACTTAATCAAGTGGCTTAAAGATATTAAGGAGTAGGTATGAGAAATTTATTGAAAAATGATTGGAAGGAAATATTAAAAGGGGAAATGGATAAGGCTTATTTTAAGGACTTAGAAGACTTCCTAAAATTAGAGTATGAAAAAGAAACAATATATCCAGAGAGGGAGGATATATTTAATGGGCTAAACTATACAAGCTATAAAGATACCAAGGTGGTCATCCTAGGACAAGACCCCTACCATGGCAGGGGACAGGCCTATGGCTTTTCTTTTTCTGTTAAACCAGGTGTAAAGCTACCACCTTCTTTAAGAAATATATACAAGGAGTTAAACCAGGACTTAGGACTTCCCATACCCAACCACGGAGACTTGAGCAAATGGGCCGAAGAAGGTGTCCTTTTACTTAACACAGTCCTGACTGTTAGGGAGAAAAGCCCAAATTCCCATAAGGGGAAGGGCTGGGAAAAGTTTACAGATAGGATAATAGAAATTTTAAACGAGAGGGAAGACCCTGTTGTTTTTATACTTTGGGGGAAAAATGCCCAGGAAAAGGAGGCCTTAATCACAAGTAGAAACCACTTTATAATTAAGTCCTTCCACCCAAGTCCTTTTTCTGCTAGAAGGGGTTTTTTTGGGTCTAGGCCATTTTCTAGGACCAATGAATTTTTAAGGTCTATAAATAAGGAAGAAATAGATTGGAAGCTTGATAATATATAAGGAGGGTCTATGTTTAAGAAGGTTAGCAATTGGAAAAAGACTGTAAATAGAAGTGTAGATAATCCTATTTATATTGGGGATAAAAAAGTGGATGATGTAGTTACTAGGGTAAGTATTTACAACAAGGATACTTATTGTGTAAAGGAGCTGGAGGACTTAAGGGACTTGGAAGACAACCAGGGAAAAAACCAGTGGATTGAAATTATTGGCCTCCACGATGTTGACCTAGTAACCAGGGTGTGCGATATGTTTAATATCCACCCCCTAACTAGGGAGGATATTTTAAATATGTCCCAAAACCCTAAGCTTGAAGAATATGATGATTATTTATTTATAAATACTAAAAATATTTTAGACCCTAGTGGGTCTGATGAACTTGAAACAGAGCAAATTAGCTTTATTTTAATGGAGGACAGGCTAATAAGTTTCAAGGAGGGGGAGAGCAGTGTTTTTGATAATGTTTCAAGGAGGCTAGAAGCCAAGTCACCAATTAGGGCTTATGGGGTTGATACTTTACTTTACAGCCTTTTAGATGCCCTTGTTGACAATTATTTTTTAATCCTAGACGACCTTAGTGAGAAGATAGATGATGTTGAGGACGAGCTTTTAATAGACCCAGAAAAAGAGCTACTCCATAGGATATACGACCTTAAGAGGACCCTAATTTATATGAGGAAGATCCTATGGCCTATGAGGAATATTTTAAACAAACTATCCAAGGACGACTACTATAACATATCCCATAAGACAGTATATTATTTTAGGGATATCTACGACCATATTATCCAAATGATAGACATAGTTGAAACCTATAGGGATATTTGTTCAGGTATGCTAGATACCTATCTTTCTAGTATTGGCAATAAGACTAATGATATTATGAAGGTTTTAACTATTTTTTCAACCATATCTGTTCCCTTAAGTTTTTTAACAGGGGTTTATGGGATGAACTTTATTAACCAGCCAGAACTTAAATTTAAGTATGGCTACCTAGTCTTTTGGCTCTTGGCTGTTGGTATAACCCTAGCTATGCTAAAATACTTTAGGGATAGGGACTGGATATAAACTAGGACCTATTAGCTAGACTTTAGGAAAAATAAATGTGGGAGGTCAAAGATGAAAACTAATAGGAACTTAGTTAGGGGCAGTGCAACTATGCTTATTTTAAAGCTAATTAGTGAGCGGGATATGTATGGGTATGAAATGATAGAAATCTTGGAGGAGAGGTCTAATCATATCTTTTCCCTAAAGGCTGGTACTCTATATCCAATTTTACACAGCCTAGAATTAAGTGGGAGCATAGACTCTTATGAAAGTGACCTTGAAAATTCTAGGAGGAGGAAATATTATAGCATAACCAGTAAGGGAAGGGACCTATTGGAACTGGAAAAAAATCAATGGAGGACCTATATAGATGCTATTGAAAATATTATGAATATGGATACTAGATAAACTAGAAAAGGCTTATATAAGCCTTTTTTTATTTTATGAAAATAGTTACTGCTATTTATAAAAAATTTAAATATCCGATATAAGCACTGGAGGTTATTATAAATAGTGGGGGTAATAGAATGTTGGACAAGTTGAAAAACTTAAGGAGAACCCTGAGAAAACAGGGGAGAAAACTTAGGCTGACTAGGGAAAAAAACTTTATGAGTGTAAAGTATAAACTCTTAATAGTTTGCTTTGCGATTATGACAGTTTCTTACCTAAGCCTAGGTATGTTGTCTTATAAGAAGGCAATTCAGGTAACAGAAATGGAGGCCAAAAGAGAGCTTATGAACTTGGCAAGTGAAGGTGCCAAGTACATCCAGGCAGAAATGGGAAGAATAAGGGAGACCTTATGTGTATTGGCTGACTCCAGATATATTAGGGAGATGGACTGGAGTGTTCAAAAGGAAATAGTGGAAGATACTGTTGCAAATACTTCTTATGAGGATATAGGTATTGTTGATAGGAGGGGGAATGCCAAGTATACAGATGGAACTATAATGAATATAGCCAGTAGGGAGTATTTCCAGGGGATAATGGCTGGAGAATTTTCTACAGAAGAATTTATTATAGACAGGATTACTGGTAAGCCAGCCCTAATAATAGCAGTTCCAATAAAAGATGGGGATGAAATAGTTGGGGCTGTAGTTGGGAGAAGGCCTTGTACAGAGCTTTCAAGAATAGTTCATGAGATTAATAGGGGAAATGATAATAAGGTAACCATAGTTAATAGTGAGGGGGCCTTTATTGGTAGTGAAACTGAGGAATTAGTTGAAAAAAGATTTAACCCTATAAAGGCTGCAAACAAGGAACCTGAACTAGAGGCAATGGGACAAGTTTTTAGGGATATTATAAAAAGAGAGCACGGTGAGGGAGAATATAGGTTTAGGGGAAAGAATTTTTTCACAGGCTATATGCCAATAGAAAATACCCTTTGGCAGATTGTCGTTTACTCTGAAAAGTCAGTATTTATGAGGCCTATGCACCTTGTAAGGGATAGTATACTTAGGATTACTATTATAACCCTTATCCTAAGTGTTGTATGTATTTATGTCCTAGGTAAGGGGCTGACTAAACCTATAATAGAATTAACTGAAGTTTCTAATATAATATCAAAACTTGACATATCCAAGGATGTGCCAAAGGAGTTATTAACTAGGAATGACGAGGTAGGAAGACTAAGTAGTGCCTTCCAGATACTAATAGTAAAACTTAGGGAGACAATTAAACATATTTTGGACTTATCGGATAATGTTGCTGGAGCGTCTGAGGAGTTAATGGCAACTTCTCAAGAGTCAGCCAAGTCAGCAGCAGAGGTAACAAAAACTGTAGAAGAACTTTCAAAAGGTGCTGAAGAACAGGCTTTAAATACAGAAGAAGGTTCTCTTGAGGCAGACAGGTTAGGAGAATCCCTAGAAAAAAATAGGACCTACTTAAAGGGACTTAATGAGGAAGCGGAAAGGGTTATAAAGATTGTAAATAGTGGTATGGTTGAAATTAATAAGCTAACTAAGATTAGTGAGGAGAGTAAAAAAGCTATAAGGGATATTAGGGAGGCTATTATTAAGTCAAATGACCAGGCAAGGTTAATTGGAAATGCAAGTGAGCTTATAGCTAATATATCTGAGCAGACAAACCTTCTAGCTCTTAATGCAGCCATAGAAGCGGCTAGGGCTGGAGAGGCTGGAAGGGGCTTTGCGGTTGTGGCAGAAGAGATTAGGAAGCTGGCTGAAAAGTCATCTAAATCTACAAATGAGATAGATGCTATTGTTGAAGAGTTACAAAAAAGTTCTACATATGTGGTTAACTCTATGGAAAAGGTTACAGGTATAACTAAAATCCAGGGAGAAAGTGTAGAGAAAAATAGGGATGGTTTTAAGGCTATTGATAGGGCTATTAATGGAGCCAGTATAGTTATTGCTGAGATAAATGAGGTGGAAAGAGAGATTGAAGACCGTAAGGTTAAAATCTTGGACATTTTACAAAACTTAACAGCAATAGCAGAAGAAAATTCTGCATCTACAGAGGAGGCCTCAGCTTCTATGGAAGAGCAGTCTGCATCTACGGAAGAGATTGCAGTTTCTAGTGAAACTTTGGCTAATTTAGCAGATGATTTAAAAAATTATATGAAAATATTTAAGATGTAAGAAAAGATATTAACAATATGGATAAGTATCCGATTATAAAGATATAAAATCTTTTATCGGATACTTGTTTTTACGTAAATATAGGAGGGGAATAATTGAGACAATCTGTGGTTTTTAAGTGTAATGATGAAAAATTAGCAATAGATATTTCCTATATAGACAAAATAATAGAATTTACAGAGCCTAAAAAGATACCTGAGTCATCTAGGGATCTTTTAGGGGTAATCCAGCATAATGAGGAAATAATTCCAATTATTGACTTAAACCTTAGGCTATACCAGGTAGAAACTGTTAAAACTTTAGACACCAAGGTAATAGTAATACTTTTTAGGGAAAAATATATAGGTTTAGTTGTTGATAATGTACTTGAAATTAAACTTTTTGAAGATGAAATATGTGAGGATGCAGACTTTAATGTTGAGGTAATGCAGGAGTATATAGATGGGTTTATAAAAGATCTAGAAAAGGAAGATATAACGATAATTTTAAATGTAGATAAGCTATTTACAGAAAACCAAGCCTTGGAATTATTAGAGATATCTTCTAGTGAATAAATGGTGGTAGCTATGGCCAATATAAAGGTAGGCATATCAGAATACAAGCTAGCTAAAAGTCCTGACACATTGATTACCCTAGGTCTTGGTTCTTGTGTAGGTATTGCAATTTATGATAGGCAGTATAAGATTGGAGGGCTAAGCCATATTATGCTGCCAGATAGTAGGAGTTTTAAGACCAATATAGTTACTGGTAAGTTTGCAGACCTGGCTATTCCTAAAATGGTTGAGGAGTTAAGGGCTATGGAGGGGGACTTGGACCTGGTTGCTAAGATTGCAGGTGGTGCTAGTATGTTTAGCTTTAGCAAGACTAGGACTAATGAAATAGGCTATAAAAATATTGTGGCTGTTGAGAATATCTTAAGGGAGCTAGAAATCCCCCTGCTTTCCAAGGATGTTGGTGGAAAGGTTGGAAGGACAATGGTTTTAGACTTGGAGAATGTTATTGTAGGAATACGGAAGGTAAACGGAGAGGTAGTTCCACTATAGTAAGGAGAGAAAAAAATGAGCATAAGGTTGTTAATTGTTGATGACTCAGCCTTTATGAGGAGTATAATAAAAAAAAATATCCAGGAAATAGGGGGCATTGAGGTTGTTGGTATTGCCAGAGATGGCCTAGAGGGACTGGAAAAAATAGAGAGCCTAAGGCCAGATGTAGTTACTTTGGATATAGAAATGCCGAAATTAAATGGTATTGACACCCTAAGGGAGATAAAGAAGAGGTTTGATACTCCTGTAATTATGTTAAGTTCCCTAACTGGTACAGAGGTAACTATGGAGTGCTTGGAAATAGGGGCTGAGGACTTTATAGAAAAGCCGAAATCTTTAGATGCTAACCTAGATGATTTTAGGGATGAACTGGAAAAGAAGCTTAGGTCTGTATGTTCTCCCCTGGCAAGGAGGACCAAGGAAATAAGCTTTAACCTAGCCAGGGTAGAACCAGGGAGGTTAAGGACTAAAAATATTAATACACCAAAGAGGTTAAGGGCAATTGTCATAGGAGCTTCAACAGGTGGTCCTAAGGTTTTAGGCCTAATTGTTAGGAATATTTTAAGGGAGCTAAATATTCCGATTTTTATAGTGCAACATATGCCTAAGGGTTTTACTAGTTCTTTTGCCAAGAGGTTAAATGATAATTCTAATATTAGGGTTGTTGAGGCTGAGGATGGTATGGAGATTGAAAATGGTGTTGTTTATA
Organism: Tissierellales bacterium; assembly: GCA_030146705.1. Taxonomy (GTDB): domain Bacteria; phylum Bacillota; class Clostridia; order Tissierellales; family Tissierellaceae; genus CAMIXG01. The sequence goes on along the minus strand of JASLBE010000017.1, from coordinate 28,146 downwards.
TAGCTCCTGGTAGCAAGCATATGTTTTTGGCCAACGGTAGGATAGCCTTAAATGGCAATATGAACAAGCTCCATGGTGTAAGGCCTGCAGCTGACTATTTGTTTACTTCTGCTAGTGAGATTTATAAGGACAAGCTACTGGGCATTGTACTTACTGGAATGGGTAAGGACGGAGCTATGGGGATGGAGAGTATAAAGGCTAATGGGGGCTATAATATAATCCAAAACCAGGAGACTTGTGTTGTATATGGAATGCCAAGGTCTGCTATGGAAAGAGGGGTAGTGGATAAGGTTTTGGCACCTGTGGAAATTTATGAGTTTATAAATAATATTATAAGGGTGAAGAGATGAATTTAAACTATGACTATTTTTACCAATGGGCTAGGAAGCATGTTAATATGGACTTTAATTCATATAAGCAAAAGCAGTTAAGAAGGAGAATCGCCACAGTAATGAACTCTTCTGGTGCTGAAACCCTAGAAGAATTTGCAAGGCTTATTGAGTCTGATGCCAAGATAAGGGAGAATTTCTTAGACTATGTAACAATTAATGTTACTAAGTTTTATAGGAATAAAAATATATTTAAGGATTTTGAGGATGTTATTATAAATATTTTAAGGCCTAGGTTTAGGGAGCTTAAAATTTGGAGTGCGGCTTGTTCTATTGGGGCTGAGCCTTATAGCCTGGCTATGATTTTGGAGAAGAATGGCTTTGGACCTAGGTCTAGGATTTTGGCAACTGATGTTGATGAAAATATTTTAAAGAGGGCCAGGGAAGGTATCTTCTACAAGCATGAGATTGATAATATAGACTCAGATGACTTAAGTTATTTTAATATAGAGGATGGAAAATATCTTGTAAAAGACCAGCTTAAGAGCAGGATAGATTTTAAGAAGCACGATTTAATCCTAGATGACTATCCTAAAGGCTACCATATAGTTGTTTGTAGGAATGTGGTTATCTACTTTACTGAGGAGGCAAAAAACAGGGTTTATTCAAGTATAAGTAACTCCCTAGTAGAGGGAGGTATTTTATTTACTGGGGCCACAGAGAGTATTTATAACCCCAAGGATTTTGGATTTAAAAAGATTTCAACTTTTATATATGAAAAGATATAAATTATTAAAGGAGGGATAAAATGGATGATAATAGTAAATACCGTGATTTGTTCTTTGAAGAAACTGATGAACACTTACAAACGCTAGATGATTGTATTTTAGAGCTTGAACAAAGTCCTGAAGATAGTAATTTATTAGATGAAATTTTTAGAGCTGCACACAGTCTAAAGGGTATGGCTGGTTCTATGGGATATAAAACTATGGAAAAATTAACCCATAGGATGGAAAATGTTTTTGAATTATTTAGGAGCCATAAGGTAAAGGTTGAGTCAGATATTATATCCTTAATCTTTAAGTGCTTGGATACCCTATCGGAAATAGTTGAGGATTTAAGGGCGGAAAATAGTGGAGAATATGATATAACTAATCTTTTGGAAGACCTGGACAAGGTTGGAAATATCCAGGCTAAGGAGGAAGCTTCTACGGGTGAGGACCTAAAAGATTTATCCCTATCAGATGGGGATAAGTCCATAATAGAAACTGCTACTGAAGCTGGTTACCAGGCCTTTAATATTGAGATAACAGTTAGTGATGATTGTTTACTTAAGGCTGCTAGGGCCTATTTAATTATAAAAAATCTAGATGGTGATGGAGAAATCCTCCACACAGACCCTTCTATGGAGGACATAGAAGAGGGGAAGTATAAAAAAAGTTTTAGGCTGGTTTACCTAACAGAGAAACCTATTGAATTTGTTAGGAAGAAGGTTGAAAATAATATTGAAATTGAAAAAACCAAGGTGGAATTTATCAAAGACGCCTTGGAAAGGCTGGCCAGTAAGGAAGAAGAGGAAAAAGTCCAAGTAGGCCAGGCTGAAAAGGAAGATTTAAAGGAAAAATTAGGCCAAGAGCCTAAGGGAGAAAAACAAAAAACAAGTAAGGCAAAGGAAAAAAATAACAACAGCCAGAAAGCATCTATAAGGGTTAATATAGATAGGCTGGATAGTTTTATGAACCTAGTATCGGAATTGGTGATTTATAGGACTAGGCTGGAGGATATTAACAGTAGGAGCAATAACCTAGAAATAGGGGAACCCTTGGAGCAGGTTGCAAAGATTACGTCCGAGCTTCAGGACTTGGTCTTAAAGCTTAGGATGCAACCAGTTGATATTGTTTTAAATAGGTTTAATAGAACTGTTCGGGATTTAAGCCAAAATTTGGGCAAGGATATTAAGCTTGTTATAGAGGGTGAAGAAACTGAACTTGATAGGACTGTTGTTTCTGAATTAGGGGACCCCTTGCTCCACCTAATAAGAAATGCAGCCGACCATGGTATTGAGTCTCTTGATGAGAGGCGGAAGGCTAATAAGCCTGAAAAGGGAACTATAAAGATAGTTGCCTACCAGGAGGGGGACAATGTAGTAATTACAGTTAGTGATGATGGTAAGGGAATTGACCCCAAAATTATTAAAAAAAGTGCAGAATCCAAGGGTATAGACACTGAAAATTTATCCGATAAGGAAATAGTACAACTTATTTTCCACCAGGGCTTTTCAACTGTAAAGAAGGTTACTAATGTATCTGGCAGGGGTGTGGGAATGGACGTGGTCCATCAAAAAATAGCCGAATTAGGTGGGAGTATTGAGGTTATAACTAAGGTTGGTAAGGGTACTGACTTTGTTATAAGGCTCCCTTTAACCCTATCAATAGTCCAAGCCTTAATGGTGGAGGTTGGAAGTGAGAAGTTTGCAATACCCTTAAGTATTATAAAAAAGGTTATGAAGCTAGATAATAGTAGGCTTAAAAAATCCCACACAAGTGAAATTTACACATATAGAGATGAGGCTATTCCTGTTATAAGATTAAGTGAAAAGTTAAGACTAGAATCAAATAATGATGATAGCCATATAATTTTAATCACTTTAGGAGATAAAAACTATGGCGTTTTAATTGATAATTTCATTGGTCAGCAGGAAATAGTTATTAAAAAACTAGGGGGTAGTCTGAAGCATTTAAAAGAGTATATAGGGGCTACTATCCTAGGGAATGGAGACATTGTATTGATATTAGATATTAGCAATTTAGCTAAAAATAGCGGTGAAGATAATGTTTAATGGAAAGTATACTTACCTACAGCTAGATTTTATAAAGGAATTGACAAATATTGGTGGTGGAAATGCTGCTAGTAGTATTTCAAAACTTATAAACAAGCCAGTTGATATGGGTCTACCTATTATAGACTTAATTTCATATAGTGACCTGTATGAAAATGTAATGGAAGAAGACAGGCTGGTAAATATTATACTAATTGCTATGGAGGGAGATGCTGAGGGTGTGTTTCTCTATATTTTAGACGACAGGGCTAAGGAAAAAATAGTGGACCTAATGTTGGCTAATTGTGAAATAGATGAGGATATGAAGGAGTCTATAATAAAAGAGATGGTTAATATTTTAGTTAGCTCTTATTTAAATTCTATTTCTAAAATGTTAGGTACTAGGTTAATATCCACAGTGCCAAGCCTTATAGTAGATATGTTTGGGGCAGTAATGACAAGTGTGTATATTGAATCTGGTCAATATGATGAGAAGATAATGATAATAAAAAATGAGTTCTCTTATTTGGGAGAAAAAATAGATTCATCTCTATATTTTATTCCTAAAGTGGGAGTTTTGGATAAACTATTTTTAAAAACAGGATTGTAGGAGGAAAAGTATGTCAAAAAAAGTTTTAATAGTTGATGATGCTGTATTTATGAGGATGAAATTAAAGGATATATTAGAAAGCAATGGTTATGAGGTAGTGGGAGAGGCTAAAAATGGTTTTGAGGCGATTGAGCAGTATAAGTCTGAAGAGCCAGATATAGTTACAATGGATATTACTATGCCTGAACTAGATGGTATTGAAGCCCTTAAGGAGATAAAACAAATGAATCCAGACGCTATAGTTATTATGTGTAGTGCTATGGGACAGCAATCTATGGTAATGGATGCTATCCAGGCTGGTGCTGTAGATTTTATAGTTAAACCTTTTGAAACTGACAGGGTTTTAAAATCTTTAGAAAAGGCAATGTCATAATGGAGTGGTAAAATGCAAATAATAGTCTTTACGCTTAAGGATTTGTATTATGCAATAAGTACAGAGAAGGTTGAAGAGATTAGCAAATGTATAAAGACGACCTTTGTCCCTAATGGGCCTAGTTGGGTTGAGGGTTTAATTAACCTTAGGGGAAATGTGGTTAGCCTGATTAATCTTGGGAAGTTTTTAAATTATGATTATGAAATTTATTGTGAGGAAATAATTATAGTTGAAAATGAGGAAGAAAAAATTGGGATTATGGTAACCAATATAGAAGAGGTTGTTGAGATTAATGAAAAAGATATACAAAAAATAAATAAGAAAACAGAAGATGGAATTATAGGAATAATAAAATTAGGAGAAAAAATAGTGAATCTTATGGATATAAATTCACTATTTTCTAAGAATGAGGGATAACTTTGAAGCAAGTATTATCACAACAAGAAATAGATTCTTTGCTAAATGCATTGGATACAGGACAGTTAGACACGAAAATGTTAGAAGAAGAAAATGAAGACAAAGTAAAATCATATGACTTTAGGAGACCTATAAAATTATCTAAAGAATATATGAATAGTTTACACATGATATTTGAGAACTTTTCTAAAATTGCAGGAAATCTTATATCCTCCCAGGTACATTCAACAGTTGATATAACACTTGGTGCAATAGAGCAAATAAGTTTTGATGAATTTATAAGGTCTATACCTAAGGTTACGTTAATGGGAATTTTCCAGTCCAAGCCCTTGGGTGGAATTCAGGTAATGGAAATAAATCCTCAGTTTTGTATGCAGGTAGTAGAGCTTGTATGCGGTGGAGCAGAAGTTGTTCAAAAATATGTTGCAAATGAGAAGCAGGAGTTTACAGATATAGAACTAGGGATTTTAACAGAGACTGTGGAGCTGATGCTACAATCTTTAGAATCAGCCTGGCAAGAGGTTGTGGAGATTGAAACTAAGCTAGACCACCTAGAGACAAATCCACAACTAGTTCAAAGTATGTCACCTACTGAGCCTGTAATTTTAACAAGTTTTACAATAGAGGCTTTAGGTTGTAAAAGTTTTATTAATGTATGTATTCCTTTTGTATCCCTAGAAAATATTATGGACAAGTTAAGCTTTAGGAGCTGGTTTGACTTTGAAAAGGAAGAAAAGCACGGTGATAGGCAACTTATAGAGGATAGGTTAATGTCCTCAACAGTAGAAGTTAAGGTGAATTTAGGGAAGTCTATAATAACTGTAGATGATTTTTTAGGTGTTGAGAAGGGGGATGTCTTGGAGCTAGATGTTAAAATAACTGACCCCTTAAAAATGTATGTGGAAGACCAACTACATTATTTAGTTAGGCCTGGACAGAGAGATGGTAGGATGGCTGTTGAGGTATTAGAATATATAGAAGAGGATGTTGAATGATGAGTAAAGATGGAAATAAGGAAGTAGTACTAAGTAGTGTTAAAAAAGATATAGTAGGTGAGGTTGGAAATATATCTATGTCCACTGCAGCAACGACTCTTTCGTCTATATTAAAGCACCAAGTAATGGTTACAACACCTAGGGTTACTTGTATACCTTTTAAGCAAATTGTAAAGGAATGTGATGTTCCAAAGGTTGTTACAAGTATAGAGTTTAAAGAGGGACTAACAGGACAAAATCTTTTAATGATGGATGTAAGAGATGCTCTTGTAATAGCTGACCTTATGATGGGTGGAGATGGAAAAGCTAAGAAGGAAGTTTTTTCTGATATAGAGTTAAGTGCAGTTGGTGAAGCTATGAACCAAATGATAGGATCAGCATCAACATCTATGGCCACTATGCTAAATAAGGAAATAGATATTATGCCACCTTCAGTAGATGTTTGGGATAATAAGGAAAATATAGACTTAAGTAGGTTTGACCTAGAGGGTTATATTTGTAAGATTGCATTTGATTTAACTGTTGAGGGTTTAATTGAAAGTGAAATGATGCAAGTATTTGTATGTGACACAGTAGATGAAATTGTTGACATAATGGTAGGCGGCGGTAGCGATACAGGAGGAAACAATATGCAAGAAGATACAATGGAAAAAGAAGGTACAATTAAAGAAGAGGTTGTAGAAGTAAAGGAAGAAAAGTTAGAACCAGGGCTAGAGGAAGACAGGCTTACTGAGAGAAATGTAGAGGCTAAGAAACCTGTATTTCCTCAATTTTCTAGGACAAATAATAGGAATACTAACAACAGGAACCTAGACTTAATAATGGATGTTCCTTTGGAGTTTAGTGCAGTCTTAGGTAAGAGCAAAAAAACTATAAAAGAGGTTTTATCTCTTACTAATGGTTCTATTGTGGAACTAAACAAATTGGCAGATGAGCCTCTTGAAATACATGTTAATGGAAAGCTTATAGCTCAGGGAGAAGTTGTAGTAATAAATGAAAACTTTGGAATTCGTATAACTACTATACTTACAAAGGAAGAGAGAATACAAAACCTTAGTTAAAGGTTTATTCTCTCCCTTGTTTTAGTTGGTGTTATGGAAGGAGAGTAAAATGTCTTTAACAAATAATTATAAGAGCAATAATGAGGGTTATAACTTAAATGAAAAAAATATTAATAATTATAATGACATCTCTAAATCTGAGCAAATTTCAGAAAATACTAAAAAAGCTAAATTAGAAGAAGAAAATAAGGCCTATTTGAAAAGGGTGGAAAAAATCAAGACTAAAATCCAATTAGGTGAGTATAAGATATCTTCAAAGAAGATAGTAGATGGAATGGAAGAGGCTATTTTTAAGCAGAAGGTAGTGGTTGATGATGAAGAAGATAGAAAAAGAGCTTAAAAAATTACTGGTTTTATTAAAAAAGGAAAAAACTGCCCTACTTACTAACAATGGGGCTGTAATAAAGGATTTAGTAGTTAGGAAAGAAGAAATAATAGATAAAATTGAGGATATTAAAATCTTTGGAGATATAGATGAAGCAAGGGTAAGCAAGAAAAAATTAGATAGGTTAATAGGTGAAATAAGGGAGCTTCAAGATATAAACCTCCTACTTACTAAGCAAGCCCTAGGTTTTCAGGAAGAGTTTATGTCGGCCCTTAAGGATAATGTTGAAGACAAGATGGAAACTTATTCACCTAAGGGCAATTTTAATACAAAGGATTGTATTAGTTTAATAAATACATCATTATAGGAGGGAGAAAATGTCAGGATTATTTAATACATTAAATACTTCTAATACTGGACTTATGGCCCAACAAACTGGTTTACACACAACAGGCCATAATATTTCCAATGTTAAGACTAAGGGGTTTTCAAGGCAGAGAATAGAACTAAAGGCTGCCAAGGCTTTTGACTATCCTGGAGTTGGACAACTGGGAACAGGTGTTAGGATGGATTCAATAATAAGGGTAACAAATGAATATATAGCTAGGCAAATTAGGCAGGAGGGTGGAAATTTAACCAAGTTTGAGGCCAAGTCTGAGGCAATAGAACAACTGGAGATTATTTTTAATGAGCCTTCAAGTACAGGTCTTAACTTTAACCTGGGAGAATTTTTCACATCTTGGTCTGAACTAAGTAAGAACCCAGAGCTTGTAACTTCTAAGACTGTTGTGGTTGAAAAATCTCAAACCCTAGCAGAGTCCATAAACCATATGCAGGACCAAATGTTAAATCTTAAGGCAGAATCTTTGGAACTTATTGACCAAAATATTTTAGATTTTAATACTAATATAGACAAGCTAGAGTCTTTAAATAAGCAAATTTTTAATATTTCTATTAAGGGCCAGCACCCAAATGATTTACTAGACCAAAGGGACCTACTTTTAAGGGACCTATCGGAAACATCTAATTTTGAGGTGGAATTTGATAAGTTTAATAGGGCTAGTGTAAAGATTGGTGATACAGAGGTCTTAGGCTATGAAAAGGCTAGGGGTAAGCTTAGTTTTGAAGATGTTGAAGGTAAGGGGAAAAAAGAGGTTGCCTTTAGGGAGGCAGATGAAGATGGAAATCTTAAAGACCCTCTTAAAATAGAGGATAAAATAATAACTGGTAAGATTAGGGGAAACATAGATGGTGAAGAAGTTATAGATGGTGCTATGGAGAAGTTAGATAATTTTTCTCTTACCCTAAAAGAGGCAGTAAATAAGACCCATACATCAGGAGTTGAACCAGGTCTTGCAAGGGACTTTTTTATCTATGAACTTGATCCAGAAACAGGGATTAATAGGCTAAGTGTAAACCCAGACCTTGTAAAGGATAATAGTTTGGTTGTGGCTGGAGAGCAACCAGTTCAGGGAACAGGACTTGAAGGAGATGGGGCCAGGGCCCTTAGGATGAGCCAGCTTAAAAATACTAAGCTAGACTTTAATGATCCTAAGAATATAAAACTTAAGGATAATGCCATAGTTGGAAATCCAGATGGTTCTACAATAGAAACAGCATTTGGAAGTATGGTAACTTCAGTAGGTATAATAAAAGAGCATTCAGACCATATGATAGCCAACCAAAAAGTTTTGGTTAACCAATTAGATATGAGAAGAGAAAGTGTTTCAGGTGTATCTATAAATGAGGAAGTTTCAAATATTATAAAATTCCAAAAATCTTTTGAAGCTAATGCCAAGGTAATAGCAGTAGTTTCTGAAATGTTAGATACCTTAATTAATAGAACGGGTCTGTAAAAGGAGAATAAGATATGAGGATTACTAATAATATATTAAGTGATGGTTTTTTAATAAACCTTTCAAAAAACTTAAACCAATTAAATAAGTTAAATGAGCAAACAACATCAGGTAAGGCAGTATCTAGACCTTCAGACAATCCAATCTTAGTTGGGAAAATAATGAGTCTAGACAATAATATCCTGCAAAATGTCCAGTATAATTCCAATATAAAAGATACCTTAGGCTGGGTCCACACCCAAGATGCGGCCCTTAAAGATGCTTCTGACGCTTTAAAGAGGGTAAGGGATTTAGTAATCTATGGGGCAAATGGATCCCTAGCGGAAGAGGATAGGTTGGCAATTAGGGAAGAGGTAGTAAACCAAATTGACCATTTAGAGGATATTTTAAATACAAATTTTGATGGTAGATATATTTTTGCGGGACAAAGGACCACAGAAAAGCCTTTTAAGGTAGGAGATGACCTAATTATCAATTATGAAGTTGGGGATAATAATGATAAAAATATATCTAGGGAGATAGCAACTGGGGTAACAGTTGACCTAATAACAGATGGAAATAAGTTAATAAATATTGAAGGTGCAAACAATAATAATTTAGGTAGTCTATTAAAGGATATAGTAGATGATTTAGAAACAGGTGGTACTGACAGTATTAATAAGCTGGCAAATGAACATTTATCTGATATGGATAAGCATTTGGATAATATCTTAAAGGTTAGGACCCATATTGGGGCCATAGATAATAGGCTTCAGGCAGCAGAGGATAGAAATGAGGCAGAAAACTTAAACTTAAAAGAAGTCTTATCTGAAAAAGCAGATGTTGATGTAGTTGAAAAGTATATGGAATCAGTTATCTTATCAACTGTTTACCAGGCCTCTCTTTCAGCAGGTGCAAAAATACTTCAACCAAGTCTTTTAGATTTTGTAAGGTAAAATTGTATAGGGATACTTTAGTATCCCTTTTTTTAATGGAGTGATTATATGAAGGTTAAATCAAAAATTATTGGAGAAGTAGAAATTTCAGAAGAAAATATAATTTATTTTCCAAAGGGGATTTTAGGCTTTAAGGAAAGTGACAAGTTTATAGTTATAAATATGGATGAGGGGTTATCTTGTAAGATTTTACAAGATATAAGCAATGAGTATATATCATTTTTAATAGTTAACCCTTGGGATTATTATAGTGACTATAGTTTAAATATTGATGATAGGGACCTAGAATCCATTGAGGTTACAAGTATGGAAGAGCTTGTTGTTTACAATATAGTAACCCTTAAGGAAAATATTAAGGATAGCACCTGTAATCTTTTGGCCCCAATAATTATAAATGTAGATAAAAATTTAGGTAAGCAAATAATTTTAGATGGCTACAATACTAGGGAAAAACTGAACTTTATTTAAAATACTAGCTATATTTATAAAAAAAGTTTTAAGAAACTATTAACACAATATAAAAACCACCGATATAAGAAGTGGAACAGGGAAGTTCCAAAAAAAATAATAATAATATCAAGGAGGAAGAAATATGAGAATCAATCAAAATATTTCAGCATTAAACACATATTCAAGATTAACAGCAGCAAACGTAGCAAAAAGTAAATCATTAGAAAAATTATCAAGTGGTTTAAGAATTAACAGAGCAGGAGATGACGCAGCAGGTTTAGCTATCTCTGAAAAAATGAGAGGCCAAATAGGTGGACTTAACCAAGCTATGAGAAACTCTCAAGATGGTATATCTCTAATCCAAACTGCAGAAGGTGCTTTAACAGAAACTCATGCAATGTTAAACAGAATGAGAGACTTAACTATACAAGCAGCAAACGATACAAACAGTGATGAAGATAGAGCTAAGTTACAATCAGAAGTAACTCAACTTATAAACGAAATTACAGGAATATCTGAAAGAACTCAATTCAACGGAATGAACTTATTAGATGAATCTTCAGGAGAAGGAGGAAAATTCACTTTCCAAATAGGTGCTAATGCTGGACAAACATTAACTATTGAAATAAGCAAAATGGATGCAGCAGAATTAGGAGTTGACGGTGTACAACTTAAAGGTGCAGAAGAAGCTAAAGATGCTTTAGAAGCTATAGATAAAGCAGTAGAAGCTGTATCTGTTTTAAGATCTTCTTTAGGAGCTAACCAAAACAGGTTAGAACACACTATAAACAACTTAGGAGCAACAAGCGAAAACTTATCTGCAGCAGAAAGTAGAATAAGACACGTTGATATGGCAGAAGAAATGATGGAGTTCACTAAAAACAACATCCTAAGCCAAGCATCAACTGCAATGTTAGCACAAGCTAATCAAATGCCAAACTCAGTATTACAATTATTACAATAATTGACTAAAGTTATATTAATTAAAAAAATAGCTGGCTTAGCCGGCTATTTTTTACTATAAAAAATTAAACGTAGGAGATGAGAAAATGTCAGATTTTAGTATAATGGGTTCCTATTCTGGGATAGGAATGGATGATATAAACAAGCTAATGGAAGCCCACAAGATTCCTCTTGTTCAAATGAGCCAAAAGAAGGGTCTTATACAAGAGAAACAAAATGCTTGGAAGGAAGTAAATACTAAATTAAATACTTTATATGAAAAAATGAATGTTTTAAAGGATCCAAAGACTTTTAATTCTAAAACAGCTATATCTACTGATGACAAGATGGTTAGTATGACTACTAATACTAATGCAATCTTAGGTGAATATAAGGTAAGTGTAAAACAACTGGCTACTAATACCCAAATTATAGGAAAAGATATTACAGACTCTCTTGGAGTAAACAAGGAGGGAGAAAGGGATATTTATTCTCCTATGGACCTAGAGGGTAGCTTTGAAATTGTAAATGCTGATGGTGAAAAACTTACTATTAAGGTGGAAAAGGACCATAGCCTAAAGGACATTGTAAACAAGATAAATGATGGTATGACAGAGGAAACACCTGATAAAAAACCTAAGTCTATAGGCATTAAGGCTACAATTATTAACAATAGGTTGGTTATATCTGATGAAAAAACTGGGGAAAGAGATATAAAGATAAATGCCCTTGGAGATGTTAGCGATGACAATGTGGCTAGCAGGCTTGGAATTTTTGGCATATCTTCTAGTGAGGGGATAGAATCTGGAGCCAGGAAAGAAATTGGTAAAAAGGCCCAGTTTAATATTAATGGTATTGATATTGAAAAGGATACTAATAGTGTTAAGGATGTGGTTGAGGGAGTTACTATCCACTTAAACAAGGAGCACGAAGATGGTAGGTATGACACTATTACAGTTGGAAATGACCAGAAAAAAGTGGAAGAGGCTATAGAGGATTTTATAGACCAATATAATTCTACTATGGGCTTTATAGAAAGCAAAATGGATCCAGGTGATCCAGAAGTACCAGGTTCTAGAGGTCCTTTGGCTGGAGATAGTAGCATAATGGGGCTACAAGAAAATCTTAGAAGAATGGTTACTGACAAGGTTACTTCTGATGATAATTTTATAAAAGACATATCTGAACTAGGTGTAAAAACAATAGATAAACAAGGTTTATTAACTTTAGATGCTAACAAACTAGGGGAAAAATTAAAGGAAGATCCAAATAAGGTCCAACAATTTTTCCATAAAGATGAGGGAAATGGATATGTTTATAAGATCAATAAGCAGATAGATGCTTTTATCTCAAAAAGAAATGGAATTATAAAGGATAAAAATGAGAGTTTTGATAGGGCTCTTAGGAACTTAAATAAGGACATTGAGAACTTTAATAGGAGAATGGAGTTAAAGGAAAAGCAATATATTAAGAAATTTACAGCTTTAGATACTATGATGATGAAGGCTGAAGAGCAAATGTCTTGGTTACAGGGCCAAGTCAGTGCTATGAATAATGTTAAGAAATAAGGAGGATTTAGATGAATCGTAGTTATGCTAAGAACACCTATGTAAATAACCAAATATTAACTGCGCCTCAAAACAAATTAGTATTAATGTTATATGATGGAATTTTAAAGGATCTAAGGTTAGCTGAAAAATTTATTAAGGATAATAACCTGTCTGAAGTAAATAAGTATTTATTAAAGTCCCAAGATATTATAATGGAGCTTATGAATACTTTAAACTTTGACCAGGGTGGAGAAATTGCAGAGGGCCTACATCAACTTTATGATTATATGTATATGAGCCTTATAAGGGCTAATATAGATAAGGATTTAGATAAAATTTTGGAAGTTAAAAAATTAATGGAAGAGTTGAGAGATACATGGGCACAGATATAAAACTAGAGGAAATACTCTTAGAAAGAAAGCTAGAATTAAATAGTATCTTGGAAGAACTAGATGGCTGGGATAGGTCTTTCGAGATGGCCATAGAAATAATTGATATTTGTGGAGAAAAGCTAAATAAGATTAAGATTTTAAATTTAAAACTTTTAAAGTTTAACCAAAGTGAAATAATTGACAAGGACTATGAGCTTAAGGTCTTAGAAATTATAGATAGGGAAAAGGAAATAATAGACTTTATAAGGCTAAGCCAAGAAGAAGTATTTAGTATTTTAGAGGAACTATCAAGGAAAAATGAGATTGCAGCTAGCTATATACTAAAGAATATGGATCCAATGTTTATAGACAAAACTATATAAATAAAATATTTTATTTAGCCCCTAATTTTTAAGTTAGGGGCTTTAGATTAGCCTAGGTTTAAGCTAGAGAGTATACTAACCTAGTTGGGAATAGACCTAAATAATAAAATGGCGTATTATATATAAGTTAGTATATAAAAAATGGGCTTGTAACTTGTTACCCAACTTATAAATAGGTAAATTTAAAGATATGGGGTCACGGACGGGAGAGAAAAGCTTTTAATTTTTAATATTATAAATAAAAAAACTATGGGAAAATGCTTTAATTTTTTCATTTAAGTCATTAAATAAATGCAGAATAAACCGATAGTAATTCCAGTAAGAGAAAATAATTGAGGAAAAAATAATATATATAAAATTACAATGATAGAGGTGAGATTTTGAGAGATATTAGTTATAGTTTAGTAAAAAAAGGATTAGATGTTTCCAGTCTTAGGAACAGGGCAATTAACAGTAATATTGTAAATTTTAATACTCCTGATTATAAGGCTAATAAGGTTAGGTTTGAAGAGGTTTTAACTAATAGTTTAGGAAGTTTAGAACTTAGGACTACTCATATGGACCATTTTGGGGTTGCTAGTATTGATGACTTTCAACCTGAAACTACAAAGAGGAAGACTACAAGGTTGAATGATAATGGCAACAATGTAGATGTGGACTTAGAAATGACTGAATTAGCAGCTAATGAACTTTACTATAGTGCCCTTGTTAGGCAGGTTAGTTCGAAGCTTTCAAGTTTAAATTATGTAATAAATAAATAATGGGAGGTTATTATGTCAATATTTAATTCAATGAGAATAAGTGCCAGTGGACTTACTTTAGAGAGATTAAAAATGGATACTTCATCTACTAATATAGCTAATATTAATACAACTAGAACTGCAGAAGGTGGCCCTTATAAGAAAAAAGAAGTGTTATTTGAGGAAAGCCTAATTGATGTTAAGAAGAAAAGAAAGTCTTTAAGTGAAAAGATGAGTTTTGGTGTTAGGGTAAGTGAAATTGTTGAAGATGATGAGGTTAAACTTATTTATAAGCCTGGCCACCCTGATGCTGATGAAAATGGGTACTTGGCTATGCCTAGTGTAAATATGGTAGATGAGATAATATCCTTAATTAGGACCCAAAGGACTTATGAGGCAAATATTACGGCTTTAAATACTAGTAAGAATATGTTGAAAAAGGCCTTGGAAATTTCTAAGGGCTAATAAGGAGAGATATTATGAATATAGATAGGATTAACAGGAATTATGAAAATTTAGTAGGGAAAATTAGGGAAAAGTCTTTTCCTCTTAAGGAAGAGAAAGACCTTAGTTCTAATAAGGAGGAGCTAGGTGTTTCCTTTAAAGATGTTTTAACTAGGGAGTTAGACAAGGTAAACAAAAAGCAAATTGAGGCAGATATATTGACTACTGAAATGATTATGGGAGAAGAGGATGACCTACATAAGGTAATAATTGCCACAGATGAGGCTAAGTTGACTTTGGAACTTGCTGTTCAGGTTAAAAATAGATGTATAGAGGCTTTTAAGGAAATCAATAATATTCAACTGTAATTATAAAGTAAGTTTTATAAAGGAGCTACACCAATAATGGAAAAATTCAATGATATAAAAGAAAGAGTTAATAATGGTTGGCAGAATTTAGATTCTAAAAAGAGATGGATTATGGTAGGTGTAATTGCTGCAATTATTGTAATAGCCATGGTTTATAGCTTTGGTGTCAAATCTACTAGTTACTCACCTCTTTTTAGTAATTTAGATATGGAAGATGCTGGAAAGATAGTAGAGGATTTAGATAATAAGAAAATTAAATATAAGTTAGAAGATAAGGGGAGTAAGATCTTAATTGATTCTAAGAAGATAGATAAGTATAGGCTAGAGCTTGCTATGGACGGAAATATGCCAAGTAAGTCTTCTGGCTTTGAACTTTTTGATGATATAGGCCTAATGGTAACTGATGATGATAGGAAGATTATGTACCAAAGAGCCCTTGAGGGTGAACTGGAAAGGTCTATATCTTACTTAGAGAATGTTAGGTCTGCCAAGGTCCACTTGGTTATGTCTGAAAAAAGTATTTTTGAAACTGAGGAAAAAGATGCATCAGCCTCTATTATACTTGACTTGGAGGATAAAAAAGGGCTTTCAGATAATGCTATTTATGGGATAGCTTCTTTAGTTTCTGGTGCTGTTGAAAACCTTCCTGATAAAAATATTAAGATAGTTGACTCTAAGGGGAACCTTTTAAGTAGGATCTTAAATGATGATACAGGATACAATTCAACAGACATAATGTCTAGGCACCAGGTTGCCAAAGAAGAACTGGAAACAAAGATGAAAAATAACCTACTTGGACTTTTAGAAGATGTTTTTGGTAAGGGTAAGGTTAAGGTTGCTGTAAATGTGGACCTGGACTTTGATGCTGAGGAAGAAACTAGTGTTAAATATTCGGACCCAGTTGTTAGGAGTCAAAAGCTTAGTGCCAGTGGTAAGGATATAGAAACCCAAGAAGTAAATGGACAAATTGGTTACAATCCTAGTAATGTTATAAAGGAAGTAAGTGGAGATAATGCTAGTTTTGAGAGTACTATTAATAATGAAGTTTCTAGTACTACAAATACAAAGATTAAGTCTCCTGGAAGGATTAAGAGGGTTTCTACTTCTGTAATTTATGATGGTAGGCTTTCAAATAATATGCAGACCCAAATGGAAAGTATTGTAAAGAGTGCTACTGGATATGATTTTGAGAGAAATGACCTAGTAAGTGTAGTGGGACTAGACTTTAATAGGGAAGAGAAAAAAGTTAAGAAAGATACTAATAAAGAAGCTAGTAAGATGACTAAGGAAGACCTTATTAAAAATTATGGGGTTTATGGCCTAGCTGGAATTTTAGCCCTAGTTATAATTTTAATAATTATACTTCGTAGTAGGTCTAAGGCTAAGGCAAAAGAAGAACAACTTATTGAGGAATCAGAATTTGGGGAGGATTTCTTAGGAGATATGAATAAGTATATGGGTGAGGACTCAAAGGAAGATGTTGAAAGTATACAGGTTAAAATTGATACTAGTGAAAGAAAAGCCAAGGAATATGCAGAGGAACATCCAGATCTTGCAGCAGACCTTATAAAAGCTTGGCTAAAGGATTAGTAGGTGGAATATATGGAAAAGAAAAAAATGATGGGGGCTAGGAAGGCAGCAATATTACTTATTGCCCTGGGCCCTGATATATCATCAAAAATTTTAAAATCGTTGCCGGAAAACTTAATACAAAAAGTAACTTATGAAATAGCCAATATAGACTATGTCCAAAGAGGGGAAAAGGATGAGGTTATTGAGGAGTTTATCCAAATGGCATCAGCAAGGGAGTACTTCCTAGATGGTGGTCTAGACTATGCTAAGGACCTATTAAACAAGGCACTTGGAACTCAAAGGGCCAAGGAAATAATAGACCTGCTTACTCAAATCCAGCAAAGGGAAAGGCCTTTTGCTATTGCTAGAAAGGCTGATACTAAGCAACTAACCAACCTTTTAATAAAGGAGCACCCTCAAACGACTGCTCTTATTATGTGCTATTTACAGGCAGATAAGGCTGCTAAGGTCTTATCAGAATTCCCTCTAGATATGCAGACAGAAATAGCAGAGAGGATTGGTACCTTAAGTAGGAGTTCTCCTTCTATTATAGAAAAAATAGAATCTATTATGGAAAAGAAGTTTGCTAATTTTGTAGAGGGAGAAACTGAAACCATAGGAGGAGTTAAGTCGCTGGTTGAAATCTTAAATTCTGTTGACAGGAGTACGGAGAAAAACATACTTGGAGAACTGGAAAACAGACAGCCTGACTTGGCTGAAGATGTTAAGTCTAACTTATTCATATTTGAAGATATTATTTATCTAGACAGGGGATCTATTCAAAGGATACTTAGGGATGTACCTAATGAAGACTTAGTTCTTGCCTTAAAGGGTGCATCAGAAGAGGTTGCAGATGTGATTCTTTCTAATATGTCTAATAGGGCTTCAGAGATGATAAGAGAAGAAATGCAGTTTATGGGACCTGTAAGGCTTACAGCTGTTGAGGAGGCCCAACAAAAAATTGTAAATATAATTAGGGGCTTGGATGAAGAAGGAGAGATCATCATGGGAAGAGGTGATCAAGATACTGTCATCATATAATCTTATAAAAAATGAAGAGATTTCTTATGGATCGAAGAAATTTGAAATCCCAATAGTAGAATATAAAGTAAAAGATGAAAAACCTGAAGAAATAAAGGAAGTAGAAAAAAAGGAAGAAATATCAATTGAAGACCTTAAGGCCAAACTTAGGCAAGAGCTTCTTGATGAAATCAAGCTTGAAAAGGAAAGAATCTTTCAAGAGGCTGAGGCTGAAATAGGGGAAATAAGAGAAAATGTCAAAAAGCAGGCCTACAAAGAAGGCTACAAGCTTGGAAGGCAGGAAGGCTATGACTATGGAATTGCCAGTAGTGAAAAAGAGGCTGCTAGGATAAAGGAAAATAGTATTTCCTATGCCAAAGAAATGGAAGATAAGATAAATAATTATCTTGAGGAGGAAAAAGAGGCCATAATAGATTTTGCCATAGACATTGCTGAAACTATTGTAAATTTTTCAATTGATAGGGATGATGAAAACCTATTTAAACTTTTAGAGCCTATAATAAGTAATTATGAAAGGGAAGAAAGATTAATTGTATCGTGTAATCCCATAAGTTATGACTTTATAAAGTCAAGGCTTGAGAGTTTGGACCCTAGTCCAATGGAAACTAAGTTTATAGTAGTGAAGGATGGTAACTTAGAAAAAAATGACTTAAGGATAGAAAGTGACTACCAGTTGGTTGACTTAAGTATAAGGAAGCAAATAGAGTCAATTAGAAATACTATTAGGCATATGGAGTGAGACTTTTGTTGGATATAGATTTTAATAAGTATAAGGAAGAAATAACAAGTATCAAGCACTATGAAAAAATGGGCAAGGTTTCACAAGTAATAGGTTTAATAATCCAGGTTGAGGGACTTAAGGTTTTTATGGGGGAACTTTGCGAAATCTTAGTTGATAATGGGGAGGTAATTCCAGCTGAAATTGTAGGTTTTAGGGACAAGGCTGTATTACTTATGCCCCTGGCAGAGCTCCACGGTATAGGACCTGGTACTTTAGTTAGGGCAACAGGTAGGTCTCTTAAGGTCAATGTTGGAGACAACCTACTTGGTAGGACCCTAGATGGTATGGGAAGGCCAATGGATAATATGGACCTAGTTGGAGAGAAGTTCTATGATGTAAACAGGACTGCCCCAGACCCTTTTGAAAGAAGAAAAATTGAGAAGATAATGAGTACAGGAGTCAAGGCCATTGATGGTGTTTTAACTTGTGGCGAGGGGCAAAGGATAGGAATATTTGCAGGTTCTGGTGTTGGTAAAAGTACACTTTTAGGAATGATGGCAAAGTATTCTGATGCTGATGTGAATGTTATAGCCCTAATTGGAGAACGTGGAAGAGAGGTCCTAGAGTTTATAAAAAATGACTTGGGAGAGGAAGGTTATAAAAAATCTGTTGTAATTTGTGCAACTTCAGACCAACCTCCTTTAGTTAGGTTAAAGGGAGCCTTTGTTGCCACTACTATTGCAGAATATTTTAGGGACCAGGGTAAGAAGGTTGTCCTAATGATGGATTCTGTAACTAGGTTTGCTATGGCCCAAAGGGAGATAGGACTTGCAACTGGTGAACCTCCAACAACAAGGGGATATACTCCTTCTGTTTTTGCCATGCTACCGAAACTTTTAGAAAGAAGTGGTATGTCAAGTAAGGGGTCCATAACAGCCTTTTACACAGTCCTGGTTGAAGGTGATGATATGAATGAGCCTATAGCTGACTCTGTCAGGGGGATTTTAGATGGGCATATTATTCTTTCTAGGGATATAGCTGCAAAAAACCACTTTCCAGCTATTGATATTCAAAATAGTGTTAGTAGGATTATGAAGTCTATAGTAAGCAAGGAAAACTATAATTATGCATCCAAGCTAAAGGAAAATTTGGCTGTTTATAGTGAGTCAGAGGACCTTATAAATGTTGGAGCCTATGTTAGGGGAAGCAATCCTGATATTGATAGGGCCATAAGTCTTAATAAGCCTATTTTAAACTTTTTAAGGCAGGGAGTAGATGAAAAATATTCCTATGAGGAAACAGCTGTCTTGTTAGATGGAATTTTTAACAAGTTTAGAGAGGAGTAGTTGCAAATGTCATATAAATTCTCTATGGAGAAAATTTTAAATCTTAGAGAAGATAAGGAGCAAACGGTTAAGGAACATATGGGTCTTGTCCAAACAAAACTACATACAGAAAAGACCCAGCTCTTAAATATAAAAGAAGAGATTGATGGTCTTAAGAAAAAAACTTACAAGGGCTTGCTGGAGATGCAGTCTAACAACCTATATATGGAAAATTTATATGAAAAAATCCAGGATCAAAATAAGAAGATAGATGAAACAAAAAAAGTCTTAGAAGATGTTAGGACTGAACTAGTAGCTGCCCAAAAGGATAGGAAGATAATGGAAAAGCTAAAGGAAAAGGATTTTGAAAAATATAGGGATAGGATAAAGAAGGCTGAACAAAAGGAATTAGATGAAATAGCTGTTTTAAAGTTTAATGCCCTAAGACTTAATAATTAAAGGAGGTGAATGTATGGATATAGGTGCTGTAAATTTACAAGAGCTTGCCTTAGCTGGAAAACTAGAGGCTAAAGACCTTCCTTGTGAGGGAGATTTTGCTAGTCTTTTGGATGAAGAAATTCTTACTAATCTTGATGAGGGGTTTAATCTTGATTTAGACTTGCCTGAAGATGAGGAAGGGCTGGAAAGCTTATATAACTTATTGCAGGTTATGAGCCTGGGTTTAGAACCAAGGGTGGAAGAAGCTATGACTGAGAATTTTAGTGGTGAAGTTTTTAAAGACCTTGAGGCTTTAGAACTTGACTTAAAAGACCTTCCAATGGAAGATATCTTAGAGGGCATACTTACTAAGAAACCTTCCTTAGACAAGGATAGGTTGGATAGGAGTTTTAATGAGCTCATAAGGGACGCCCTTAACAAGGGAAGTATTACAGAAGATATATTTGAAAAATTCACCATAGATACTAGTAGTAAGGAAGGTCTTGAAAGCCTAGAGTTAGCAGGGGTTAATGACAATAGTGAACTTGAAGACCTAGGTGAAAAGGATGAGGTTTTTAATTATTACTTTAATAATATAGAAAATAATAAAAATAAAATTACGAGTCTTACAGATTTTAAGGATCTTGAAAACTTTAAAGATTTTAATATAGATAGGCTTGGGGATGAAATTTACCAGAACATAAATTTTATGGAGGAACTAGATGTTGAATCCAATAAAATCAAGATAGATTTGTATCCTAAGAAGCTTGGTAGTGTAGAGGTGGAACTTAAATTAAAGGATGGGAAACTAGATGCTAAAATCCTAGTTGAAAATAAGAAGGTTGAGGAGTTATTTACTTCTAATATAGATAGGCTTAACCAAAGGATTTCCAAACATAATTTAGTTTTAAGCAATATAGAGGTAGAGACTGGAAGTGGCTTTGAATTTTTTCAAGAGAACAAGGAAAGAGACTTTAGGGGCCCTAAGCCAAAGAAGGAAAATTTAAAGAATATTGATTTAGATACGGATGTATTAGAAGTTGAGACTATGACTAGTAAAGGACCTAGTACTGAAGATTATATAAGTCCCAAGGGATTAGACATTTTAGCTTAAAGAGGTGAGAGTTTTGAAGGTAAATGGAATAGGCAGTTATGAAGCTAGTAAATATGCAAATTTAGAAGATAAAAAAAGTGATTTATCAATAGATGACTTTTTAAAAATTATGGCGGCTGAAATCTCCAATCCATCAGTTATGGGGGGAGAAGGTGGAAGCAAGACTGATTATTTAACTCAGTTAACCCAGTTTTCAATACTGGAGCAGTTACAAAATATAACAACTAGTATTGAAAATTTAGCACTTGCTGGTCAAAAGCAGGAATCTTTTAATTTATTTGGCAAGGATGTAGTAATAAATTCTGAAGAAGGCCTTGTTGAAGGACAGGTTGAAAAGGTAAGGTTTACAGAAGGTAGAACTATCCTTGAGATAAATGGGAAGTATTATGATTTAAAAGATTTAGTAGAAGTAAAAGGAAGATAAAATAAATTTTAATTAATCTGTTAGATACAGACAGGGAGGAAGTTAAAAATGTTAAGATCACTTTATTCAGGCGTAAGTGGAATGAGAAGTTTTCAAACTAAGATGGATGTTATAGCTAATAATGTAGCCAATGTAAATACTACTGGTTTTAAGTCTAGTAGGGCTAAGTTTCAAGATATGTTAAGCCAAACAGTGGCAAATGCTCAGGCACCAACTAGGGATGGTATTGGTGGTGTTAATGCTCAACAGGTTGGACTTGGTGTTAAGGTTGGGTCAATAGATACAATAATGACTGGTGGACCTTTACAACCAACTAGTAGGGAGCTAGATTTTGCTATTGAAGGGGAGGGTTTCTTTACCCTATCTCCTGATGTAGATGGAAAGAAGCAAGTATATACAAGGGACGGTGCATTTTTCCTAGACCATGAGGGTAATCTTGTAAATTCATCTGGATTAAGAGTTTTAGGTGTTCAACTTAAAAACCCTAAGAAGGTGGAAGGAAAGGATCCTTTTAAGGATGTTGAAATAAAAGATGCCAAGGACTTAGAGGCTCTTACTATTCCTAAGGACCTAGGTAAGGGAAAAGATAAGCTAGAGGACTTTAGTATAGATGGTACTGGTACTATTATAGGGGTTTATAGTGATGGTAGTGCTTATGTTATAGGTAGGTTAGGGGTTACTAAGTTTGAAAATCCTGAGGGACTTAAAAAGGATAGTAATAATAACTATGTTGATACTAACAACTCTGGTGAGCCAGAAACTGGTAATGCTGGTGAAGGTGGTTTTGGATATATTAGGCAGGGCTTTTTAGAGATGTCTAATGTTGACCTGGCTAATGAGTTTACAGATATGATTGTAACTAGTAGGGCCTACCAAGCTAACTCAAGAAGTATAACTACTTCTGATGAAATGTTGCAAGAACTACTTAACTTAAAGAGATAGTAGATGATTAGTCTTAATACATTAAGCGAGAGGGAATTTTACCTAAATGTAGATTTAATTTTCAAAGTAGAAGGAACCCCAGATACCTTGATTACTTTAGTAAATGGAAAGACAATTTTAGTTTCTCAAACCGTATTAGAGGTTGTCGAGAAGGTAAATAGTTATAAGAGGAAGATAAGTAGTGATTTTATGGAGGTAATAGAATGAAAAGAGAAGTCTCACCAGTAATAGGTATGGTACTGGGCTTTATACTAATAGTGTGGGCCATAGTATCTAGTGGAGATATTATAAACTTTATAGATATACCGTCTGTTATAATTACTCTATTTGGGTCATTTTGTGCGATTTTAATAATCTTTCCATTTAAAACTATTAAAAATATACCTAAAACTTTAAAGGCGCTAGTTTTAGCGCCTAAAGATAGTAAAGATGAAATAATAGTTTTATTTGTAAAAATGGCTAAAAAAGCTAGAGTTAATGGATTATTGTCCCTAGAAGATGACCTAACATATGTGGATAATGAAATGATATCTTTAGGAATGCAAATGGTTATTGATGGTATGGAATTAGAAAATATAAGAGAAATTTTAAGGCTAAAGTTAGATACAGTTGAAAGAAGACATAATGAGGGACAGGCGGTTTTTGAAAAGTGGGGAGAACTTGCTCCTGCCTTTGGTATGCTTGGTACCCTAGTAGGTCTTATAATAATGCTTTCGGGTCTAGATGATCCTAGTAATATTGGAGCGGGTATGGCTACGGCACTATTAACAACTTTTTATGGAAGTTTACTTTCTAACTTGGTTTTTTTACCTATAGCTGAAAAATTAAGCTATAGGACAGAGGAAGAGGTTTTCGTAGGAAATATGGTTATAGAGGGAGTTACTGAGATACAATCTGGAACTAATCCAAGAATTTTAGAGGAAAGACTTGTAAACTACTTATCACCAGTGGATAAGGAAGATTATACAGAGGTTTCCAACCTAGATACAAAGGAACAAGCTTATGAGTAATAAACCAGAGAAAAAATCTTCTGGAGCACCAGCATGGATGGTAACTTTTTCAGACTTGATGTCCCTGTTGTTGACATTTTTTATCCTCCTATACTCTATGTCGGATATAGATAGTGATAAATTTAGGGATATAAGTCAATCCATCCAGGGTGTTTTTTCTGGAAGCGGGAAAACAGAAATTTTTGATAAGGAAGCCTCTATAATAGATGAAATGGAAAACCCACTGGAATCTGAAGAAGTTGAATCGGGATTGGTTAAGATCCACAACAAGGTATCAGACTATATAGATGAGCATAACCTAGGCAAGGAAGTATCTGTGAATATGAACGAAAAGGGAGTATTTGTAGATATTAAGGAGGCAATACTATTTGATCCAGGTAGTGCTAAGATTAAGCCTGGGGGAATAGATGTTCTTAAGAAATTAACTGGATTATTAAAATCTATGACAAATGAAATAGTAGTAGAAGGACACACAGACAATGTTCCCATTGGTAGGGCAAACTATGGGAGTAACTGGGAATTATCAGCAGATAGGGCTGTTTCTGTTGTTAGACATTTTAGTGAAATTGAAAATATAGATCCTAGTAGGCTTTCGGCGGTTGGATATAGTGAATTTAGGCCGATTGCAGATAATACTACGGCTGAAAATAAGGCCTTAAATAGGAGGGTCAATATTTTAATAATTTTAGACGAGAGTGAAGGTGAAGATTAATGGGAGAAAAAAATGGTTTACTTAAGTTAATGTTAGTCTTATTAGTTTTAGTACTAATATCAACTTTTATTCTAGGCTATTTATTGTTTACAGGAAATAATAAGAGGTCTAGTAATAGTATCCTTGGTGGTAAAAAGGAACAGACTATAGATTTAGATGATTTTGTAGTAAATTTAAAGCCAGAGGGCTCTAGGAAGGCTTACTTAAAAATAAAGGTAGCTGTTATGTATGATAACCCAAAGAAAACTAAGCTAGTAGAAAACAATATTAGTAAGATGAGGGATATTATAACTAATGAGTTTAGGAGTAAAACAGTTGAAGAAATTCAAGATGTAGCAAAGGTTGATTCTTTAAAGAATGGGATTATAGAAAATATAAATAAGTCCATTGGTGAAGATGTAATAAAGGAAATTTACTTGACTGATATAGTAATTCAATAGTAAGGGGAAATAGTATGGGAATAGAAGAAATTGCAGCACTTATTCAAAGCATATTAATGTTTCTGTTTGTAATATTTTTAGCAATAGGATCTCTTAAGTTTTTAGCTAAATACTTTAATGGAGATAATGGATTAATAAAAATTATAGAAAAAAAATCAGTTGATAATAATTCATCATTAGTAATAGCTAAGGTGGGAGAGGAATATTTTTTAATGGGGGCTGGAAATTCTGGAGTTACTATTTTAAGAGACTTAGACCTAGACCTGGTTGAGAAAATAACTAGGGAGAAACCTATAAAGGAAGGGGTTGAGTTTAAGACTATTGGAAAATTCCTTAAGAAATTTATTGAAAGAGGTAATCAGGGTGAATAAAAAGATTTTTAAGATAACAATATTAGTACTTATTTTACTTATAATAATTCCTAAGATGGCTTTTGCAGATTCCATAGTAGATGAATTACAAGAATATATTAATAATAGTTCGGAAAAAACAGTAGATACAGTAAATATTTTAATAATAATGACCTTACTCACTTTGATTCCATCTTTTTTAATTTTAACTAGCTGTTTTACAAGAATTATAGTAGTTTTTTCATTTTTGAGAAATGCACTTGGCACACAACAATCTCCACCAAATCAACTCTTAGTGGGGCTATCTTTGTTTATAACAATCTTTGTAATGCAGCCAGTATATACAAATATATATGAGGGGGCTGTAGGCCCCTATATAAGGGAAGAAATTACAAGAGACCTGGCAGTGGATAAGGCTATTGAACCAATGAAAAACTTTATGATAAAGGAAACTAGGGAGAAGGACCTAGCCCTATTTTTAAGGGCCCAAGGGGTTGAAAATGTTAAGGAGGCCAAGGATCTTTCACTACTAACAGTAGTACCAGCCTTTGCCATAAGTGAACTTAAGACAGCCTTTAGTATAGGTTTCATTTTATACATACCGTTTTTAGTAATAGATATGGTTGTGGCAAGTATCTTAATGTCTATGGGAATGTTTATGCTTCCTCCAGTTATGATTTCACTACCTTTTAAAATATTATTATTTATTTTAGTAGATGGTTGGAATTTAGTAATTCAATCAATGTTAAAAGGTTTTTTATAGGAGGAAAATATGACTCAAATTTTAGTACTAGACATAATGAGAAAAGCATTTTTTGTAATAATGAGAGTTTCAGGGCCAATACTTTTAATATCCCTGGTAATAGGTTTGTTAATAAGTATATTTCAAGCTACAACCCAGATTCAGGAGCAGACCTTAAGCTTTGTTCCCAAGGTGGCAGCTGTAATTTTTGGCCTAATAATATTTGGCAACTTTATGTTAAACCAATTAGTAGAGTTAACAAAGGAACTTTACAGGATAATTCCACTAATAAGTTAGGAGTATAGTATGGCAACTTTACAAAAGATTTTATTAATACTTGCAAGGATAATAGCCTTTATATTTTTGTGTCCAGGCCTATCTTTTAGGAGCCTGCCAAATATGGTAAAAATAGTGATTTCCCTTAGTTTAACCCTTGCAGTTTTCAAGATTGTTCCAGACATTTACCTAATAGATAACTTCACCTACTTTATTATTTTAATAGTAAAAGAAATAATACTTGGTTTAGCCATAGGCTATATAGGCAAGCTGGTTTTTGGGATATTTGAAATAGCAGGTCAGTTTGTTGATTTTCAAGTTGGTTTTGCAATGGCCAATGTCTATGATAAGAGCATTGGGAAACAAGTGTCAAATTTTGGAAAAATATATTACTGGATATCAATTTCCCTATTTTTCACCCTGGACCTCCACCATAGGGTTCTAGAAGGGATAATGGGATCTTTTAAATATGTTCCCATAACAATGGTTAATATGGAAGCCTTGGGGCTGGAGGAAATAATAGTCTTATTTTCAAGGGTTTTTGAAATGGGTTTTAACTTAGCAATACCAGTTGTAACTGTTGTATTACTAACAGATATAATCCTAGGGATTATATCTAGGACAATACCACAGATAAATGTACTAATGTTAGGAATGCCTTTAAAGGCCTTGGTAGGTTTTTCTATTACGATAGTTTCCATATCGTGGATTATAAATACTATGGGTAAAGATTTAGGATTTTTAATATTATGGATGAATAAATATATCAAATTTCTAGGTTCATAATTGTAGGTGATATTTTGAGTGATAAAGATAATAAAACTGAAGAGGCCACGGCCAAGAAGCTAAGGGATACCAGGGAGAAGGGCCAGGTAAGTAAGAGCCAGGACCTAAATGCAGGCATAGCCCTTTTAGTCTATGGAGTTATCCTGGGAAGTTTGGGCAAGTATGTTTTTTTAAAGGGTTTCAAGTATTTAAAGGTATATCTACAAAGTAGTATATATAATGACCTTGAAATTACAAACCTAAGAGCAGTTTTCTTAAATAGTATATTTACCTACTTTAGCCTAGTAATTCCCATAGCCTTAATAGGGATTGTGGTAGGTGTTTTAAGTAACCTGGCCCAGGTAGGATTTTTATTTACTACTAAAAGTTTAAAGCCAGACTTCAATAGATTAAATCCAATTTCTGGATTTAAGAACATATTCTCTAAAAAGGCCGCCATGAATTTTTTGAAAAATTTTTCTAAATTAATAATAGTAATTATTCTATTTTATAAAAACATATTGTCAACAAGTAAGGAAATACTTAACTCTGGCAATATTGGTACGGAAAAATTATTCTTCTTTTTTATAGCTTTTTTGAAGAAAAACACATTTAACATTATAGTAGTAATGTTTATTTTAGGAGTAGTAGACTTCTTTGTGGAGAAAAGAAATTATAAAAAAGAACTAAGGATGTCTAAGGATGAAATTAAGGAAGAAATGAAGGAAATGGAAGGAAGTCCTGAGATGAAGTCTGCCAGAAGGCAAAGACAGATGGAAATATCCATGGGGACAATGATGAGCAATGTAAAAGAGTCTACGGTTGTGGTTACCAACCCAACCCACCTGGCTATTGCCATAAAATATGAAAAGGGAAAGGACTTAGCCCCTATGATTATGGCCAAGGGTGCAGACTATATTGCACAAAAAATTAGGGAAGAAGCCAAGGAACATAATATTCCAATAGTAGAAAACAAGCCACTGGCCAGGAGTATGTATAAAAGAGTTGAAGTTGGGGACTATGTACCATCTGAACTTTATAAGGCTGTGGCGGAATTATTAGTAATTGTTTATGAATTGGAAGAAGCTAATAAAGGAAAAATTTAAATAAGGGAGTATAGGTATGCCAAATATTTTAAGAAAACCATTTGAATATATGAATAAATATTCGGAAATAGTAGTAGCCTTTGGAGTAGTTGCTATTATAGGGCTAATAATGTTACCAGTTAAGGGTTTTATCTTAGACTTATTACTAGTAATGAATATAACTTTGGGAGTTGTTATTTTACTACTAACATTATTTACTAC
>JASLBE010000051.1 GCA_030146705.1 Tissierellales bacterium | reverse complement strand
CTCAACATAGACTTAAGAAGAGGATCGTATAATCCCTCCCTATATTTTTCTATGGCATCTGCCCTTATGTAGTTGTAGCCTAGGCCCTTAAGAACTTCTATAGCTGGTTTTTTACTTGCCTTTTCTTCTCCAAATATATCCATAAAATCCCTCCTAAACTCTTACTATACCTTTTAAAAGTAACTGCATTAAACCCTTCTTTTCTTCTTCTAGTTCTTCTATAAGTTTTTCTAGTAGATCTATCTCCTCGTCAGCAGTAGCTAGGACCTCTGCTATGGCTTTCTGTTCTTCTAAACTTGGTAAGATAATTTCAATTTTTAAAAATTCTGATTCATGAAGCCTTTTACTTCCTGTTCCAATCGCTCTAGATTCTAACCTCCCATAAATACTTTTCCTGCTAAAATAATAATCAATGTATTTAGGTACAACTAGTCCATCTTTAAAGTCTAAACTAGGTATATCAGCCGATGAATAACACATATCTAGTTCTTTCGGTACTAATCCAAAAGCTCCATTAAATATATTTTGCTTTCCATATATAAACTGTCCACTTCTTCTATAATAATATTTTGTAGCTCCTAGACTTAATGTTTCATTCTGTAAACCTGTGAATACTCCTTTCCTATGAAGCCTCACCGTTATTATTTTATTAATTTCAGGATCAATGACTTCTTTTTTATTTGGTATAGAAAATATATCTCCCAGCCTAACTTCCTTCCAAGGTCCAATAAAGCCTCCTAGTCTTTTCTCCCCTGTTAAAAGTAGCTGCATCAGACCTTTTTTCCTTTCCTTTTTCTCCTCTAAAAGCTTGCCATAGGACTCTATGGCCCTATCCCAAGTGGAAAGTATATCTGCTATTCTTTCTTGTTCTTCTAGAGGGGGGCTAGGTATCTTGCTATTAGATATATCAAAGCTATTGATTGCCATAAATGTACTTCCTTGTGCTAATCTGATCCAATTTTTTTCATAGTTTAATAAATAATAATACATATAGTTATTATTTATAGATCTTATAGAACAAACCCCTCTTCCTATACATGCTTTATGATAGGACTTAGCTACAGTACCCACTGGGGCTCTAACAGCCATAATAGTATCTCCAAAGTTACAAGTTTTTATAGGTTCCGAAGTATATAAACGGGGACTCGTCCTTCTATCCCTTATATCAGAATTTCCTTGAATTAATGGTAATCCAATACCTTTTTTATTATATGTCTTAGAATCTGGTGACTGCCCCATTGTTACCTCAGCGACCTCTCCCAACTTCTTAACATCCCAATCCTCTGGTATAATACCTACTTTAGTCTTCTTATAGCCCTTAGGAACCAGGCCCTGATCTATGGCTTCCCATCGTTCTTTTATATTTTTATCCACCTTTTCTACCTCCTTAAAGCTCATTTATCCTATATCTTTCTATGGCTATGGCATCATCCCTGTCTAGGAAGGTTCCATATATATAAAGCTTGCTACTACCTTTTTTCTTTAGGACACTGAGCCTCTGGCTTTTATTTCTGCTACAATTAAAGTCTATACATTGTAAAAATTCATCCTTAAAGACTATGGCAATTTCTGTTCCATTTAAAGATTTATAGCTTCCTATTAATCCAAAAATCAGGTTTTCAGTCTTTAAAAGCTCCTCTATCTCTCTTAGGTTACTATCTGTAAAATTAAAGTTCCAAAGATTATCCCCCTTCTTATTGCTTACATACTTCATATAAACAAGATAATCTTCTTGGGACTTGTCCGTTGCTAATTTATAAATCCCCCTACCCTCGTCTTTCTTCATAAGGGCAGGCCTGTTTCCATTGTCCAATACCTTAGATAAAAATGCTCCATAATAATGATCATATTTATTCAGCCTATTGCACATAGTCCCTCCTCCTATAGTCCTAGTTTTTTGATATAGTCCTCCATCTTGCTTTCTACTTCTTTTAACTCTTCCTTAATCCTACTTATATTACTTGCTACTTCCTCCATATCCACTGGATCCTCATCTTCAAAAGTATCTACATATCTTGGTATATTTAAGTTATAGTCATTTTCCCTTATTTCATCTATAGTTGCCAAGTAAGAATACTTATCTATAGCTTCATAGTTTTCATAGGTGTCAACTATCTTTTCTATATCTTCTTCCCTTAAAAAGTTCTGATTACTTCCCTTCCCAAAATGTCCCTCTCCTGATCCATCTATAAATAGTACTTCTTTTCTAGTTCTGTTCTTTTTAAAAACCAATATAGCAGCTGGTATCCCTGTACCATAGAAAAGAGATTCTGGCAGTCCTATTACTGCATCCAAATAGTTTAATTCTATAAATTCTTTTCTTATTTTTCCTTCTGCTCCTCCCCTAAATAAGACTCCATGGGGCATAATAGTTGCCATAGTTCCATTTTCTGTAAGAGAATAAAGCATATGCTGTATAAAAGCCATATCTCCCCTCCCTTTTGGGGCTAGTCCCCACTCAAACCTTCCGTGCTTATCTAGTTCCGGCTTCATCTTAAAATCATCTGTATCATCTCCTGCAAAACCTTCTGACCATTTCTTAAGTGAGAATGGTGGATTGGCAACTATTTTATCAAACTTCATAAGATTTCCGTTTTCATCTAAGTGTAGAGGATTGGATATAGTATCTCCCCACTCTATTTTTGCATCATCTATATTATTTAAAAACATATTCATCTTAGCGAGAGATTGGGTCTGACCATTTTTTTCCTGCCCATATACTGCCAGTTTTCCACTTTCTACTTTCTTAGCTGTTCTTATTAGCAAAGATCCCGAACCACAGGTTGGATCATAAACCCTGTCATTCTCTTCTGGCTTAACCAACCTTGCCAGTAACTCCGATACCATAGGAGGCGTAAAAAATTCTCCACCCTTTTTTCCAGCATCTGAAGCAAATTTCTCTATCATATATTGATAGGCATCCCCTATTATATCTGCGTCTCCCAAGGCACTTGGAGAAAGGTCTAACTTATTAAAATCTTGTAGCAGATTCCTTAAGGTTGTATTTCTTTGCTTAGTATCTCCCAGAGTTGTCTCGCTATTAAAGTCTATATTCCTAAATACACCACTTAATTTTGCCCTGTTATTCTCTTCTATTTTTATCAGGGCCTTATTTATTATTTCCCCAATATTATTGGCTGTTCTATTCTTATAAAGGTAGTCAAAAGTAGCCTTTTCATCAAGAATAAATCTCTCCCTAGACATGGCCCTTTCTACTCTTGTTTCATCTCCATCATATCTTTCTCTATATTCTTCCAGGTGTTCCTTATGCATGTCTGATAGGTACTTCTCAAAAAGCATTACTAATATATAATCCTTATAAACGCTAGAATCTATATTCCCCCTAAATGTATCTGCTGCTGACCATAATACCTTATTTATATCTTCTCTCTTCGTCTTCATCTAATCTTCCTCCTTGTTTAATATACTTTCAGTAATCCCTCTGTAGTAGTTTTCTTTTTCCTCTGCCAACTTCTTTATGAGCTGTCTTTCCCTTATTACTAACTGGAATAAATGAGATATATTTTCTTGATCTTCTCTTGATCTTTCTTCTATATCCAAATCTCCCAAACTCTTTTGATTTATACTAGGAATCAAAGTTCCAGATTGGTTTCTCATAAGCTCCTTTTTTATCCTATCTGTATTTAAATACCAGGCTACATATTCACTTGTAAAACTAGTATTTTCAAGCCTTAATATTATAAAGTAAGATGGTATGATTAATCCTACATTTTCTTCAGTAATCATAGTACTCGTATAAGGATAATTTAACCTAACTAATATATCTCCTTGGCTTGTTAAGTATTGTTCATCTAATAGCTCATTGCTATGAAATTCTTCCAGCTTAGATTGGTCTATAATCCCTAAATCATCTACAGCATTAAGATTAAGTAGCTTATAGGATATTTTCTTTACTCTGTGTAACCTATCTTTTTCACTATATTTCTTCCTACTTGTGACAAGACCTGCATTTAAACTACATATATCTTTTAGCTTCATATTTTCCCTCCTTCTTTTTGTTAAATTCTTTTCTAAATAACTGTTGTAAATAAAAATATAAGACTATTTTTTATGTTAAATATCTTTCTAAACTAATTGTAGCATTTTTTAAAATATAAAACAAGTTATTTTTGTTAAATTCTTTTCTAAACATAAAATCGAGGTTGGTTTTTTATAACAAAATCATTTCCATTCGATTCTATTGTAAAAAGATTATTTTTTCTCTACCTATATCTATATAATATAAGGTCTTCATTTACTGAGAGCATGGATAGATTTTATACTATATTTTTCTTGTTAATTTTCCTAAGTCTTCATACTATAAATCCTAGATTTTATTTTGCTATAACCTTGCTGAGTTCAAGTTTTTTCTTAAAAAATTCTTTTTCTTATTTACTATTTTAATTCCAATCCTTTCATTTCTATATATATTTGACATAATATTCTTCCTTTCGTTTATATTTCTAACAGGGTCTTAGGGGTTTCCCCTAAATCATTCCGATAGGAGCAAGTAGAAATTTGAATTAAAAGAAAGCGAACCTAAAAAGGTCCGCTTGATCAATTTTTTCGTAAGTGTGTCTACACTTACTGTACTTACTATTAAGGTTTTTAAATTTAAGATATAAATTTCTCTTATTAAACTTTTTTATGAAATAGGCACAGGAGAATTGTAACTGTAACTTACTATTTCAAAAGTCTTCAAATAAGGCATTAGTATTTATCTCAATCTCTATAACCTTTGATATCACTTACTTTTAGCTTTTACTCGACCAATTCTAGTACTTTTAAAAACTCGGTTACAAGTTACAAGGTTACAGACTGTTTCTAGCCAATCATAATTATTAACTTCTATAAATTTTTCTTGTCTTTAATATAGGATATAAGTAAGCATTACAAAATCACCATAGACTTTTAACATCTATGGTGATTTTGTAATTTATTCTTTTTATTTTTAACTATTCCCACTCAATTGTTGCTGGTGGTTTACTTGTAATATCAAATACAACCCTATTTACTTCCTTAACCTCATCTGTTATCCTAGTAGAGATTTTGCCTAGAAGCTCTAATGGTATTGGATACCATTGACCTTCCATAGCATCTTTTGAGGCAATTGCTCTTAGGGCAATTGTATGGCAGTAGGTCCTCTTTCCGTCTATTACTCCTACTGACTGGATATTTGGTAGGACTGCAAAATATTGGAAAATTTCCTTGTCTAGTCCTGCTTTTTCTATTTCTTCCCTATATATATAGTCTGCATCTCTTAAGATATCTAGTTTTTCCTTGGTTAGTTCTCCCAAGCACCTAACTCCAAGTCCAGGTCCTGGAAAAGGCTGCCTATCCACTATTACAGAATCTAGGCCTAACTCTCTTCCAACCTCTCTAACTTGCTCCTTGTATAAGTCTCTTAGGGGTTCAATTAATTCAAAGTTTACATCATCTGGAAGTCCTCCTACATTATGGTGGGACTTAACTGCTACCTTCCCCTTACTACCAGATTCTATAATATCTGAAATAATTGTTCCTTGGATTAGGAAGTCTATGTCTTCTAGTTTTCCCTGTTCCTCTTCAAAAACTCTTATAAATTCTTCTCCTATAATCATCCTCTTTTTTTCAGGATCAGTAACACCTTTTAACTTATCTAAAAACCTAGTTTCAGCATCTACTGTTATTAGGTTTATGTGGAACTTATCCCTAAAGACTCTTTCCACATCTTCCCTTTCTCCCTTCCTAAGAAGCCCATGGTCTACAAATACACAAACCAAATTATCCCCTATTGCCTCGTGGACTAACACTGCTGCAACTGATGAATCTACCCCACCTGATAAGGCACATAGGGCCTTTTTATTTCCAACTTTTTCTTTTATTTCTTTAATACTTTCTTCTATAAATCCTTTCAAGGTTTAGCCTCCTATCCTCTAGTATAATTTGGAGATTCTTTAGTTATGGATATATCGTGCGGATGGTTTTCAACTAGTGAAGCTGATGTTATTTTTATAAATCTAGCTTTTTCGTGAAGGTCATCTATTGTTTTAGCTCCTATATATCCCATACCTGATCTTAGTCCTCCCATTAATTGATAAACTACATCTCCTAATGGTCCCCTAAAGTGAATTCTTCCCTCTACACCTTCTGGTACATATTTCTTAGTATCTTCTTGGAAATACCTGTCCTTACTTCCAGCATCCATAGCTGCAAGAGAACCCATCCCCCTATACTCTTTCCATCTTCTACCTTCATACAGTACCTCTTCTCCTGGAGATTCTGAAGTTCCTGCTAAAAGAGAACCTGCCATAACTGTATAGGCTCCAGCTGCTATAGCCTTTGTAATATCTCCCGAATATTTAATACCACCATCTGCAATTACTGGTACTCCATATTCCTTTGCAGCCTCAGCACAATTAATAACTGCTGTTATTTGTGGCACCCCTATTCCCGTTACAACCCTAGTTGTACAAATAGATCCAGGTCCAATCCCTACCTTAACAGCATCTACACCAGCCTTAATTAAGTCTACAGTAGCCTCTGCAGTTGCAACATTTCCAGCAATTACATCTAAGTCTGGGTAAGCAGCCTTAACTTTTTTAACAGCCTCCATTACCCCTCTTGAATGACCATGAGCCGTATCTATAACTATTACATCAACCTTAGCCTTAACTAGGGCGTCAACTCTTTCCATCATATCCTTAGTAACTCCAACTGCTGCTCCAGCTAAAAGTCTACCATTGGAATCTTTTGCTGAATTAGGATATTCTATTGCCTTTTCTATATCCTTTATTGTAATTAGCCCTTTTAAGTTGCCATCTTCATCTACTAGGGGAAGCTTTTCTATTTTATGTTTCTTTAATATATCTAGGGCTGAATCCATATCAATATTTTCATGGCCAGTTACTAGGTTTTCCTTAGTCATAACCTCATTTATCTCTTTTTGTAGGTTAGTTTCAAACCTAACATCCCTATTAGTTATTATTCCAACTAATTTATGCCCTTCATCTACTATTGGAACTCCTGAAATCCTATACCTTTCCATAAGTTCTAAGGCTTCTGCTACCTTGTGATTTTTAGACAAATAAAAAGGATCTGTAATTACCCCGTGCTCAGATCTTTTAACCCTGTCTACTTCTAAGGCCTGTTGCTCTATAGTCATATTCTTATGAATTATTCCTATTCCGCCCTCCCTAGCCATAGCTATTGCCATTCTTGATTCAGTTACTGTATCCATTCCAGCACTTATTAAAGGCATATTTATATTTATATTCTTAGTAAGCCTAGTCTTTATTTGAGTATCTTTAGGTAAAATTTCAGATTTACCTGGTAAAAGTAATACATCATCAAAAGTTAATCCTTCTCCTACAAATTTCAAAAAATCTCCTCCTCATTTTTAATTTATATTTAAGTATATAAACCAGTTTTTATATCTTTGTTTATTTATCTATTATATAGATAAGTTTTCACTTTTTCAATTAAAAGATATTTATTATAACATACTAATATACTCTACTTCAATAGGCTAAAGTCAATAATTGGAAAATTTCTCAAGATATAAAGGATATCCTCCTGGTTTTCCTTAAAAAACCTAAGCCCTAGTTCTTGGATCATATCTGGATCCATCGCCCCCATAGATAAGTCCCTAACTATCCTTATTTCATCTCCATATTTCAAGCTTTTATATAGTTTTTCCAAATAAGCCCCATCCATATACATAATACATCCTCCACTAAGAATCATACTTATATTAAATATAGCTTTAAACTTAAGCAAAGTCTAAAGCTACATCTGAACTGGTCTATATTTTATTTTAAATACTTATTAAGTTCATACATTAATTCGTCAGAAGTTGTCTTAAGTAACTCTCCAGATATAGTTATATCTTTTTCATTAAACCTATCTTCCATCCTGCCTGCAACCTTATAGATATACTCCTTATTTTTCCTGTCAAACTCTAGGCACTTTTCAGTAGGCTCTAATAAAAATTCCCTCTTGTCTACTTCAGATTGAGTCTTAGTCACATATCCCTTTTCTACTAGCCTAGAAACCCTGTAGGTCATATTTGGCTGGGATACATTCATAAATTCTGTAAGCTCTGATACTGTTGGTTTGCCTAAAATTCTTATAATTTCTAGGCAAATCGATTCAACTATTGTTAATTCTTCATCATTATTAAATATTGACTTATAAAAGTTTAACTGAAACTTATCATAAATCTCTGAAAAAAATTCTTCAATCATATTTACCAACCTTTTCTTTCAACCATAATATTGTATCTATCTTCCAATTGTATAGTATTACATTATGTCCTCTAGCTATACTCCTGATCTTTTAAGTAGTGCTCTTATTCTAGTCAAACCTAGGAATACATATAATTAAAGAATTAAAACTGCAAATTTAATCTTTCTAAGTGTTGTCATTATATTTCATCCCTCATTTCACTTTTTATTTTAACTATTAGCTTATTTAATAATAATATCATAACGATAAAAAAATACTAGTATTTAGAATAGTTTTTTTATAGTTATTATGTTTAATTTTTTTAATATTTGACTTTTTTAGTATAATTATATAATATAAATATATAATTTAAAAGACTGGTGATGGAGTTCACCATAACCGCGAAAGCTAATGACTCCTATGATTTCATCATAGGGGTCATTTTTTATTTTAAGGAGGGATTTTTTGATAACAAGCTTAGCCTTTATTTTACTATTTGGTTTTTTAATAAAAATATTGTTCAATTTTTTTAACTTTCCTGAACTTTTAGGTATGCTATTTTTTGGTATGTTAATAGGTCCCAGTTGCCTGGACCTAATTGACCCAAGCCTTATGAATATCTCAGGAGACCTTAGGACTATTGCCCTAATTATTATCTTACTTAGGGCGGGCCTGGGCATAAGCAGGAAAAGTTTAAAAAATGTAGGCCTTGCTAGCTTTAAAATGAGCTTTATACCTGGAGTCTTAGAAGGTTTAGCCGTAGCCCTACTTGCCCAAAAACTACTTGGCTTTTCCTTTGTTGAAGGAGGCATTTTAGGCTTTATCTTGGCAGCCGTATCTCCTGCTGTTGTAGTACCATCTATGTTAAAACTTATGGACCAAGGCCTAGGCGTGGAAAAGGACATACCCACCTTGATAATAACCAGTGCATCCATAGATGATGTTTTTGCCATTACTATTTTTACTAGCTTCCTAGGACTTTACTTTAATAAGGGTACAAGTCTTGGCCTCCAATTACTAAATATCCCCCTATCTATATTTTTCGGTGGCCTTATAGGCCTATGCCTAGGTCTAGTCCTAGTCTATATCCTTAAAAGGCTAAAGCCTAATGATATGTCAGTCTTAGTTTTTTCAACTGCCTTGTTGCTTTCTCAATTAGACAGTTTTTTCTCTGGCAGGATAAAAGTTGCCAGCCTTCTAACCATTATGGTCTTAGGCTTTATAATAAGAGAAAAATCCTATGAAAACTCCCTTATTTTAACTAAATCTTTTAATGGGGCCTGGAATCTTGCCCAAGTTTTTTTATTCACCCTAATTGGGGCTGAGGTCAATATTCCCCTGGCCCTTAAGGCTAGTGGACTAGGCCTAGTAATTCTTGCTTTTGGTCTCCTTGCAAGGTCTATTGGAGTCCTAATATCAATTAAAGGCTTGGACTATAATTTAAAAGAAAAGACCTTTTGCATAATAGCCTACCTACCAAAGGCAACTGTCCAAGCAGCTATAGGCGGAATACCCCTAAGCCTAGGTCTTCCAGTAGGAGACCTAATCCTAAGCCTGGCTGTTCTTTCTATCCTAGTTACAGCCCCTCTTGGAGCCTTTCTAATAGATTACTCCTCTTCCAAGCTATTAAAAAAGAGTAGCTAATAGCTACTCTTTTTTAATTACCCTATTTAATTTCCTAACGACCTAAATTTTTATACTCTTGTACTTATTTAATTCTCCCTCATAAATTAATTCCAGGTCTCCACACCTCCTAAAGTCTCCAGGAGAGGTTAATGGTGCAGGCTTATCTATAAGCCTAACCCCACTATTATTTAATATCTCTGAAACAAACTGGGAGCAAAAATACCTATATTCCCTGTCTATTGGCTTATTTAATAAGTAACCTAAAAGCCCAGCCAAATTGTATTTATACTTGTCCTTGCAGCTTTTAAATTTCTCTAGCTCAAGTAAAAGTTTCTCATAATTATCTTCTGATATCTTGACTTCATAAAGTGCACACTTAGTTTTTGGAAACTGGGCATAGACCCCATTTATAACATCCTCTTTTACAAAACCTGCAAAAAGTGGATTGGTCGGTACCTTCCTTCCAAAACTATATAGTTCATCTAGGTCCACATCTAAGGAAACTGAAACATGGGAATAGGGTTCCCTAGTAAACATTTTAATTATTTTTGATAATACTGTACCACTATAGGTCAATAATATATATATTTTTCTGTCCATTTCTATTTTATAGTCCTCCTAATTTACTATACCTAATATATAACTAAGATGTTTATTATTAGTTAACAAAATCTTAATTATTTCTTAAATAGTAAAACAAGACTTTATTATATAAAAAATCTCCCGATTAGTCGAGAGATTTTTTTATATCTATTTAATTTTTTACATCATACCGCCCATACCTGGCATTCCCATACCTGCCATTGGGTCTTCTTCCTCTTTAACATCAGCTATTGCCGCCTCTGTTGTAAGGACCATAGCTGATACTGATGATGCATTTAAGATTGCATTTCTTGTAACCTTTGTTGGGTCTACAATACCAGCCTTAATCATATCTACAAATTCTTCATTCATAGCGTCAAAACCTATACCGATTTCATTTTCTTTTACCTTTTCTACTATTATAGATCCTTCTAATCCAGCATTGTCTGCAATTTGTCTAACTGGTTCTTCTAAGGCCCTAACTATTATATTTATACCTGTTTTTTCATCTCCATGAACACCGTCTGCAAGACTTGCAACAGATTTTATAGTATCTGCAAGAGCAGTTCCACCTCCTGGAACTATTCCCTCTTCAACTGCTGCACGAGTAGCAGCTAGGGCGTCTTCTATCCTAGACTTTCTTTCTTTCAACTCTGTCTCAGAAGCTGCTCCAACATGAATAACTGCAACTCCTCCAGATAGCTTAGCCAACCTTTCTTGGACTTTCTCCCTATCAAACTCAGAGTCCATATTTTCAAGCTGGCTCTTCATTTGACTTATTCTTTCCTCTATTTTAGCTTGGTCTCCTGCTCCATCAACTATAACTGTATTGTCCTTATCTACCTTAACCTTACTTGCTCCACCTAGGTCTTCCATAGTTGCTTCTTCTAGTTTTTCACCAAGGTCACTAGAAATTACCCTAGCTCCAGTCAAGATAGCTATATCTTCTAGCATTTCCTTTCTCTTATCTCCAAAACCTGGCGCCTTAACAACGACACAATTAAAAGTTCCCCTTAATTGGTTTACTACCAAGGTAGCCATAGCTTCTGTTTCAACATCATCAGCAATAATCAATAATGGCTTATTAGCCTCAACAATTTTCTCTAAAGTAGGAAGAATTTGTTGGATATTATTAATTTTTTGGTCTGTTATTAAAATATATGGGTCAGATAATTCAGCAACCATTCTTTCCTTGTCGCTTGCCATATAAGCTGAAACATAACCCCTATCAAACTGCATACCTTCTACAACATCTAAAGTAGTCCCTGTAGAACGAGATTCTTCAACAGTTATAACTCCTTCTTTTCCTACCTTTTCCATAGCCTGAGAAATTAAGTCTCCAATTTCCTTACTACCAGCAGAAATACTTGCTACTTGGGCAATAGACTCTTTAGAATCAATAGTTACAGAATTAGCTCTTAACTCTTCAACAACCTTGTCTACTGCTTTTTTAATACCCCTTTGTAGAATAATAGGATTGGCACCTGCTGCAACATTTTTAAGCCCCTCCCTAACAATTGCTTGGGCTAATAGGGTTGCAGTTGTTGTACCATCTCCTGCTACATCTTGAGTCTTAACAGCAACCTCCTTAACAAGTTGAGCACCCATATTTTCATACCTATCTTCCAGCTCTATTTCCCTAGCAATTGTTACACCATCATTAGTAATAAGTGGTGCTCCAAAAGACTTATCTAAAACAACATTCCTACCCTTTG
Organism: Tissierellales bacterium; assembly: GCA_030146705.1. Lineage (GTDB taxonomy): Bacteria > Bacillota > Clostridia > Tissierellales > Tissierellaceae > CAMIXG01. Next base: position 32,831 of record JASLBE010000051.1, on the reverse strand, counting down.
GTCCTAGGGTAACCTTAACTGTATCTGCAAGTTTATTAATTCCAGCCTCCATAGAACGACGTGCATCTTCACTAAACTTTATTTCTTTAGCCATACTAATCACTCCTCCTAATTTCTACTCAATAACTGCTAATATATCATTTAAGTTAATAACTATATACTCTTCTCCATCTAGTTCTACCTTACTTCCTGCATATTCGGAGAATACTACTTTATCGCCTAGCTTAAGCTCATCTTTTTTCTTTTCATCATTTAAAATTCCATCACCAATAGCTAAAACTTCAGCTATTTTTGGTTCTTCCTTGGCACTACCAGTTAAAATTATGCCAGATTCCGTTTCTTCTTTAGCCTCTACTAGTTTAATAACAACCCTAGTTCCTAATGGTTTTAATTTCATAATCATACCTCCTAAATATTTCTTCTTGTTAGCAGTCTTATTTACCGAGTGCTAAACCTTACAATACATATGTTACTGTATATAGGTTTTAAAAGCAAGTATCTTTTTTTCTAAATTCAAGGTTCTTTAAAGGTTTATCTCCTAAATTTTAATTTTTAACCTTAAATTCCTAATGAAATCTTACTTTTTCTTAAATTTTTATAGTTTTAAACAAAAAAAGGACTAGAAAACTAGTCCCTTTCCATATATTTTTTAAGATTTTCTATCCATATTAACTTATGGTCTTTGGTAATGCCCTTAGTAGTATAACCATTATTGTCCCAAAACTCTATAAGCTTCTTTTCAGGATTATCCCCCTTAAGAAGTTTTGCATAGCAAACATAAAGCAAGATATCAGCCTCACCTATAAAATTATAGACCCTAAGTTTTTCATACCTCATCATATTCATAATGAAGCTTAGGTTTTCAGCTATTAAGTCCTCAAGTTCATTTAGGGTCAAAATGTCTACTGATATTAAATGCTTGGCAATATCACTATCCTTATGCATCTTCCTAATAGGAACCTCCTCACCTAACTTATAAAGGATTTCCCTATACTTTTCATTATGGTTTATATAGGCCCTTATGGAAACATCATCAATAATAACCCTATCTTGGATTATCTTAACCTCAGATATAACCTCATTTTCATAGTTTTCTATATAGTCCCTTATGTTTTGAAACTCCTTATCAGCTAATTCAAGTAAGCCCGCCAGCCTAGAAAAATCCCTCTTAATCTTCCTAGGAACAGTCTTTTTATTTTTATAACCTAGGTCATGTTCTATTTCTGCCCAGGCATCTTGAAGGATAGACCTTATTTGAATTTCAAACTTATAACCTCTTAGGTCCATAAGGTCAAGTCTTTTACACTGGTCTTCTGTCAATTCCACAACATAGTGGAGGGACAAGTAGCCAAACCTATCATATTCTAAAATTTTTGCCTTATCTATTGAATTAAAACTATCTACCTTAAAATTATTTTTTATAATTTCTTCAACCTTATATACATCATCTGAATAATATGTTATTACCCTAACCCCACTTAAGTCAGTTATTTGCTCCAGGGAAGAGTACTTATAATTTTTACTTTCTATCTTTCTCTTTAAGCTTTCCATATCCTTAGTCCTAACAGTTATGGACTTTACACCTATGTTATTTTTCCTAATTAATTCTTCTATTAAGCCTTGTGCCTTAGTAGAAAGTTTTTCATACTTCCTGTAGTTCCTATTAAATTCATCACAAAGTCTTTGCTTTAATTCAATATTTTCTAATGCCATAATTATCCCCTCAAATCATTATTACTACCAATTAATTATATCAATAAAGCCTACATTTGTTAATCTAAAATAGGGACAAATCCTATTTCCCTAAATCTTTTAAAACAAAAAAATAGAGCTGGTACTGTTATTAACAATACCACCTCTACTTATCTTACCCCTTAGGCACCTAAATATGCTTTTTTTACTTTTTCATCTTCCAAAAGGTCCTTGCCCTTTCCTTCTAAAATAATTTTGCCAGTTTCTAATACATAGGCCCTATCAGATATGGCCAGGGCCATCCTAGCATTTTGCTCCACTAGTAATATGGTAGTCCCCTCCTTATTCAAGCTTTTTATTACATCAAAAACTTCCTTGACATATAGGGGAGAAAGTCCCATAGAAGGTTCATCTAAAACCAGTAGCTTTGGCCTAGTCATAATGGCCCTTCCCATAGCAAGCATTTGCTGTTCTCCACCAGATAAGGTTCCTGCAATCTGGCTTTTCCTTTCCTGCATCCTAGGAAATTTATGGTAGAAACTCCTTCTTTCATCCCTTAAATTTATATAGCTATCCTTAAGAGTATATTGTCCCATATGAATATTGTCCCTAACAGATAGGTTGCTAAATATCCTCCTGCCTTCTGGTACCTGGGCAATCCCAAGCTTAACTATCTTATCAGCTGATTCCTTGGTTATATCTACACCATTAAATGATATACTCCCTGACTTGGGCTCTAATAGTCCAGATATGGTTTGAAGGGTGGTAGTCTTGCCTGCCCCATTGGCTCCTATTAGAGAAACTATCTCCCCTTGGTTTACATGAAAATCTATTCCTTTTATAGCCTGGATATTACCATAATATACATTTAACTGTTTTACTTCTAGCATTGTCATTCTAGTTCCTCCTCTCCCAGGTAGGCTGTTATTACTTCCTTAGAGTTTACAACATCAAGAGGGTCTCCCTCTGCAATTATATTTCCGTGGTCCAAAACTACCAGCCTTTCACATATACCAAGAACTAGGTTCATATCGTGTTCTATTAGCAAGATAGCAATCCCAAACTTATTCCTAATTAGCTTAATAGTTTCCATTAGTTCTTCAGTTTCATTAGGATTCATTCCCGCTGCTGGTTCATCCAATAAAAGTAGTTTTGGATTAGTTGCCATAGCTCTGGCAATTTCAAGTTTTCTTTGCTCTCCATAAGGCAGGCTTACCGCCTTATAATTGGCATAGTCCTTAAGGCCAAAAATATCCAAAAGTTCCAAGGCCTTGTCCCTGGCTTCCTTCTCTTCCTTCCAATATTTTGGCAGCCTAAAGGTCCCTGTTAAAAAACCATACTTCATATTAAAATTTTCCGCTATTAAAACATTTTCAATTACAGTTAAGTGCTTAAATAACCTTATATTTTGAAAGGTCCTAGCCAAACCTTTCTGCACTAGTTTATAGGTTTCGCCAGCCACTATTTTTTCCCCATTAAAAATGTATTCTCCCTCAGTAGGTGGGTAAACACCAGTTAGTATATTAAAGGTTGTAGTCTTGCCTGCCCCATTAGGCCCTATTAATCCTACAAGTTCCTTGGGCCTTATGGTTATATTAAAGTCTGTTACAGCCTTAAGACCAGCGAAAGATACACATATATTTTTAGTTTCTAATATTGGATCATTCATCTTTCGCCACCTCCTTTTTAACCCCTATTGTTTTTATTTTTATCCATTCTATTAGCTTGCTTAATTGAAATTCCTTCCTACCCAATAAGCCTTCTGGACGGAAAATCATCATAAATATTAGCATTAGGGAGTAAACTATCATCCTATAGTCTGAAAATCCTCTTAGTAGTTCTGGTAGTAAGGTAAGAACTATGGCTGATAGGGTCGCTCCTGTAAAAGAACCCATTCCGCCTAATACAACCATTACCAAGATATTTATAGAGTAATTATAATCAAATTGCTTGGCACTTATTATTCCCATAGTGTGGCCATACATCCCCCCTGCTATGCCTGCAAACATAGCAGATAGGGCAAAGGCAAAAACCTTGTAGTAGGTTGTATTTAATCCAACCGCTTCACTGGCTATTTCATCTTCCCTAATAGCAAGAACTGCTCTTCCGTGCCTGCTTGTCATTAGGGAGTACATTATTGTAACTGAAACTGCCATTATTATATATATGACCTTAAAATCAGTATATCTTGTTATGCCTGAAAGACCTTGGGCTCCTCCAGTAAACTGAAAGTACTCTATTAAGACCCTTATTATTTCTCCAAAGGCCAAGGTTATTATTGCCAAGTAGTCTCCCTTTAACCTAAGACCTGGTATTCCTATTACTATCCCAACAACTAGGGCAACTCCTCCTGCTATTAGTAGGCTCACAAGATAGCCCTGGAAGCCTGGTATAATTCCACTTTTAGTAAATAGGGCTGATGCATAAGCACCAACTGACATAAAACCTGCATGACCTAAGGTTATCTGTCCCAGACATCCAACAGTTATATTTAAGCTAACTGCCAGGATAATATTTATACAAATAAAGTTTAAAATTCCTTGCTCATACCTGGAAATAGTCCCATTATTTATTAGGCCTAGTAGGACAAATAATAGTCCAGCTACTAGGATAAAACTTATAAAGTAATTTATTTTTTTCTCTTTTGACATATCTACACCTTCTCCCTTGTATTTTTGCCAAATATTCCTGTTGGTTTTAATAAAAGTACGACTATTAAAATTCCGAAAACAAAGGCATCTCCTAATTGTGAGGATATATATGACTTGGTTAAGGCTTCAACTATGCCTAGGATAAGTCCACCAATTACTGCCCCTTTTAAAATACCTATACCACCAAGTACAGCGGCAACAAAAGCCTTTATACCAAGCATTGACCCCATAAGTGGTTCAACTTGTGGATAGGATGATAAGTATAGGACTGATCCTACTGCTGCTAGCCCACTTCCTAGGGCAAAGGTCAAGGATATGGTCTTGTTAACATTTACCCCGACCAACTTGGCTGCACCATAGTCCTCACTAACAGCTATCATAGCCTTACCATGTTTAGTCTTAGTCATAAACAAGTGGATCAGGGTAAAAGATACTAAGGTTACTAGAATAGTTACTATTATTGTAAAGTTTATACTTATGCCTGCTATTTTAATTGGTCCATGGTCAAATATTTTTGGAAAAGGCATGGCCCCAGTAGAAATAAACCTCATAGCTAAGTTTTGTAGGAGGATACTAACCCCTATTGCTGTTATTAGGTTAGCTATTCTCGGCGAGTTCCTAAGTGGTCTATAAGCCACAGTTTCTATTATTATTCCTAAAATCGAACATACTATTATTGCTGGTACTACTACAAACCACATGGGTAGTCCTAAGTTTTTAACCATGGGTATGCTAAATAAGGCTACATAAGAGCCCACCATTAAAATATCTCCATGGGCAAAATTTATTAATTTAGCTATACCATAAACCATTGTGTATCCTAAGGAAACCAAGGCATATATGCTTCCTATTTGAAGTCCATTTATTACCTGAACTATAAAATTCATCTTCTCACCCTTTCTTAAAGAGAAAACCATCTCTAGTGAGATGGTTTCTTAATTTTTTTATCTACTATTTACTTAAATCCATAACCCTGTCTAACTTATATTCTCCATTAGTTATCTTTATCATAGATACAGATTTTATAGGGTTGTTATTTTCATCAAATGTTAATAGTCCTGTTATTCCATCAAATTCTATTTCCTTAAGAGCCTTTACTATTGCATCGTTATCTGTTGAACCTGCCTTTTCTATAGCTTCCTTAAACATATAGGCTGCATCGTAAGCTAGAGCTGCAAAAGCTGATGCTTCTTCACCATATTCTTCCTTGTAATTCTTTAAGAAGTTTTGTATCTTCTCAGATTCATCATCTAAAGAATAATGGTTGGTAAATATTGCTCCTTCTATAACATCATATGAAGATTCGTCTACATTTTTTACAACTCCATCCCAGCCATCTGGTCCTAGGAAGGTTCCTTTTATTCCTACTTCCCTAGCTTGTGGAGCTATTAATGATATTACTTGATAGTAGTCTGGGATTAATAAAACATCTGGATTTAATTTAGCTATCTTTGTAAGCTGAGCCCTAAAGTCTATATCATTATTTCCATATGATTCTAAGGCTACTACTTCTATACCACTTTTTTCTGCTGCATCCATAAATGCCTTACCTACTCCATCAGAATAATCACTTGATGTATTTTTCATAACAGCTGCTGTTTTAGCACCTAAAACATCTTTAGCGTATTTTGCCAGGATTTCACCTTGGAATGGGTCTGTATAACATACCCTAAAAACATTGTCCCTTCCCTCAGTTATATTAAACTGGGTACCAGTTGGGGTTAACATTGGCATATTGTCAGCCTTTGCAGCTTCTGCTACTGCCTCAGTTGGTTGGGATGTTATATCTCCTAATAGGGCTACTATGTTTTTATCCAACAGCTTAGTATATGCATTGACCGCTTCTGTTGGATCTCCCTTTTCATCTTCTAATAAGTATTCTACTTGTTTACCTAAAATTCCGCCATTCTCATTTATCTCTTTAAAAGCTAATTTTGCTCCATTAGAGGAAGTTACTCCATAAATAGCTACATCTCCTGTAAGTGGTGCAAGTCCGCCAATAATAATTTTATCTCCCGCCTCATTAGAATTTCCCTTGCCAGTATTTCCATTGCCACAGGCCGTTAGTAAAAGAGCTAGACCCAATATTACCGCTATAGCCTTGTTAAATTTTCTTACCATTTTAATTCCTCCTTTGTTAGTATATTAAATATATTGACAGAAGATTTTCTCTTGTCTAAAAATATATTAAATTAATTATAGCAGATAGTTTTTCATTTGCAAGTTATTTTTCACTATTTCTAAAAATAAACCAGCTTGACTTATAAGTCAAGCTGGTTTACAAGTATATTATTATAGTTTAAGTTTATTTGCCTATATCTTCTTCTCTAGCATAATAAAATAAATATTGCTGGGCATAGCCTGCTAGGTCTCCAAAGAGTTCTGCTCCTTTTTTTCCTATTTTAGGAAGGGATGTTTCCTCCTTAAGATAAAAATACTCCATAACCCTTTTTACCCAGGTATCTACTGGGAAAGCATCTCCTTTTTTAAAGGCAAATAAAAGGCAGCAATCTGCAACTTTAGGCCCCACACCTGGCAACCTTTTAAGCTCTTCCTTCCCTTCATCCTTGCTTAAGTCAAATATCTTATCAAGGTCTATCTCACCATTTGCAACCATCTCACTAGTAGCTATTATCCTCTTATCCCTAAAGCCTACCCTAGCCTTCTCCCTAATCTCTTCAACTGAAACCTTAGAAAGCTTGTCTGGTCCTGGAAAACTATAGTACTTCTTCCCCTTAAATTCTCCTATTAGGTCTCCATATTCCCTAGCTATTATTTCAACAGACTTCTTTATCCTAGGAATTTGATTGTTGGCTGAAATTATAAATGAAATAATTGTCTCAAAAGGTTCTTGGTTAAGAATCCTAATTCCCTGGCCGTACTCAGTGGCCTTCTTTAAAATAGGATCTTTTGATAGGTCCTTCTTTATTTTCCCATAGTCAGTTCCTAGGTCGAAGTAACTGTACCAAACTTCTTGAAAATCCTTTAGGTTGCAGGGTTCAAAAACAATGTCCCTTCCTTCTTTTTTTACATTTAATACCCTTCCATAGGCAACAGTAGTATAGCTAGAATCCTCCTCTTTTGTCCACCTAAAAGCTTGGCCACATTCAAATATATCTTTTGGCTCAAAATCCTCCATATCCTTTAAAATTATTCTTCCTTCTTCTTCTACTATATTATAATTCAAGTAAAATCCCTCCCAGATTATTTATACCACTAAACAAATAATCTATCTAAAATATTAGGAAAAAAATAGGCTAGCCCTAGCCAGCCTACTTCTACCAATTGATATATTCACTTATTTCTGTACCATAAGCCAGGTCTACATCCTTTAAGGCCCATTTTTTAAACTCATGGTAGCCCTCCCTGTCCACTATATAACCAATATGCTCCTTGGCCTTGCCAGGAGTTATATATTCCTCAACAAAATCATAAGTATTTTTTATAATCTTTATAATAGAGTCCATATCTATATTCCTTGCAAACTCCCTGGCTATCCTAGGGTCTTTTTTACCAGTCCTTCCCATTATTACTAGCCTAAACCTTTTCTCAGGACTCCTAGTCCAGGCCTGGGTAGGACACCTTGTTACACACTCACCACACTCAACACAAAGTTCTTTATTCCTAACAACCTTTCCCTTGTGCATAGAAAGAGCAGAAGTACACCTATCCTTACAGTTTTTAACACAGGCTTCACAGCCAACACAAAAATCTGGATTATACTGGACATTTGCCATACCAATAACACCAAAGTCCTGCATATGAGCCTTTACACAATCATTTGGACAACCTGTAACAGCCACCTTAAAGTGGAGGTCATGGGGGTAGATGGCAGCCTCTATCTTTTTTGCAAATTCTAGGGTGTTATAATTTCCATATGGGCAAATTTCGTTTCCAATACAGGCAGAAATATTCCTAGTACCTGCTGCAGGATAACCCTCCTTAGGATTATCTATCTTGACCCCAATATGTTTTTGTAGTTTCTCTATAATAGGAGCAACAATCTCATTTACCCTTTCCATATCCTCATAACGAATTCCAGTAATCTCAAAACCCTGCCTAGTCGTTATATGTAAATTTCCATCACCGTATTCCCTAGAAATTTCTGTTAGAATAGGCATAATTTCTGCAGGAAATTCCCCACCAGGAGTCCTAATCCTAAGAGCTGTTTCTCCACGCCTTTTAGTAATCCTATATGCATTTTTCATTACTTTTTTAGTATTTAAGTCTAACAAAGTACCCCTCCTAGTCTATTAATTTTTTAGCTTCTTTATAATTAAAAATTGGCCCTTCTAAGCATACATAAGTTTCATCTATCCTGCAGTGGCCACATTTTCCCAGTCCACAAGACATCTTTCTTTCAAAAGAAACTGTAATATTCTCATCCCCAACCCCTAGCTTCTTAAGTTCAAGCCCTGTGAATTTCATCATAGGAGGTGGTCCAACCATTATAACCCTTAAATTATCAAGATCTTTAATATCTAGCTCCTTTACATAGTCTGTTACAAAGCCTACATATCCATCCCAATTATCTTCCTCCCTATCTATGGTCAGGATACAGTCTATCCTATCTTCCCATCTTTTGAAATCCTCTTTAAATAAGATATCCTTAGAAGACTTAAAGCCAGATATCAGCTTAAAACTCCCCAGCCTATCCATATTTTCATAAAAGTAATTTATTAGGCCCTTAACAGGGGCAAGGCCAGTTCCACCACTTATTACTAATAGGTCCCTGGTATAGTAGTCTTCTGGCTTAAAATAGTTTCCATAGGGCCCCCTTAAGTAGATATTATCCCCAATACTTTTATTAAATATTTCATCAGTAACCTGCCCAACCTTCCTAATTGTCAACTCTATTGTGTCTTCATTAAAGCTAGATACCGAAATAGGAGCCTCACCACTTTTAGGTATAGAAACCTGTAAAAATTGCCCCTCCTTAACATCAACTATCTTTTCAATATAAAAGGTATAGTCTATATCTGTATGCTTTTTTATTTTCTTAATCCTAGCAGGATATGTCATATATGGGTTCATATTATACCTCCTCCTTGGTCTTTTCAGTCAACTTATTAATGCACTTAGCATAGGATATATACTCTGGACACCTATCATCGCACCTGCCACAACCAACACACATATTTTCTCCAAACCTTTTTTGATAGTTGTATACCTTATGCATAACCTTATACCTCATCCTACTTCCAGTTTCCTGCCTAAAGCTATGTCCTCCAGCCATATCACTAAATCCATCTACATGACAGCTAGCCCAAGTCCTCCTTCTTTCTCCCTTGGTCTTATTTTCATCATAATATATATCAGTAGTTGTAAAACAAGTACAAGTAGGGCAAGAAAAATTACACCTACCGCAAGCAATACACCTATTATAGTCCTTCCACATTTCATCGGTAAAAAGTTCTAGCCCTATTTTATTTATATCTGGAGTAACCACCTTATGTTGGTTTTCTTCTATAAACTTAAGCTTGTAGTTACTATTTTTAGCTCCATTAAATAATTCTTCAAAGTCTCCATCCTTAATATCTATGTAAAGGTCCTTATCACCTAGCTTAATCCCTAATGCATAGCCTTCAGCCCTATTAGTTCCCATAGAAACACAAAAGCAGTTTAAATAAGACTTCTCACATTCCATTAAGATAAACTTAGCCCCCTCCCTCCTACGTTTGTAGTAACTATCCTCAAAACCACCATTTTCTAAAAACATAGTGTCCAACCTTTTAATAGCATTTAGGTCACAGGCCCTTAAAAATATTAAGGCTGGCTTTCCATTATACTTAACCTCTTTTAAACTCTCCCCTTCAATATTAAACATTGGTTCATTTATGGGAAAAAATACATCCTTTGGGGAAAAAAGTGATTTTTCCTCATATTCCAAGTCTTCTATCTTGGAAATATTTCCATATCTTATGTCATTAGTATCAGAAAACCTACCAGCCTTATTTATAGTCCTCGGACCATAGATGTCATAGTCCTTGGCTAAAATCTCCAGGACCCTATTAAAATCTTTAAAATCCATATTATAACCCATTTCCACCCTCCTATATATTGTTTTTTTAATAATACCATCCTTAGTAAGACTTTTCTGTGAACTTTGTCACATTTAACTTTATTAATTTAAATGGTACAATTATAAAGAGGAGGACCTATGGATATTAATGTTTTGAAAAAATTTAAGGATTTTAAAGGGCTTAAATTAGCTACAACTAAAGAATTTTTAAGGCTTGGAGAACTAGTTAGTTTCAAGGAGGGAGAAACTATCTACCAGGAAAGGACCTACCACCCTTATATCTACTTAATAATTTCTGGATTTGTGGTAATTAATAAAATTTCAGAAGATGGTAAGGAAAGGTATCTCTATTTTTTATCCCAGGAAGATTTTTTCAACCAGCATACTATAGACTCAAGAGACACTACAATTTCAGCCAAGGCCCATACAGATGTAAGCCTATTTAAGGTCCACAAGGAAGACCTTTTACAAGTTATGAAAAATGATTTTGAGTTTAACCTAGTTATAATCTCTGTAATAAGTAGGCTTACTAGGAGGGTCCAAAGGCAGTTGTCAAATACAGGTATTTATGACAATAAGTATAGGCTAGCTGCTAGACTTTGGAAGTTGGCTAAGGATTATGGTAAGAAAATAGGAACAAATACCTATTTAGAAATCCCCCTTACCCAGGAGGACCTTTCAAACATTATTGGAGTATCTAGGGAAACCTTAAATAGGCTCTTAAAAGACCTGGAAAAGGATGGCCTGATTTTTTTAGATGGTAGGAAAATTGTAATACCTAGTTTGGAAAATTTAATAAAAAAATAAAGAAGCCCTAGGGCTTCTTTATTATTCTTCTTCTATTTCATCAAACAATTCTTCAAAAGCTTCAGCAACTAAATCAAATTCTGCATCGTCTTCTATTCTTATTAAGTCTATAGACTCTTCATCAACTTCTTTAAATTCATAAAGAAGAACTTCATCTTCATCAGATAATAATGCTATATAGGATTTTTCTTCTACATCAAAAACTCCTATAACACCACATTGCATTTCTGAACCGTCATCTAGAGTTAAATTTATTACTTGCATTTCTTCATCATTACATCCACAATCACACTCATGGTCGTGGTCATGATGGTCATTGCAATTACATTCTTTATTATCCATTATATTTCCTCCAATTATTATAAATTAACATCGTAAAATGATTATACCACAATCTAGACCCTAGATACTATCTTTTTTATACATTTACTTCCCTTTAATTCACTTAAGTTAAAGTATAATATCTTTATTATCCATTTTATTTTTTCTGAATATTCGGTATAATTAGGATAAGCAATTACTAAGGAGTGATATATTTGGAAAACCTAGGACAAAAAATTAGGGATAAACGCCTAGCCCTAAACTTAAATATAGCGGATCTAGCAGAAAAATCTGGTCTTAGTAAGTCTCTAATAAGCCAGGTTGAAAGGGGGAAGGTTGTCCCATCAGTTGTAAATGTAGTCAAGCTAGTTAATGCATTAAACTGTACTATTTCTGATTTTTTCAATGAAGAAGATAGTGTTTTTTCAATAAAAAAACCTGGAGATAGGAATATTGTCTTTGTTGATGATAGTAGTAAAAAATATGAATTTTTAGCCCCTATCCACGGGAGAAAAATAGAATATATTTTAATTAGCCTTAATAAGTCTTGGAATCCTGATAATAATTTAGTAACCCATGACGGAGAAGAGGCAGGTTATGTTTTAGAAGGAAGTATGGTTGTTAACTTAAATGGTGAGAAGCATATACTTAATAAGGGTGATAGTATTTACTTTTCCAGTACAACTCCCCATATGTACGAATCCTATAATGATGAAGAATGTATTTCTATATGGGCTATGACGCCACCTAGTTGGTAAAAAAATAATGGTAAAAGTTATAAATAACTTTTACCATTATTTTCATTAAAACTATTGTTTTTAGGGCTCTTCATGCTTATTTTTATCCCTTTCCTTCTTCCTATTTTTCACAGCCTGGGTAAGAAGGTATTCTATTTGCCCATTAATAGACCTAAACTCATCATTTGCCCAAGTAGCTATATCTTCATATAAAGCTATAGATATCCTAAGGGGGATTTGTTTTTTCTTGCCAGACATTTTAATACAAACTTCCACTATTTACTATGGGTTGGGCGTCCTTACTACCACATAAAACAACTAATAGGTTAGAAACCATCGCCGCCTTCCTTTCTTCATCTAGGTCTACTATATCTTTTTCATTTAATTTTTCAAGAGCCATCTCAACCATTCCAACAGCCCCATCAACTATCATCTTCCTAGCATCTACTATGGCACTAGCCTGTTGCCTTTGAAGCATAGCCGCAGCTATTTCTGGTGCATAGGCCAAGTAGGTTATCCTAGCTTCTATTATCTCTATACCAGCCTCATCTACCCTGGCTTGAATTTCATCCTTAATTCTTCTTGCTACAAGTTCACTTGACCCCCTTAGGCTTCCTTCATCTGGTTCTCCATCTCCAGTTGTATCTATTCCACTTGCAACATCATAAGGATAAATCCTAACTACATTCCTAACAGCACTGTCACATTGGAGAGATAAGTATTCCTTATAGTTATCTACATTAAAAACAGCCTTGGCAGTATCAACTACCCTCCAAATAACAGCTACCCCAATATCTACTGGGTTGCCCAAAACATCATTTACCTTTTGCTTACTATTGTTTAAGGTCATTATCTTAAGAGATACTTTCTTACTATTTCCAATTATATTTCCTGGATTATTTAATTCAGATCCTACTATTAGCTTGTTTCTACTATCTGCTACATCTCCACTTTGTCCAAGCTTGGTATCAGCAGCTGGATTTACTGCTACAGAAAAAGGATTCACAAAGTAAAAACCTTCCTCCTTAATTGTTCCCTTGTACTTACCAAACAAGGTTATAACTAAAGCCTCTTGTGGTTTAACAACCTTTAAGCCCGCAAGGCAAACCATACCTATAAGAATTCCAAAAAATCCCCAGGGGTTATAGAGCACCATCATTGAAAACATTGAGATAAATATTAGAAATATTATAAAGGCTAGTCCTAGCATACCATTTTTGTGTTTAATTAATTTTTCTTCCATTATTTTCACCCTTCCATTTAGATATTCATTTGATTTCAAAAATATATCATTTTACTTAAATCTACGCAAGGACTTTTTTAGAAATTTCTTAAACATCTTACAATAATAAGTTAGGATTTAAGAGGCTATAAAAAAAGAGAAGACTTTAGTCTTCTCTTTTCTCTATTTATTAAATAAACTATTAAGCGTTTTCCCTGTTGTGCTCTTTCATTATGTCATCAACAAAGTCTAAAGCTTCTATAAGTTCTGGAACTACATCATAAACATCTCCAACTATACCATAGTCAGCTATTTTAAATATTGGTGCATCTGCATCAGTATTTATAGCAACTATTAAGTCAGAATCTTGCATACCAGCTAAATGCTGGATAGCTCCTGAAATACCACAAGCTATATAAAGTGTAGGTCTTACTGTTGTACCAGTTTGTCCTACTTGGTGAGAATGCTCTATCCAACCAGCATCAACTGCTGCTCTTGAAGATCCAACTTCTCCACCTAGTTTTTCAGCTAATTTCTCAAGCATTTCAAAACCTTTTTCTCCCATACCTCTACCACCAGATACGATGATATTAGCTGCAGCTATATCTACTTGTCCTTTAGCTTCTTTAACTACTTCTAGAACCTTAGCCTTAATATCGCTTTCACTAAGTTCTACTTCTGGTTTAATTATTTCTCCAGTTCTAGTAGTGTCTTTTTCTTCTTTTTCCATAACTCCTGGTCTAACTGTAGACATTTGTGGTCTATGGTTTGGACAAATTATAGTTGCCATTAAGTTACCACCGAAAGCAGGTCTTGTTTGTAAAATTCTTCTGTTTTCTGTGTCTATTTCAAGTTTAGTACAGTCTGCTGTAAGTCCTGTATGAACTCTTGCAGAAATTCTAGGTCCTAAGTCCCTACCTATATTAGTAGCACCAATCATCATAATTTCTGGTTTAAATTCATTTATTAATTGGTCTATTACTTTTGTATAAGCATCAGTTGTATAGTGTTGTAGTTCTGGTCTATCAACTAATATAACTTTATCTGCTCCGTATTGGATTAGTTCTTCACATAATCCTTCTACATTATTTCCAAGTAATACAGCACTTACTTCTGTGTCAATTTCTTTAGCCATTCTGCTAGCTTGACCAACTAATTCTAAAGCAACTTCCATTAGTTCGCCTTCTCTTTGCTCAGCGAATACCCAAATACCTCTGTATTCATCTACATTAACACCTGTTTTAACTTCTTTTTTATCCATTTCTAATGCTTTTACTGGACAAGCTTCAACACAAGCTCCACATAAAATACATTTATCAGCGTTAATTACAGGTTTTTTATCTACCATTTCTATTGCATCTGCAGGACATGATTTTGCACATAGTCCACATCCTATACATTTATCTTTTAATACATTAACAGCCATGTAAACTCCTCCTCTAAATCGTAATCATTTTTAGCTATATATATTTCTTAAATATAGTGATCTTTTCTTAATTTTACAACTAATTGTTTAACAGAATCTTTGAATTCCCCGTCAAATATTTCTCCTGCACCTTGTCTTCCTTCAGGAGTGAAAGATCTATGAACTTTAGTAGGAGATCCATCAAGACCTATATTATCTAAATCAGCGTTAACATCTGCAGCAGATACTACAAATATTTTTGCATCTTCTTTATGAGCTTCTACTATACCTTTAATTGAAGGATATCTTGGGCTGTTAAGTTCACTTATTGCAGTTAAAAGAACTGGCATTTCACATTCTACAACATAATATCCATCTTCTACAGCTCTGTGAGTTACAACTTTGTCTCCTTTAATTTCTACATCTTTAACATAAGTAATTTGTGGTAAGTCTAAATGCTCAGCAATTTGAGGTCCTACTTGGGCAGTATCTCCGTCTATTGCTTGTCTACCAGCAAATATTAAATCACATTTACCTTGTTTTTCTTCTACATATCTTATTAAACTAGATACTGCAGTTGATGTTGCCCATGTATCAGAACCTGCAACTGCCCTATCACTTAATAAGTAAGCTTCGTCTGCTCCCATAGCAATAGCTTCTTTTAAAGCTACATCTGCTTGAGGAGGTCCCATACTTACTACAGTAACTTTAACATCTGATCTTCCATCTTTTATTCTTAAAGCTTCTTCTAAAGCATTTTTATCATCTGGATTTATTATACTTGGTACTCCGTCACGAATTAAAGTTCCAGTTTTTGGATCTATACGAACTTCAGTCGTATCAGGTACTTGTTTAATACATACTATTATATTCATACTAATTTCCTCCTAGCCAATTTAATTATCTAATTACTGATGCCGCTATTACCATTCTTTGTACTTCTGATGTACCTTCATATATTTCAGTTATCTTAGCGTCTCTCATCATTCTTTCTACTGGATAATCTTTAGTATATCCATATCCACCAAATAATTGAACAGCCTTAGTAGTTACTTCCATAGATACTTCTGCTGCATATAATTTAGCCATTGCCGCTTCTTTAGAATATGGTAATCCTTTAGACTTGTTGTATGCTGCTCTATATACTAAGAATCTTGCTGCTTCAACCTTAGTAGCCATATCAGCAACCATCCATTGTAAACCTTGGAATTTAGCTATTGGTCTACCAAATTGTTCTCTTTCTTGGATATATTGGATAGCTTCATCTAAAGCACCTTGAGCTATACCTAAAGCTTGAGCTGCTATACCAATTCTACCACCATCTAGTGTAGACATTGCAACTTTAAATCCTTTACCTTCTTCTCCTAATAAGTTTTCTTTAGGAATTCTACAGTTTTGGAATACAAGTTCAGTAGTAGCTGATCCTCTTATACCTAATTTATCTTCGATTTTTCCTATACTAAATCCTGGTGTATCCGCTTCAACTATGAAAGCTGAGATTCCGTGATTTCCTTTTGACTTATCTGTCATAGCCATTATTATGTAGACATCTGCTTGTCCACCATTAGTTATGAATATTTTAGAACCGTTTAGTATATACTCATCACCATCTAATATAGCTGTAGTTTGTTGTCCTGCTGCGTCTGTACCAGCATTTGGTTCAGTTAAACCAAAAGCACCTAGTTTTTCACCCTTAGCCATTGGCACTAAGTATTTTTGTTTTTGTTCTTCTGTACCATATTTGTATATTGGCCAAGAACCTAAAGAAGTATGTGCTGAACATATAACTCCTGTTGTACCACAAACTCTTGATAATTCTTCTACAGTTATAGCATAAGCTAAATCGTCTGCTCCTGCTCCACCGTATTCTTGTGGAAATGGAACTCCTAGCATATGGTATTTTTTCATTTTTTCTACAGTTTCTGATGGGAATCTTCCGTCCACATCTATTTCTGCTGCTATAGGTTTTGCTTCTTTTTCAGCAAATTCTCTAACAACATCTCTAATCATTTCTTGTTCTTTTGATAACTCAAAATTCATATTCAATTTCCCTCCCTGATTGTAGTCCATCAAATTTAATTTTAATTTTCAGATTAAATAATCTTATACACTTTCTTAATTTGATAGATATAGTGGAATTTCTACCTACTTTTTCAAAAAATAAGACAAAGTAAATAAAGATTCATTTAACCTTACGTCTTCTACTATAATGTCTTCTGAAACTGATAAATCAGTTGGCGCAAAATTCCAAATCCCCTTTATTCTGGTCTTTGAAAGCCTATCTGCTATTTTTTGCGCGTGCTCTTTTGGTACTGTTATTATCGCTATCTCAATGTTGTGCTTTTCTATAAAGTCTTCCATTTCATCGATATCTATAATTTCTATACCTTTTAAAGTTTCTCCTATTAATTCTGGCTTTTTGTCAAACAATCCCTTTAGTTTAAAACCTGATTCAGAAAAGCCCTTATAATTAGCAATTGCATGTCCCAGGTTTCCCACTCCTATGAGAATTGTATTGTATATTCTGTCCAAACCTAAGATCTTTCCCACTTCTGTGTAAAGTTCCTCGACATTATATCCATAACCCTGTTGACCAAACCCTCCAAAATTATTCAAATCTTGACGAATTTGTGAGGCAGTAAACCCTACTAACTTACTAAGTTCCTTAGAAGATATTCTAGTTACATCTTTTTCTAAAAGTTCTCCCAGGTAACGATAGTACTTAGGAAGCCTCCTAATTACAGTTATTGAGACATTTTGTCTTTTATTATTTGAATCGGACATCCTTCCACCACCTTATATCATAGTTCACTTAAGAAATTATAGCAGAGTGTTATATATTTGTCAATCTTATGTTGCACAAAGATATATCCATTTACAAATAAATGGAATAGTCTAATTTTTCTAAATATTGTTAAATAAATCTAAAGTTTTTCTTATCGTCATTTTAATTATACATCTATAAAATTTATAGTCAACAAGTCTTTGCCTTATATTAAAAAGATTAATTATTTTTTAACAATTATACTTTTATTTTTACTTTTCCTTGAGTTTTATATTTATTTTTAAGCTTTTTTAATTGTTTCCATTATATATAATATATGTCTTTTATTTATATTATTTTATTTGATATAATCAGAATAATAATAGGAGGGTGTTATGGTAGTTTTAACGTGTAAGAATATAGAAAAATCATATGGTACAAAAATAATTTTAAAAGATATAAATTTCAATGTAGAGTCTGGAGATAAAATAGGTATTGTTGGTTTAAATGGTTCTGGTAAAACCAGCTTGTTTAACATAATCTCTAAAAACCTTTTTTTTGATAAGGGGGACCTCTATATTAGGAATGGTATGAAGCTTGGCTATTTGGAACAACATATTAATATAGATAGTGAAAAGACAATTTTTGAAGAATGCCTAACGGTTTTTAAGGACTTAATTAATATGGAAAAAGAACTTAGGTCCCTAGAGGTAAAAATATCTGAAAATGCAGGTAATGAAGATAAACTAGAGAGCCTAATGGCTAATTATAGCTCCTTAAGTGAAAAATTTTCCGAGCTAAATGGTTACGGTTATGAATCTAATATTAGGGGGACCTTAATTGGTCTAGGATTTTTAGAGGAAGATTTTAGTAAAAAAATAAATATTTTGTCAGGTGGGCAAAAGTCAAGGGTCTCCCTGGCTAAGTTGCTCCTTGAAAGGCCAGATATCCTGCTTCTAGATGAGCCTACCAACCATTTGGATATTGAAGCTATTGATTGGCTGGCCAAGTTTATCCAGGACTATACTGGGGCAACTCTTGTAATTTCCCATGATAGGTATTTTTTAGATATGGTTGTAAATAAAATTTTCCACCTTGAAAACCAGGGACTAAAGGAGTATAGGACTAATTATACAGACTTTATTAGGCGTCGTAAGGAGAATATTGAAATCTACAAAAAACATTATGAGGAAAACCAGCAAGAGATTGAAAAGCAAAAGAAAATTATCGACCAATATAAAAGGTATGGTGGAGAAAGATACAATAGGCTGGCTAAGTCTAGGCAAAAACTCCTAGATAAGATGGAGGTAATGGAAAAACACGTAGACCAAGGGCAAATAAGGTTTACCTTTAAGCCCAAGGTAGAATCTGGTAATGATGTCCTGGAGGTTGTTGACCTGGCTAAAAGTTTTGGAGATAGGGAGCTTTTTAAAAATATAAATTTCAATATCTATAAGGGGGATAGGATTGGACTTATTGGACCCAATGGGGTTGGAAAGTCAACGCTTTTTAAAATTATCCTAAATAAGATAAGTGAATATGAGGGCGAGGTAAATATTGGCCACCATGTTAACCTAGGTTATTTTGACCAGGAGATGTCTGACCTTAATTTAGACAAGACTATTATTGATGAAATTTGGGATGATAATCCAAACCTTACCCACACTGAAATAAGAAGTATCCTATCTCAGTTTATGTTTCTTGGAGATGATGTATTTAAAGAAATCAAGGACCTTTCTGGTGGTGAAAAGGGGAGGCTTTCAATCTTAAAAATAATTATGTCTGAGGATAACTTCCTCCTAATGGATGAGCCTACTAACCACCTTGATATTGACTCTAAAGAGGTTTTAGAAGATGCTTTAATTAATTATGAGGGTACAGTTTTTGTAATCTCCCATGACAGGTATTTTTTAAACCGGGTTGTAGATAAGATTTTTGTAATGACTGAGGATGGTATTGTCCAGTATTTGGGAAACTACAATTATTATATGGAAAAAATTAATGAGGCTAAAAATAAGCCTAGTGAAAAAACTGGCAAAACCAAGACTCAAATCCAAATGGAAAAGAAAAAGGAGCGTAGCATTTTAAAAGAGGAGAAAAAACTTAAAAAAGAAGTTAAAAGCTTAGAGCAAGAAATCCATAAATTAGAATTAGACCTGGAGGATATTGATGATATTTTATCCAATAATGAAATATATTCTGATACTGAAAAGGTTTTAGACCTTACTAGGCAAAGGGAAGAAAAAGTTAAAATCTTAGATGCATTATATGAAAAATGGATGGACTACTCTGATTTATAGTTTCCAGTTTTTTTGGGAGGTTATACACATTACCCACAGTTTTATCCCCAGTTATAGCCTGGTTTACTAGGTTTTATAGGGGTTTTTCCACATTATCCACATATTTTTATCCTGGTTAAGTCTTAATATGTGGATAAGTCTTGCTATTATTTTCCTAGTCCAGTTAGCTACTTAGCTAGAAAAGTTTTATATTTTTCAGTTAATTGTATAGTTAGTTTACTATGAAATTTCTTTCAATTTAACTTACTAGGATTATACTTAGAAAAATAAATATTTTCAAATAAAAAAAGAGACTGGAAGTCTCTTTTTTTATAAGCCTAGATTAGGGTCAACCCTTAAACCTAGGTCTGATTTTTGTCCCTTTATATAGTTAAAATATGCAGCAGATCCAATCATAGCAGCATTATCTGTACATAAAACCTTTGAAGGGTGGTAAATTTCCACACCATCTTCTGCTCCCCTAGCAAACATTCTTTCCCTAAGGCCTGAATTAGAAGCAACTCCACCAGCCATTACAATCTTATTTAAACCCTTTTCCTTGGCCAGCCTAAAAGATTTTTCAACCAAAACATCTAAAATTGCTTCTTGGAAACTAGCTGCAACATCCTCTACAACTATTTTTTCTCCCTTTTGGTCCATACTGTTTAAATAGTTTAAAACAGCTGTCTTAAGCCCTGAAAAACTAAAATCATAAGAATCTTTCTCCAGCATAACCCTTGGAAAATCTATGGCTTTTTTGTTGCCTATTTTACTTAGCCTATCAATATGTGGTCCTCCAGGATATGGCAGGTCTAAAGCCCTAGCCACCTTGTCAAAAGCTTCTCCAGCTGCATCATCCCTTGTTTGACCTATAAGTTCATAGTCAACATAATCCTTAACATGGACAAGATAACTATGGCCTCCTGAAACAATTAAGCATACAAAAGGTGGCTCTAAATCCTTATGTTCAATATAATTAGCACACACATGCCCCTCTATATGGTTAACACCTATAAGAGGCTTGTTAAGAGCATAGGCTATGGCCTTTGCACTGGATATGCCTATTAAAAGTGCACCAACAAGGCCTGGCCCCCTTGTTACTCCAACAATATCTATATCCTTAAAACTAACCCCTGCTTCATCAAGGGCCTCTTGGATAATTTGGTTTATATTTTCAATATGCTTCCTAGAAGCAATCTCAGGAACCACCCCACCATATTCCTTATGGATTTCTATTTGAGATGAAATTATATTAGATAATATATCCCTTCCATCTTTTATAACTGCGCATGAAGTTTCATCGCAGGAACTTTCTATAGCCAATGTTAACATTTTCTTACACATCCTTAAAATTTCTCAGCATTATAATAGCATCTTCACCATTATCTTGGTAGTACTTAGGCCTTATCCCAACATCCTTAAAACCAAAGCTTGAATATAAGTTCCTGGCCACAAGATTAGATTTCCTAACCTCAAGAGTCATAGCCGACATACCTAAGTCCTCAGATAATTTAAATATACTAGCAAACAAGGTCCGTCCAATATCCATCCCCCTAAAGTCTGGGTGGACACATATATTTGTAACATGAGATTCATCTATTACGCACCAAATCCCAGCATAACCTACTAGCCTTTCATTAATAAGAGCCACAAGATACCTACTTACTGGGTTGGCCTTTATCTCAAATAAAAAAGAATCCTTAGACCAGGGAGTGGCGAAGCATAGACTTTCAAGTTCTAATATTTCTTCTAGGTCCTCCTCCCTAATAGGCCTAATTTGAACTTCCATTCTTACAAGTCCCTTCTTTTTTTTGTCTTTCAGCCTGGGAAACCCTTAAATACTCAGGTACTAAAGTATAAAAATCATCAAGTTCTCCCCTCTTGTAGCTTTCTATTGCAAGTTCTGCAACCGTAACTGCCCTGCAATTATTTTGTCCAATTTTGGCAAACCTAGCCCTATCTCCTAGCCTCTTGGCTATCTTATCCCTATAAACATCACCAGCTTGCCCAGTTATATAAACTTCATTATACTTAGAAAGCTCTCCTAAATAATCATCTATATCTATGGCCCTTGGCCCTAAAATATTTTTAAACTCTCCATTTTCAAAACCATAAATTCCAGAATATACCCTATTTCTCCTAGCATCTAGCATAGGAACAACTACCCCTCCATAAGGTATATTGTAGGCCAAGGCCTCTAGGGTGGAAACTCCAACAACTGGCTTGTTAAAAACATGGGCAAAGCCCTTAATTGTAGCAACCCCTATCCTAAGCCCTGTAAAAGAACCTGGTCCAGTTGCAACCCCATATAAGTCTATTTCTTCAATTTTAATATCCAGCTCAGCTAGGACTTCTTTAATCATTGGAACCAATCTCTCAGAATGACTCATATCCCTACTTAAAGAATATTCCCCAATTAACCTACCGTCTTCAACAACCGCACAAGTGGACATTAAAGTTGATGTATCTAATGCTAAAACTTTCACCTATTCCAACTCCTTAACTATCTTTTCATAAGACCTGCCCCTACCATAAATAGAAACCAGCCTTTCATCTAAGTCCTGACCCTTCTTTATATCTATTACAATCCTATCTTCTGGTATTAGGTCACTTATTTTTTCAGCCCATTCTATAATACACACTCCACCACCAAAAAAATATTCATCAAAGCCTAGGTCAAATAAATCATCTACACCCTCTAGCCTATAAACATCAAAATGATAGACTGGAAACCTTCCCCTATATTCATTTATAAGTGCAAAAGTAGGACTAGTTATATAGTCCTCAACACCTAGACCAAGACCTATAGATTTTGTCATTGTTGTCTTACCTGCACCTAGGTCTCCATTTAAGCAAAGTATATCTCCAGCACTTAAAAGAGAACCTAGCTTAATTCCAAAATCCTTAGTAGCCTCTAGCCCCTTTAATTCTATTTTATACATATTATCACCCTTTTAACCATAAATATTATACCATATCCTAGTAAAGTAAAAATAATCTAGATTTTCATTCCTTAAATTATATATTATTTATAGCTTAAATACTAGCTTTACTTATAATAAAACTCTTAACGAAGTTCATTAAGAGTCTTTATTTTACATATTTTTAGATTTTTCACTACAGGCTATCATAGCCTCTATAATACTAGACCTAAAACCTTTTTCTTCCAATACCTTAACCGCCTCTATTGTCGTTCCAGCTGGAGAGCATACCATATCTTTTAATTCACCTGGATGGGTCTTTGTATCTAGAACCATCTTTGCACTGCCATAAACTGCTTGGGCTGCAAAAGTATAGGCCTGGTCCCTAGACATTCCTCCTAAAACCGCTGCATCTGCCATAGCTTCTATTAAAAGGAAAACATAAGCTGGAGAGCTTCCACTTACAGCTACAACTGCATCCATCATATATTCTGGTACTATCTCAGCCCTACCAAAACTACTTAAAATTTCCTTTATTTTATTTCCCTCTTCTTTAGTAATGTTTTTATTAAGGCACATAGCAGTCATACCTTCACCTACCATAGCTGGAGTATTAGGCATAGTCCTAACTATTTTTACATCATCACCTAGTAAGCTTTCCAATTTTTCTAAGCTAAAGCCAGGAGCAATAGTTATTATTATTTTTTCTCCATCTATAACTCCCCTAATTTCTTCCATTACCCCTAGATAAAATTGTGGTTTAACTGACAGGACTATAATTTCTGACCTCCTGGCTACCTCCTTATTATCCAAGCTAGTATTTATACCATAAGTTTCTACTATTTCGTCTAACTTCCCCCTCGACCTATTTGAAGCAATTATTTCTTGTGGTTTAAAAACCTTAGAATTAACAAGCCCACCTATAATTGCTGTGGCCATATTTCCACATCCAATAAATCCTATCTTCATACTATTCCTTCTTTCATAAATAATTATAAATATATTATACCATTTATATATTTTATAAACTATTTCTTTCATACTTCTTTTAAATTCTTAATAATTGTTTGAAAATCCTTATTTACATGATAAACTAAATATAGTTTTAGTAGTTTTAAATGAAAGGGGATTGTTATGAAAAAAAGAATTTTATCCATAGCCTTAGTTTCAAGTTTAATCTTGGCCAATAATGGTGGAATATTTGCTAAGGCTTGGTATGATGATGCTGTTGAGTTTAGTAAGGACAGGGGCATTATAGAAAAAGATATTGATATTAACAATAGTGTGACTAAGTATCAAGCACTAAAGTCTATCTATCTTTTAGACAATAATGACCCAACTAGGGATAATGTTTCTAAGTGGGCCCTAGAAAAAAATATTATAGCAACAGGTGAAGACCTAGAAAAGTCTATTAACCGAGGTGAAATTTCCAATATGGTCTTGGCCTATATTAAATCTTTAGACATTAACACCTTGGCTGGAAAAGACCTAGAAAGTGTTAAAGACTATGAAAAAATCCAAGAGGCCTACCTGGAGTCTTTAAGTTTTGCCTATGAAAACAAGATCATTGTTGGGGACAACCTAGGCTATATTAATGCTAGTAAAAATTTAAGAGAGGTTGAACTCCTAAAAATTCTACAAAACCTAAGTGAGTTTTTAAATAAGGAGCTTCCTGGTTCAGAGAAACAAACTGTTACTGGCAAAATTGCTGAAATAGAAAAATATGGTCATGGAAGTTTAGATATTACTATTGATGATTTTATGAACAAGTATGGATTTGAATTTGGTGATACTTTCGATGTAGTTGCTAGTAATGGCTTTAAGCTAGAAAACATTCCATTTTTAGACAACTATTATGTAGACCGTGGCGAATATATGATTAGGGCCTACGAGGGCCATAAAAATATTGCAATTTGTATAAACTATGGAAAGTTTAATGAGCTTTCTAAGCTTGAAGTTGGGGATGAGCTTACTATAAGTCTTAATACTAAGGCTGGTGCCCTAGCTCTTTATGAGATGAACCAACTAGATAGGACAAATAATAGGTCAGACTATTCTTCTGATGAATCTTTTGCCAACTTTAGGGAAATTCAAATGGGTAAACTAGGAAGGGGTGCCTTATATAGGTCTTCTTCACCTATAAATAATGAAATTAACAGGGCTAGTTATGCTGATAAGTTCTTAGAAGCCAACAAGGTCAATGCAGTATTAAACCTGGCTGATACTGATGAAGAAATTAAAAACCACCTGGCTAAGGAAGATTTTAATTCTCCTTACTATAAGTCCCTACTTGATAAGGGCCATGTCAAGGTAAATGGTCTTTCTGTAAACTATGCTGGTGAAGATTTTGGGAAAAAGCTTACAGAGGGACTGAAATTTTTCACAAGTATTGAAGGACCCTACCATGTTCACTGTAATGAGGGTAAGGATAGGGCTGGTTTTGCCTCTGCACTTTTGGCTTCTCTAATGGGTGGGGGAGTAGATGAGATTATAGATGACTATATGAAGTCTTATGAAAACTACTACCACCTGGAGAAGGGCGAAAAGTATGATATTATTGTAAATGAAAATATTAAGGATATGCTTAGGATAATCGCTGGTGTTGATAAGTCTAATGACTTGACTAATGTAGACCTTGTAGCTGGTGCAAAGAAGTATTTAATTAAAAATGGTATGACTGAAAGTGAGCTTTCTAGTCTAATTGAAAATTTATCTAAGGACTATAGGGAGGCTGAAAAAACTGTTTCTGGTAAGGTCATAGAGGTTAGTAAGTATGGAAATATTACTGTTGATGTTTCTCTTAATAGGTTTAAGGCTCTAGGTTTTGAACCTGGGGATATCCTAAGGGTAAGGGTTAATGATACTAGCCTTATGGTTCCTTTTGGTGATGCCTATTCTAATGTAGATAACAAGAAGGAGGTTATTGTTCCTAATAAGGATGGTAATAGTGTTATTGTGGCTATTAATATGGGTGACTTCTCTAAAACTTATGGGGCCGACCTGGCTACTGAATTAGAATTTTCCATGGGCGAAAAGGCTGGCTATAAGGAAGAGTATGAAATTAGGAGTATAGATAAGTATAGGACTAATAAGAGGGAGGACTACTCTTCTGATGAAGTTTTTGCTAATTTCAGGCCTATAGTTATGGGAAATATTAAACCTGGTGTTCTTTATAGGACTTCTTCTCCTATAAACCCAGAGCTTGGTAGGAGCAAATATGCCAATGACTTAATTGAAAAGGTTGGGGTAAAAACTGTAATTAATATGGCAGATTCTAAGGAAGAGCTTGAGTCTTACTTTAATTTAGATAGTTTTGAATCTCCTTACTACAAGGACCTTTATGAAAAAGGACAGGTTAAGTATTTGGATATGGGGGTTGACTTTACTAGTCCTGACTTCCATAAAAAATTAAAGGCTGGCCTAGAGTTTATGGCTGAAAATACTGGTCCTTTTGCTGTTCATTGTAATGAAGGTAAGGATAGGGCTGGATTTATCTCAATTGTTTTAGAGGCTCTTATGGGTGGAAGTGTAGATGAGATTAAGGAAGACTATATGCTTTCTTATATTAACTACTATTTTGTAGAGAAGGATTCTACAAGGTATGAAAAAATTGCAGACTCAAATGTTATGAAGTCCCTAAAAATGATTGCAGGTGTTGAAACGGAAAAAGAGCTTAGGGAGGTTGACCTTGCTCATAAGACTGAAGTTTATTTAAAAGAGGTTATTAAGTTAGATGACCTTACTATTAAAAAACTTAAAAATGTCCTAGCTAGGGACCTAGAAGTTAAACTAGGCCTGGCTAGTTAAAGAAAAAGACTATACTAGTAAACCTAGTATAGTCTTTTTTATAAAAAAATTTGGCCTGCTTCTGATAAATTCCCTATTTTTCTCTTTGCATTTCATTTATAAATCTTTCACTAGGCATATCTAGTAGATAGTTTTCTTCTTCAAAGTTTATTATAGATATATTTTCTCTGGTTACTACATCTAAAACTTTTTTTATCTTAGTATTTTTTAGAGTAAATTCATCCATAATAAAGCCTCTTTTTTTGCCATCTTTTACTCTTTCTAAATTAAAATAATACATATTAGCCTCCTAAATTATAAATATTATATAGAATCTACCAAAAAGCATTAGCCTCTTTTGGACTAATATTCTTATATATAAAACTTAACTATATTTTGGTGGCTGGCATCATCAACTAAGCCAAAAGGATAGTAGTTATTGAAATTATAACTTTCAAAATCCTTAAGTTCAACCAAGGCCTTACTATTTAGCTTACATTTTATTAAAACTGCAGCCTGGCCAGTCTTTAATAAAATTTCACTATAGTCCAGACCATAAATGCCATCCAACATAGTTATAAATAAATTACAATCTTCTATAATAATATTATTTTCTTTTTCCTTATTTAAATAGTCCCTAAGACTATCTAAAACTATATTTATATACTCCTTAACTAGGTCTAGCCTAGCCTCCTTCTGCCCTGATAATCCCCCTAAAATTACATCATATAAGGATATTAAAAACTTAATATCATACCTGTTATTTTCTTCAGAACTAAGCCTAGTCATTATCATAAGATTAAGGTATTTTTGAATAATTTGGATAAGTTCCTTAAAATCAAAATTTCCACTATCACCAAGACAAGCAAGAACATAGTCAACAGCAGTCTTAAGACCTATTTCCAGCTCCATATAGGACTCTTGGTCATCATTAAAAATTGAAAAGTCTTTAAAGATCTCCCCTATAACCCTTAAATACCCCTTCCTATACTTACTTATTTCATCAACCGAGTCAAATAAGTTCTTACTTTTACTAAAGGCTATGCTCCTTAGGTAAATATTACCATCATTTACTAGGTCAATACTAATATCCCTTTCAGTATCTATAGAAGGATAGCTAGAGTCAAACTCTCTTTTTAACTTTTCCTCCACTAGGTACTTTAGGGTGAAAACAAATAAATTTATCCTTTCAAGTCCAGAAAACGCTTCATAACTACCTTCTTTTAAGATTTCCATTCTTTCTTTAATATGCATAAGTTCATTTTCCATATTTAAAGAATAGTTTGCCCTAATCTCCTTCATTTTTTCCTCAATTATAGCTTGGTTTTCTTTGGCTAAGTTTTCATTATCTGTTAAAGCAGTTAATTCTGTTAGTGAAGCTAATAAATCATTATCTCTCATAACCATACAAGTTCCTCCTTTTAGTTCTAGAGTATCTACTTCATTAGCCCCCTCAAGTATATTATAACAGAAAATTGTGGATATTAATTGTAATTTCTTGGTCTTTAAATTAAAAAAAGTAGGTTTCCCTACTTTTAAAAAAATCTTTTATAGCCTACTAAGGCAACAACTATACCTAGGACAAGACCCATAAAAACTTCTAGTCTTGTATGTCCAATTAGTT
Organism: Tissierellales bacterium; assembly: GCA_030146705.1. Taxonomy (GTDB): domain Bacteria; phylum Bacillota; class Clostridia; order Tissierellales; family Tissierellaceae; genus CAMIXG01. The sequence continues at coordinate 4,600 of JASLBE010000051.1, read as the reverse complement.
CTTTTAATTTTTCATCTATCTTCATATCCTCAGAAACTATTACCGATATAAGTCTTTGGAGTTCATTTAAAACCCTGGCCTGGTTACCAACTGCCATCCTAACTCCTGAGGCATCATACATTACTATACCTGCCCCAACAGCTGCTATGGCAAAATAAACTGAATCAAACCCATTTTCAAGCCCAACTAAAACTGCCAAGCTTGTAACAAAAGATGAATGAGAACTTGGCATACCACCTGAGCCAAAGGCCCTAGTTAAATTCCAATCTTTGAAAACAAGAAAATAAGTAAAAACCTTTAAGACCTGGGCCAGCACTAAACTAAAAATACTTATTATTAATATTTTATTTTGCAAAATTTCTACTATAAATTTTTCCATAAGTCCCTCCAAAAATGAAGTCCCTATAATTATTCATACCTTAAGGCATCTATTGGGTCTAATTTTGAAGCCTTATTGGCTGGATATATCCCAAAAAACACTCCTACACCAGCTGAAAATGTCCAGGCTATAGCTATGGTTTTTATTGATATGGCTGGTGGAATTTTTATAAAGACTGATACTATAAAAGAAATACTAAGTCCAAATATTGTTCCTATTATTCCACCTATACCCGAAATTATCACTGATTCTACTAAAAACTGGGATAAAATATCCTTTCTCTTGGCACCTATGGCCTTCCTAATCCCTATTTCCCTAGTTCTCTCAGTTACTGAAACAAACATTATATTCATAACCCCAATACCGCCTACAAGGAGGGATATGGCTGCTATGGCACCAATTATTAGGGTTACAATATTGATTACATTATTAATACTATTCATTTGCTCCTCTGCACTTTCAACTATATATAAGTCCTCACCAAAGCTGTCATGCCTTCTTTCAAGTATTGAAATAATACCATTTTTAATCTCTTCAGAATTAGCCTCCCTCTTAGCTTGGATTTGAACCATATTATATTTTTCAGTTCCATAATAGTCATTAACAGCTGTATAAGGACTATAAATATAAACTGTTTGAGACCCACCATTACCTCCCATTAGCTTACTTTCCTTTTCCTTGTAAACCCCAATTATTCCAAGGCTAAAGTTAGTATCTTGCTCAGCAACCTCAATCTCTAAGTCCTCCCCTACAACATTGGCCCTGCCAAAAATCTTTTTTGCAGTATCAAGACTTATTAGTCCAACTTTTTTCCTATTTACAACCTCTTCCTTGGTTATGGTCCTTCCATGGACAATATCTATGTTTTGCACCTTAACCAGGCCCTCATCTGACCCAGAAACATAGGCACTTAAGCTTTCATTCCTTCCATTAATAGTTCCACTTATCCCCTCACTAGGGAAAATACTAATCAAGTCATCCCTATACCTAGCCTTGATTAAGTCTAGGTCTTCATCTGTAATCCAATCATTATAGCTATAATCCTTATCCCAATTCAAGTAAAGGGCAATCTTACCAAGAGCAAAATTATCAAACTCTTGATTTATCATAGACTTACCCCCGTCCCCAAGAGAAACTATTGTAATTACAGAAGATATACCAATTATTATGCCAAGCATGGTCAAAATAGACCTCATTTTATTGGCAAAAACTGCACTAATTGCCACCTTTACACTTTCTATAATATTCATTAATCATCTTTCCTTCCTGCAAACCTTCTCTTTAAAATCTTTTTATCTTCTATAATTTCCCCATCCTTACAAACAATCATCCTCTTAGTGTGCTCAGCTATATCAAGCTCGTGGGTTACCATTACTATGGTAACTCCTTCATTGTTTAAATCCTGGAATATCCCCATAATTTCTTCACTAGCCTTACTATCTAGATTTCCAGTAGGCTCATCTGCAAAAAGAACTGTTGGATCATTTACCAGGGCTCTTGCTATGGCAACCCTCTGCCTTTGACCTCCCGATAATTCATTGGGATTATGGTACATTCTTTCACCTAGCCCAACCCTTTCCAAGGCCCTTATAGTTTTTTCCTTCCTTATACTAGCAGAAACCCCTGCATAAATCATTGGAAGTTCCACATTTTTAAAGGCATCCAGCTTAGGAATCAGGTTAAAAGACTGGAAGACAAAGCCTATTTTTTTGTTCCTAACAGTTGCCAGATCATCATCTGAAAGTTTTCCAACCTCAATCCCATCTAGCTCATAAAGCCCTTCTGTCGGCCTATCTAGGCAACCTAAAATATTCATTATAGTAGACTTACCAGAGCCAGATGGTCCCATTATGGCTAAAAACTCCCTATCCTCAATATCTAAGTTTATATTCTTAAGAGCCTCTAATTCCAGCTTGCCATTTTTATACACCTTATATAAGTTCTCCATTTTTATCATAACTATAACTCCTTAACCACTGTAACAGTATCTCCATCTTGGATTCCTTCATTTGGATTTCTAATTACCTCCATCCCCTCTTTTAAATCACCTTTTATTTCTATTTCAAAATCTGTTTCCATACCAGTTTCAACCTTTAACTTCCTCACCTTGTTATTTTCTACAACAAAGATATTCCTATCACCATTCTCATCAGTATATAAGGATTCAAAGCTAAGTTTAAAAACATTTTTCTTACTTTGGGCTATAATATCAGTCTTGGCAGTTGTACCAGGTTTAATGGCCTTGTCCCCTTTTTTAATAGACATCCTAACCTCAACACTTCCCCCCTTGCCCTTTTCTCCAGCTTCATTTAAGGCATTTGTTGTTACATAGGCTATATGCTTAACCTCTCCACTAAACTTCTCCCCCTTAAGGGAATCTCCAGTAATAGTAACCCTATCTCCAACCTTTATTTCTTCCACATCATATTCACTCATATCAACAACTACTTCTAGGTTGTCTATATCTTGGATTGACATTAACATCTTGTGGGACTCAACTATACCAGACTCAGATATTTTAGTTTCCACTATGGTACCTGATATGGGAGACTTTATAGTATACTTATCCAAGTCTTTTTCTAAATTCCTAAGGTCTATCCTTGCAAGCTCAACCCTTTTTCTTTGCAAATTTTTATCAGTTTCCGTAGTTGATGTCCTTATCCTATCCTCTGCCAATAAAAGTTCATTATTATTTTGATTATACTCATCCCTGGCCCTATCAAGTTCAACCTTAGTTATGGCACCTGCCTTATATAGTTCTTCGCTTCTATCTAGTTGCCCCTTTAAGTCCCTATTCTTTATCCTTATATTTTCCAGGCCAATTTTTAAGTCCATATCTTGATTTTGCTCAGCCTTTTTTAAGGTCTCCTCCTCAATTTCAAGCCTTATCCTTGCCTCATTAATCTTCTGTCTTATATGGGTTTCATCTAGTTTCATTAAGACTTGGCCAGCCTTAACCTTGTCCCCCTTCTTTACATACATTTTTTCTATATTTTCCTCCACATCAGAAGTAACCTCTCTTTTGTCCATAGAAACTATAGTTCCTGTACTCTTAATATGTTTTTCTATATCTCCCTTTTCCAGGGTTATTGTATCTACCACCGGCCCACCTGCCTTGACTTTTTTACTTAAAAATTTAAAGCCCACTAGGCCTATTATCAATAATACCAGTCCACCAATTATTAACTTCCTCTTCATATTTCTTCCTCCATTCATAGTTATATACCTATTATAAGTTCAATAGTTTTTCTTTCTCTTAAAAAAATCTTAAGTATTTCTTAAATAATTAAATAATTTAAACAAAAAAATATGCCAGCCTAGGCTAGCATATTAAACTTTATCTATATTTAATTAACTGTGAAGTATTGGTGATAATTTCTTGTATAAAAGTAGGGTTACTGCTGATGTAACAGTTCCCTTTAATAGGTTAAATGGCACAACAGAATATAAAATTAAACTCTTAAAATCTACTACATGCCTATTTACCTTACTTCCCATCTCCACTATCTTATCCATAGGTATCATAACTTTTGAATAAAGAGGAAAAACTATAAAATAATTACTTAAAGATGCTGCAATGGTCATTGTTATTACCCCTAGTCCAAGGCCTAGTATTGCATTTTTAAAGGTCTTGTTCCTATAGTAAATACAGCCTGCAGTGTAGCAAAATACAGAACCTACAAAAAAATTAGAAAGTTCTCCAACTCCACCAGTTGCCGTCCCCTCAATTAATAGGGACAAAATATTCTTTAAAAATTGAATTATTACTCCTGCCATTGGGCCCATAGCAAAAGCTCCCAATAAGGCTGGTAGGTCTGATACGTCTAGTTTTAAAAATCCTGGTGCAAACCAAACTGATAAATCAAAAAACATCAAGACCATTCCAATTGCTCCTAGTACAGATATTTTTACTAGGTTTTTTGTTGTTAATTTTCCTTTTGTTAAAGTATACATAAAAGATCCCTCCCAAATTATTGCTTTTGGGACATAAAAAAGCCCCAAAGAAGAATCTTCGGGGCATAAAAAATCACGTTAATACCTAATCTTCTTTCATCCAGACTGTACTGTCGGTTTTGGAATTTCACCAAATCAACCTGCTAAGGCTCGCGGACTTTACCGCCGGTGAGGAATTGCACCTCGCCCTGAAGATATTTCATCTACATCCATTATACCAAAGACTTTTTTATTGTCAATAAATTATCTACTACTTTTTTAGTATAA
>JASLBE010000016.1 GCA_030146705.1 Tissierellales bacterium | reverse complement strand
CCATTTTATAATTATTATAAGCCCTGGACATCAAGAATGATGATTCGACTATAACAAGTTTACCATAAAATTCATATAATTAAAAGAATTTTTAATACTGAGAATTAAAAAATTATTTTAAAAGATATAAGGGATAATGGTTAAAGCCATCATCCCTTAGTAATACCTATTAAAATACCACCTACAACTACTAGTATAAGACCTAAAATTGTTAATTGTATTTCCTTGTTTGACCTATCTTCTTTTAAAATAACCAGTCCTCCTATGGTAGCTATTACAACATTCATTTGAGTCAATGTAAACCCAATAGCTAAACCATTTAGATTATTAGAAATCATAAGAGTTAAATTTCCCATAGCAAATATAAATCCTGTTATAATATGTTTAAAACTATTTAAAGTAAATAAATGCTTATCATTTTTTCTAGCTAAAAGATAAGAACCTATTAGCATACCTAGCCCTTGTGGTATTAGAGCATCCCATATTTCTATATTAAATACTCTTAAAATAACTGTATATAAAATAAAACCAGTTGAAGAGGCAATTAAGGTTAAAACACCTAATTTTATATTTGTATGCTTTTGATTTTTCTCTTTATAAGCTGTCATGGCAACGCCTAGTATTATTAAAATATTAGCTAGAATTCCTAATGAATACTGGTAAAAACTTGTCCATTCCTTAAAAAATATAGCAGCTACTAAACTAGCACCTACAAGTTGAGTACCTGTAGAAATAGGTGTTCCCTTAGATACTCCTAATAGTTCTAGTCCCTTAATTTGATTCATAAGGCCGAAACTTAAGGCCAAACCATCTATAAAAGAAATACTAAGAAGAAACAAAGTCCAATTACTAGGTTTTTTAAAGATTCCAATTATTAAAGATGATAAAAATATACCCAGGGCCATACCGATTACTTTTTTTGTAGATTTACTACCTATTTTAGTCATAATTATAGGTTGTATTCCCCACATTATAGCAGGTATTAATCCAAATAAAATATTTTCCACTGCATTAATCCCCTTGTCTTAAATAGTAATGCTTGTAGCTATATTCTTATTTTTAGCTAGGTCATATATTTTTTTAGCAGCAGTAATATCAAAAATTGCATTTCCAGTAGTTTCAAAAAAGCTAATCTCTTCATCGTTTTCCCTAGATGGAATTTTACCTAAAAGAACTTCGCCTAATTCACCTGTTATATCTTCTTTCTTAAATAAACCTTTATCAATAAGTTTAACAAAATCTCCACTTTCAATAACCGCATCCTTAGTATCGCAGTAAACCTTATCAGCTTTAATTATAAGATTTCCATCTATTTCGGACATTTCAGGTGTATATGACCCAACACCATTAATATGACTACCAGGTTTTACCCAGCTAGCATCAAAGGTTTTTTCTCTAGCTGTAGTAACAGAGGTTATTATATCGGACTGTCTAATTGCTTCTTCAAGGTCAAAGGCTTCTTTAATTTCAACCTTATACTTTTCTCCCAATTCCTTTTGCATCTTGCTAGCGAAATGTTTCATATTCTCTTCATTAATATCAAAAACATAGGCAGTTTTTATGTCCCTAACAGCTAAAACAGCTTCTAATTGTAAGGCGCCTTGTCCACCTGTCCCAATAAGGGTGAAAACGCTACTATCTTTCCTAGATAAAATATCAGTTGCACTGCCTGAAATGGCTCCTGTCCTTAATTGGGTTAAATATGTTCCATCCATTATACAATTAGGAAAACCAGTTTCATCATCAACTAATAGCATTAAGGATGGAACTGCTAAAAGTCCTTTTTTTCTATTTTCTGGGTAGACACTAACTAATTTTATACCTAAAGCATTTTGAGAAGCTAAATAACCTGGCATATATAAGCTTTGTCCATTAAAGTTTTCAATGTCTAAATTAGATCTTAATGGTATGTCTCCCTCATTATTAGAATACGCCTTTAAGGCTATTTTATTGCTATCTATAGCCTCTTTTATACTTATAACTTCCTTCATTTGATTTTCATTTAAAACTAAAATATCCATAATTTCTCCTTTTTATTTAATAATATTAGTCATATATATTTCTAATTTCCTTTAATCCTTTTCCATATTCTTTTGTTAATTCACCACGAAACTTATCTATTAACTTTAAACAATAAGCATCATGCTGGACATATTCCTTGGCAAAAAATGATAAGATTTTATTTTCTGTGTAAATTCCAGAAACTTCATTATTAAATAAAATTCCAGAATATAAAAGGATACTTTCATCTGATATTATAGTAATCCATCTATGCTTCATATCTTCTAATCTTTCCATTTCAAAACCATGGGAAAAGAACTTCTTTAAATTTGTTTTATACTCTTGTTTTTCATCATATAAAATTACAACAGACTTTTCTAGGCTATTGAGTTTCTCATTTATTACATCTGTTAAATCATTAGTTAACTCATTAGTCCAAATTTGTATATATAAAGATTCCTCTGTATTTTCAATAATTTCCCTAGCCTTTAAAATCAACCTATCATAACCTTCAATTTCCCAAATCCCACTATTATTTTCTATTTCAGGTAAGTTTGAAGCAAGGTACTCAAAAGATTTTAGAGTTTTGTCCATACTTGCCTTAGTTAAGTCAATTAAGTCTTCGGGACTAATAGCTTTATAGAGGGTGGTTTTTTCTGTGGTTGAAGTTTCTAAAGCACCCTCCCTAACTAATTTTTCAAGATGGTTATATATTTTTGACCTAGGAACACCTGAATACTTACTAATCTCATATCCAGTAGAGGCCCCATATTTTAACAAAGTTATATATATTTTGGCTTCTGGTTCACTAAATTGCATTTCTTTTAAACTATTAATTAGTTGCATTTTTACCTCCTTACATATAGTTGCTACTTTTAGTAACTACTATAATATATCCTCTTATATTTTTTGTCAATAAATTTCTCCATAAAAAAAAGCTAGGAGGAAACCTCCTAGCTTAATATATATTTATTATAATAATATTTTTTCTAAATAAGCATACATTATTTCTGTTACAGTAACCAATGATTCTAGGTCTACATACTCATCAGAAGAATGGAATTTTTTCCCTGTAGGTCCAAAAACTATTGTTGGTATTTCTGTCCTAGATCCCAGGTAGTTAAAGTCACCCATACTTGGAAAGTAATCTATTTCTGTAGTAGGATCGATTGAACTAGATACGTTGAGAAAATCTTTAATATACTTATTGTTTTCGTCACAAACATACGGTAAAAATAATTCTGTTCCTTTTGAAGGGGCTTCCCTAAAAGTAATTTTTATCCTACTTCTATCAACACCAGCTTTATCGGCACAAGCAAAAACTTCTTCTTTTATAGTCTCTTTATTTTCTCTCCTAACTATATGCTTAAAAACTGTAAACTGAGCCTTGTCTGCTGTACTTGCTGGAGAATCACCACCCTTAGTATTTATAATAGCTATGGAGGATTTTCCTAATTTTTCATCAACAATAGGCTCAATATTATCAATTTCACCAATTAACTTAGCCATTTCAACTATAGCGTTTATCCCAAGCTCTGGGGTTGCTGCGTGGGCACTTACTCCAGTTATCTCAACTGTATAAACAACTCCCCCTCTAGCACCTAGGCAAACTACAGTATTGTCTTTACCTAAAAAACCTGCAGATGGTTCAGGTACTATTGCAACATCAGCCTCGCATAGCCCATCATTTATAATAGCATCTGTTCCAAGACCAAAAGGGCCTTCTTCGTCAGAAACAACATGAAGTTTAATCTTACCATTAAATTTTTTATGGTTTTGTTTAAAAACTTTTACAGCCATAAGCATAGCTGCAAGTCCAGACTTCATGTCTAAGGCTCCAATTCCATATAGCCTTCCATCTTCGACTTTACCACCATAAGGATCTTCAGTCCAACCATCTGCTTCTAAAACAGTGTCCATATGACCATTAAATAATATAGTAGGTCCTGGGTTTCCTCCATCTATTTCACATAATATATTTTTTCCTTCAAACTTAGTAATTTTATCATCTTTATATTCATGGATATCAAAATCAAAATCATTATTTTTTAACCATATTTTTAAGAATTCTGTAATATCATCTTCTTCAAAAAATGGACTTTTTACCTTAACTAAATCAGCTGTAAATTCTATTAATTCTTTTTTATCTATCATAACTACACTCCTATCTCTTAATTAAATTCTTCTTTTGGAAATGCTATTCCTGTTACTGCATAGAATATTGCAATAATTGGGACTATAAAAACAAAAAATGCATAAGGTAAATATGTTAAAGTAGATATTCCTAGGGATCCTGCCATAAAAACTCCAGATAAACTCCAAGGAGTAATTGCATCTAAAAGACCACCAGAATCTGCTAAGGTTCTACTTAGGTTAACTAGCTTATAATTATTTTTTTCATAGACTGGTGCCAGCATTCTTCCAGGTATTATCATAGACATATGTTGGCTTGTTGTAGCAAGTAATGTTATATAGCTAGTAGCCATAGTAGTCAAGACCATAGACAACCTAGTTTTAAGGAATCGTTGTAGTGCATTTAAGACACTATTTAACATACCTGTTTTTTCTAGAATACCAGATAAAGATAAGGCTGATAAGGCTATGGTTGTATTGTAGAACATACTTGTAAGCCCACCTCTAGTTACTATCTTATCTACTTCTAGGATACCTGTTTGGCCAACAAAACCTGAGTACAAAATAGAAAATAAAGAATTTAAGGATTCTTGTTGGAATACCATAGCAAGTACTGCTCCAACTCCGGTTACTAATAAAAGAGATGCTATTGATGGTATTTTTAATATAGAACAAACTATGACTAAAATAGCTGGTAATATTAGTATTGGACTAATGAAAAAATTGTCCTTTAATCCGTTTATAGTCATATTTACAACACTACTATCTATTTGACTAACTTCAGAAGTCAGACCCATAATAAAATAAATTATAAAGCATATAATAGCACCTGGTATAGCTGTATACATAGTATGTCTACAGTGATCAAATAAGTCTACCCCTATAGCAGCACTAACTACATTGGTATTATCTGAAATAGGTGATATTTTGTCTCCAAAAAAACAACCAGAAACAATTGCTCCACCTACATGCCCAGGATTTACTCCTAGTCCAACACCAATTCCCATTAAAGCTACCCCTACTGTTCCTCCAGCAGTCCAAGCACTACCAGTAGCTAGGGAAGTTATGCACGCTATAAGAAAAGCAATAGGTAAAAACCATTTAGCTGATAAAAGCTCTAGTCCATAAACTATAATAGTTTGAACAGTTCCTGCTGCAATCCAAGAGCCTATTACCATACCAATTATTAAAAGGATTAAAATCCCTTCTACTGCCACATCTATACCTGATAAAACTCCTCCAATGATATCTTCCCATTTATAATTATGGAAGTATGCAATTAAACCTGCAACAACACAAGTTAATATTAAGGGTATTTGTAAAACATCAGACTCTATAATATTTAATGTTACAAACATTGA